>NZ_JBFBAB010000039.1:0-49974 GCF_040681975.1 Nocardia sp. NPDC051463
TACCTGGCTACACACCTACAATCATCACCGCGGCCACACCGCACTCGGCGGACATCCACCAGCCAGCCGCGTTCCCAACCTCTCAGGTCAGTACACCTAGCTGTGCTACTGACGACGGTCGGCGCCGGTGTGATCGCCGAGGACCTCCTGCCCGACCTGCGCGTCGACCTCATCGAGATCTACCGGCACCTTTCGACGAACTGTTCGGCCGCCCGGACATCGGAACGCAGCTCGGATGATTCGACCTCGGGCTCGCACAGCCGCAGCTGGTCGGCCCGCTCGTTCTCCGGATGCACCGGCCTGTGAAACCCCGCGCTATACCGACTGCGCCCGCATTGTCGACGACTTCCGTTCTGCTGCCGGATGGCCGCGTTGCCGCGGATGAGCCGTCATCGTTATCCGGTGGCGTTCTCCGACGGTCATCATGGAGGTATGTCGTCCGATCGCGTTCAGGTTCGCGTGATTCTTGTCTTCGGGGATCGTGCGCAGCTAGACACACCGTGGCATTCGGCGCGGGACCCGATGTGGGTGCCCGCGGCATTGATCGCCGAGCAGGCCGGGTTGCCGGTGAATGAGCTGCCGGGCAGGGAGTTCAGTGCCGTGGGAGATCGGAAGTCCCTGACGGACTTCCGGCTGGTCTTCGACCCGCGTCTGTAGAACGGGGACTCGCGCGTCCGTTCCGCTCGGTTCGTATCGGAAGGAAACGTGCCTCGACAAGTCTGCCCGATCCGGCAGACAGACAGGTGGCAGGTGCGTGCCGCCCCGACAGGTAGCATCTGGATGCTCGGCGGGTGACGAGGAAACCGGTGAAACTCCGGTGCGGTCGCGCCACTGTCACAAGCCAGACCCTCTCCGGCGAGCAACGAACCCGATGGGCGCGTAACCCGAGGAAGGCCGTCACCTGTGATTCTGCTGCTGTCCACGTCCGACACCGATCTGTTGAGCGCGCGCGCGAGTGGCGCGGACTATCGATGGGGCAATCCCGCTCGGTTGCTGGTCGAGGACCTGCCCGCCCTGCTCGACGGCGCCGATCTGGTAATCGTGCGAATCCTCGGCGGCAAGCGGGCCTGGGAAGACGGCTTGGCAGCGATACATGCCAGCGGGGTGCCGATGGTGGCGCTCGGTGGTGAGCTCGCGCCCGACGCCGAATTGATGGAGTGCTCGACGGTGCCGGGCGGCGTTGCTGCCGACGCACACAACTACCTCGCGGCCGGTGGTTCGACGAATCTGCGTCAGTTGCACAACTTCTTGTCCGATACGGTGCTGCTCACCGGGCACGGCTTCGAGCCGCCTGTGCAGCTGCCGAGCTGGGGCGAGCTGGAGCGCACTGTGGCGACGGTCGACGGACCGATCGTCGCGGTCATCTACTACCGCGCGCAGCACCTCGCGGGGAATACCGGATACGTCGATGCGCTCTGTGCCGCAATCGAGAACGCCGGAGCGCGGCCGCTGCCGCTCTACTGTGCGTCGTTGCGCACCGCCGAGCCCGCATTGCTCGACACACTGCGGCAGGCCGACGCACTGGTGGTGACGGTGCTCGCGGCAGGCGGGTCCAAGCCCGCGACCGCGTCCGCCGGTGGCGACGACGAGGCATGGGATGTCGCGGCGTTGGCCGAGCTCGATGTGCCTATCCTGCAAGGCCTGTGCCTGACCAGCGGCCGCGCGCAGTGGGAGGCCAACGACGACGGGCTCTCGCCCCTCGATGTGGCCACTCAGGTGGCGGTGCCGGAATTCGACGGCCGGATCATCACGGTGCCGTTCTCGTTCAAGGAATTCGACGCCGACGGTCTGTCCACCTATGTGCCGGACCCCGAGCGTGCGGCGCGGGTGGCGGGTATCGCGGTGCGGCATGCGCGGCTACGTCACATTCCGGCCGCGCAGCGTCGGGTCGCCGTGATGATGTCGGCCTATCCGACCAAACACGCCCGCATCGGCAACGCGGTGGGCTTGGACACGCCGGCGAGCGCGATCCGATTGCTCACCGAGATGCGTTCGGCTGGTTACGATCTGGGGCCTGGCGGGGAGGTTCCCGGGCTCGAGGAGCGCGATGGCGACGCGCTGATTCATGCGCTCATCGCCGCCGGTGGTCAAGATCCGGACTGGCTGACGGCCGAACAGCTCGAAGGCAATCCGATCCGGATCGGCGCGACGCAGTATGCGGCATGGTTCGACACGCTGCCCGAGGACCTGCGCGAGGCTGTGATCGAGGCGTGGGGCCCCCCGCCGGGCGAGCTGTATGTCGATCGCTCTGCCGATCCCAACGGCGAAATCGTCATTGCCGCATTGCGCTTCGGCAACGTGGTGTTGATGGTGCAGCCGCCGCGTGGTTTCGGTGAGAACCCGGTCGCCATCTACCACGACCCGGATCTGCCGCCGAGCCATCACTATCTTGCGGCCTACCGATGGATCGCCGCGCCGGACGGGTTCGCCGCCGACGCGATGGTGCACCTCGGCAAGCACGGCAATCTGGAGTGGTTGCCGGGCAAGACCCTCGGTATGTCCGCCTCGTGCGGCACCGACGCTGCGCTCGGTGAGCTGCCGCTGATCTATCCGTTCCTTGTCAACGATCCGGGTGAGGGCACCCAGGCCAAGCGCCGGGCACACGCCACCCTGGTCGATCACCTGATCCCGCCGATGGCGCGCGCCGAAAGCTATGGCGACATTTCACGTCTGGAGCAGTTGCTCGACGAGCACGCCAATATCTCCACTCTCGATCCCGCCAAACTGCCTGCGATCCGGCAACAGATCTGGACGCTGATGCGCGCGGCGAAGATGGACCACGATCTCGGGTTGGCCGAGCGTCCGGAAGAGGACGTCTTCGACGACATGCTGCTGCACGTCGACGGCTGGCTCTGCGAGATCAAGGATGTGCAGATTCGTGACGGCCTGCACATTCTCGGGCAGGCGCCGACCGGGCAGAGCGAACTCGACCTGGTGCTCGCCATGCTGCGCGCGCGGCAACTGTGGGGCGGCGAGCGGAATGTGCCGGGGCTGCGCGAGGCGCTCGGGCTCGACGAATCCGGAACCGAGGCCCGTGAGCGCGTCGACCGGGTGGAAGCCCAAGCGCGCGAGCTGGTCTCGGCGTTGCAATCGACCGACTGGTCCGTCGATGCCGTGGACACGCTCACCGACAACGGCACGGTGCGGCAGGTACTGCGGTTCGCCGCCACCGAAGTGGTGCCGCGGCTGCGCCGGACCGGCATCGAGATCGACCGCGTCTTGCACGCGCTCAACGGTGGATTCATCCCGGCTGGCCCCAGCGGTTCGCCGCTGCGCGGGTTGATCAACGTGCTGCCGACCGGCCGCAACTTCTACTCCGTCGACCCGAAGGCGGTGCCGTCGCGACTGGCCTGGGAAACCGGGCAGGCCATGGCCGACTCGCTGCTGGACCGCTACCGGGCCGACCACGGCGAATACCCGCGTTCGGTGGGACTTTCCGTGTGGGGCACCTCGGCAATGCGCACCTCCGGCGACGACATCGCCGAAGTCCTCGCGCTGCTCGGTGTCCGGCCGGTGTGGGACGAGGCCAGCCGCCGCGTCACCACACTCGAGGTCATTTCCCTGACGGAGCTCGACCGCCCTCGTATCGACGTCACCGTGCGGATCAGCGGATTCTTCCGCGATGCGTTCCCACACGTGCTTGCGCTGCTGGACGACGCGGTGCGGCTGGTCGCCGAGCTGGACGAGCCACTGGCGTCGAATTACGTACGCGCGCATGCACAGGCCGACCTCGCCGAGCACGGCGACCAGCGCCGCGCGACCACCCGCATCTTCGGCTCCAAGCCCGGCACCTATGGTGCGGGCATCCTGCAGTTGATCGACTCCAAGAGTTGGCGCACCGACGACGACCTCGCGCAGGTGTACACCGCGTGGGGCGGCTTTGCCTATGGCCGTGACCTCGACGGCGCGCCCGCGGCCGACGACATGCGCACCGCATACCGGCGGATCACGGTGGCCGCCAAGAACACCGACACTCGCGAACACGACATCGCCGACTCCGACGACTACTTCCAGTACCACGGCGGCATGGTCGCCACCGTGCGCGCGCTGACCGGTAAGAACCCCGAGGCGTACATCGGCGACAGCACCCGCCCCGACGCGGTACGCACTCGCACCCTCTCAGAGGAGACCTCCCGAGTCTTCCGCGCTCGCGTGGTGAACCCGCGCTGGCTGGAGGCGATGCGCCGCCACGGTTACAAGGGCGCATTCGAAATGGCGGCCACTGTCGACTACCTTTTCGGCTACGACGCAACCACCAATGTCGTCGCCGACTGGATGTACGAAAAGCTCGCTGAGAGTTACGTTTTCGATGACGTGAACCGGAAATTCATGGAGCAGTCCAACCCGTGGGCGCTGCACGGAATTGCCGAGCGACTGCTGGAGGCCGCTGAGCGGGACCTGTGGGAGAAGCCGGAGCAGGCTACACTCGACCGGTTGCGAGAGGTCTACCTGGAGACCGAGGGCGAACTCGAGTAGCTCTGCTCGGACCGGTCGGCTGATCCGGCTCGATATCGTCCGAGTGGGCCTCTGCGCGAGAGTGCTCAACCCGGGACCCACCCTGGCCACCTTCGCTGGTGCCCTGCTGGGGATCGGCGAGTTCCCTCATGGTGTTCGTCTTCTGTGCGCCGTGAGGCGTCGATCTCGGGATGGGCTTGCGGCTGATCGTCCGATCTCGGACTTTGCGAACGCGGCCGAATCCGTTGCGGAGCACTGTGATTGGATCGTTCGAGGTCTTCCTGCCGACGCTTGTCGCCGAGGGTATGACCGGGTTGTGTACCGACATGTCGGTTTAGTTGTCAGCAATGCCCGACTCCGGCTTCTTTTGGTGTGTAATAGATTTGCGGAAATTTCGACCGAACATTTTATCGGGCGAGCGAATTTATTGATCTTGCAGAGCAATTCAATTTCATCATTCTCTCGACATCGAGAGCGTCCGAGGCGCATGATAATCCGTGTCCCATTTGCCGATTCTCGGGGTACGTCAATCGAATCGGCCGGATGATTGGAAAGTCTTATGATGATCAAGAGATTGATAGCGGCAACGATGTTCACTGTCGCCGCGACCGGCATCACCGCGGCGACCGCGCACGGTCAGCCGGTGGCGCCGGGCGCAGAGTTCGAAGGGGTGGACAGCGGTGTCGTGTACACGGCCGCGGTCGCACCCGACCGTTCGAGTGCGACGGTCACATTGGCGTCGGGGACATTCGAGGTGACGCCCACTACGGGCGTGATCACGGTGTTGGCACCCGACGGGTCGGTGGTCGGCTGGCTGCCGACGGCGGCGCAGACCGTAGCAGGTCGACAGGTGCAGGTCACACCGCAAATCGACAGCACAGCAACATCTTTGACGCTGGCGCCCGTCGGCGCCGTGGCGCCGGAACCCGGTGCGTTGCAGAACATCGGTGACGCGGGCACCACTATTGCGGGTATTGCGATCGGTTGCGTCGTCGGGGCGCTCATCGGGCTCATCTTCCTCGTCGTCACGGCCATTCCCGGCTGTATCGTCGGCGCGATCGTCGGTGGCATCATCGGCGCCAACCAGTGATCCCTCGGTGCAGGCCTGAATAAGCCATAGGTGGACATCCTCGACCGGACTCGATAGGCAATCGCCGTCCGGTCGGGGACATTGTTGTTCAAATCTCGACACCACGAATTCATCAAGCAGCTGCCGCTTTCCGGAACCGCTCAGCCGTCGCTCGCCATGCGGCGCACCGAGGTCTCCTCGAGACCGGTCACCGCTTTATTGGCGGCAGTCGCCGACCCCGCCGCGACGGCGACTGCCTCGTCGTCATCGAGCAACGGTGGTGATAGCGCGGACCGGGCATCGAGCCGATACCCGCCGGGGGCGCGGGCAGTGCGCCCGCGGGACAGCGCAGGTGGCGCCACACTCGACGTCCGTGCGAATGGTTTATGTCGACACCCCGAGCCGTTCGGCCAAGGTGGGCTCGGTCCAATCCCTGTGCAGCGGCAGTAGCGACAGCAGGGGTAGCAGATACAGTGGGTGATCGGTTGTGACGTGTTGGTGGCGCGTCTGTATAGTGTGCGGTCGCAAATAGTTTCAGGTGCTAATGAAGTCTGGCCGAGATCGATTACTGGCCGCCACCGTGTCGCGCTGCCTCGTTGTCGACGGGCCCGCAGTGCACCGGTCAAGCTCGTCGAGCTACCGCATGCCGAGATCGTAAGGCGCATGGCCTCGTCGAGTGTCGGGTCGACTGTTCGTGGCCCGTGCGCAACAGGTGTCGGAATACCCCACTGCAGCTAGCCGATCAGAAGTAGGGCCCCTATATGACGAATTCCACGATTCAGGCACCGGCGGCGCCGCCGGTCCTGGAAGCAGGCGAGGACGCGTCGCTGTCGCACCGGCAGATCCTGACCATCCTGTCCGGCCTGCTGCTCGGCATCTTTCTGGCCGCACTCGACCAGAACATCGTGAGCGTGGCGATCGTCAAGATCTCGAACAGCCTGCACGGGTTCGACGAACAGGCCTGGGCGACAACGGCATATCTGATCACCGCCACAATCACTACGCCGCTGTACGGCAAGCTGGCCGACATCTATGGGCGAAAGCCCTTCTACCTCACCGCGATCGGCCTGTTCGTCCTCGGCTCCACCGCCTGTACCTTCGCCACATCGATGTACGAACTGGCAGGCTTCCGGGCCTTCCAGGGCCTTGGCGCCGGTGGCCTGATGTCGCTGGCCTTCACCATCATCGGTGACATCGTGCCCGCCCGCGAACGTGTGCGCTACCAGGGCTACTTCATGATGGTCTTCGGTTCGGCCACCGTGCTCGGCCCGGTGCTCGGCGGTTTCTTCTCCAACTACGACAACCTCTGGGGGCTCGAAGGCTGGCGTTGGGTGTTCCTGGTGAACGTGCCGATCGGTGTGCTGGCGCTCGGTGTGGTCGCCAAGGTGCTCAATGTGCCGCATCAGCGCCAGCGGCACCGGATCGACTGGTTCGGTGCGTCGGCGTTGACGATCTGCGTGGTGCCGCTGCTGATCGTCGCCGAACAGGGCAGGAACTGGGGGTGGAGTTCCGACCGTGCGCTGATCTGCTACGGCATCGGCGCCGCCGGGTTGGTGCTGTTCCTACTCATCGAATTCCTGATGAAGGACGCGGCGCTGATCCCGTTGCGGCTGTTCAAGAATTCGACCTTCAGCGTCGCTATCATCGGTGGCCTCATCGTCGGTATCGCGATGTTCGGCGCCATCGTGATGGTGCCGCAGTATTTCCAGGTGGTACGCGGCTACTCGCCGACGAAGTCGGGCTTGCTGATGCTGCCGCTGGTGCTCGGCATCATGATCGGCTCTCAGGTGGCCGGGCAGATCACGAAGGCCACCGGTCATTACAGAGCGCTGCCGGTGCTCGGCTCCTTCGTGATGGCGGTCGGTGCGGCGCTGCACGCGCGTGTGCTCTACGACAGCCCGCTGTGGCAGCCGCTGGTGTACGCGGGCATCATCGGGGTCGGCCTCGGTGGCTGTATGCAGACGCTGATCATCGCCGCACAAAACGCCGGTCCGCGTTCGGACATGGGCGTGTCGACGGCTGCGGCGACATTCTTTCGGCAGATGGGCGGGACGCTGGGGGTCGCGGTCTTCCTGACGATTTTGTTCAACCTGTTGCCGCACAAGATCATCGACGCGTTCGGTGGACAGCTGCCGGACGGCTTCGACGCGGCCCAGCTCAGCAGCATGCAGAGCAATACGAGTGGGATCGCGGAGCTGCCGGAGGAACTGCGGGTGCCGATCCTGACCGGATTCACCAGTTCCATGTCGGGAGTCTTCTATGTCACTGCCGCGGTCGCGCTGCTCGGTGCGGTGGTGCTGGTTTTCATGAAGGAGATTCCGCTGCAGGATGATCCGGTTCCGGGGTCCGCCGCCCCTGTGGACGCCGAGCTCGTCGCACAGTCGGTAGGCGAGGACTCGACGTGGGCCCAGTCGCGGGTGTGGGACGGCGCCGCCCAGGCAGTGTCCGAGCCTGCGCCGGTGCTGGCCGGTGGGCACCTCTCGATCGACCATCAGGGCAACGGTGTGTATCAGGTCTCGGTGTCGGGAACGGCAGCGGCAGAGCCGGATTCGATGGACATCCGACCCGAGCCCGATCGCCGCTCGATCCGAGGTCGCATTGGGCACGGAGACGGTCGGCCGGTGCCAGGAGCTGCGCTGACCCTGATCGACCACCGAGGGCACCAGGTTTCCCGGGCGACCGGCGATCCGCACGGCGGGTACGTCATCGGCGTGCCCGAGGGCGGTAACTATGTGTTGATCGCGTCCGCGACGGGGCATCAGCCGGAGGCAGTGAGCGTCGCCGTCGGTCATCGGACCGTGCAATTGGACCTGACGCTCATGGGTTCTGGCGAGCTGTCGGGCGTGGTCAGATCGGCCCGGCGCGGCGAACCGCTCGCCGGCGCGACCGTCACGCTGACCGACATGCGCGGCGAGGTCGTCGGCGCGGCCATCACGGCAGGTGACGGCGTTTATGTTTGTCATGGCGTGGTGTCGGGCACCTACACCTTGGTTGCCGTCGCCGACCATATGCGTCCGAACGCGGCCACCCTGACCATGCCCGACAGCGGCCTGCTGCGCCAGGACATCGACCTGGCTCCGATGGCAGTGCTCGCCGGATCGGCGTGGTCGGACAGCGACCGGTCTGTTCCCGACGTCCAGATCACCATCTTGGATGCCGACGGCGACCTGACCGCCACGGCTCGCACCGACGAGAACGGCCGCTACGTGGTCAGTGATCTACCCGAGGGCCAGTACACCGTGGTGGCTCGCGGCTACCCGCCGGTGTCCAGCAGCGTGACGGTGATCGGTGGCGAAGTTGTCCACGACGTGAAACTAGGCTATGGACAGGATGATTCGGCGATCCATCGCTGAGCATGCCGCTCGTCGGCGTCCGGCGTCAGAACAGGCCCGATCACCCCGCCGAACTCTCGCGTGGTCGGGCTGCAACAGTGCACGGCTTCGCCACTGTTACAGCCCGAGGCCCGCGTAATTACTCGACGATCTTGGCGCGGAAGGGGCCGCCGATGCTGTTGAACAGCAAGTCGCCGTTGGGGAGGGCTTCGACGATCGCGTACGCGCCGTTGCCGAGGTTCGATTGACCGAAGATGGTGCGGTGCACGGTTTCTCCGGTCTGCCAATCCATACCGGTGACCTCCCAGCCGTCGGCTTTGCTGTAGCCGTTGACGAAGACGATCCCGCCCGAGCTGGATACCGCGGGCACCATCGAGGTGGACACGACATCGCCGCGGGTCCATGCCGAGGTCCACTTGTCGGCCTTCGGATCCCATTCGAATCGTTGCATGCCGTGCGGGGGCTGGGAAACCGGCCCGTTGGCGATCACATCCACCAGGCGATCGGGTACGCCTTCGGCCCCGATGTTCTGGACCACGAACGCGCCGTAGCCGTTCACGACGACCGACTGCTCGCTCTGGATGAATTCCGGCTTGGGATCGGACAGGCCCGCCGTCACCTCGATCTGGTCGGCGATGCGATCGGATTTGGTGTTGGGCTTCTGTGTGAACCCGGCGGGGATCTTGTTGCGCCAGAAAGCGACCAGCTTCATATGGTCGGCGCCATCGGTGATCACCACCAATTCGTCGGCATCGGTGCCGAACCCCATCAGTGTCGGTGTGGAACCGGTGCCGATGCCGAACTTCACAGCGGGAGGTTGGCGGCCGAAGTCGTACGGCGACGACCAAGCGCCGTCGGCCTCGGCCGTGGACAGCTTGCTTCCGGTCCACACCACCTTGCGCATGATCTTGTCCGATGCGGCGTAGATGCCGCCCTTCTCGTCGATGGCCATCGAGTTGGAGACGGTCTCGTCGTCTCCGAACCGGACCTGCTGAGGCTCACCGGCAAGCGCGCGATCAATGACGAACAGTGCGCGCGATCCGAGCACCGTCAGATGTCCGTCGTAGGTCATGTTGACGCCGACGATGTTTTCCGGAGTCCCCAGCGTTGTCGTCCCCGCGCCCAGCCACGGCTTGAAGTCCAACTGCGCGACGATCTCGATCCCGTCCTCGGGCTTGTCCTTGTTCTTCAGCCCGAACTTCACGATCTCGGAGTTCTGGGTGACGTAATAGACGTTGTTGTCCTTGTCGACCAGGCTGTAGACGCCGTTGGCGATCCGCTGCCAGGTCGCCCCGCCCCAATTATCGCGGATGGCGGTCTCGATCTGACCTACGTCGGAGAAGTTCTGATCCAGGACCTGATCCAGCGCTCGGGGCGGAATCGGCGCGACCCCGGGTGCATCCATCGATGCGACCTGCCGGAACCCGCCGTCGGATACGTCGACGTATCGCACACCGGAGGTCGAGGAGATCCACCGGTACTTCGAGTCCGTCGACGCCAGCGTCATGATGTTGACCGGCCCGGTCGCCACGCGCGGCATTTGCTTCGGGTCGATGTGGAAGGTACCGCGCGGCACCGGGTCCGGGAAGCTGTCGGATTGCCCGGAGTCCAGGTGGGTGACCGCGTATTTCTCCGCGGCCAGATTCGGGTTTCGCGGCGGGCTGTCGCCCGATTGTTCGCTCATATTCGTGGTGTTCTTCGTAGCGGACGCGTCGTCGCTACATCCGGGCAGCACCAAAACCGCCGCCGCTGCCATGGCGACCACTGCAGTACTCGCCCGGAAATATCGAGGCTTGCTCACAACCGTGCTCCTGTCCTCGCGATCGGTATTGCGCTCGAACCTGACGGTGACGCACAAACACCCATTCGCCGATGCGGGCATCGACGGCCGATAAACGGAACAACACAAGCTGAGACAACGCACTGCGCATCGTCAACATAACACCGGCCATTGGACCAAGATCGAGAAATCAGCGACGGCCTGTGGCGGAAACGGATGCACTGTCAGCGTGGCGGATGTAAGTCATCGATCCAGGTCACTTGCTCGGGATCCGATTCGATATCGGGCAGGTCGAGGTTGACCACTACCGGTTCTTGATCGCTGCGGACCACGACGCACGACAGGGACGCGTCGGAACTGGCGTTGATCTCTTGATGCGGTACGAACGGAGGGACATAGATGAAGTCACCCGGCCCGGCCTCCGCGGTGTATTCGAGCCGGTTGCCCCACCGCATCCGGGCCCGACCGGCTACAACATAGATGATGCTCTCGACATGGCCATGGTGGTGCGCGCCGGTCTTGGCATCGGGATGAATCAGTGCCGTCCCGGCCCAGAGCCGCTGCGCGCCGGCCCGCGCCGCATTGATTGCCGCGGCACGGTTCATTCCCGGCGTCTGCGGCGTATTCGGATCCAATTCGTCGGCATGCACGATCCGCACCCCATGTAACCGATAGTCGACTCCCGCACTGGCCATCACAACCTCCGCCTGGACTCCACACCATTCTCCTCTGACACGGCCGAGCGGTACATGATGGGTGGAATCTGATCGATCCGCCGGCCTCGACTGGTGCGTGAGGCCGGTGGTGATGCGTACCCGATTCGAGCGCGATCCTCAGTTGGCTCGAGGTTGCCGAACGACAGTACCTGCCCACATGATCGCGAAGTAGACCCGCGGCGGGATCACCCGGCGCCGGTAGAATCAGACCAGACGGTCATGCGTCGGCTATACACCGTTCGGCTCGGCGCGGCCACGGGAGTGTGGGAGATGAGCGCACGCGACGGTCCGAGCCTGCGCTTTCTGGTCTGTGCCCAGCGACCCGACCGTTGACGCCAACCCGCATCAGCCGCCGTTCTACGTCCTGCTGGGCGACCCGGACAACGCTGAGCCGTCGTTCCGCTTGGCCAGCGCGATGGTCGGGTTCAACAGGGAATTCCTCTCCGCCTACGTCTCCGCCCATTCCGACCCCGAGAACTACGGCAAGGTCAGCGTCTCGCAACTTCCCACCGACACGCTCACCCAGGGACCGCAGCAGATCCAGAATTCGATGATCTCGGACACCAGAGTGGCGTCCGAGCGAACCCTGCTCGAGCGTTCGAACCGGATCCAGTACGGCAACCTGCTCACCCTCCCGATCGCGGACGGCGGGGTGCTCTACGTTGAACCACTCTTCACCGAGCGGATTTCGACAACACCGAACGGATCGACGTTCCCGCAACTGGCACGAGTACTCCTCAGTTACCGCGACCCCGGCACCGGTGGCGTCCGCGTCGGCTATGCCCCGACCCTGGTCGAGGCGCTCGACCAGGTATTCGGCGCCGACACCGGCAGACTTGCCACCGCACCCGGCGACGGCGCCGCGCCCGCACCGCCACCGGGCAGGCAGCCCGCAGCACCGCCGCCCCCACAGGCAGGATCCCCGCAGACCGTGGATCAAGCGAAGATCGCCGAACTCAACGCGCAGATCGATGCCATCCGGGCGGCCCTCGAGCGGCTCCAGCAGGAGCTGAACGACCTCGAGCGTCCCGGTCGATAAGGCATCCGTCGATGCGTGCACAAGCGAGGGCGCCGATCCACGCCGAGCAGCGCTGCTGGTTGTTCGGCAAGAGGATCGACGGGTGTCTGTCACTCCTTCGTCAGGATTGGAGGACCGCCTGATCACTGTCGGCCGACGCGTCATCGAGGACGGTGGGTGCGGGCTTCCGGCGACTGGTGAGTGTGACGAGCAATGAGGCCGATGTCAGCGCGACGCCGAACCAGAAGACACTTCGGACACCTGAATGATCGGCGAACAGCCCACCGAAAAGTGCTCCGAGCGCGATAGAGGTGTTGTATCCCAAGGTGTTGAGTGACATAGCGGCTTCAAAGGTGTCGGGCGCGGCAGCGAGCGTCATGTTGATTTGGCACAGGTTCATGGCACCGAAGGACACTCCCCAGAGGGCCACCGAGATAATCAGACCGGCCTGTCCGTGACCGATCGTGAGCAATAAGAACAAGGACGCCACGAGTCCGGTGCAGGCGACGATGAAGCTGGCTTTCAAATTCGTAGTCGCGGTATATCCGGCGATAAAGTTTCCGGCCGCCCCTCCGGCGCCATAAATTATCAGCAACCCGGTGACATAGGCGGGCGTGGCAGATGAATTGTCCTCCAAGAAGGGGCGTATGAAAGTGTATGCCCCGAAATGGCCGAGTACATACAATACGACGGTAAGCATCACCAAACGTAGTCGCACGTTCTCGAGCGGAAGCTTGAAGACATCCTTGACCGAAATCGAATTATCCGATGGCAGCGATGGAACTATGGCGGCGACCGCGACGAATACCAGCGCGCTGAGGGCGCTCCAGATGAGAAACGTGGTCCGCCAGCTCGTGAGGCTTTCAAGGAATGTTCCCAGCGGCATGCCGACCACGGTGGCGATCGAGATGCCGGACAGTGCGACCGCGGCGGCTCTGCTCGCGTGGCGTCCTGGAACGAGGCGCATCGCCATGCCTACGCCTATGGCCCAGAACACCCCATTGGCAAATCCCATGATCAGCCGCGCCGTCAAGACCAGCGGATAGTTCGGTGAGATGGCGGTGATCAGGTTTCCCAGCGCCAATATCGCCAGTAATGCGGACAGTAGAATTCGTCGGTTGACGCGCCTGGTCCATGCCACGATAAACGGTACGCCCAGCCCGGCTGAGATTCCGTACAAAGTAACCATCAGCCCGGCAACTCCCACCGATATGCTCAGGCTCGTGCTCACTGGAGTAAGTAGGCCGACGGGCATCAGCTCTGTGGTGACGAAGACGAATAAGCTGGCTGTGATTGCAGAAACGCCCAGCCATGATCTCACGGCCGAGTAGGAGTGTGCATCTTGTGTGGCCAATTTCTTCTCTCTGATGTTTCGGGTTATGGCTTACGGATAAAGGACGAACTGAGGTTCTTGCAGTCCCGGTGATATTCGCGGGTGAACGTCAGTGGAATCAGGCCCGCCGGAAGTGCCTACACCGTGGTGGCCGCCAATGGGCGGTTCGGCGGCAATCGCTCGGTCGTTATCGGGCAGGCGCTTCCCTCGATCGCAGGCGTCGACGCCGTGGCGCGCTCACGGTAAGGAGTTGCCGGCTGCTCTTCATGCCAGGTCGGTGAGGGCCGATCCGGCTGCGGCAGTTCGCCGTTCAACGAATGCGTAGTCGACCTAAAGCGTGCGCGAGTGTGGTGATCCCTGACTTGAACGGCTGGTCGCCATGCTGGAGCAAGGTCTAGAGGAGAGGTTAGTTTCCATGGAAGGTAAACTATCTTCCATGGAAGGTATAGTCAATGGATGACTGCGGCCCGCATTTCACCCGAACCCGACGCCGTCGATCGCATCGTCGACCAATGGCGTCGCGAACGGCCTGACCTCGACCCGAGCCCGATGCATGTGATCGGCCGAATCTCCCGCCTGCACGCGGCGCTGGATGAGCAGCTCTGTCGAGTTTTCAGCGACTACGACCTGGGCCGGGGGGAGTTCGATGTGCTCGCCACCCTGCGGCGCTCCGGTCGCCCGTTCGAGCTGAGCGCTGGTGAGTTGTGTGAGTCGATGATGGTGACCTCTGGGGCGGTCACCAAGCGCGTCGACCGACTGGAGCGCGCCGGACTGGTCAGCAGGCGCGCGGCCGAAGTGGACGCTCGCGGTCGACGGGTCCAGCTGACCGACCGTGGCCGCGAAGTCATCGACGAGGTGGTCGAGCAACATGTCCACAACGAGGCGCGGTTGATCTCCGGCCTCACCACTGATGAGCGGCTTGCTCTGACCGACCTGCTGCGCAAGTTGAGTCGGACGCTGCCTACGGCGATTGTGTAGCGAAAGTGGTTGTCTTACTGTGCATCGGTGGCGTCAACTCGGTGAACAGTACTGTCGGAATCCCGCCGATGGTGCGGCGCGAGGCTTCTCACACGAGGGCGGCGCGGCCTTGTGCGTACGCGATGAGATTCTCTGCGTGCGCCGCATCCTGCTTGGTGAGGCACGCCCGGAATTGGGTGCATGCGTCGTCTAGTCGCGGTCCTGGTCCAGCGTCGGCGAGCAGGACGATGATTGCCTCCCAGGTTTCGATCTGTGGGGTGGGGTCGGCCAATAGTTCATCGAGGTACCGGTCCGGTTCCAGTAGCCGTAGCGCTCGGCGCGCGTAGGTGTGCACGCGCCGAGGCAGATCGGCGCGGATGGCGTCGATGTCTGCCTGCAGCGCGTGCCGGGTCGGTTGCGTCGGGTCGACCCGCAGAGACCACAACTCGGTGAGGTCATGCGGCAGTCCGCGGTCGTCGATCAGGCCGGGGCCGGTCGCCTGCTCGAGCGGCGTGAGCGGGAGACCCAGTTGCGTACTGCGCCAGTTACGGAATTCCCACCAGGCGGTCGGTGTAGCGCTCAGGCTCAGTCCGAATCTGAGCACCTGCTGCCCTCCGGTCCAGGTGCGTAGTGTCCGGGTGCGACCGACCGACGCCACACCACCCGGCACGACGCGTACCCACGTTGCCTCCGAGCCGTGAAAGCCATATGGCTGCAGCAGCTTTCCTGTCTCGCGCATCAGTCGGCGCAGCGCCGAGTCCGGTCCGACCATGACAGCAGACTAGCGGCACGCACCGACACAATCGGATCCGCAAGCATCCCACCATGTTTCGGCTCATTGGTCAGCGCCGATGGCCGTTCGGATCTGTCCGCGAATTCGCGACCTACTCGGCCGGCGATTGCGGGGTCAACGCGCCCAGGGCGCGACGACTGGCGGCTGACCAGGAATGAGCCCCCGCCCGCCGACGGGCAGAACCACGACGGCCTCGAACGGTTCATCGCTCGGATTAGCCATGGCGAACAGCTCGTGTGCGGGCACGATGAGTGCGTCTCCGGCTTCCACTGTGAGGACTTCGCCGCTGATGGTGACGGTCATCGTGCCGGACAACGCGATGAAGATCTCCTCGCGATCCAGGGCATGCGCCGGCGCGTCGACGCCCGGTTTGATGGTCAGTCGCCACGCGCTGTTCTCGGTGGACCCGCGGGTGGGTGCGGCCAGGCCGACGAACTCGGCGTGGTCGTTCTCGAAGCGAGGGGCGCGGTCGGCGGTGATGTGCGGCATGACTCTCCTGTGTAATCAATTGTGCGCGTTGACTATTGGGCCCAGGGTGGGCTGACTCGGTCGCCGCCGGGCGTTTGGGCGTAAGCGCCCACCGGCAGGATCGCCACCGCCTCGAACGGTTCGTCGCCGGGTACGGATACGCGGAAGACGGTGTGGGCCGGGATCACCAGTGCGTCGCCGGCGCAGAAGTCGTGGGTCTCGCCGTCGATGGTGGCGCGGGCCTTGCCGGCGAGGGCGATGAAGATCTCCTCCCGTGAGACCGCGTGCTCGTGGCCGGGATTGCCCGGGTGCAGGGTGAAGCGCCAGACGCTGTTCTCGGTGGAGCCACGGCTGGGTGCGGCCAGGCCGCCGGCGGTCATGAGGGGAGCTTCGAAGACGGGTGCGTCGGCGGATTTGATGAGTGGCATGCTGTGGCTCCTAGCGCTAAACCAAGGTGTTCAACTATGGTGTACAACTAGAGTTGTACATATTGCCGGGAGGAGAGTCAAGTGGATTTCGGCGTCATGCTCGGGCAGGCGTATCAGGCGTTCGTCTCGGAGCTGCATGCGCATATGGCCGAGCGCGGCCATCGCATGCTCGGTGCCTCCTATGGATACGTGCTGCGCACACTGGCCGAGAACGCACTCACTGCAAGCCAATTGGGGGAGCGTCTCGGGATCACCGCGCAGGGTGCGGCCAAGGTCGTCGACGAAATGGTGCGGCACGGCTACGTGGAGCGGCGGCCGGATCCGACGGACAAACGCGCCAAACTGCTGCACCTATCGGACCGGGGTCGCGACACGTTGGACGCTGTGCGGGAATTCCACGTCGAGTACGAGCGAAGACTGGTCGCGCGAGTGGGCGCGGACCAGGTTGCGACGGTGCGTGCCGTGTTGGGCGAGATCGCCGGCGCGGCAATGGATTCCGGCGCGGCGCGGACCTTCCGGCCGCTATGAGCGACGCCGTGTGTGTCTCGGCGGCGATGGTGAGCGCTGTGGCCGCCACCGTGGAAGCGGCGGATTGTGCGACAGAGACTCTGCTCGCCTCTACGGCCCAATGTCCCTATATCGTGCGGCTGTCGGAGGAGACCCGGTGCGGCGCGGGACATTCGGCGACGCCGATCGTGTGTAGTACCTGTTGGGAGATATGTCTCCCGGAGGTCGCAATCGGCACCGCTATGCCCGCGGCGTAGCGCGAAGCAGCCCGCGAGATTGTCAGGGGGTTTGCGATCCTAGGTCGCATGAGCCACAACATCTCGTACTCTACTGCTGACAAGGCAGGCATCCTGGCTTACCTGGGCGGCAACGGAGCACTGAGCGACACCCAACTGCGCAACCTCGAGGAAATGCGCAAGAACGCGCAGGCGCACCAGCGCGATCTCGACCGCCAGGATTGCGACTGGGGCCTGTCGATCCCCGACGCCCTCGATCACCTCATCGCCGGGCACATCGACTCGGGTGCGGAGTGCGCAGGCAACGCCTACCACGCCGCGCGGCAACACATCATCGACCGCAACGGCTCCGACCCCTCTCAGCTGGGCACCTACTCCAAGCCCAGCACATTCTTCAGTCTTGTCGACGACGAGATGCGCCGCCTCGGGGTGCCTACCGACCTTCTTCCACACGGCTACCTCTACGGCGGCCCGCCCGATGAGTTCCCGTTCATTCCCCATTCGGTCGATGGCTACCCGGCCATCGGCCACCTGCCGCTGGTCAAGGCCAAGCCCGCCGCCGACGCCTATCGCGCTGTCCTGGACCGGATGAACCCGGACTTCCGGTACGACATCCAAGAACTCATCGACAAGCTCGAATTCGAACACGGCGAATGGAATTACGCCACCAGGGAGATCGACTGGTACACGCAAGACACGCTCTTCTTCTCGCTCATCTGATCTGCTTTCACGATCCGTCGAACCGCGGAGGACACCGTAGCGGCGTCGGGCCAGGCAAACGAGGGCGGCGTTGTGGTTCTTGCGCTGCGCGCATTGTCGGGCGTCATAGGTACGGCTGGCCGGGTCGTGGAGCGCGGCGAGCGGTGACAGCGGGGCGCGTCGAGTTTGTCATTGCCCGATCGTGCGGGGCGGGCGTGGGCAACTCTGTGGCAATATCGACTCGCCGGATAAAGGTGGCTCACCGGCATCTCTCGTCCTCGGCCGCGTCCTTGGCCTGATGTCGACGCTCGGGACGAGCCCGGTCCGGCGTAGGGGCGACCTGTCGGCGGGCTTCAGTTCGCTGTCGTCCATGGCAAAGACGGTGCCCCGGGGGCGTGAAGGGACTGCACCGTGAGACCGCGTAATACTGCGGATCGCGCCGGATCTCGGGCAGTGACACTCCGAATTCTCGTATTCGTGACCCATCTGTGTCTTGATCAACTGATGAATCGCGACTTACGGTTTTAACTCAATGGCAAACCGCTAGCGATCAACGGAGCACGAGGCATCCACGAGACGGCTCGGGCTCGGTAGGTAAGTTCGCCCAACCAGCGGGAGCAGGTCATGACACGTTCGAAGCTCATTGTGGCTACCGCTGGCATGATTCTGGCCGGGGTCGGGGCACTCGATATTCTCGGCGATCAATCGGTTCCCATCGACACTGTCCGCATAGCCACCGTCTCGAATAATGCGTCGAGCTCACCCGCGTCCGGAAGTGCGGAGATCGATGTGCCACGCACCGTGAGCTGTCCGATTGAACCCGCCACCATCGACGACTTGAAGTAGCGCAACCTGCACCGGGTTGCCGCTGTGACATGAGCGTGATCGGCGCGGCCGGGATTCGGCTCCATGGATTCGACCCGGCGAGCGTGGAGTTGATCTTTCGTCAGATCGGAACGTCGGGGAACCGGGTGATTGCGGCTCGGGGGAGGAGCCGGCGGTCACGACGATCGCAACCCGCTGCTGACTGCCATCGGCATCTACTGGTGCACTCGCGGTGGCGTCGTTGCCGCGCAATTCCTTTCCGGGTGGCGGCTTCCAGCCTCGATTGGATGGCTCCGCCGGATGTGCAGCAGGGCGACCGAGGGCGCGGACCCGTCGGTTGGCATTGCCATCACGCCGTGTGCCCCCCGAACCATAAAGCCTCGGGTATGCCGTGGTCACGCAGATTCGGCTAGGCCGGTGGAGCGCCAGACGTTCGCGAGTTCTTCCAGCGGAATGTTCAGGACGGCAGCGACGGACACGACGGTGCCGAAGGCGGGGGTGGGAAGGCGTCCGGTTTCGATCTTGCGGAGAGTTTCCGGCGAGATGCCCGCTGCGGCAGCGGTTTCAACGAGGTCACGATCCGCGCGGGCGGCGCGCAGTCGGGTGCCGAGGCGGCGACCGGCCTCGACCTGTGTGGGCGTCAGTGGGAGGCGAACCATGGCACGAGCGTATGGGCGGTATTTAAATACCGCAAGTGGCTGGTATTAAAATACCGCACCGGCTAGGGTGGTATTTAAATACCGATTGGAGCAGGTTGATGGTGGAGCTGAAGAGTCGCGACGAGATTGCGCGGATGCGGGTCGCGGGGCAGTTCGTCGCGGAGATCCTGGCCGAGTTGCGGCAACGCGCGCAGGTCGGCGTGAATCTGCTGGAGCTGGAAGCTATTGTGCGGGAACGGATTCGGCAGCGGGGAGCGGAGTCGTGCTACTGGGATTACGTGCCGTCCTTCGGGCGGGGCCCGTTCCGTAACACCGTCTGTCTATCGGTCAATGACGCTGTGCTGCATGGGCTCCCGTTCGATTACGCGCTGCGTGATGGTGATGTGCTGAGCATGGATCTGGCAATCGGCGTCGACGGTTGGGTGGCGGACTCGGCGGTCAGCGTGATCGTCGGTACGGCTGCGCCGGAGGATGTTCAACTGGTGCGGGCCACAGAGGATGCCTTGGCCGCGGCAATCGCAGTGGCGTTGCCCGGCAATAGGATCGGAGATATCTCCGCCGCGATCGCGGATGTGGCGCATGCCTACGGGTATCCGGTGAACACCGAATTCGGCGGGCATGGCCTCGGGCGCACCATGCACGAAGACCCGCACATACCGAATGCGGGGCGCGCCGGGCGCGGATACCGGCTTCGGCCGGGGCTGACGATTGCCATCGAGCCGTGGTTCGCGGCCACGACCGACCGGATCTACACCGATCCCGATGGTTGGACGATTCGGTCGGCCGATGGATCGCGCACCGCGCATTCCGAGCACGCCGTCGCGATCACCGCCGATGGGCCGGAGATCCTTACGTTGGTCGGCTGACACGCGGCGCGGGTCAGCCTTCTTCGGATAGCCAGTCGGCCAGATCGGTGGCCGCGCGCAGTTCTTTCGCTACCGACGTGCGCTCGGCCTCGGAAAGCTTCATCGCCCGCAGTTCGGCCCGCCACTGTTCCCCACGGGCAGATCCGTTTGTGGCAACGGACAGTTCGATCAATGCGGACAATGCCCGTGCCTTGTCCGGGCGCGGGGCTTCGGCGCCGAATCGCCCGAGTCCGACCTCGAGTACGCGAATGGCGGTCTCGTCGTCGTTCTTGAAATCACGCAGAATGCGCGCGTTGTCCAACACTCGTGCCAGGCCTTCGAGTTCACGCGAACCGCCGTACTCGACCTCCATCGGTTCGTCGCGCTGGATGTAGATCACCGAGTTGCCCACCGGGTCGACCATCGTGAATCTGCTCTGGCCTGGCCGAAATCGGGTGATGCGCGGGCAGCCCTTTGCCGGGACCTTGCCGTAGCGGGTGCGCAGCGCCTCGGTGAAGGCGCGGTGTCTGGCGGCGACATCGTCGATCATGACCAGGCAGGCGACCTGTTCGGTAGGGAGTTCGGTGCTTCGAGGTTCGGATGCGAAATGCAGGGCGCAGCCGTTGGCCTCGACGGCGCCGTAGTTGTAGGGGCGGGTCTGCTGGTAGGTGACGGTGTATCCGAGGGTTCGGTAGAAGTCCAGGGTGTCGGCCAGGTTGCCGCTTTGGAGCACTGGAACCGCCGTGTCTCCCATGTCTGCCTCCGCACTGCTGTAATCAAATTTGACTACCTGAGGTTAGGGTGGTGTTTTGGCGCAAGTCAAGTTTGAGTAGCATCGCTGTTCTGTGCTGAAAGGAGTTCGTCGATGTCGGCCGTGCGGCTGCTCGTCCTCGGTGTGATGCGGTTGCGTCAACCCACCTACGGCTATGCGGTGCGCCGCGAATTGTTGTCCTGGCGTGCGGAAACGTGGACGAACGTCAAACCGGGCTCGATCTACCACGCGCTCAGGCAACTGACCCAGGAAGGCAAACTCAGCGCCTTCGGGACCGAGGGCAGCGATCAGGGCCCTGGCCGCACCTTGTTCGAAGTGACTGAAGCTGGTGAGGCGGAGTTCCGCGCGCTGATGGACGAGGCGCTGGTGAGCATCGATATGGAAGAACTCGGCGCCGCCATCGCGTTCATGGACGCGTTGCCGCGTGCGCACGTCATCGAGAAGCTGCGCGAACAGCGCCGTCGCAGCGAAGCCGTCCGCAATGACCTGCTCGCCATGATCCCCTCGTTCCCCGGCCGCTATGAACCGCCACACGCCACCGACCTGCTCGAACTGTGGAGCGGAGTGTTCGGCCACCTGGCGGGCTGGACCGACGGCCTGCTCGAACGGTTGGAAGCGGGCGAATACCGGATGTCGGAGCGACCGAATACGCTGCCCTCATGACGAACACGCTCGGGGCCGTCGGCAAGGCGGATTACGTTCTGCTGACAACGTTCCGTAAGGACGGCACACCCGTCGGCACCGCCGTGTGGGCGGCGGCCGACGCAGGCAAGCTGTATGTGTGGACGGTGACCGACAGTTGGAAGGTGAAGCGGCTGCGCCGCAACGCGGCCGTCACCGTGCAGCCGTGCAGCGCCTCCGGCAAGCCGCGCGGCGAGGTGATCGAGGGCACCGGACGGGTGCTCGATGCGGAGGGCACCGAGCGGGTCCGCAAACTGCTCAAGAAGAAATACTGGCTGCTCGGCCCGCTGGTCATTCTCGGAAGCAGCCTGCGCCGTGGCAAAGCGGCCACCATCGGCATCGAAATCACGCCCGTCGCCTGACCATCGCCGGGTACGGTCGGACGGTCAGCCGTCGGCCACCTCCTGTGCCGGTCAGGTGGCCTGACTGACCGAAGACATGTGGAAGTCGGG
The DNA here is from genome assembly GCF_040681975.1 of Nocardia sp. NPDC051463. Classification (NCBI taxonomy): domain Bacteria; kingdom Bacillati; phylum Actinomycetota; class Actinomycetes; order Mycobacteriales; family Nocardiaceae; genus Nocardia; species Nocardia sp. NPDC051463. The sequence goes on from NZ_JBFBAB010000039.1 coordinate 22,026, forward strand.
AATCCGCAACGGCGGCATGGCCGTTCGGGTGAACCAGTCCTTCCATTCGCGGGGGAGCGTGGTCTCGGTAGCACCCGCCTCGCTGACGCGGCGCAGCAGATCGATGGGGCTTTCGTTGAAGCGGAAGTTATTGACAGCAGCGGTGACTTCCCCGTTCTCGACGAGGTAGACGCCGTCACGAGTGAGTCCGGTCAGCAGCAGTGTCGCCGGGTCGACCTCGCGGATGTACCAGAGCGTGGTGAGCAGCAGGCCGCGTTCGGTACGGGCGATCATGTCGTCGAGATCGGCGCCGGAGCCGCCGGTCAGCAGCAGGTTCTCGGCGGGCAGTGTGGTGGGCGCATCGAATTCGGTGGCGGTGGCGCGCGGATAGGCGAGAGATTCGATGACGCCGTCGCGCAACCAGTCGACCCGTTGCGCGGACATACCGTTATCGAAGACCGAGAGCGTCTCCGAGGAGGCGGATGTCGCGACGAACGGACGGTATTCGAGACCATCGGCCCACGGGTCGGAGTACAGGGTCAGCGGAATGTCGGTGAGCCGCTCGCCGATTCGGGTGCCGCCTGCGCGGGCGAAGGCGGTGTGGCCCTCTTGCGCCCCGCGGCCCTCCATCTCCCAGGCCATGTAGATCATCAGGTCGGCGACTGCCGAGGGCGGCAGCAGTGTTTCGTAGCGGCCTGCGGGCAGCTCGACGCGACGCTTGGACCAATCGAGGCGACGTGCGAGCTCGGTGAGGAGGCGGGGAATATCGACATCGGTGAAGTCCGCGGTGCCGACACCGACCCAGGCGCTGGCCAGATCGGTACCCTCTCCACGTTTTCCATTGATCTCCACCGAACCGGTGGGCTGCACGAATCGGCGTCGGATACCGGTGGAGGTGCCCAGCCACGTGGTGTGGATCTGGTGGTGGGCGAAACCGTAGAGGCGATCGGTTCCGTCGAATCCCTTGGACAGGTCGCGAGCGAGGTCGGTGAAAACCTCTATGCCGGTGTTGCCCGGCGCCGCTGCCCAGTCGGCTGCGTCGTCGATATCGGGAGTGAGCAACGGCATCGCGTCCTTGGCGGCTTCGGCGGTGCGGGCGGCTGCCTCGCTGGCACGCACCACGGCCTCGATGTCGTTCGGGTCGACGCTGGTCGAGCTGATGCTGCCGACCCGCGCGGAGTTCGGTCCGTCGCGGAAGACCGAGATCACCGCCCAGTCGCGGGAAATCGAGGAGCCGTTGGTGGTCATCGAATTGCCCGCCCACCGCAGTGAGGCCTCGTTGGCGTCGGTGACGATTACTATCGCCTCGTCCGCCCGTGAGAGAGAGAGGGCCTGCTCGACGACCGCGCCTGCGGGCATCTGGCCGGTACCGATCGCGTTCACTGGCCCGCCTCCGTCCGGGTGTTGAGAATATTGATGCCGCGCACCAGAATCGACGGGCAGCCATGACTGACCGCGGCGACCTGACCCGGCTGGGCCTTGCCGCAGTTGAAAGCACCGCCGAGCCGCCAGGTGGACGGGCCGCCCACCGCCTCCATCGAGCCCCAGAAGTCGGTGGTCGTCGCCTGGTAGGCGACGTCGCGGAGCTGGCCGTCGAGCTTGCCGTTCCGGATGCGGAAGAACCGCTGGCCGGTGAACTGGAAGTTGTAGCGCTGCATGTCGATCGACCATGACTTGTCGCCGACGATGTAGATGCCGTTCTCGACGCGCGAAATGAGCTCTTCGGTTGTGGTGTCGCGGGTGGGGTCCGGTTGTAGCGAGACGTTGGCCATGCGCTGGATCGGAACGTGGTGTGGCGAGTCGGCGTAGGAGCAGCCGTTCGAGCGGTCCAGCCCGAGACGCGGAGCGAACACCCGGTCGAGTTGGTAACCGACGAGAACGCCGTCACGCACCAGATCCCAGCGCTGCCCGGCAACGCCTTCGTCGTCGTAACCGACGGTGGCAAGACCGTGCTCCTGCGTGCGGTCGCCGGTGACGTGCATGATCGGGGTGCCGTACCGCAGGGTGCCGAGCTTGTCCGGCGTCGCGAACGAGGTGCCTGCGTAGGCGGATTCGTAGCCGATGGCGCGGTCGTATTCGGTGGCGTGGCCGATGGACTCGTGGATGGTCAACCATAGGTTTGTCGGGTCGATGACCAGATCGGTCGGGCCTGCCTGCACGGTCGGGGCTTTTACCTTCTCGGCCAGCCACTCGGGGATTCGGGTGAGCTCGTCGCCCCAGTCCCACATGCGGTCCGCACCGGCGAGGTACTCCCAGCCGCGTCCGGCGGGAGGCGCAAGGGTGCGCATGGTTTCGAAGACGCCCGCTGCGGAATCGACGGTGATCGCCTCGAATTGCGGATACAGCCGCACCCGCTGCTGGGTGATGGCCGAGCCCGCGGTGTCAGCGTAGAAGGTCTGTTCCTTGACCTGCAGCACCGCGGCGGTGACGTGGTCGACCCCGTCGGCGGCGGACAGTCGGCCGGAATAGTCCTGCAGCAGCGCGACCTTGTCGGTGGTCGGCACGGCGAACGGGTCGAGGTCATAGGACGACACCCACCGCACATTGTCGTAGCGGGGTTCCGCGGCGAGCTCGACGCGCTCACGGTTCAGCGCGCGCAGTGTCGTTGCCACCGTTACCGCGCGGCGGGCCACCTCGGCCGCGGCCGAGGTGGTGAGGGCGGCGTGCGAGGCGAAGCCCCATGTGCCGGCGACCACTACGCGGACGGCGAAACCGAGGTCGGTCGCATTACTGATCGCCTCCACCCGGCCGTCTCGCAAGCGGATCGACTGGGTGACCAGCCGGTGTACTCGCAGATCCGCGTGCTCGGCCCCCGCCGCCTTCGCCGCGGACAACGCAGCATCGGCGAGCGCGGTCAGCGGCAGCGAAAGGAACTCGGCGTCCACATCCTTGGAAGTCGCGATGCTCACCCGCACCAACTTAGTCGCTCCCCTCGGTGCCGCGGCGCAGCACCGCGAGTACACGCCGCGCGAATATGCCCACGGCGCAATGTTGCATGAACTGCAAAGCGGCACACGATGCTTGCGCGATGCCCGTATCGCGACCGCCCAAAACGCTTGAACGGGCGAATGTTCGGCCACGCCCCGGTGAACCGCGACGCGCGGGATCGGAGGTCCGCTGCGATCGGAGGCGCAGGCCGCAGGACGACGCGCCGGTCGCCGCAAATCGGGGCAGATCGGGCTTCGACCATCGCAAATGGGTGACGGCACGCGCGAAACCGTTGCCTACCGTACCCGAGTCGTCAAATGCCGTACTGTGCCCGCGTGCCGCCATCCGCCCTCCGCGATCGCAAACGAGAACGTACCCGCCGCGCCCTCCTCGAGGCAGCCGTCGAACTATTCGAGAACAGAGGTTACGAGGAAACGACGGTGGCCGACATCGCCGCCGCGGCGGAGGTCGGCACCCGCACGTTCTTCAATTACTTCGCGAGCAAGGAAGAACTGCTGTTCCCCGAGCAGGACGAGCGCGTGCGCGCGGCGGTGGCCGCCATTGCCAGCCGTCGCCACGGCGAACGTCCGGTGGAGGTGCTGCTGCGTGCGCTGCGCGCGGCGGGCGACAATCCCGGCGAACATCTCGTCGACGATCTGAGCGCGCGGATCGCCGCGTTGCGCGCACAGGTCTCGCGGACTGTGCCCGCGGTGAGCGGGCGTGCGGCGCATGCGCAGTTGGTTGCCCAGCGGGAGATCGCCAGGCAACTGCACCACGCGTTTGCCTCGGAACTGGACGAGGTCGGCGCCGCGGCGCTGGTCGGTGCGGTCGTCGGTGCGGTCTCCGGTGCGCTGACCGTGCTGTTCCAGGGTCCGCATGTCGGTGCGGAGGACGGCGAGCGACTGCACCGACGTATCCATGAAACGACCTCGCGGGTCCTACAACCCTGGCTCGCCTCGAACTCCACCATGCACGCTCATCCGGTCGGCTGAACCGCGCGCCCTGCGTCAGCCGAATTGCTGCCAGCCCAACCGAATCACCATCACGATCACCACCACGAGCAGCACGATCCGCACGAACTCAGCGCCCTTGCGCAAGGCCATGCGCGAGCCGGCGATGGCGCCTGCCACGTTGCACACGGCCATGGCCGCGCCGAGCCCGAACATGATGTGACCGGTCACGCCGAAGAAGACCAGCGCGCCGACGTTCGACCCGCAATTGATCACCTTCGCCATTGCCGCCGCGCGCACGAACTCGGTGCCGAGCAGTGTTGCGAAGGTGATGATCAGGAACGTGCCGGTGCCCGGTCCGAGCAGGCCGTCATAGAAACCGACGAGCCCGGCGGCCAGCGCGACCACCAAGATGAATTTGCGCCGCGTCGGTGGATGTGTCGCGATCGTGACACCGATCGCAGGGCGCAGGGTGACGAAGATCGCGACCCCGACCAGGACCACCATCACGATCGGAATGAACAGGTCGCGGTCGATGAGGGAGACCGCGGCAGCACCGGTCGCCGCGGCCACCGCGGCGATGCCTGCGGCGGGCAGTAGCACCCGCCAGCGCATCGGAACCTTCCGCGCGAAGGTCGCAACCGAGGCTCCGGTGCCCGCGACGGCCGCGAATTTGTTTGTGCCGAGCGCGGTTTGCGGCACGATTCCGGGCGAGACCAGGAACAGGGTCGGCAAAATGATCAATCCGCCGCCGCCGACCACCGCGTCGACCCAACCCGCGGCGGTCGCGGCAACCAGCAAGGCCGCCCAGTCTGCAAAATCCACGCGGTCAGGAAACCAGATGGACGCGGGTCGGATCGTCACCACCCATGCGCTCCCGCGGTCGGCCTGCCGCTGTGCGCGGATCTCCATACGCTCGGTATGTGGGAGCTGGGATCACCTGGCAGGCCCGAGCCGGGGTCGGCCGCATCGATGAGATCGGCGGCCGCGCCGGTCTGTGCGAGTTGGGCCGACATGGGTAAAAGGTTCGAACCGGCGCGCCGAGCCGATCTCGGCCGGCCGACACGCGGGATCTCCCGACGGGCCCATCGGGAGATCCCGACCCCGACATAGGCTGATATTCGTGCGCCGATTCAGTTTGTGGCTCCGCGATAGGCCCCTAGTCGCAGATTCGGCGCTGGCCATGGCGCTGTTGCTGCTCGAGGTGCTGGGCGTGGCCAATTCCGATCACAAGCTCGCCTACCTCGGAATCGGTGTGCTACTGCCTGGTCCGGTGGCGTTGCGTCGGTTGTATCCGCGTGCGATGGCCGCGGCGATGCTGGCGCTGTCGATCACCTCCACGGTGGTCGGATATTTGTCCGAGGACAAAGCCGATCACATCGCACTGTTCGGGCTCGGCATCATGCTCTACACACTGGTCGCCTATGTCGGCAGGCGTGAGGGTCTGTGGTTCGCCGTCGGACTCGCGGTGGACAGTAGCTTTTCCTTCCTGCTGCTACACAAGCCCGCGGGCAGCGACGCCCTCTTCACCGCGATGTTCTTCACGCTGTGCTGGACGCTCGCAGAGTTCATCGGTGCACGGCACGCCTACGACACCGAGGTCGCGGCGCGACTCGCGGTCGCCGACTACGACCGGGAACGACGTGCGCACGACGCGGTGTCCTTCGAACGCACCCGTATCGCCCGTGAACTCCACGACGTCGTCGCGCATGCGGTGAGCGTGATCATCGTGCAGGCCGACGGCGCGAGGTACGCACTGCGCCGCGACCCCGACGCCGCCGAACAAGCCCTCACCACCATCGCAAGCACCGGCCGCGAGGCACTGCGCGAACTGCGCCGCACCGTCGCGCTGCTGCGCGTCGAACCAGCACTCGAGCAGGTGCCGCAGCACGGGACTGCCGGCATCGCCAAGCTTGTCGAGATGATGCGCGGCACCGGCCTCGCCGTAGAACTCGAGCTGACCGGGGAACTCGATACCATCCCGCCCGAGGTCAGCCTGGGTGTGCACCGCATCGTCCAGGAATCACTGACCAACACCCTGCGCCATGCGGGCCCGCACCCGAAAGCCTGGGTCCGGGTGCTTCGGCGCGAGTCCGATGTCCTGATCGAGGTCACCGACTCCGGCGGCAGCCCGGTCCAGGAACTGAACGGCAATGCGATCAAGGGCGGCGGTATGGGGCTGGCTGGAATGCGTGAACGCATGGCCGTTCTCGGCGGCACCCTCGAAACGGGCCGCACTACCGACGGTGCCTGGCGCGTGTGCGCGACTATTCCGCTCGGCATCTCCGACGCGACCTGAGGCGGGGCCGGAATCATCCAGCAGTGCAACGGCTTTCGCGCTGTCGCAGGCGAGAATGGCGGTCAGGGAATAAAACAGGGCGCCGCGGGATCGGAAGATGGACGAAGCGGGCCCGGCGGGGCAGGCCCGCAGGGACGATAGATTGGGCAGGTGCCGATCACCGTTCTCGTTGTCGATGACCAGGAACTCATGCGCATGGGGTTGAAGATGGTGCTGGGTGCGCATCCCGACATCGAGGTGATCGGAGAGGCCGAGAACGGCGCCGTGGCGGTGTCACGAGCCAAGGAACTGCGGCCGGACGTGGTGTTGATGGACGTGCGGATGCCCGTCGTCGACGGTGTCACCGCGACCGGGCGGATCGTCGGCGCGGGCGACGGCAGCCGAGTGCTGGTGATGACGACGTTCGATCTCGACGAGCACGCCTTGGGGGCCCTGCGGGCGGGGGCGAGCGGCTTCCTGCTCAAGGACACCCCACCCGAGGATCTGATCTCCGCCATTCGGAGTGTGGCGGCGGGGGATGCCGTCGTGTCGCCCAAAGTGACCAAGCGGCTGCTGGACCGGCTCATTGCCGACGATCCGGGCGGAATGCGTGACCCCGGCATCCTCGACGTGTTGACCGCGCGGGAGCGTGAGGTACTCGAGCAGATTGCCGCCGGTCGCTCCAACGCGGAGATCGCCGAACAGTTGTACCTTTCGGAGGCGACTGTCAAGACACACGTGGGCAGGGTGCTGACAAAGCTCGGTCTGCGCGATCGAGTCCAGGCCGTCGTGCTGGCGTACGAGACCGGTCTCGTCCGGCCGGGCGGGTAAGCAGGCGATCTCAGCGAGATATCGGGCTGGTTCGGGAGAAAAGCAGGCCCTTGGTGCGTTGGAATGACATAGATCGTCCGAAAGGGGCACCATGCCTGCCGTGTTGTTCGTGCTCTATCTGGTCGTCGAGTTCGCCGCGCTCTTCGGTCTCAGCCAACTGATCGGCACCTTTCCCGCCATCCTGGTGCTGATCGGGGTATCGGCCGCAGGCGTGCTGCTGATCCGCTCCCAGGGGCGGCGCGTGTTCGCGCAGCTCGGTCGCGCGGGCCGAGGTGAGGCTGTCCCCGGTGCCGCTGTCGCCAACGGCGTACTCGTCGCCGCAGGCGCTTTCTTGATCTCCATCCCCGGCTTGGTCACCTCGGTTGTCGGCCTGCTATTTCTACTGCCACCGACCCGCTTCGTGATTCGGCCGTTCGTGACCACGCTCGGCGCTCGGCGCCTGGGCCGCATGGCCGCGGCGATGCCTTATCGCGGTGTAGTCATCGACGGTGACGATGTCGTCGATGGCGCCGTCGTCTCCGAGTGGTACGACGACGGACCGCCGTCGACTCGGCGTGCGATCGGCGACTGATCGGTCGAGGTCGGTCTGCCGAAGGGCGTGCCGTGCCCTAGCGTCTTGCGCTATGTCCGATCCGATGTCACTTGCCCAGGTCCGCTCCCTCATCGACGCGATCGACGCGGACCTGGTGCGGCTACTGGCAGACCGCCAGAAATTGGTGCGCATGGCCGCCGCGCACAAGACCGACGAGCAAGCCGTGCGAGCGCCGGGCCGGGTAGAGCAGGTAGTCGCCCTGGCTCAGGAGCGCGCCGCAGCGGCGGGGCTGTCGCCCGTGGTCGCCGAATCGGTATGGCGGGCAATGATCGGCGCCTTCATCGAACTCGAACTGGCGGAGCAGGCCGCGATTCGCGACCGGGTCGGCACGTAGAGCTTTCGACCGCTGGGCCGATACCTACTTCCGCACGGCGGTCCGAAGGGCTATCGTGCCCAGATGGCCACCGAGCAGCTCACCGTGACGGTGAGCCAGGAGCTGGCCGCAGCCGTGAGACAGGCGGCAGCGGCTGCGGGACAATCTATTTCCGGATTCACGGCCGCAGCGCTGCGGCTGGAGCTCATAGCCGTGGCGGCGGGTTGCCGCGCGTCGGGCAGTGGGCATGGTGCGTCGCCGCCTGCATATGCCGAAGTCATGGCGCTGTTGGCATTGCCGCCCGACGAGTCACTGCAAGCGGCGCTGAAAGGCTGACGAGCCACATACGGCAGACTGGTCTCCCGTGAGTACCCAGTTGCTGATCGGCGGTCGCTTCTACAGTTCCAGTTCACCCGACGCGACGGCGATGGCGGTGACCGACGGGACCGTCGTGTGGCTCGGCGCCGAGCAACCGGGCCGGGCGCTGCATCCCGATGCGGAGATCATCGACCTCGGTGGAGCGTTCGTGGCACCGGCGTTCGTCGATCCGCACGTGCATGTGACGGCGCTCGGCTTGAAGCTGACCGGGTTGGACCTGTCGGTCGCGCGTTCGCTCACCCACTGCCTGGAGCTGCTGCGCGATTACGCGACCGTGCATCCCGGCGGGGCGATACTCGGTGACGGCTGGGACGAGACGCGTTGGGCCGAGGGCAGGCCGCCGACTGTCGAGGAGATCGACGCCGCGGTCGGGCCGGGCCGTCAGGTCTATCTGTCTCGGATCGACGCGCATTCGGCGGTGGTGTCCACCGAGCTGTTGAACGCCGTGCCCCAGCTGACCGGAGCGACCGGATTCACCAGGGGTGAGCCCTTGCGCGCCACCGCTCATCACCTCGTGCGCGCGACCGTGCTCACGGGATTGGATCGGGCCCACCGTGATCGGGCTCGCCGGGCGGCCCTGGATGCCGCCGCTGCTCATGGCATCGTCGCGGTGCACGAGTGCGCGGGGCCGGAGATCGCGGGCCGGACCGACGTGCGCGAACTGCTCGAGTTCAAGCACGGCGTGGACGTTCGTGTGTACTGGGGTGAGCTGGTACGCACCGCGGACGAGGCGCGTGCTCTGGTCGGTGAACTCGGTGTGCACGCGCTGGGTGGCGATCTGTTCGTCGACGGCTCGCTCGGCTCGCACACCGCCTGGCTGCGCGAGCCGTATGCTGACTCCACCGGCTCCGGCATCGGCTACATCGACACCGATGCGATCGCAGCACACGTGCAGGCGTGTACCGAGGCAGGCATCCAGGCGGGCTTCCATGTTATCGGCGACGCTGCCATGGACGCGGTCGTCGCCGGATTCGAGCGGGTGGTGACGACTCTGGGCGGACCGGCCGTCGCCGCGCGCGCGCACCGGGTCGAACATGCAGAGATGATCGATGCCGAGCAGATCGGCCAACTCGCCGCCTGGGGTGTGATCGCCAGCGTGCAACCAGTTTTCGATGCGACCTGGGGTGGACAGGACGGGATGTATGCCGCCCGCCTCGGTGGTGAACGCGCCGCCACCCTGAATCCCTTCGCCGCGATGGCCGCTGCCGGTATCGCGCTGGCGATCGGATCGGACGCACCGGTCACCACTGTGGACCCCTGGTCGGCCGTCCGCGCAGCCGTCCAGCACCGTACGGCAGGCCACGGCCTGTCCCCACGCGCCGCCTTCGCCGCAGCCACCAGGGGAGCGTGGCGAGCAGGCGGGGTCCGCGACGGCATCGCCGGCACGCTGGTACCCGGAGCTCCCGCCTCCTACGCGGTGTGGGAAGCCGACGAACTCGTCGTCGCCGCAGCCGCGGATACGGTGCAGCGTTGGTCCACCGACCCGCGTTCTCGGGTCCCCGGACTGCCTCCGCTGGAGCTGGATGCGGCACTGCCGACCTGTCTGCGGACCGTGCACCGCGGAGTGACGATTCATGAAGCGTGAAACCGGCAGTATCGCAACGACATCGGATCTCGATGCCGCCGCGCGGCCCGCATCGCGGAGTGCGCGACCGTGACACGCGCAGCGGGCCGCGGGTCGACGCGGCCGGATTTGTGGTCGATGACCAGTAGGGAACCGGTGGGAGACGGGCCGATGGGCGTGGTGGCGGAAGGTGGCCACCGGTGAATCGCGAGTGGTGCGCTGCGCGATGGCGGCAGCTCACGACCGGTATCGGACGGCATCCGGTGTGGTGGCGGTCGGTGTCTGCGGTGCTTGCGGGTGTGGTGTTGTTCGGTAGCTTCCCGCCGCGCCCGTGGTGGTTCCTCGCGCCGCTCGGCATCGCGGTGCTCACGCTGACGGTGCGCGGCAGTGGCAGGCTGCGTGGCGGATTCGGCTACGGATTCCTCGCCGGCCTCGGGTTTTTCATCCCACTGCTGCCGTGGACGGGGATATACGTCGGCCCGGTGCCGTGGCTGACGCTTTCGACGGTGTGCGCGGTGTATATCGGACTTTTCGGGCTGCTGGCGCGCCTGCTGTGCACATTGCCCGCTTGGCCGCTGTGGGTGGCCCTGGCGTGGACGTCGACGGAGTGGGTCCGATCCAGTTTTCCCTTCGGCGGATTTCCTTGGGGCCGTGTGGCATTCGGTCAGGCCGACGGATGGTATCTGCCGTTGGCGATGCTCGGTGGCGCTCCGTTGATAGGTTTCGCGGTGGCGTTGACCGGCGCTGCTGGGGCAGCACTTGTTCTCCAGTTGCGGTCGGCTGCGCGTGCGGACACCGAAACAACCCGTGACCGGCCCGCTCGCTTCGGAATTATCGCTGTGGCAGTGGCGCTGGCCAGCATGCCTTGCGCCGGAGCGATCCTCCGGTCCGCGCTGCCCGGCCCGGAGGATGGCGACCGGATGATCACGGTCGCCGCGATCCAGGGCAGCGTGCCGCGGCTCGGGTTGGACTTCAATGCACAGCGGCGCGCCGTGCTGGACAACCATGTCCGGCGCACCGAGGAACTGGCTCGGGCAGTCGCGCAGGGGCGGGTGCGCAAGCCCGACATCGTGATCTGGCCGGAGAACTCGTCGGACATCGACCCATTGCGCAACGCCGACGCGGGCGCGCTGATCACTCAGGCGTCGCAGCAGATCGATGCGCCGATTCTGGTCGGCGCGGTGCTGGTGAACGCCGACCGCACGACGACCAATTCGGTGATCGTGTGGAACAGCGCGGCCGGTCCGGGCGAGCGGCACGACAAGAAGATCATCCAGCCGTTCGGTGAATACCTGCCGATGCGCAGCTTCTTCCGACTGTTCTCCGAATACGCCGATCGTGCCGGATATTTCGTGCCCGGTCACGGTGACGGTGTGGTGCGCGCCGATGGCGTCGAGATCGGCGTCGCCACCTGCTACGAGGTGGCCTTCGATCGGGCTTTCCGTGATTCGATGCGGGCAGGCGCTCAATTGCTGACCGTGCCGACCAACAATGCGACCTTTGGTGACAGTGAGATGACCTACCAGCAGCTGGCCATGTCGCGCGTGCGCGCGGTCGAGCACGGCCGCGCGCTGGTCGTCGCTGCGACCTCCGGGGTCAGCGCGATCATCGGTGCCGACGGTGTGGTGCAGCAGGAGACCGCCAAATTTGTGCCCGCCGCGCTGGTCGCTGAGCTACCGTTGCGCAGCTCGATGACATTTGCCACCCGAATCGGACCCGCGCCGGAACTGCTCTCGGTTATCCTGACCGCTGCCGCTGTAGTGTTCACTACTACGCGGCGGCGCATGGCCCGCGGTAGCACAGCGACCGGTGCGGATACTTCCCTCGATGAGCCGGTCGCTTGATCTTGGCACGCGTTCGATCCACGCGGCCGCCGATGGCTCCACGCGGCGGTTGATCTTCTCTACGTTGCTATAACACGTCCATAACCGAACGTTCGGTATCTTTTGGGGCTGGTGTGACTGGCGGATGCCCGCCCCTTGGCTTTGCGCATCATTCGCCAGTATGTAGCTAGAACTGATGGTCGCCGCTCCGCTTGTCGCCATATCCCGCCGTATCGGGCCTATTTTCGTCAAAAACGTCGAGTTTGCGGAGACGTAGCTGATGAAAGTGGCTTGCCGCCAACGGCGTTGGATGTGAAACAAATCCAAAACGTCGGCCATCCGGCCGATGTGATGCTCCGAATCATAGGGCGTGGATCACGTCCTACGGCTGGCGCGTGCGCGTCTGCTGTGGCGGTGCTTGGGGAGTGCGTCAACAGCGGCAGAAATGGAGTGATTGATGAGTTCATTGGCCACGGACCGTGTAGCCCAATGTTCTTCCGGTGAATTCTCGGCCCAGCCCTTTGCACTCTCGCCCGCGCAGACGGCCCTGTGGTACGCGCAGCGGATCCGCCCCGATGTGCCGCTCACGATCGCTCAGTACGTCGAGCTCCACGGTGATCTCGATGTCGGCATGCTGCTCTACTCGATCGAACGTTTCGGGGCCGAAACCGAGGTCGGCCACGTCCGGCTGGTCGAGATCGACGGAGTTCCACACCAGGTGATCGATCCGGAGCGGCGTCCAGGCTGGGCCAGGATCGATTTGCGCGAGGAGGCCGATCCGCGCGCGGCCGCGATGCGCTGGATGAACGAGCATGCCAGCTCGCCGATCGATCTGGAACACGATCCTCTCACTACGAATGTGGTACTGCGGACGGGCGATTCGGACTACATCTGGTACGCACGTGGCCATCACATTGTTATCGACGGCTACGGTGCGATGAACGCACTGACCCGCACCGCCGAGATCTACACCGCGATCGAGGGCCACACCGAACCGGTGGTCTCGCGGGCAACGCCACTGGCCACGATCTACGCCGACGCGTCCACCTACCGCGATTCGAGCCGGTTCCGCACCGATCGCGACTATTGGCTCGAGCAGCTGGCGGGTGCAGGCGAGCCGATGACGTTGTCGAATGTCAACGACACCACCGCCGGGCTCGAAGCGGGCAGGCGGCGCGCCACGGCTGTCCTCGACGAGCAGACCTCGGCGGCGATGGACGCGACGATGGCCGCGTGCGAAACGCACAACTCGACCCTTTTCGTCGCGGCGCTGGCCAGTTATGTGCGGTCGGTGACCGGTAATCCCGACGTGGTACTGAGCCTGCCGGTCTCCGCGCGCACCACCGTCGCGCTGCGTCGTTCGGCCGGTGTGGTGTCGAATGTGGTGCCGATCCGGTTGCAGTTCGGTCCCGAGACCACCGTGCGCGACGCGGTTCGTGCCGCCGAACTGCAGATCACCGGCGCGTTGCGGCATCAGCGCTATCAGCACGACGACATCCGCCGAGACTGCGGCTACTCCCGCGACGCCCGCGGATTCTTCGGACCGATGGTCAACATCATGCTGTTCCATTCCGAGCTGAAGTTCGGCAGCCTGCTCGGCTCGCTGCATGTGCTGGCGACCGGTCCGGTCGAGGACCTGTCGATCAACTTGTACAACGGCGAAGGCAACCGCATCCATGTCGACTTCGAGGCCAACCCCCGGCTCTATGGTGATGCCGAAGTGGCCACCCACCACAGCCGCTTCCTCGATTTCTTGACGAGGTTCCTCACGGTCGATCCCAGCACTCCGGCGTTGTCGCTGGCGGCGATCACCGATGCCGAACGCGAACGTGTGCTGACCTCATGGAATGCCACCGCGACGTCGGCCCGACAAGGCACCCTCGCCGGCCTGTTCGATGACCGCGCTGCGATCTGCCCGGAGGCGACGGCGCTGGAATTCGGCGACGAGGCATTGACCTACCGCGAGTTCGACGAGCGCACCAACCGGCTGGCCCGGCTGCTCATCGCGCGTGGCGCGGGTCCGGAATCCGTGGTCGCACTGTGCCTGCAGCGCAGCATGGAACTGCTCGTCGGTATGTACGCGATTGTCAAGGCCGGTGCGGCCTACCTGCCGCTGGACCCCGACCACCCGGCCGAGCGGATCGAGGAGATCCTGCATCAGGCCGAACCGGTTTGCGTGCTGATCGCCGCCCGTGACGAGCTCACTCTGCCCGCGGACACCCCACAGTTGGCCATCGACACCGTCGAGCTGTCGGACTACGACCCGCGCCCCATCAACGATATCGACCGGCGCGTGCCGTTGCGCGCCGATCACCTGGCATATGTCATCTTCACCTCGGGCTCGACCGGAAAGCCCAAGGGCGTCGGCGTGACTCATGCCGCGATCATCAACCGCCTGCGCTGGATGCAGCACGAATATCCGCTCGACGCCACTGATGCGGTGCTGCAGAAGACCCCCGCCACCTTCGATGTGTCGGTGTGGGAGTTCTTCTGGCCCTTGCAGATCGGTGCCCGACTGGTGATCGCGGCACCGGACGGGCATCGAGATCCCGCCTATCTGGCACACACCATTGCCGAAAAGAGCATCACCACAGCACATTTCGTGCCGTCCATGCTGTCGGTGTTCGTCACCGACACCGATGTGCGCGGCTGCACCGGGTTACGTCGGGTCTTCTGCAGTGGTGAAGCATTGCCCGCGGCCACTGTCCGCGATTTCCACGCGGTGCTGCCCGGAACTCGGCTGCACAACCTCTACGGACCCACCGAGGCCGCGGTCGATGTCACCTATTGGCCGTGCCCGGCCGATCCGGCGAGTGTGCCCATCGGATCACCGGTGTGGAACACCCAGACCTATGTACTGGATTCGCGACTGCAACCGGTACCGCCGGGCGTGGCGGGGGAGCTCTATCTGGCTGGTGTTCAGCTGGCTCGCGGTTACCTCGGTCAGCCGCGGCTGACCGCCGATCGTTTCGTGGCCAATCCGTTCACGCCGGGCGCCCGGATGTACCGCACCGGCGACCTCGCGCGATGGCAGGCCGACGAGACGGACCGCGGTGTCCTCGAGTACCTGGGGCGCAGCGACTTCCAGGTCAAGATCCGTGGTCTGCGCATCGAACTCGGCGAGATCGAGGCGGCGCTGCTCGCCGATGACCGGGTCGCCCGCGCGGTATGCGTGGCGCGGGCCGGACGAACCGGTGACGAACTGCTCGGATACGTCGTGCCTGCTCCGGCGGCGAAGATCGACGCTGCCGGCCTGGATACCGGTGCACTACTCGCGGTGCTGCGCCGTAGTCTGCCCGGCTACATGGTGCCTTCGGTGCTCGTGGCGCTCGACGAACTGCCGCTCAGCCCGAACGGCAAGATCGACCGCAAGGCGCTGCCTGCGCCGACTCACGCCCATCGTCCTACGGGCAGGACCGCCGCCGAGCCGCGCACCGAGGTGGAACGGGTGCTCGCGGACATCTTCGCGGAGGTTCTCCATACCGACGATATCGGCGTGGAGGACAGCTTCTTCGACCTCGGCGGCAACTCGCTGATCGCCGCGCGGGCGGTGGCCCGAATCAATGCCACGCTCGGCACCGGTCTCACCATCCGCGACCTGTTCGAGGCTTCGACCATCACCGCACTGGCCGAGCGGTTCGCCACGCACAACCCGGACACGTTCTCCCCGAAACTGGTCGCGGCAGGCCGCCCGGCGAGGATCCCACTCTCGCTGGCCCAGCAGCGGCTGTGGATCCTGAACCGATTCGCCGAACACGCCGCCGCCTACAACATGCCTCTCGCGGTCCGGATCGACGGCCCGCTGGATCACAAGGCACTGCGGGCCGGACTCGTCGACGTGATCGAACGCCACGAGAGCCTGCGCACCACCTTCCCCGACTCGACCGAGGGGCCGTGGCAGGTCGTGCATCCGGCCGCCGAAATCCCGCTCACCCTCGACCCGATCGGTGCGGTCGGTGCGGACGTGGCTGCGCTCGCCGCCGAATTTGCCGGGTACGGTTTCGATCTGCGCAGTCAGGCGCCGATCCGGGTCGCGCTCTGGCACACCGGGCCCGATCAGCATGTGTTTCTCGTTGTGCTGCACCACATCTGCGGTGACGGTTGGTCGATTGCGCCGCTGGCACGGGATCTGATGACGGCCGTTGCCGCCCGATCGAGCGGCATCACGCCGCAGTGGACACCGCTGCCGGTGCAGTACGCCGATTTCGCACTGTGGCAGCGCGAGCTGCTCGGTGAGGAAGCCGATCCGGCCAGCGCGCTCAGCCGCCAGTTGACGTACTGGCGCACGGCACTGACTGGTCTGCCCGATCAGCTCGATCTGCCGCTGGACCGGACGCGCCCGCTGCGCCGGTCGACCACCGGTGATCGGGTGGAGTTCACGATTGCCCCCGAGACCCGACGTGCCGCGGCCGAACTCGCGGCGGCACGAGGCGTGAGCATGTTCATGGTCCTGCATGCCGCGCTGGCGACATTGCTTGCGAGGCTGTGCGCGACAACCGATGTCGCCATCGGCACGCCGATCGCGGGCCGTTCGGACCCAGCGCTGGACGACCTGGTCGGCATGTTCGTCAATACCCTGGTTCTGCGCACCGAAGTGGATCCGGCCGCCGGCTTCGACCGGATGCTGGATGTGGCGCGCGAGACCGACCTCAACGCCTTCGCCAACGCCGACGTCCCGTTCGAACGTCTTGTCGAGGTCGTCAACCCGGAGCGCTCGGCAGCGCGCCATCCGCTGTTCCAGGTGATGCTGTCCTACGACCGTGCGCCGGAGCTGCGCATCGATCTGCCCGACGTTCGGGCCGAGGTGCTGCCGATCGACTCCGATGTCGCCAAGTTCGATCTGCAGCTCGAGATTCACGACAGCGTCGGCGATGGGCCACTGGACGTCGAATTCGGTTATGCCACGGATGTTTTGGACAGGCGTACGGTCGAGAGTTTTGCGCGCAGGTTTGTCGCCGTGCTGAACGCGGTGGTGGCCGCGCCGACCATGCCGATCGGCGATCTGGAGATTCTCGACCGACGCGAAGCCGGGAAGCTGGTGCCGATCGCCAGTTCGCCCGCCGAGCCGTCGGTCAGCCTGGCCCGGCTGTTCACCGATATCGCCGAGCGCCTGCCCGACGCGGTCGCGGTACGCTACCTCGGCGTCGACACCACCTATCGCGAACTCGACGAGCTGTCCAATCGCTTGGCGCGGGCCCTGATCGAGCACGGTGCGGGTCCTGAGGTCGTGGTCGCTATCGCACTGCCGCGCGGCCTCGACTCGATCGCCGCGGTCTGGGCCGTCGCCAAGACCGGCGCCGCCTATGTGCCGATCGACCCCAGCTATCCGGCCGAGCGGATCGGGCACATGATCTCCGATTCGGGCGCAATGCTCGGCCTGACCGTCCCGGACTGCCTGCCCGCCATGCCGGCCTGGCCTTCCGCCGGTGGTAAGCACCACAAGAAAACCTACGTCGACTGGCTGGTGCTCGGCTCCGACGTGCTGGAAACCGAATGCGCTGACTACTCCACCGGTCCGATCACCGACGCGGATCGACACCACCCGATGCGCACCAGTCATCCGGCGTATTTCATCTACACCTCCGGATCCACCGGACAGCCGAAGGCGGTCATCGTCACCCACGCCGGACTCGCGTCCCTGGCCAGCGAGCAGATGTATCTGTTCGGTGTGACGGATTCGGCACGGACACTGCACTTCTCTTCGCCGAGCTTCGATGCGTCGGTCTTGGAGATGCTGCTCGGCTTCGCGGCGGGCGCGACCATCGTGGTGGCGCCCGCAGGAATCTACGGTGGTACCGAACTCGCCACGTTGCTGCGCGAGGAGCGGGTGACCCATGCCTTCATCACCCCGGCCGCGTTGGCGACCGTGCCGGCCGGAGATCTGCCCGAGCTCGAGGCGGTCATCGTCGGCGGTGAGGCATGCGCAGCGGATCTGGTCGAGACCTGGTCGGCCGAACACCGCATCCACAACATGTACGGACCGTCGGAGGCTACCGTCGCCGCGACCGCGAGCAAGCCGATGGTCGCCGGCGCGCCCGTGCCGCTCGGCCATCCTGTTCGTGGCATGCGCCTGTTCGTGCTGGACGGGCGGTTGCATCCGGTCCCGCCGGGGACACCCGGCGAGTTGTATCTTTCGGGCCCGGGCCTGGCTCGCGGCTATCACGGTCGCTACAGCCTTACCGCACAACGCTTTCCGGCCAATCCGCACGGCCGGCGGGGTGAACGGATGTACCGGACCGGTGACCTGGTGGTCGCCGATTCGACCGGTCGATTGCGCTTCCTCGGCCGCGCCGACGACCAGATCAAGATCCGTGGCTTCCGCATCGAGCTCAGCGAGATCGATCACGTGCTGCGCGCGCATCCAGGGGTGAGCTCGGCGCTGACCGTCGTGCACATCGACGAACAGGGGCAGCCCCGCCTTGCGGCCTACCTGACCACTGATTCGGCGGTAGACGCTGCCGCCGTCAGCGAGACCGCGCGGCAGCGACTGCCGGGATATATGGTGCCTGCGTCGGTCATTGTGTTGGACGAGATGCCGGTCAGTCCGGCGGGCAAGCTCGATCGAAAAGCATTGCCGGAACCGGTCTTCGCCGCGCTGGGGTCCTCTCGCACGCCGAGCACGGAGCTGGAGAGGCGCGTCTCGGCGGTGTTCGCCGCTATCCTCGGGCGGCCCGTGACCGGTGTGGAGGACAGCTTCTTCGATGTCGGCGGCAACTCGCTGCTGGCCACCAGGCTCGCCGCCGCGCTGCACGCGGAATTCGGTGTCGACCTGCCGGTCCGGGAGATCTTCGAAGCGCCGACGGTCGCCGGCGTCGCCGAGCGCATTACGGAAGCGCCCCGGACGCAACGGATGGCGCTGGCTGTACACACCCCACGTCCGGGACGCATTCCATTGTCGCTGCCGCAGCAGCGACTGTGGTTCCTCAACCGATTCTCCCCTGAATCGAGCGCTTACAACATCGCATTCGTCATTCGAATCGACGGCGATCTGGATGTCAGGGCACTGCGTGCGGCCCTCACCGATGTGATGGACCGACACGAAGTGCTTCGGACGGTGTTCCCGCAGGACAACATCGGCGCTCAGCAGATCGTGCTGCCGACTTCGCGGGTTATGCCCACCCTCACACCGACCGTCACCGACGAGACGGGCGCGGACCTCGCGCTGCACAAGCTCGCACGCCGCGGTTTCGATCTGACCAAGGACGTGCCGCTGCGAATTATGCTGCTGAGCACAGGATCCGAGCGTCATCTGCTCGGCATCGTGGTGCATCACATCGCCGCAGACGGCTGGTCGCTCTATCCGTTGACCAAGGACCTGGCTACCGCCTATGCGGCGCGACGCGACGGTGGTGCACCCGCGTGGGCACCGCTGCCGGTGCAGTATGCCGATTTCGGGCTGTGGCAGCGGGCCTGCCTCGGCGAGGAGTCCGACGCGCAGAGCGTCGCGGGCACCCAATTGGAGTACTGGCGCACCGCGCTGGCCGGGCTGCCCGACGAACTGCCGCTGCCCTACGATCGCCCGCGTCCCGCCGACCCGACGTTGCGGGCAGGCACGGTGCGTTTCACAGTGCCGGAGCCGGTGCAGCATGCACTGGGTGAGCTGGCCCGTGAACAAGGCGTGAGCCTGTTCATGGTGCTGCGCTCTTCGCTCGCGGTGCTGCTTCGCTGCGTGACCGGTGGTCGTGACGTGGTGATCGGCACGCCGGTCGCAGGCCGCACCGACACCAAACTCGACGAGCTCGTCGGCATGTTCGTCAACACCCTGGTCCTGCGCTCGGATGTGAACCCCGACACCTCGTTCGCGGCACTGCTGCGCGCGGACCGGGACACCGAGCTGGCCGCCATGGCACACGCGGATGTTCCGTTCGAGCGTGTTGTCGAAGAATTGGGTCGCGAAGCGCGGGCCACCAGTCGTCACCCGCTGTTCCAGGTGGCGTTGACGGTGCAGGACGCGGCGGCCCCCAGCCTGGAAATGCCCGGCCTCGCGCTGCGCGCCGAGGAATTGGACATTGCGCTTGCCAAGTTCGACCTGGAGTTGCGGGTCGCGCATTTCGGTCGTGACGGAGGGCCCGGTGAGCCGGGCCGCGAGTTCGAATTCGTCTTCGCCACCGAACTTTTCGATGCGTCGACCATCGAGACTCTGGCCGACCGCTTCCTCAGGGTGTTGGCCGCTGTCACAGCGGACCCGAGGGTGCTGGTGCGCGACATCGACGCGCGGACCGAGCACGAACGGCGCACGCTCGCACCGGCTCACGGCGGTCCTACCACACCGCCGTGCACCCTGGCCGATTACTTCACGGCGACCGTGGATGTACACGGGCACCGTACGGCGGTGCGCTACGGCGCCACCTCCCTCACCTACGCCGAGCTCGACCGGCGCTCGAATCGCTTGGCGCGCGCATTGATCGGGCGCGGCCTCGGCACGGGTGATCGCGTCGCGCTCGGGCTGACCCGCTCCATCGAATCGGTCGCCACCATGTTGGCGGTGGCAAAGTGCGGCGCGGCGTTCGTTCCGATCGATCCCAAGTACCCGGCCGACCGGATCCGGCACATGCTGGTCGACTCCGGCTGCTCGGTCGGCGTGACAGTGTCCGAACACGCCCACGCTTTGCGGGCGAGCGCCGCCGAGGATGCCGAGTTGTCGGCGGGCACCGCACCCAGCACCGAGTGGCTGCTGCTGGACGATCCCGAGTTCCTCACGGAGCTGGACGGATTCGACGACAGCCTGGTAGGCGATCTGGAGAGGTTGCGGACAGTGCAGGTCGCCGACCTCGCTTACCTGATCTACACCTCCGGTTCCACCGGCAAGCCCAAGGGTGTGGCCGTTACGCACAGCGGTCTGTCGAACTTTGCCGACGAGATCCACGAACGCATGCTGGTCGATCGGGATTCCCGTACGCTGCACTTCTCCTCCCCGAGTTTCGATGCCGCGATTTTCGACCTGCTGCTCGCGATGGGATCCGGTGCGACGATGGTGATCTGCCCGCCGGATATCTACGGCGGTGACGAACTCGCCGCGCTGATGGAGCGCGAGCGCGTCACACACACGTTCATCACCCCGGCCGCGCTGTCCACCATCGATCACGATCGGTGGCCCCTGCCGAACCTGCGTGGGCTGATGGTCGGTGGCGAGGCTTATGGCCCGGATCTGGTGGCCAACTGGGCGCCGGGACGGCAGCTGTTCAACGGGTACGGTCCTACCGAGACCACCGTTGTCATCACGGTCTCGAGCCCGATGGCGGTCGACGAACCGATCACCATCGGCACGCCGGTGCGCGGTGCGCGGGCACTGGTGCTCGACGAGCGGTTGCGCCCGGTGCCCGTCGGCGTGCCGGGCGATCTCTACCTCGGCGGATTCGGCTTGACCCGAGGCTATTTCGAGCGCCTCGGGCTCACTGCATCCCGCTTCGTCGCCGATCCCTGCGGCCCTGCGGGCTCACGGATGTACCGTACCGGTGACGTGGTGCGCTGGATGAGTACCGGCGAGCTGGTGTACCTCGGTCGCAGCGACCACCAGGTGAAGGTGCGCGGATTCCGTATCGAACTCGGCGAAATCACCGCGGCGCTCGCCGAGAGCAAGTATGTGCGGTTCGCACACACCGAGGTGCGGCATATCGCGGGGGTGGATCGGATCGTCTCCTTCGTGCAGGCAGCCGACAACGCGGTGGGCGTGGATATCGACAAGCTTCGCGCCAAGGCCGCCGAACAACTGCCCGCGCATATGGTTCCGGCGATCATCACCGTGCTGGACCGGATTCCGCTGACGCCGACCGGCAAGCTGGACAGCGCCGCGCTGCCCGAACCACAGTTGGTCGCCGACACCGTCGATCGCGCGCCGGAAACCGAGTCCGAGCGTCTCGTCGCCGGCGTGATGGGCGAATTGGTCGGTGCGGACGCGGTCGGCGCCGACGACAGCTTCTTCGACATCGGTGGAAATTCGCTGCTGGCAACCCAACTCGTGGCCCGACTGGCCGCGGCGACGAATATCAGGCTCGAGGTGCGCACCGTCTTCGCGTCGCCGACGGTCGCCGAGCTCGCCGCACTGCTCGACTCCGGTCCGGCAGGCGAGGTGGGCAGGCCGGAGCTGGTCCGGCGCAACCGCCCGGAACGAGTTCCGTTGTCGGCGGCGCAGCGTCGGCTGTGGTTCCTCAACCGCTTCAACCAGGTCGGTGCAGAGGGCGCGGCAGCCGACCACACCGCGGGCGCCTACAACATTCCGGTTGTGTTGCGGATGCACGGCGAGCTCGACGTCGATGCACTGGTCCGCGCGCTGCACGCGGTCCAGCGTCGGCACGAGACCCTGCGCACCGTGTTCACCGAGATCGACGGGGAACCGTCACAGGTCGTCCTCGATCCAGCGGCGGCCGCGGTCACCTTGTTCGTCGCGTCCGCCCGAGGTGACGACATAGCCGATGCGGTGCGGCGTTTCGCCGCGCCGGGATTTGATCTGGCCGAAACGGTGCCGATCCGGGCCGGATTGATCACGGTGGATTCCGACACCGATCCGGTGGGTGCCGAGGGCACGGTGCCGCCCGCGGCGTCGACCGAGAACGTCCTGGTGCTGGTGGTGCACCACATCGCCATGGACGGATGGTCGCTGGAACCGCTGGCCGCTGATGTGGCGATGGCCTACCGGGCAGCCTGTGACGAGCAGAGCCCGGAATGGTCCGACCCCGAGATCCAGTACGTGGACTACACGCTCTGGCAGCAGGACACCCTCGGCACCGAGTCCGATCCTGCTTCGGTGGTGAGTCGTCAGCTGGACTACTGGCGTGGCGCCCTCGACGGGCTGCCGGAGTTGCTGTCCGTGCCCGCGGATCGGCCGCGTCCGCCTACGCCGTCCTATCGCGGCGGTCTCGTGGACTGCGCGATCGATGGGCTCACGCACCGGGAACTGCAGACCGTCGCCACCAGCAATAACGTCAGCATGTTCATGGTGTTGCACGCCGCGCTCGCGGTGCTGCTGCACCGGATTGCCGCAGCCGATGACATTGCCGTCGGCACACCGATCGCCGGGCGCGGCCACCCCGCCTTGGATCGGATGGTCGGGATGTTCGTCAACACGCTGGTATTGCGGACCCACATCGATCCGAATGACAGGTTCACTGATCTGTTGCACCATGTCCGCGACACCGACCTGGACGCTTTCGCGCATGCGGACCTGCCGTTCGAGCGACTCGTCGAGGTGCTCAACCCGGCCCGCTCGCAGGCGCACCACCCGATGTTCCAGGTGATGCTGTCCGTGCAGAACAACCCGCCGCGGGTGCTCGAGCTGCCCGGCCTCCGGATCGAGGCCGTCGATGTGGACGCCGGGATCGCGAAGTTCGACCTGCAGTTCACCCTCGTCGAGTCGCGGAACGCGCAACGGGAACCCGATGGCATCACGCTGTCGGTGAATTACGCGACCGATCTGTTCGACGAAGAGACCGCAGCCCGACTCGGTAAGCGGATGGCACGCCTGCTCGGCGCCATTGCCGCCAATCCGACCACCGCCATCGGCGATCTGGAACTGCTCGATCCCGCCGAGTGGTCCGAGCTCGCTCCCGTGCGCGGGAGCGAACCGGACCGTCCGGTGACCCTCCCGGAGCTGTTCGCACAGGCGGTGGAGGTCGACCGGAAGGCGGTCGCGCTGCGCGCAGACGACACCGAGGTGACCTATGATGCCCTCGATCGGTGGACCAACCGGCTGGCCCGGGTGCTCATCGGACGCGGTGTCGGGCCGGAAACCCTGGTGGCGCTGGGGATTCCACGCTCGGTGGAATCGGTGGCGACGGTGCTCGCGGTGGCCAAGGCCGGTGCCGCGTTCGTGCCCATCGACCCGCTGTACCCCGAACAGCGCATCCGGCACATGTTGTCGGATTCCGGTGCGGCACTGGGCATCACGCTCGCGGAGTATCGGGAACAGTTGCCCGAGGCGGAGTGGATCGTCCTCGACGATCCGGATTTCCGCGCCACGGTGCTCGACTCCTCGGATACACCGATCGCGGCAGGGGAGCGGACGTCCACGCTGCGCCTGGACAATCCGGCGTACGTGATCTACACATCCGGTTCGACCGGCACCCCGAAGGGTGTGGTGGTCACCCACGGCGGTATCTCCAACTTCGCTGCGGAGACCGCGCAACGCTTCGATGTCCAACCCGGTTGCCGGGTATTGCATTTCGCGACGCCGAGCTTCGACGCCGCGATGCTCGATCTGCTGCTCGCGCTCGGCGGCGCGGCCACGCTGGTGATTACGCCCGCCGGCGTCGTCGGCGGCGGCGAACTCGCACAGGTCTTTATCGAGGAGCGCATTACCCACGCATTCATCACCACCTCGGCACTGGGCACAGTCGACCCGACCGGGGTCACCGAGCTGGCGCATGTGCTGGTCGGTGGCGAGGCATTGCCATCGGACCTGGTCACCCGCTGGGCGCCGGGCCGCAACCTGTACAACGCCTACGGCCCCACCGAGACGACTATCCTCACGGCGATCTCGCAACCGATGGTGCAGCAGGGGCCGATCACCATCGGCGGACCGATCCGCGGCGTCAACGCGACGATCCTGGACACCCGCCTGCACCCCGCGCCGATCGGCGTGACCGGTGAGCTGCACTTGGCGGGCAATGCGCTGGCCCGTGGCTATCTGAATCGGCCGGGGCTTACCGCCCAGCGTTTCGTCGCGAACCCCTACGGCAAACCGGGGGAACGGATGTACCGCACCGGTGACCTGGTGCGCTGGAGCGGGCAGGCCGTGACGGCGCACGAGATCGAGTACCTCGGCCGCACCGACCATCAGGTCAAGATTCGCGGTTTCCGTATCGAGCTCGGCGAGATCGACACCGCGCTGGCCCGCCATCCCGCCGTCGAATTCGCCACCACCAACGGATATCGCACACCCGCGGGCGTCACCGCGCTGGTGGCGTATGTGAAGCTGTGCGCCGGGACCGCCGTCACCGCCGCCGACCTCATCGAGCATGTCGCCGAGCTGGTGCCGAATTATATGGTGCCGCAGTCGATCATGCTGATCGACGAGGTGCCGCTGAGCCCGGTCGGCAAGCTGGACCGAAAAGCGTTGCCGGAGCCGGTGTTCCGTGCGGTGGATGACTACCGCGCGCCTGCGACGCCGACCGAGGCCGCGCTGTGCACGGCCTTCGCCGATGTGCTCGGCGTCGCGTCGGTGGGCGCCGACGACGGGTTCTTCGAACTCGGCGGCAATTCGCTGCTCGCCACCAAAGTCGTTGCGCAGCTGCGCGCCGCCGGGATCGACCTCCCGGTGCAGCTGATGTTCGGCGAGTCCACCCCGGCCGCCATCGCGGCCAGGCTGGACGGCCCCGGCACCGCCGCGACTGCCATCGCCGCAGCGCTGGAGCCGGTGCTGCCGATCCGCCCGAGCACGGCTTCGACGCAGGCGCCGCTGTTCTGCATCCATCCCGCGATCGGGCTGGCCTGGTGCTATTCGGGTCTGCTCGCGCATCTGCCGCCGGACCGGCCGCTGTACGGGCTGCAAGCGCCGCATGTTGCGGGGGAGGACGGGTTCGCCTCCATCGCGGAGGCCGCAGGCCACTATGTGGCACACATCAAGGCGATCCAGCCGGCCGGCCCGTACCATCTGCTCGGCTGGTCGCTCGGTGGGTTGATTGCACACGAGGTGGCTGTCCAGCTGCAGGAGACGGGCGACGAAGTCGCGCTGCTGGCGATGATGGACAGCTATCAACTCTCCGACGAGTGGCTCGAACACGCCATCCCCGGTGTCGCCGAGATCATCGCTGAATTCGGCGCCGACCTGCTCGCGGACGGCGCGCAGCTCGACCCGGCAATCAATCTGAGGGACGCCGCGGAACTCCTGCGGACCCAGCCGGGCCCGTTCGCGGCGCTCACTGTCGAACACCTGGAACGCCTCTACGCGGGCTACACCAACGGCACGGTGCAGGCACACCGATTCCGGCCGCGCACCTTCGACGGCGACCTGCTGTTCTTCACCGCCGCCGATGACGAGATCAACCGAACCGACTCCGCTCGCTGTGCGGCGGCCTGGGGGCCGTTCGTCACCGGGCAAATCCATGACCACCACCTGCCGTGCCGACACTCGGCCATGACGACACCGGAGTCGCTCGCCGTGATCGGGCCGGTGTTGCGCAGGCACTTCGATGCGCGGCCTCGGGTTCTCGGCAGCGGCCCTGCGAAGGAGGCACACAGGTGAGCGAGCCGACCGTAAGCGAGGTGCAATCGTGAGTTTGGCGGTGGAGGTGCTCGGCCTGGTCAAGAGCTACGGCCGGGTACGGGTGCTCGACGAGATAGACCTACAGATCCCGGCCGGAACGGTGCTGGGCCTGCTCGGTCCCAATGGTGCGGGCAAAACGACGACGGTCCGCATCGTCACCACGCTGCTGCGCCCGGACGCGGGTACGGTGCGGATTGCAGGCATCGATGTGCTGCGCGATCCCGCGACGGCACGGCGGCGCATCGGCTTGTCGGGTCAATACGCGGCGGTGGACGCCAACCTGTCCGGCTACGAGAACCTCCGCATGGTAGCCAGGCTGTACGGAATGTCGCAGCGCCAGGCGACATCTCGCGCGGCCGAACTGCTCGGTGCCTTCGGGCTCGACCATGCCGCGCATCGCAGGGCGGGTACCTACTCCGGTGGTATGGCGCGGCGCCTCGACCTGGCCGGGGCATTGGTTGCCCGGCCCGCGGTGGTGGTGCTCGACGAACCGACCACCGGGCTCGACCCGCGCGGCCGGATCGACATGTGGCGCGTCATCGGCGATCTCGTCGATGACGGCACCACGGTGCTGCTCACCACCCAGTATCTGGAGGAGGCCGATCTACTCGCCGATCGGATCACCGTCATCGACCGCGGCCGGGTCATCGCTCGTGGCTCGGCCGATGAGCTGAAGACCTCCATCGGCGGTGACCGGCTCACCATCACGTTGGCCGCCGGGCAGGACGTGCAGCCCGCGCTGACCGTGCTCGCCCAGGTCGGCATCGGCGAACCGAGCTGCGGCGATGGCGCCGACATGGCCTCGGTGGTGGTCGGTGACGGCTCGCGCACCATGGTCGAGGCGCTGCGGCGCCTCGATGACGCCGGTGTGTGCGTCGTGGACGCGACGGTGCACCGTCCCAGTCTCGACGACGTATTCCTGTCCCTCACCGGCACTGCGGCGCCCAGTCCCGCAAGCCTCGCGCCGGAAACCGATGACGCACAAGAGGAGATCCTGTCTTGAGTGACCGAACCGCCGTGCCGAGTACTCGCGAGGTGACGTGGTGAGTACTACCCCGACGCTGGCGCTCGATGAAACGCCGAAGTCGCCGTCCATGGCGAAAGAAGAAGCGAGCCAAGGGATTACGCACAAGCCGCGGGCTCGGATCATTCGGGACAGCGCGATCGTCGCCTACCGGAACCTGCTGACCATTCTGCGGGTTCCGACACTGCTGGTGACGGCGACGATCCAGCCGTTGATGTTCGTGTTCCTGTTCGCGTACATCTTCGGTGCTTCGCTCGGTGGCGGCCAGTACCGCGAATTCCTGCTGGCGGGGATCTTTACCCAGACGGTCGCTTTCAATGCGGCTTTCACAACTGTCGGGCTCGCAGGCGACCTGCACAAGGGCATTATCGACCGCATGCGTACGCTGCCGATGTCGCGGCTCGCGGTGCTGATGGGGCGCACCCTGTCCGACCTCGTGGTGAATGTCCTGAGCCTGATCGTGATGGTCGGGTGCGGCTACGCGGTCGGCTGGCGGATCAATGGCGGGATCGCTGACGCCGCACTGGCATTCGGGGTGATCCTGTTGTTCGCCTTCGCGATGTCCTGGGTCGGGGCTCTCACCGGTCTGCTCTCACCGACCGTCGAAGTAGCCCAGAGCGCGGGCTTGATCTGGCTTTTCCCGCTCTCGTTCATCTCCTCCGCCTTCATCTCCGCGGAGACACTGCCCGGCCCGCTGCGCACTGTCGCCGAGTGGAACCCGATCACCGCGGTCTCGGCCGCCGGCCGAAAACTGTTCGACAACGGCGCGCCACCTTCGTTCGTCCCCCCGACCGGCTGGGCCGCTGAGCATTGCATCGAGTACGCCGTCGGCTGCTCGCTGCTGATTCTTGCCATCGTTGTCCCGCTGGCCTTGCTGCGCTACCGGAAGGTCGCAAGCCACTAGCCGATCAAGCGAGTCGCCCACTGCCACAGTGGGTGTCGTCATCTCGAGTGGGCACCCATCTTTCGAGCACCGCGCAACCGGCCCCCCGAGGGGCGGTTTCAAGGGGTCGTCGCAACACTGCCTGGTGTTAGGCGGTGAGTAGATCACGCAGGCGCTCGGCTGGGGTATCCCAGTCGAGCGTTTTG
>NZ_JBFBAB010000040.1:0-46817 GCF_040681975.1 Nocardia sp. NPDC051463
GTGACTGCGTTCCTAGACAGCTCGCATCTCACTCGGAGGTCTTCGCCATGTCAGCTCGCCACGCCGTCACCAACGTCCATGGTCAGTACAGCTAGCCAACACCGGGACCAGATCCACCGTAATCGGACACTCCCGTACGCGTGCGTCAGGGAGCTGGCTCCGCACTTTCTCGAGCCGGTCGCGGCTTCGGGATGCCGACCGTGTGCTGGTCGCGGCCCGCGCTCGAGGCCCTCGACTAGCATTCGAGTCATGAGTGATGACGGGGGGACGCCCACTTCTGGCCAAAACCTTTCGGTGGTGCCCGAGAAGGTGCGCGAGGTCGGCAAGTATGTCTTCGAGCTGTCCGAAGCACTACGCAATGCACTGGACTCTGCTGCGAAGGAGGTCGCCTCGCTGACCGATGGCAGCTGGACCGGCGATGCGGCAACGGAGTTCTCCGAAGGCTGGACCGATGTCCGTGACGGCGGTACCCAGATCATGAGCGCCCTGACCGGGATGGCGGAAAAGCTGGGCGTCACAGCCGACAGCTACCAGGCCCGTGACGAGTCCAACGCCGCCGGACTGGATACCTCGAGTTTGGATCTACCATGAGCTCAGAGTTCACCGTCGACCTGGACCATCTCGACGAGATAGTGGCGAAGCTGTCTGGGCTGGCCGGGTTCATCGGAGAGCATCTCGATGAAATCGACGACCGCGTCACCGCCCTGACCGACACTGGATGGCAAGGTGTCGCCGCGCAGGCATATGCCGAAGCCCACACCCAATGGGTCACCGGTGCACGCGAATTCGTCGAAGGCGTGAAAGACATGAGCGACGCCGCCAAGGCCGCGCATACTCGCTACACGCGCGCGGTCGATACCAACTACAAAATGTTCAACCAGGGGTAAGCGGCATGGGCGAACTGGCCATCAACTGGCAGATCTACTAGGACGCAGCCACGAAATGCCACGCCCTCGCCGCCGATCTCCGCACCGCCGACAAACCGGTCCACGATGCACTCAAAGGCGAGTGCGCGGGCATGGCCGGTGACACCGCGGGCTGCGAGAGTTGGGGCAAGGAGTACGACCGAGCAGTTCAGGGAACGTTGCAGACCTGCACGAATCTGGCTGACGCACTGACCAATTTCGGCTATATGCTTTCGGCCGCCGGATACAACTGGGCGCTGTCCAACAAGTCCAACCCGATGCCCGACCGCCCCACCGTGACCGCGATGACCGAGTACAAGGTGTTGTTGCCGACCTCGGTCGGCAACAACGGTGACGGCATCACCGAAGGTGACAACAGCGTCCCTGGCTTCTATGACGCCCTGGTTGGGAAGATCCAGGAAGAATTCGGAAGCAAGCTGCCGAATGGCCACAAAGAAGATCTCGCCAAGGCCGCGTCCGTCTGGAGAACCTTCTCCGAACACGCCACCATCAAGGGCGCCCCGGGCAGGATCACTGAGATCAGCAACCTGTTCGCCGACATCAAGGACAAGAAAGGAGGCCTCGACGGACTCCTTGGACACCTGACTACCTTGAACGGCGGCGCCACTCAACTTGTGGCCGCATCGGCGAACATCGCCGCACCGGTGGCGGCATACAGCGAAGGCACTTCCGAAGTCCGCGACAAATTCAAGGAAGCGGTCACCAACGCTTTGATCGCGGCGGGAGCGACCGTCGTCATCGGCATCGCCGCCGCCTGGATCACCGCCGCCCTCAGCACGGCCGCCGCCGGGGCCGGCGTCGTAGTCATCGCCGGCAACACCGCCCGCGTACTCAAGACCACCTACGACATCAGCAAGCTCTACCGAATCATCGGTGCGGCAGCGGCCGTAGCGGGCGCCGGTGCCGCCGCGATCACCGCGTTCAAAGACGTGGACCTCACCCAAGAAGCCCTCAAGCTCGGCGTCATCATCATCGCGAAGATCTTCCTCGACGCCGATGACGCGGAGGACATCAACTCGAGCAGCCCGAGTGGTGCGTTTACATCTGCGTCGCTTACGACCAAGGTGAACAAGATCGCTAGCCATTACGGGGTTCCTGCGCAGGAAGTGAGAGAAGCCATCCACAAGATCAAGGCACAGGGGGCCTGGCGCGGGGATGGCGCCAACAAGAACCCAGATGTCGTCGTGGACTTGGATACTGGCGAGGTGTATGTGAAGCTCCCCGGTGGTGAAGTGTCCGAAGACAGCCTCGGAAACATTCTCGACGAGTTGGATGAGTGACGTGGACAAAAATCGGCGAGAGACGATAAAGGAGTACGAGGACAGGTGGATCATGCAGCCTCTGCGTGGAAGCCGTGTCGTTCGTACGACTTGGCTGCCCGAAGAGGTCGAATTCGAGACGGACACGCCATTCCGGATAGTTGTCGGATACGGAGCAGAGATGGCGCCACGCTCGATCGCCGAAGACTCGCCTGAACGTCACATGATCAGCCACTGGACAAGAGCCGAAGTCGAACGCAATGTCTCCGCGCCGATTCTCTCGCCGGTATTTTTCAAGTCTGGAAGCCTGCGGCTCGGATTAGGGAACGGATGGAACCTGTTCGTCTCCAACCGGCACCCTCAGGTGACAGCCACTGTCTTCTTCGGTGACATCCTGATGTGGAATCGATCCGGCATGCTCTCCCCGGCAGGATTTTCCGTGGTCACGCTCGACCCGTGGACCGGACAGCGAATCGACGCTCCACCGTGGCCGTCACGTCCAGAAGATCTCGACATCGACACAGACTCAGATGACATCAACGGGTGAACGATCCGGGTCGAACATCTTGAAACGCCTGCTCACCGAATCCGAAGTTGGACCGACGAACTCGCGCGACTGGACCTGGCCGTGACTTTCATAATTGCAAACGTGTCGCCAGGACTGGGTGGCACCCCCACCGGCCAATACAAAGTGGTGGCCTACCGATTCGGGGCGTCATCACCATGTATCCGATCCCTCAAAGGAGGATCAGTGGGAATTACCGTATTTATTCAGACCAAATCCATGAACAAGTTACGGAAGCTGTCGGATATGCGTCGAAGACGCTTGACGAGGTTATTTCGCACGCCCCGATAGGTTCATTGACGCGGGGAATAAACAAACACGCAGACACAATGTTCAACACCACCCAGC
This sequence comes from Nocardia sp. NPDC051463, assembly GCF_040681975.1. Classification (NCBI taxonomy): domain Bacteria; kingdom Bacillati; phylum Actinomycetota; class Actinomycetes; order Mycobacteriales; family Nocardiaceae; genus Nocardia; species Nocardia sp. NPDC051463. The sequence goes on from NZ_JBFBAB010000040.1 coordinate 3,099, forward strand.
TCAATTCATTTATCGACGAAATTCCTCCTTGACGCCCAAGAACGACAGCGAGCGCGAACTGTTCACCGTCTTACGCGACGCCGCCGAATCCGCGATCCGGCAACGCGGATACCTGTGGTTCAGTGGAGACTGAGGGCCCCACGGTCCAGCTTCCAATGTCGCGCGCATCCTCCACGGTTCACCCGCTGCGGGCGGTCGCGTTGGGCCTCGACAGCGACATCTCGATCGCCTCGCAGATTCCGCTCAACTACCGAGGTGAGGGTGCGACAAAGATGAAAACCAACATCTTCGCCTACGGCTTCTCCGGCGGGCGCGCGGTGAGCTTCGGCGCCTCCCGCAAGGGACGGGTGTGGAGCCACGAGCAGGCCGACGATCTCCACCACTGGGTGCGTTGGGTGCGCCAGGTCGGGCCCGCGATCACCGACGAGTCGGTGACACTGGAGTCGGTTATGTCGGGATTCCTGCTACCCGAACCCGCCACGGCCCGGCCTCCGTATGTGCCCCTGGCCGTCGAATGGCCTCATCAAATCCTCGCCACCCTCAGCGAACGACATACGCTCGCCTACCAGGACGAGCAGTACACAATGCTGGACACCGAGTTCCGGCTCACCTGCCACGAGGCCGAGGGTCCGCTGCGCTTCGAAGTCGTGACGCCGTCGTGGAGCCTCCAGTTCGAATTCGCCTTCGATATCGAGTCCCCGCCCACAATCCGATCTGTAGCAGAGGACGGGCAACTGGTGAGTTCTGCCGGGACCACCAGCCTGGCACAGTTTCTGACCGACACCGGGTTGCTGGTGAGCTTCACCGATGAAGTTGTCCTGCTCGAGCAAGGTCTGATCCTTCGACCGGCCCGCGAGCGGCACCTGTTCGAGCTCGAATCGATCGAGGTGTTCGACTGGACCGGCATCAATCTGCGCCGCGAGTCGCGCAAATCCGACGACGACACCACCGCCATCGCACACCGGGTGATCGAGACTATCGCCGCCGAAGCCGAGTGGGAGGTCGCTATCGATGACGACGGTGCCGGTGAACTCGCGGATCTGGTATTTATGCGCCGGATCGGCGAGCAACTCGAAGTGCTACTGGTGCACTGCAAATACTCCAGCCAGTCGACCCCCGGCAAACGCATCGACGACCTCTACGACGTGTGCGGACAGGCGATGAAGATGAATCGAGCCAAGTCGATGCCCGAACTGCTGACCCGACGCCTGCTGCGCCGGGCACACAACCGCCAAGCAAAGGGCCGGACCGGGATCATTCACGGCAACCTGACGCTGCTGGCATCGATCGTCGAGCAAGCCCGGTTCCGGGAACTGCGCGTGCAGGTCGCGATCGTGCAGCCAGGAATGTCGCGGGCAATCGTCAGCACCGAGATGCGGGCCCTGCTGGGAGCGGTGCAACGATTCCTGATCGAAACCTACGCCATACCGTTGCGTGTCATCGCTAGCCCTTGACCGAAGTCGATGTGCACTCGCCTCGGCTGAGCAAGTCTCACAATGCATTCGAGGGCCCACCAAAACTGTCTCGGGGTGGACGGCCAACCTTGGCCGCCGCCGGCCGGGCCGACCAACACCGACCAGTGTGAGGCAACAGCGAGGCCTTGCCGGGCGAGACAGGTATCGCACAGCCCCGCGCACGGCGGAGGGCGTTCGCGACGATGTTATGCCAGTGCGGGGAAGGTACGACAGCTGGATTCAACCGGTCGTCGCAACACCTTGACCGTGGAGGTATTGGGTGGGAATTGGCAACCAGCAGAGGAACGTTCGTAAGTTCTGGGGCCGGGCATCCAAATCGACTGCGGTGCAAAAGATCTCGATCAACGCAGGGATCAGCATCGCTTTCATGTGCGCCGCGCTTTGCCTCGAGCGGTGTTCAATTGCTGTTGCAGCAGGGTGCGGTCTGCCCCTGACACATCAGGGTGCAGACACCTTGTGAAGGCTTTGAAGACGGACTCGCGCAGAGCTGGCCCGACAGCGACGAACAGCATTTCTGCCCAGCCACGTAGGCGGACAGGGTGGGGTGCAGATAGCGCAGGCCCTGGAAGTGGATGCCGTCGCGGTGTATGACACGCGGTGTGGCGACCTGGACCAGCAGCAGGTCGAGTTGATCGAGACCCTCGGGCCTACGCGGCAGCCACCCGTCGGCGACCCAGGCTTTGTGGGGTGAGACGCCGATTTCGGAATGGATGCGCCGGTGGTAGGCGGTGGTGATGAACTCCCCGATCGCCTCGTCGAGCTGTCGCAGCGACAACACCGGTACAGTGACCGGCTTGCCACCGACGAGGTGGCCGGGCAGTTCGGTGAGCAGTTCGGTGTTGATGGTGCCGAAGAACCGCTCGATCTTGCCGCGGCCTTGGGGTCGCGCCACGGTGGAGTGCACGATCTGAAATTTCAGGTCGGCGGCGACCTGGGCGACGTGGTCGCTGGTGAAGTCGCTGCCGTGGTCGACGTAAAGAATCTCGGGTATCCCACACATCGGCCACGCCGGATCGGATTTGGTCCAGATCGCCTGCCGTAACGCCAGCGAGGTGTTCAACGCCGATGGCGCACCCAGGTTGATGGTGTAGCCGGGCACCGCCCGCGAGCAGTCGTCGAGCACCACCGTCAACCAGGGCCGGCGTGCATTTCCGCCATCGAGCACCAGGATGTCGAGCTGGGTGTGGTCGACTTGCCACATCGCGTTCGGACGTTCGGCGCGGCGGCGGTAGACCAGTTCGTAGGTGTCGCGCAAGGCGACGGCACCGTCGTACGCCAGCGTGAGCATGGCCGGATCGAGCGCGGTGACGATAGCACGAACGGTGTTGTAGGACAACGGAATCCACCCTTGTTCGGTGGCGACGCGGGTGGTGCGGCGGGTGATCGCCGCCAGCGACGGACGGGGGGCGGCGCAACGCCATACCCTCGATCAGCTTCACCAAGTCCGGGTTGGTGCGTCGGCCGGTCGACCGGCGGCGGGCCGGGGCGAGCCCTGCCAGACCGGAGGTTCGGTAGCGGTGTAGCCGGCGTTGCGCGGTCCGCAACGGCACACCCGCCTGTGCCGCAGCGCGGGCTAGTGGCACTTCGTCATCGAGATGAGGCCGCAGCACTTCGAAGCGGCTCATCGCCTGGCGGCGGGCCGCGTCGGTCAATCCGGTCAGTCCGACGGCCGTCACGCCTCCATTTTCGCTGTGGCAGCGGACAGATGTCGGTGCCGCGCCAACTGCACCTGCCGCGGGCCGAGTTTGGGCTTCTGCCCGCCGGTGCGGCCACGGGCACGAGCCGCGGCGAGACCGTCACGGGTGCGCTCCGACATTAGGGCATGCTCGAATTCCGCGATTGAGCCCGGGATTTGGAAGAACATGCGGCCGACGGCGGTGGAGGTGTCGATGCCCTGGTCTAGGACCACCAGGTCCACGCCACGGTCGTGAAGCGTCTTCGACAGGTCGATCAGGTGCTCGAGGGAACGGCCGAGCCGGTCGAGCTTGGTCACCACCAGTTGGTCTTTGGGCCGGTTGGCCACCAGCAGCGCCTTGCTCAACTCCGGGCGGGAGGCGAGCTTGCCGGAGGCCTTGTCGATGAAGATCTCCTCACATCCGGCCGCGGTGAGCGCGTCGTGTTGGGCTTCGGGATGCTGGTCGCGGGTGGAGACCCGTCCGTAGCCGATTCGCATGGCGCGGAGTGGATTGCGAACCCCCGACAAGTGGACATTGGCGCGTACACGGCAAGCATTACAGAGGCGACCTGTGGGAACTCTCTTCGCCACAGAGTGTCTCGCGAACGTTCGTTTCTGATCCACGATGCCGCGCGGCCATGCGGCATTACCGGGTGTCTCGGGCCGCGTTTTGCACTGTTCGGTCACACACCCAGCCGCGAATCGCAGAACGTCCTGGTCCCCGGAGGTTCACGCGTCCTCGGGAAGTCATGGGTCCGTGCCGAGTGAAGGCCGTTCGCTGCCAGGAGGGTAGATCGGCTCCAGGCGGGTTCCGAGCAAGTAGTCGCGGAAGGCTCGCAGGTACTCCTCCAGGTCCCGCTGATCGGCGAATCTGGTTCCGGTCGGGTCGAACCATTCCTCCGGTGTCGGGCGCCACGCGATCATATGGTCGAGGGCTTCGCTCACCAGGACCCCGTAGGTCGGATCCTCGACGCAGGTGCCGCGCAGCTGCGCGGCGTGATGCCGTATTCCGCCGCCGTGCTCGGCTCTGTGCATATCCACCAGCGGCCACAGCAGAGCATCGATATGCGGGATTTCGTCCCACCAACCGGTTTTCGTGTACAGGGTCTGGCTGGCCCGCACCCGGCGCCGTGATGCTGTGACAGGTGTCGGATAGTCGCACGGCGCACCCCTTCGGTCGATACCGCGAATCGGGCCGGTTCGCAGGTTCACCGGTGGATACCAGACGCCGCGCCACACCGGGACCCCGAGATGACGAGGATTCAACGGCAGTGGCTCGGCCAGTGAGATGTCGGCCGTGATCCGGCGCACGGGCGGCAACAGTCCGTCGGGGACCAGATCCGCCACCATCGACAAGCAGTCCCGCACGTCGAACCCGGTCACGCCGACACCCTGCCCGAACCATGCCGCGTGCGGGTCGAACTCGATCCAGAACCGCCGCATCGTGGCCATTTACGATCTCCTCTCAGCGGCGCCGATGTCGACCGCCGACCCATGATCCCAGAGCTGACCGGTGCCAACCATTCGATAATTGCTACCGGACATTTCAAAAACTGCGACTCCAGGCCCGCGTTCGGTCTCATCAGCGCCACCTGGTGGTGCGAGAACACCGCCATCTACCGCTGCGAGTCACACCCCACTCCAACTCGATGTACGCACGCTCGAAGCCGTCCACGATCAGCCTCGCGTCGTCCCACGCCTCAACCACGCATATGCTGGCTGGGATTCGGACGGTGGGGCGACGCGCCAGGACTTCAGATTCCACCAGCGCCGGTGTCCCCTGATCGGTTATCCGACAAGCGTTTCCGCGACCGTCGCTCAGGAGTGGGGACATTCGATTCACCAAAAACCCGTACTACCGCTGGACGCTCGGACCGACGCGGTCAACGCGTGGGCTCACACTCCTAGTTCGTCACAGAGGTCGACGTAACGTTCGAGGTAGTCGGGTGTCGATCTGTGGTCCGGTAGTCCAGTTGTGTCGAATTCGTCTGATCCCGGTGCAGCGATGATTCCGATCGCGCGTAGCGCCTCGTTGATGGTGTTTACCGAGCGGACGGCTCTTCCGTCGTTGGACACAGCTGCCCACTGTTCTCCGACACCTCCGAAGTAGTCGGTGAACACCAAGGCGAACGTGGGATCGGTTCGAGCGGAAAGATCAGCTGCGATCGTTGCGATGACGCCTTCGCTGGGGAAGAGCCCCGGCGCCTGTCGCGGGAGATCGAAACGGTCCGTAACTCCATGTGCCGCTTGCCAATACGCGGTGTAGTAATGCGTCAGATGGAACAGTGTCAGGCCGTTGTTCAGCGGCACGGGTACCAGGTCCCACGTGTGGACCGCATCGGTATCGATAGCGCCCGGCAGAATGAGCGCGGTGATGGCATGTGGCACGCCAGAAGCCTATCGACGTGTCGACACAGCCTCCACCAGTGCCGGACGCCGACGCGCGATGGCGGCCCCTCAACGCACTGTCATGCCGCTGGGCGCGCGTTGGTCGATCGTCCAGATCTGTTGGTCGACATGGCTTCCCAGCGCGCGCAAATGCCGATGATCGTGCGGGTTCTTTGACCGTCCCAGGGCGGCTAGTTGTACTGACCACGGACGTTGGTAACGGCGTGGCGAGCTGACATGGCGAAGACCTCCGAGTGAGATGCGAGCTGTCTAGGAACGCAGTCACCTTCCGGAGGTCTTCGTGTCTCACCGTAATGCCCCGCTGTCGGAGTTGCCCGTAGCCGGTGCCCAACATTGCCCAGGCCCGACTCGCGTTGCTGCGCTGCATACGAGGCACCATTGTCGACCCTTTCGGGTATGCGCATGTTCGCAAGACCGAGAGAGCGCTCGTTGCAGAGTTCATAGAAGTCGTGCTCGAAGCAGTTTCGCAGGTCAACAATGACAACCACGTACTAGTATCGGCGATCGTTGCTCTGCCGGAGGAGATTCGGGGCTACGAGGAAGTCAAGCTTCGGAATGTAGCGACTTATCGGAAACGACTCGCCGAGTTGTCCTCAACGTTGCCACACTAGCTCGGCCATTCACCGCAATTCGTGACCAACAGGGCGCTGAAATGTCGAAAGGTGCTCTGACCTGTAAAAATTCGATTTGTCTAGGATCGAATGGCTGCAGTGTAGGAGCACTTTTCTGGTTGGCAGGTCTAGTGCCTCGTCCAAGTAGGGTTGCCTCGGTAACCGGGTGTCGGGTTGATCGTGTGGGTGTGGTCGGTGATGCTGCCCGGTGGAGATGGTGCCGGTGGCCCGGAAGCCGGACGTGTTTGTGCGGGTGGTGACCCTGGAGGAGGGTCGTCGGTTGCAGAAGATCACGAAGACGAGCAGACAACCGATGGGGATTCGCCGCGCGATCGTGGTGATGGCCTCGGCGCAGCGGCGGCCGGTTCCCGCGATCGCCCGGTTGATGCAGGTCAGCGCCGCTTATGTGCGGCAGGTGATCCACTAGTTCAACGAACGGGGGTTCGAGGCGTTGGACCCAAAGTGCGGCGGGGGCAGGCCGAAGAAGGTGGATCGGGCGACGTGTGAACACATCACCTGTATCGCCCGGTGCTGCCCCCGCGAACTGGGCTGGCCGTTCTCGGTGTCGAGTCTGTCGAAACTTCGAGAAGTACTGCGCAGCAACGAGATCGCCGATATCAGCCGAGAGACACTGCGCAAGATCCTCAAAGCCGAGGCGGTGTCGTGGCAGGCGACCAAAACGTGGAAAGCCAGTGCCGACCCCGAGTTCGCCGCCAAGCTGAACCGCATCCTCGATCTCTATGATCATCCACCCGCCGATGGGCGTGTGGTCTGTGTGGATGAGTTCGGGCCGCTGAACATGCAACCCTGCCCCAGCCGCGGCTGGTTCCCGCGGCGAAACCCGAAGCGGTTGCGGGCGACCTACAGGACTCTAATACCTGGCAGTCCCATTCATTGGGGACGGGCCACGGCCAACACGAACTACGTGGCGCCGAGCGCCTGGTGGAGTTCGGCGGCGGCGCGGCGAATCTGAAGCCAGAGCGTTGGGTACTGCTCGAAACGGCCAGAGGCCTCGTCCAACAGTGGCTGTTGGGGCAGCGTCTCCACGCTGCCGTTTGCGTGAGTAACGCTGAGCACATGGACCGCGTGCAGATGGCTGTACCAGCGTGCTGTTATGCCGTCGACGCGAGTGGTGTGTATTCCGGTCATGTGTAACCCCCGTGTCGTCGGAGGGTGTCACGGTCATAGGTGATGGTGGTGTTGCCAAGAGCGACTCTGCGGCACGGATGTCGGCACGTGTTGGGCGAGAGTGGTCTCGTGTCCGCCATGTTCAGCAGCCGCCGCATTCCGGCCAGTCGGCGACCACCTCGGCCACGGTCTGTCTGTGGCTGCTCATCGCGGGGTTCGCGGCCGGTGTCGACGACGTGGTTCATTGCGCACCTCCTACCGCCGTCGGTGCGGGTCTTCCAGTTGCGCCCACGCCTGTCGTGCGGCGGTAGGGGCGTGCTCCCACTCGGCGCGGATGGTGTCGACGCGGTCCAGCGTCGCATGCAGTTCGGCGGGGGTGAGGTCGTGCTCGGACGCGGCGGCGGTGAGCTGGGTGGCGAGCTGCCGGACGCGGGCAAAATCCGCGTGCAGGCGCGCCTCCCATGCCTGGGGGATGGTCTGATTGGTGATCATTGGGTACCTCCTGGGATCTGGTTACACGGATGGTCGTCGAGCTTTCGGCCCGTGACGTTCGGGCTGCGATCATTCCACTCCTCCTTGGCGGGGTCAGCGCGGCGTGCAATGGAATGAGCTGCGGTTTTGCCCCGCAGGACTGTGCGTGGCAGGCCATGCGGGTCTGCATAACCTTGCGGGTTGGCCGATGCCGTTGGGCCAGGCGACCGGGGCGCGTGTGTGATGCTGTTGCGGACTTGGTGCCGGGCGAAGGTTGCAATATCGTGGATGGCATTGCGGGCTTCGGGGAGTAGGTCTGAGGCGGCTTGGAATACGTGTGGTGCGCGGTCCCAGATTTGCAGCGTGCAAGGCACGTTGGCTTCAGCGCAACGTTGCGCGAGCCGTTCGGCGTCCGACAGCAGAGTTTCGGTGGAGCCGACTTGGATCAGTACCGGTGGCAGATCGGTGAAGTCGCCGTTGATCGGTGACCAGCTCGGGTCGAGTGTGTTGTTACGTTGAAATCCCCAGCGTGCAATCACGCCGAGAGCCTCCGTCGGGATGTAGGCATCGCGTCCGGCGTTGGGGTGGGTAAGCCGGTGGGTGTTATCGAGGTCGGCGAATGGTGACAGAGCGACGATTCCTGCGGGCATCGGCAGGCCGTGTTGTCGTGCGGTCATTGCCGTCAGTAGCGTGAGTCCGCCGCCCGCCGAGTCGCCTGCCAGGATAATTCTGTCAGCGGGAAAGCCTTTGTCGAGTAGGTAGCGATAGGCCCTGACACAGTCGTCGATGGTGTCGGTGATATGCGCGTGGGGCAGTTGCCGGTAGGCGATATTGAGCACGGGCATGTCGGCGGCTCGGCCGATTTTGGCGGCGAGTCTGCGGTGGGTGTTGAGGCCGCAGGTGATGAATGCGCCGCCGTGGATGTAAAGGATCGCTGACGCGGCTTCCCGTATGGTTTCGGGATTTTGATCATGCCATAGCCATTCGCCATGGAATTGGTCCTCGAATGTGACGGGTGTCCGTTGGGTGCCGCGTGGTGGTGCCAGCGGTGCGGCGTAGCCGTCGGTGTAGCCGGTGACTGTGAATACCCGCCTGGTGGTGATCGGGCTGAGCTTGCCCGCGACAGTGAGCGCGGTCAGTGCCCACCGAAACGGGGTCAGGGCGGTGGGAGCGAGCCGAGTTGCCAGACTCGCTGTGCTGAGTGACTCGATCCGTACCGAACACTCGATCGAATGGCTACTTGCGACTGGGGCGTTCTTCGTTGAACTCCGGAGTGCCGAACGGCTAGCACACTGCCTGGGATGAACGGGCCGCTCGGGGCCGGCATCTGTCACACCAGGTATTCCCGAGTGGTGCTCGAGCTGGGCCGGGTTCGTAGGCGCCGAGTCGGTCGGCGCGGCGAGGTCGCCCGACATCGCCACTTCGGCAGGCCGGCGCGCCTGCTCGGGACGCTGATCGCATCCTCGCAGTGCCCGGAAGAGATCAAAAGCATTGCGGGGCCCCACTCGGACCAGCCCCGCCAGCAACGCATCGCGGACCATATCGTTCCTACCTCACGGTCGGTTACGATGAAGCCTGGCCGACTAGGTACATATGCCCGCATCGGTAGAACCAACGATTCAGGTATTGCGCCACCGAAACTGCCTACTTAACCTGACGGTGCTCGCCGAAATCGACTTCGACGCATTTTTGGTGACCCCATTGCTACTCCGACACCGAACTCGGGGCGATCGCCGATTTCCTATGTCGAACCTGCGCGGCAGCGCACGAGTCGGCTGAGGCCCTTCCGAGGACGTGTTCCCCGCGCACGCGGGGATGATCCGATGCTTCGCGTCCAAGTTCAGCTCGTAAAGGTGTTCCCGCATGCGCAGCGATGAGCCCGGTTACCGCCGTCCCCGCATGCCGGCCCGTGCTTCCCCGACACGCGGGCGGTTAAGCAACAGGACGATTCATCAAGAGGTCCCGGTGATGGTGAGGGGTTGATTCGAGCGTGCCTAGAGCGTGCCAAGACGGGCCAATACAGCACGGATAGGGCAGCACCAGCCGGACGTTAAAAATCCTCTGACCTGGACGGGAGCGTGCCAGCCGGACCCCCAGGGGCGAAATCCAGTTCCCTGGGGGTCAAGTGGTCGCAGGTTCAAATCCTGTCATCCCGACAAGTAAACCCCTTCTGAACTCGGTCGGAAGGGGTTTTTCTATGTCCGATTCGGGAGTGGATTCGACCCGATCCCACAGAAATCTCACATTTTCGGGCCTAGTCGCCCCGGGGGTGATCCACGCGAAGCTATTGCCGCGGGCGGTACGCCAGGGCCTGCCGAAGTTGTTCGGACTACGCAAGTCCCGACCCGGGAGGGAAACAGCAACCCCATCGGATTCGGGTGCCCCGAGGTCTTCAGGTACTTGATGGCCTCGTGGATCCACTCGATGGTGTGCGGGGGCAAGAGGGTCCTGCGCCACCCGTTGTCGCGGGCTTGCAGACCCACCCGCCGGTGCCCTTGCCCTTCTCCTCGACCAGTGTCCCGGTGACGTCCAGATATGGGTCGGCGGCCTCGGGATCGATGTCGTCGAGCAGCAGCGCGAACACCTCGTGGGGGCGCATGCCTGTTCCGGTGATCACGTCGATCACCCAGACCACGGCCCAGTCTCGTGCGGGCCCGGTCGTGTAGGCGCGGGGGTTCCGGGAATCGCGTCGCCGCGGGCCCACGGCCGAACCTGAGCGCGGAAGGCCGGCAAGGCCTGCTGGTCCTTGACCTTCATCCGACAATCGCAGTGGGAAAATACCTGGCCGGTTTGGGGCACCCAACCGGAGGAATGACGTCTCGTACCGGGGATGAAGCTTCATCCTGCCAGTGGGTCGGCGGAGTACTGTGTGGCTGTCCACGGTGGCGCGCCGGGTGTGGGCGCGAGTGTCACCGTGATCTCGGCTTTGCCGGCGGTTGTCGACTCGGGCAGCAGGTAGGCGTCTTCCAGCCACCGGTGGATGTCGTTGCTGCGGGATTGTAGCCAGGTTCCGGCGGGTTTGTCGTCGACGAGTACCTGGGCGGACTGGTTGCCGGCGATCTGGTCGGAGATTCGGCGCACCACAACGCCGTGGTTGCCGGGATGTATCCGCAGCCGGAACGTGATCCGGCCGCTTCCCACCTGGACCGTGCCGGGTACCGCGACCGCGTCCTCGGTCCCCTCGTACTGGCTGACCAGGTGGTACTGGGTGCTCTCGGCGTCCTGATAGTTGTGCTGGGTGCGGCTGGCTGGGTCGGCAAGATCGATGCTGTCGCTGCCGGTCGTCACGGCGTCGGGCTGGGTGTAGAGGAAGGTGGTGGAGCTGTAATCGGCGTCGATGAGGTTCCGTTTACCGTGTTCCATCCCGAACCGTATCCCGGACCGGTAACCGATGGCGTCGGCGAGCATCACCCGGTAGACGGACAAGCAATATTCGGGGCAGCCGGGACCGGCGTCGCGGTGGGCCGGCATCCCAGTGAACGGGGCGCTGTAGCTCGTGCCGCCGACCGGGAAGTGATCGGTCTCGGCCGGGTTGTCGGGATACCACTCGATATGCGCCAGGTAGTACCAGCCGCCCTCGTAGAAGTCCTCGGTCCCGGTGCCATACAGCTGCGGCGAACGCAACCCGTCCACATAGACCCGGTCGGCGCCTTCGAGGAAGGTCGGGACTCTGGGCGAGAACGAGGTCGGGGTGCGGGTGCCGCGCATAGTCTCGTTGACGCCGACGACCTTGCCGTGCCCGTGCTGATCGGCGAATTTCCAGTCTTTACCGGATGTGGTCGGCTCGGCGCGAGAGACGGTGGTGAAATAGCCGACGCTGCGGCTGTCCAGCGCCTTCGCCCAGCGGGGATCCGGCGCGGATGCGACATCGGTCTGTACTCCGGTCACCGGATTCTTCGTAGTGTTGACCAGGCTTACTTTCGCGTCGCGCCCGTACGGCATGGGCCACCAGCTCGACATCCAGCCGTTCGGATCGGCCGCGAACAGCACCGACCGCACCGGCGCGGCACCCAATCCCGAGCCGAAGAATTCCCCGACCGGGGCATCGACGGTCTGGTGCCCGTCGAACGTGATCCGCAGCCGCAGACCGGCTCTGACCTCATCGCTGTCGGTCGGCAGGCGCAACCGTAGCGCAACTATACTGCCGGATCCGGTGGGCGTGGCGACGGGAACCTCGGCGCCGGGTGGGAGGTCGACGGTGTGGATGTCGTTGCGAGTGTCCGGCATCGCGGGTTTGGGGTCTCGGGTCCCGGCCGCCCGAAGGAGCGTCACCACGTCGTCGGCGCGGTCGGACGGATCGAAAGTCCGCACCCCGTTGGCATCCGGAAAATGACGATAGTAGACGTGGTAGTACTTCAACTTCGCTTGGACACTGATGCGCATCGAGTCGCGGTAGGCCATCGGCACTTTGAGATACACCCCGCCTGCCGCCTGCTCGGCATTCGCTACGAGCGGGAACACGTATGGTGCGCCCAGCCGGCCGTCCACCACCGACTGCAGCGGAGCGTCCAGCACCGTTCGACCGTCGAGCTCGATCCGGATGTTCCCCATGGCCGACACATCACCCCGGACACCGTTCACATCGTTGGTGAACCAGATCGAGGAGATCTCGCCCGCCCCCGCGTCTTGGGCGATCACACATCCCGCACCGCCGGTGCTCAGACATCCCCCGCTGCCGTTCTGATTGCCGGTGTACGCCTCGTACGTGCCGCCGGAGCGATCGAAACTGGAGAACTCGAGTGTCCGAGATCCGCCCGGTAGATACGGCAGTCGATCCAGTCGGCGGTAGGTGTCCCAACCGACCAGCGGCGCTTCGGTTTTCGTGCGTTCCGTTGTCTTCCTATCGGGCGTGCCGGCACTCGGTGCACTGCATCCGGCCAACAGCACAGCACCGACGGCAAACCCGGGCAACATACGCCACCACCGACTCCGCCTCGACATCATTGCCATAACTTTCGCTACTTCCTTCCGACGCATCAACGTGATCGAAATACTTCAATTCGACCGGGGGGCGGTACCATCACCGTCGGGAAGCCGCACCGTGCAGGCGCCGCACCCCGAAAGTCACAGCAGCACACAGTGATCCGACATCCTGGTGTGCGGTACCACAGTCGGAACCACAGAGGCCGAAAGATCTATAGTTTCGTCGCCTGCGGGTCCGACGCAAGCGAACTCCATGTGCGGCTATTTGACCGCTCCCTCCACAAGTCCGGAGATGAACTGCTTCTGCGTCAATAGAAATACGACGAAGATCGGGATCGTCGCCATGGTCAGGGCCGCAAACAACTGCGGATAGTTTGTCTGCCCCATCTGCTGACTGAAGTTCAGCAATCCGACCGGGATTGTTCGGACGCTGTCGGACTGGGTCAGCGTGAGGGCGAGAATGAATTCGTTCCATGTGTTCAAAAAAGTGAGAACGACAATCGTGGCTATCGCAGGACGTGACAGAGGCAGGCATATCTGTACGAATATCTGTCCTGAGTTGCAGCCATCCAACCGCGCGGCCTCGTCGAGTTCGGCTGGCAGGCCCTGAAAGAATGAAGTCGCGAACGCCACAGAAAAGGGAAGCGCCCCGGCAGCATACGGAAGGATGAGTCCCCAATAAGTGTTGATGATGCCGAGGTTCGCTTCGAGCTCGTATATGGGGATGATGAGCATTTGCAGCGGCATGAACAGGGTGATGATGAACAACCCGAAGATCACTTTGCCCCCGATGAACCGGGTCCTCGCCAAAGCGAAGGAAAGAGGAAGCGAGAGAACGAGGACCAGGAGCACGCTGGACCCGGTGACAACCACGCTGTTCAGCAGATAGCGGCCGATGTTGCCGACCGACCATGCATCGATGAAGTTCTGGAAGTCCCACGTGGAGGGCAGGCCCCAAAGGTTCGCGAAGAAGGTGCTCTGCGTTTTGAATGCGCCGAGCGCCATCCAGACCAGCGGATAGGCGAATAGGACGCACAACAGGATCAGCGCGACCGCTCTGGGGATCCCCAATGCAAAGCTGCGCTCGCGAGGGGGTTTCCGCGTCCGTTTGTTCGCGGCGGTCGCCGAACCCGCGGAGGGAGCGGCGGTGTCGACCATCAATTCGGCCCTTTCACGCGTTGTAATCCGAACGAAGCAGCCGGATCTGGATGAGGGTGACGACGGCCACGACTACGAACAAGACCGAAGCAAGAGCGGAGGCGAACCCGTATTGCTGCACGTTGAATGCCTGCCGATACATGAATGTCATGACGGTGTCGGTCGATCCGTCCGGGCCGCCCTTCGTCATGACGTAAACGAGATCAAAGACATTGAAGCCGCCCGCGATTGCGATGATGAGGTTCAAACCGATGATTGTGCGCATGGACGGCACCGTCACGTCGAAGAACAAGGCGATTCGCCCCGCACCATCGACCTTGGCTGCTTCGTAGAGTTCGGGTCGCACGGCCTGAAGGCCGGCGACGAACAGGACGACGTGATAGCCCAGCCACTTCCACACGTCCACGGCCATCACCGAGAACAGAGCCAAGCCAGGCTGTCCGAGCCACGGCGTGGTGTGCGGCAAACCGAGCGTGCCGAGCGTTTCGTTGAGAAGGCCCTGGTTCGGGTCGAGAATGAAGGTCCACAGTACACCGACGGCCACGAACGACATCAGGACCGGTATGAAGATGACGGAGCGGAATAGGGCCACACCACGAGTACGTCGTGCAACGAGTAACGCGATGAGGAACGCGAGCACGACCTTGGCAACGCCCGTCCCGATCGCATAGATCGCCGTGTGCTCGAGCGTCTGGTAAGTCTGCGATGATGTGAAGACTTGCTTGTAGTTCTGAGCGCCCGCAAATACCTTGGGACCGAGGCCATCCCAGGAGAACAGGCTGTTCGCGAAGACGTTGACCAACGGCCACAGCATGAAGATCGCAAAAAGCGTGAGGCCGGGCAGCACCATGATCAGCGCCCAGGGGTCGAAACGGAACCGGCGGGATCGTCGCCATGGTAAATGCACAGCTTTCGTCTGCGCTGCCACCAGGTCCTTCCTGAGGTTGTTGGTGTCCGGGTCGGATCCCCGAATGGCCCAAGACGGCGAGCTGTCCATCGGCGCTGAATCTCGGTGAGGAGACGGTAGTGGCGCTGCGCCAACGGGTTTGGATCGGCATCGACGTCGACAAGACGTCGCATCACGTGTGCGCGGTCGACGAGAACGGCAAGGTGTGCCCGTCGCAGAAGGTCGGCAACGACCAGCAGTCGATCGAGGCGGCCGTGGAGCGGATACGCGCCGCCGGCGCGGAGGCGGTACAGATCGTTCCGAGGCGGCTGCACGGCCTTGCGCAGCCGTGCATCAATTGAATTTCCATCCGCCTGACTTGGCTTGGGCGAATGCGTTCTGCACATCTTGCGACGCCTGCTGCGGCGTCCTCGATCCGGAGACCACACCGACCATGTTGTCCTGGTAGACGGCGGTCACCTGCTTGGGCCAGTACCAGTCGAGGAAGGTGCTCGCGGTCGGGACAACCTCGTTCACGAGCTGGGTCTGCAACGCCGTGGATGCCGGCGGCTCGACGGATTTCACTGTCGGCAGCGAGATAGCCTCGCCTCCGGAAAGGAGCTGCCTGTCGACAGCGGCCGAAGCCATGTACGTCACCAACTTGTCGGCGAGAGCCTTACGGATTGGGTTGATCTTCCCGTATCTGGCGGCGACCACACCGGCTCCGCCGAATCCTGTCGACGTTACGCCGGGGACGAAATTCGGGAAGGGGAACGCCTTGACATCCATCGACGGCGCCTGCTGCACGATGGTCGATATGTCCCAGGAACCACCGAAGAACATCGCCGCCTTGCCCTGAGTGAACAGTGAGACCGCAGCTGGCCCCTGCAGACCCTGCCACCCGTTGGCGAAAACATCACCGGCACCGAGCCTGGCCATCTGGGCCAGGGCCTGGGTGTACTCCGTCGAATCAAACGCGGGGCTGCCGGTTTGCAACGTGCTGAACGTCGTCTCCATCGGGGTGTTCTTCGTGGTCTGCTGAAGCATCTGCATCATCCACATCGGCCAGAGGTATGTCTGGCCGCCCGGCACGCTGACCGGTGCCACCCCAGTGCCCTGCAGTTTTTTCGCATCGGCAATGAGGTCGTCGATCGTCCTCGGCACTGTGAGTCCATACTTGTCGAAGATCGCCTGGTTGTAGACGAACGTCGTCACGTTCACACCACCGACCCCGACCGCATAGAGGTTCTTGTCGATGGTGAAAGGCTCATAAGCCGCCGGAATCAGGTCACTGGTGTCGAAGTCACCTCCGAGAGAGCCCACGAGCCCGCGGCTCTGCAAGTAGCGGATGTCCTGCCCGTTGGCGAGCAGGACATCGATCTGGCTCTTGCTGTTGACGGCGGGGGTGAACTGCTGGATGAAACTCGAGCTCGGATAGCTGACGACAGAGATCGAGGCGCCATTCTCCTTGCCGAACTCGTTGAGGACCTTCTGATAGTTCGGGTTCCCCGGATCTGTGCTGTAGACCACGAGGTGCTTGTCGTCGCCGTCCGACGAGGAACACGCTGCGACACCGACAAGCGCTGCGACGCTCGCGACAAGCGCAACCACCGCACGGAACCTGGATTTGACCATTACTGAACTCCAGCATCAGGGGCATACAACTACCCGATAGTCCAACTGGCAAACGTTTGCCAAGAAGTTTGGCCTACTCCTCACAGCTTTGCCGAAGGTGCCATGCCCAGCCTTGGGGAGACTGGCGGGTCAGCCGGTAACCGTGCGAACCCTGCTGGAGTCGCGGATGACGAGCTCGGGCTCGAGGACTGCGTGCAGTGGATCGTCGTCGCTGCGGACGCCGGCGATGGGGTCCGGCACGGCGATCTCGGCCATGTCGTCGACCGGCTGCCGCACGGAGGTGAGCCCGCTCACCTGGGCGATAAGCGTGTCGTCGAAACCCGAGATCAAGATGTCGCGGGGCACGGACAGGCCCTGCGCCGTGAACTCCTGAAGTGCGCCCAGGGCGATGAGATCGTTCGCGCAGATCACACCGTTCACTTCCGGCCAGAGGCGCCGTACCTTGTGGGCAGCCTCGCGGCCCCACTCGACAGTGAAATCTCCAACCAGGATGCGTCCTGTCGCGGCGGGATCCTTGTCGGGCGCGATCTGCAGAAATGCCTCCTGGCGTTCCCATGAGGTGGCGACGGTGGGATCGGAGCCGAGGAACGCCAGGTGGATGCGGTTCTGGGCCACCATATGATCGACCAGTAGTTCAATCGCCGCACGTTGATCCATGCGCACGTACGCCTTCTGCTCATCGACGACGCGGTCGATTTGGATGACCGGAACTGTCTGCGACGCCATGTCGATCGTTGCTTTGCTCAGAAATCGGTGGCTCGCCGAGATCAACAGCGCATCGATCCGCTTGTCGAGCAGAAGTCGAACACTTTCGGCCTCGAGGTCGGCGCTGTTCTGCGAGTCGACCAGGAGAAGACCGAAGCCGGCGCCACGCGACCGTTCCTCGACAGCCTGCACGAGCGACGGGAAGAACGGATTGGTGATGTCGGGGACGACGAGGCCGAGAGTTCCGGTCTCCTGCCGTCTGAGGGACCGGCCGACAGCATCCGGGCGGTAACCGAGCAGCAGCGCGGCCTCCTTCACGCGCGCGGCCACATCGGGGTTCACGCGACGGGCGCCCGTCAGGGCTCGCGACACGGACGACGTGGACAGGCCAGCGACCCGCGCCACGTCGTGGATCGTCACCCTGCGTTGCGGCGTCATGACACTACCTTTCTGTCGCCCGGGCATTGTCACGAGCGCTTGGCTAATACTACTGTTCCGAAGCACATGGGGAAACGTTTGCCCAGTGCAACGAGGCTACGAAATCGAGGCTACGAAGGAGCCACCGTGGAACCCGAACGTCGCTCTCTTGCGGGCACGGTCGTCGCAGTTACCACCAGCCAGTTCCGGAATCAGCCGCGCCCCGCGACGACTGTCTCGCGGGCCGCTGTGGTCCGCGGCGGAAGCCGGTTGAGCGGATGGCTGCTCGGCAATATCTTGGCGACCATTCGGCGTGGTCGTGCAGGATGGGAAAGAAAGATATGAGCGGCGATATCCGCTGGCTGGAGCGCGACTCGACGAGAGTGGGAATAGCCGCTGACACTGGGGCACTGGTGGCGTACATCGACATCGGCTCAGGGTGGAGCGTAGTCGGACGGGAGTCGCTCGGTGCCTCGTTCCGCCTGCTCCTACCGCTCGAAGGACGACGGAACAACTCCGTGTTCGGCGTCCACCAACGACCGCCGTCGATCGAGGCGGATGGATCATCGATCGAACTGCGCTGGAACGGCGTGCGGTCGCAGTTCGGCGGAGAGCATGACATCCGGATCGTGCAGCGATACCGTCTTGATGGCCGTCGGCTCACGGTCGAGACAAACGTCGACAACAGGTCGGACCTGATCGTCGAGAACGTCTACTCGCCCTATATCGGTGACCTCCGGCCCGCGCCGGGTGACACCCGGCTCGAATCGATCGGTCATGACTACGGCGCCGGGAGCCTGCAGCCGCTGTGGCCCACCTATGAGAACAACGTCGGCTATTTCGGAGTCGATGTGCCGACTCAGCTGCCGGAAGGCAACTACGGAACGCCGGCCGCGCCGTACCGACTCATCCAAGGAGATACTCACGGTCTGTACCTGGGTGTGGCGAACAGCAGCACCGAACTCGTCGCCTGGCATTCCGAGCTGTGGCCCGGCTACGGTGACTCGCTCGAGGCGACGGTACCCGAAACCGACGAGATCGACGGTCATCCCGTGGCGATCACCTACGCGGCAGTGCATCTGCCATTCATCCGTCCGGGAGAATCGCGCGAGCTGACACCGCTGTGCCTGGAGGTCTACGACGGCGACTGGCACGTGGGAGTCGATATCTACAGGAAATGGCGAGACACCTGGTTCCGGCGTGCGTCCCCGCCCGAATGGGCGGGGGAGCCGCACTCCTGGCTGCAGATTCAGATCAATTCACCCGAGGACGAACTACGCCTGCCGTTCGAACGGCTCGCCGAGCTGGGGCGTGAATGCGCCGCAGCCGGTGTGGCTGCGATTCAGCTCGTGGGGTGGAACGACGGCGGCCAGGATCGCAACAACCCGTCGCATCAACCGGAGCCTCGGCTCGGTGGTTTCGATGCCCTCGCGGCCGCGATCGCCGAGGTCCAGGCGCTCGGTGTAAAGGTCATCCTGTTCGCCAAGTTCAATTGGGCAGACCGGTCGACGACCGCATTCCGTGAACACTTCATCGACCACGCCGTCAAGGATCCGTACGGCGACTATTACATGCACCCCGGATACAGATACCAGACGGTCACGCAGCTACTCGATATCAGCACGCGACGCCTGGTTCCGATGTGCTTCCTCTACGAGGCCTATCTCGAGGAGTGCGCGCGACAATTCCAGATCATCGTCGACCTGGGCGCTGACGGAATGCTTTTCGACGAGTGCCAGCATCACTCGCCGACACTGCTTTGCTTCGATGAAGAGCATGGTCATCGCTATGGTGCGCCGACATACGCGAACGATCGTGAGCTGATTCATCGCCTCGACACCCAGGCGCCAGAGGGTTTCCTCTATGCGGGCGAAGGGATCTACGACTGGGAGTTCGATGCGTACGCGGTCTCCTATCACCGCAGCCAAGACCGGCACCATCTTCCGCTACACCGCTACGCCCAGCCGTACGGGCAGTTCATGACCGCTGTCACAGGCTTCGACGACCGCAACATGATCGCTCAGTGCCTGCTGTACCGCTACATCGTGAGCTATGAGCCGTTCAACTTCAAAGGGCGGCTGCCCGACTTCCCGAGCACCGTGGCGTACGGCGGTCGGATGGATGCATTGCGTCGGGAAACGCGGGCCTGGATGTGGGACGGCCGCTTCACCGACACCGTCGGAGCGAGTGTCACCGACGCGAACGGGCGAGCGCACCACCCGTACACGGTGTTCGAGGCCCAGGACGGCAGCCGCGCGGTTGCTGTCGCGAACTACGACCGCAGCCCAACTTCTGTCACTGTCCGCGTCGAAGGGCATGACGGGTTGCTGTTCGCCAAGGCGGTCGATGCAGACGAGTGGCTCGAACTCAGCGGTGGAGGGTTGAATCTCGGTCCTCGCTCCGCCGTGGTTGTTCTGCCGCGGATGCCGTAACGATCGGCGCGAACCTGCTATGACCAGACTCGTCCCAAGAGCAGTTGAAGTGAGAACCCGATGAACACCAAAAACGGCGCACTTCAAACGAGGCACCGAGCCGACAAGCCGCTATCGAAGCAGTTCAAATGAATCCGTGCAGGCTTCACCATCTCATTCCAACGGCTCTTCCCAGGCCGGGAGCACGGCCCATGAAGCAGATCAAACGAGACAGGACAACCGGCTCCCCGGCACTGCGTCGAGTGATCGAACCCGCACTGCGGACCTATAGCAAAGCTCGAATGGCGACCAAACCCGGCGGACTGCGAACAAGTTTCGGGCCGGAGAACGTGCCGCAATGGCCTCCCGACGACATCTTCGATCATCACCTCAGCCACCTCACCGGACTACCGCCCAGCGCCATCCGACGATATGCCGCCGCGCGGCTGATTCAACTCGGTTTCGGCGGCTCACTCGGCGCTGCGGCCCAATACCTCGGAATCCCCGTCCAGACCGCCCCAACGGCCACAGCGTCTTCGCTGCCAGTCACGACATCAAACGCTGGACCGACAACCTCGACAACCCCGACGAACTCGACACCGCGATCGCCGGCATCGCCGAGCACCTCGACAACCTCGACAACCTCGACGAAAGAACCAACCATAGGAACCGGCGCCTCGCACTCGCGGAATGGTCCATCCCCGCCGACCAATGGCGTGACCTCATCAACCACCTCGCTCCCCGCGCCAAAGTGATGCACGGCGACTTCAGTCGCCTATTCGCATCCACCATCGTCTGGAGCAAAGCGACATCCAGCGAACGCCGATACGCACCAGCACAGACCTGCCAACCAACCGGGCTCGGCCTCCAGGAGAAACCCTTCACTCTCAACGCCATGGCAGTCCGACTTGCAACCCAGGTCGACGCTGCGACCCCCAGCTATAGATGGCGGCTGGGAGACGGTCGAACAGCGGGTTCTCCCGAATTCCCAGGCATAGTCGGCGGGAGTCCCCAGCTCTTCCCACAGACCACGGACTGCGTTGGGCGTCACGCGTTCAACGGAACTCGTGCACGACCTTGATCGGTCCGACGATATGAGAGTTGAACTCGTCCAACTCCTCGGCCGGAACCCACAGCTCCAAGATTGTCCGGCCTCCGACTTGTTGGACGGGATAGCGCGATAGGAAGTCCGACTCGACCTCGAAACGAGTGACGAAGCCCGCCCCGTCGTTCTCGACTTTCCAGTCTCTCGCGATCTTGATCGCGTAGTCCTCGTTGAGCACGGGATAGAAGATCGGCTGCTCCGGCAGCCGGGGCGGCCAAGCGCGCCACTCCAGCGCACGAACGAGCTCCAACTCCTTCGGGCCAGTCGGGCGCCACAGAGTTGTCGTCACGATGTCAGTGGTCATGAACATGGACCGCCTTCTGGAGAGATGATCTGCCGAAATACCGGCCAGAACGGCGGACAATAACTGGTGCAGCGAGCCCGGCCAACCAGTTTCCAGTGAGGCCCGAACGCCGCTCCGCAGCCAGGCTGGCCAGAACGATGGACACCGGCCGCCAACAACACCTGGGAACCGCCATCTATAGCTGGGGGTCGCAGACGCGCAAACAGGAGACACCCGGGTGGTGACAGATAGCGTGATTGTGACAGATAAGCTGGTCAGCCACCTGTGCTCGGCCCAGCTGAGATTCGTCATCACGATGTCAGTTGGCGACCTCGGGCTTCGCAGTGGAACTGCCATAGGCATGGCGGGCGCGCCCAGCTTCCGGTCGTCCCAGCTGAGGTTCTGCGTACGTTTTCGACTCACATGCTCGCGCTTCAAATCCGGTGCTTGACCAGGTCTTTACTGAAGTTTCGTGACGAAATCTACTGACACGAATGACGAATCCCCAGACCCGTCTTGACCACACCGGCGCTATCGTGGAGGTACCCGTTGGGGGAGGAACACGATGGTATCGGTGACGCTGTACCACTATTCGTTCAATTTCCGCTATGCCCTGAACGACCGGCAGATGGCGGGTTTCGACCCGGGCAGGGCATTCGTCGAGATCTATGCCGTCGACACGCCCGAAGGCAGGGACGAGCGCGGGTGGACCTGTCTCGACCGGAGGACTGCGACGCGGAGTATCCGGGTCGAGGCCACCGACGGGGAATCCGCCGCGTGGGCCCGGGCCCAGACCGCCGCGCTGGATGCACTGTGGACCGCCGAACAGCAGCTCGTCCACGATCTCGGCATGCGGATCGAGGGCGGTTTCTCACCCGGACTGCGGCGTGGTTCCGGCTGGTCGGCGGCCCGCCGCCGCAGCCGGACCGCGTCACGGCAGGCATTCGACGGACTCGAACAGCGGCTGGACGACATCGCCGAGCGCTATCGCCTCGTCCGCGAGCAGATCGAGCCCCGCGTGCACGAGGCCGACGCACGCGCACAGGAAGAACAGGCACGACTCTGGAAAGCCCAGCGCGAGCGGGAAAAACGCGATGACCGCTTCACCGAGCTGGCGGCCCAGACCCGATGGAGCTACCGCGTCACCGAATCCGACCGAACCGTCCACGCCTTCCGTGCCGACGACTCGACCCTGACCACCGGCGAACTGATCGACGAGCTCCAGCGCCCCACGCACCACCTCACCGGCTACACCGTGCACTGGGCCGCCGCCGATCGCGCCGAGATCGAGCACGTCAGCGGCGCGGATTTCACAACCTGGTGGGCCGTAGTAGCTCCCGGCCACTGGAACGATTCCCGGCGCATCCCGTCCCGCCCGCCGACCCGTTCCGGCCCATACATCGGCGGCCACTCCAGCTACGGCGGCGGAACTTCCTGCGGTGGCGGCTTCTCCTCCTGCGGTGGCGGCTTCTGACGCGACGGCGTGCAGCTGGCGCACACGATGATCCACCTTGCACCCCAACCGATTCCGGTACCGGCACGATTGGAACATCACACCAGGTCGGCGTGGGCCGTTTCCGCTGGCTCTAGTGACATCCTCGTGACAAGACATTCCCGCGACAAGTCTCACCAGCTCGACCGGACGAACTATTCGCCGTCTGCCCAGGTCAGAATGGTCAGTAGTGCCAGCAAGGTAGTCTCGGTTCATGGAGAGGAACCAGTCCGAGCTGGAGGCACTGCGGGATGCTCTCGCGGCTGGCGAGGACAGCGGGCCGTCCACCGAGTTCGATGTCGGACGCCGCATCGACGAGTTCGTCGCGCAGGCAACCGACACAAATCTCATCAGCAATTTCCGGGCGGGTCGGCTGATTCGCAGCTGCGAACCAGCCGACGTGTCCGAGCTGCCGTGATCGCTCCTTCAGATGTGGTCGAACTAAGGTCCCGGTAGCACTGACGAATTTTCGGTCGGATATAGCTGCGACTTGCGGTGATGTCGAGGTGTAGGTCTTGGTTCGTGGGCTGGTGATCGTTGCCGCTACGTTCTGATCCGGTTTGTACGGGTCGAACGTTGGGGTGGTTGGTGTCTGCTCGTCCAGCGCGGGGTATACCCCCAGCGGAAGACCCGGCAGGTCCACCTCCAGCGCCGTGGCCAGGGCAGGTGATCCGATAACGCTGCCGCGGGAGCGGGGTTTGTGACGGATCTTGTGAGCCATCAACACATTTCAGAGGCACACCCGCGCTGTTCTGCCAGTAGTGAACACCGGCCCGGCCGGGCTCGACGATCACTACAGTCCAGCCGCATGACGACGGTTACAACGCGCACGGTCGAGTACCCGGCCGACGGCCTGACGATGATCGGGCACCTCGCGCTCCCGGCCGGTGTCGACCGCCGGCCCGCGGTCCTGGTCGGACCAGAGGGCATGGGGCTCAGCGACGTCGAGCGCCGCCGGGCCGATTCTCTCGCCGAGCTGGGATACGTAGCGCTGGCCTTCGACGTCCACGGCGGGCGCTATTTGGGCGACCCCGAGGAGATGCTGGCCCGTTGCATGCCGCTACTCGCCGACCCCGACCGGATGCGGGGCATCGGCCACGCGGCGCTCGACGTGTTGCGAGCCGAACCGCGGACCGACCCCGACTGGATCGCCGCCGTCGGCTACGGCACCGGGGGCGCAATCGTGCTGGAACTCGGACGCGACGGCGTCGACCTGCGCGCGATCGGGACAGTCAACGCACTGACCACGGGCCGACCGGGCGAGGCGGCGCGCATTCGCTGCCCGGTGTGGGCCGGGGTCGGGTCGGAAGACCCGATCATGCCGCCCGCGCAACGGGACGCGTTCACCGCCGAGATGCAGGCCGCGGGCGTCGACTGGCGCCTCGTGGTCTACGGCGGCGCCTTGCACGCCTTCCACCACCCGCCGGTCGACCACCCCGCGGTCCCTGGCGTCGGCTACCACCCACGGCACGCGCAGCGAGCCTGGCGCGACGTCGTCGACCTACTCGCCGAGTGCCTGCCCGTAACGGAGTGACCTGGTCGGCAATCGCGATTTCGGGCCGCGAACCAGGCCGGTCGAGGGGCACCGGCTCCGGTTTGTGGGACATCACCGCAGCTCAGAGAGACTGTGACGAAGGTGCTCTGCGAGGGCGTCACGACCGGTCACACCGCCCCGACAGATCACGACCGCGCAGCCCGACATCACGCCATCGCTCCCAGGCTGCCGGATCCAGCCACTTCACCGACGCTCCCCGCTTCGCCATCGGGAACTCCACCTCAGCGAATACGTCCGCCACTTCGGCGTGGCGTTTGGCTGCCCACGCATGCGTGGCTTTGCGGTCGTAACGGATGTTGAGCCGGTGGTAGCCGGTCAGCCAGGAGATCGTCTTTCCATCACCCACCGGTGCCTGCCGAGGCGGTCGCTGGGCTCGATGCCTGTGCGGGCGATCCGAACGGCGATGCCCGGTGGCCACCCATTCGCGCAGCTCGGAGCGGTCGTATGCCTTGTCGGCGTGCAGCTTTGCCGGTTTGCGCCGATGTGGTCCGCGGCGCGACCGCACCCGCCGGAATCGCTTTGACGAGCGGGCGTAACGCTTCGGCGTCGTTGGTGTTGGCGGCCGAAATCCCTACCGACAGAGGGATTCCCGCCCGATCGGAGAGCACGTGGCGCGGCGGGCGGTAGAGCGTGACGAGGCTGCGGTGGCGAACTGGGTGAAAGCTACATCGCCGCAGGTAACCACGCGGCGGATCTCGATCGCCGCGCTGGCCTGCTACAAGCCCGGTCCCGGCTGATCTACCAGCCCTACCGGCATGATCGAACCCGTTCAGCGCGAGAAAGTTTCGGTTGGACCGACTACCGCGACCTGCTCGCCGACGCCCACCAGCAGCTACCCGGCGGGAAGATCATGCTGATCTGGGACAACCTCAAGGTGGCCACGAGGTGCTGGTGCGCCGTGAGGCGCCAGGAATCGAAGGAGGTGAGAGACCTTCTCGCCGGGCTGTCGCAGCAGCCCGGTAGGAGCGAAGCGCAGTCCGACCCGGGAGACGCCGGGGAGGGCGGGAAGCAGCGCTGCTGTAGCCGGTACGGTTCGGAACTGCGAGACGGGCCGGGTCCGGCGAGCGAGATCGGACCGCATACTACAGGTACCAGTGGCAAAGCTTGGTAAGCGAGGCACCGGCTCAAACCTGGCGGATATGAGCCGGGATGCAGTGCACGGCAACCTGATTCAGGTTGTCGACTCCGAAGCCGGTTAAGCGTCCGGTGGGGCGGCCACGATGAAGAACTGCGGCGTAGTCGTGGCGATGCTGCCGTGGGATATCGCCCGGCGCGCGGGCGCCGGGCGATACACGCCCTCGCGAAGATCACGACGCAACTCACGCAATATGCGTTCCATGCCGTACTTTTCGACCGCGACCCGGCTTTGACGAGGCTGCAATGTTCGCTTCACGCTGTGGCCAGCGCGCTTGCTCCCTCCACAGAGGCTCTCGACACCCCACTCGGCCCGACACCACTCGACGACGAACCGGGGCCCGCTCCCCGGCGCTCCGGTGCCTATCGGGACGGGGCTTCC
The DNA here is from genome assembly GCF_040681975.1 of Nocardia sp. NPDC051463. Taxonomy (NCBI): domain Bacteria; kingdom Bacillati; phylum Actinomycetota; class Actinomycetes; order Mycobacteriales; family Nocardiaceae; genus Nocardia; species Nocardia sp. NPDC051463. The sequence continues at coordinate 28,954 of NZ_JBFBAB010000040.1, forward strand.
ACCTGCAAGTCTGCTCCAGCATTCAGGACGTAACATTCGGCAAGCCTGGTACCGTGTGCGACACGGATCTACGGGCCAAGACGTTTCTGACCGGGGTGATCCATTCCCAACTTGCCGTGCGGGGGCTGCTTTTCGGCGGCGCGGATGACAGGATGGAGCGATATCGCAAGTCGTAAGTAATTTCTGCCGATTGCTGCCTGAGGAGGGGACATGGTCACGTCGGGTGATCTTCCGGGCCTGGATCTACCGCACATCGACGCGCACTCCGAATTGGGCGGCCTCGGCGCCGTCGAGCTACACCACCCCACCCAGGACATCGACGGTGACGGCCTGCTCGACAGCGTGACCACCACAGGCGACCAAGCCATGCAGGTGTGGACCGACATCGACCACGACGGCTACGCCGACCACGTCAAGGTGGTGGAAAAGGACGGCGACTACGCCGCCTGGGAATTCCACCACCGCCCAGACGGGACATCGGAGTGGGTGCGGACCGACCGGGGGCACTTGGGCAATTGAGCTGAGCCGGTCGGCTCATCGCACCTTGTGGTGTGAGAGAGATCCGCCGGAGCTTTTGCCTGTCTCGGCTCTGCTAACTCGTTGTGTTCGCGGTGATTCCGACCGGGTGCGTCGACCAGCCTCGGCCGGGTTGTCCCTGGAGTCCAACGCGGAGTAGGTTCCACCGCATAACGTCCGACCAGTATCCCGGACTCGGTGGAACCTTGCTCGGGCCGGCCGCGTCGAAGGAAGTAGGGTGAGCACCTGCTTCCAAAAGCTGCTGCTCAACCGGCTTTCGGCATGGGCAGCCGCCCTGGTGATATTTCACGCGCCGCAGGCTGTGGATAACCGCAGACGTGTGGACGACATCCACTCGCTCCCGTAGGGCCACGTCACCCGTAGTGCCCGCGCGGTCGGAGACCATGGAGCGGTGAAGATGTTGGAGTCCTAGCGATGGAGATCGGATCGCGGGGGTCAGGTCCGGCGAGCACCGAAAGCAGCAGCGCCACATCGGAAACCGAACGTTGCGCCGACCAGTCGAACTTGGGACCTACACGCCCGATCGGATTCGCAAATCGATTGGCCGACAATGGTATTGCGCAATCGATGGGGTCTGTCGGCGATTCCTACGACAACGCGTTGATGGAGAACTTCTTCTCCTCCCTGAAGACCGAACTGGTCTACTGGCGCGCGTGGCACACCCGCGACGAGGCCGAGAACGCGCTGTTCGCCTACATCGACGGCTGGTACAACTCAGGGCGAAGCGGTGCTGCGACCACATACCGAGTCTCCTGGAGCGAGTCGAGCGCCCCTCGAGGAACCGCCGCGCCGCTGAACCACTGCTGTGCAACCCCAGCGGTCCCTATGGACTTTGCCTCGCACAGCCCAGGTTTTCGTGGCGGCACTGACAGTGGGCGACTCGGGCACGGGTATCAGCATCGGTGGCTGCGGCCTGTTGCCCAGGTTGCTGGTTTGTGCGCTCAGGGTCTGGTGTGGCGAGAATTCGGTCCCACCGTCGACGGGGCCGAGGTGGAGGACTGCATCGCGTTGGGCTTCGCGGGCGGTGGCGCGTGCTGATTCTCGGGCGTACGAGAGGAGGCACAGGTGGAAGACGCGGTCGGCTTCGGTGTCTGCGACGAGGTTGCCCTCGTTTGCGCAGTCCACGATGACCTGCGCGAGCTCGCGCAGCACGGGCAGATCCTCGGCTGGGATATGGCGCGGGACCAGTCGCACCACAGGCGGCTCGATCAGCAGTCGCAGCTCGGTGATCTCGTCGAGGTCCGACTCCCCGATCTCGGTGATCCGGAAGCCCTTGTCGGGTACGACGTCGACGAGGCCCTCCTTGACGAGGTCGAGCATGGCTTCGCGCACGGGAGTTCCTCGAGGTATGTCGTCACGTGGCACCAAGTTCTGGGTCCCCCGAACGGCGTGGCCGGGCAGATGTCCGGCCACGCCGAGAGCAACCAACGACAGCAATTCCTCGCTTCATCTGAGGGCCTCGCCGGTGGATTTCGAGGTGACCTGGGCCAGAAGTTCCAAGGCTATGGGGGCGCAGAGGGTCTGCTTTGCCAGCGGTCGCAGATCCTCCACGGTGAGGGGTCGGTCCTCGGCGGCAGCGGCCAGCTTGGCTGTGGCGAACCCGCACACGTGCCCCTGGCACCAGCCCATTCCGGGCCGTGCCATCAGTTTGACAGTCCGTACGTCGGTGGCGCCGAGCTCGTCGCGGGCCCGACAGACGCTGTCGAAGCTGACCTCCTCGCACCGGCAGATCGTAGTGTCCGGGGTGAGCCACTCGTGCCAGCGCGCTGGGATCGGGTGCGCCTGGTGCATGGCGGCGGCGAAGGCACGGAGGCGCTGAATACGCGCACGCAGCCGACGAATACGCAGAGCATGGACCTCGAGCGTGTCGGCCGCGGCGATCCCGGCCAGTTCACCCTCGGCTACTGCAAGCAGCGCCCCGCCGACTCCGGTTGCCTCACCGGCGACGTACACCCCTGGCGTGGTGCTGCGCTGCGAGTTGTCGACGACGGCGACGAGAGACTGGTCGACGTCGATCCTGGTTTGGGCGCCCACCGCGGTGATGAGCTCCATCGAAGGGGTGAAGCCCCAGCCCAGGGCAACCAGGTCAACGTTGAAGGTCGTCGTGGGGCCGACAACCCGCCCCGCGGCATCAAGCTGGGCCAGTTGGACCGCCTTGGTGCCGGTGGGATCGGCATCGATGCTAGTCACCGCGGTACGAGTCCGGTACGGGATCCGGTGGCGGGCCAGCGCCAGGGCGTACTCCGCACCCTCGGCGACCTTGGCAGGAACGGCGGCCACGGCGCGGGCGTGGCGCGCCCACCCGGTCAGGGCATTGGCCTCGCACACGGCCACGACTGTCGCTCCGGCATCGGCGAGCTGCTTGGCGACCGGAAGGAGGAAGGGGCCCGTTCCCGCGACGACAGCGCGCTGGCCGGCGAGAGTGCGGTGTCCCTTCAGCAGGGCTTGTACGCCGCCGGCAGCCATGACTCCGGGCAGGTCCCAACCGGGGACGGGCAGCTGGCGATCGTACCCACCTGGACAGAGAATCAGCCTGGCGGCGACGACGAGCCTGGGCGTCGCCGCAGCGGTGTCGACGCGCACGATCGTCGGAGTCAGGTGGAGGGTCCAGCCCCCTTCCCGGTCGTCGGCGTCGGCAGGTGCCGTGGACTCCACGAACCACACCTGAGCATGGGGAAGGTGAACCACCGCGCCCAGCTGCCGGTGCCGGCGCAGCTTCTCGCGAAGCTCGGTGAACAGCTTCCAGTCGTGATGGCCTTCCGCCTCCGGCCCACGTGGGGCGCGCTCGTCCGGATGACGCCAGTATTGGCCGCCGATCTGGGCACCAGCGTCCACCAGTACGACGGTCTTGCCCTGGTCGGCCGCAGCTGCGGCGGCCGCCAGGCCGGCTGGGCCGGCACCGACGACGGCTACGTCGAACACTCCGACCGTTTGTCCAGCAGGGGTCGGGTTGGTGCTCATCGCTTGGTCCCTCCGTCGTGGGGATCGTCAGTTGCCGCATAGACCGGCGCGGCGGTCGTGCTCAGCTGCATGCCTTCGCAGACGGGGACGATGCAAGCGCGCTGGTTGGGTACGCCGTCGACGGTGATCAGGCAGTCGTAGCAGATTCCGATGCCACAGAAGAGGCCTCGGGGGCGGCCGTTCTTCCGGGTGGTGCGCCAGGACTGGATCCCGGCGTCGATGAGTGCCGAACCCACGGTCTGGCCGGGGTGGGCAAGGAGCTCCTGGCCGTTGAGGGTGAGGTGTACGACGGACGTGCCGCCGTCCTCGACTGTCCGCGGACCGGCCTCGGTTTTCGGATGTCTGGTCATGTGTGGTCACCAGCCGAGAAGCGAGCGGGGGCGAAGGGGGAGAGGTCCAGGTCGGGCGACTCGCCGGCCATCGCCTGAGCCAACAGCTTCGCGGTGCCGACCGACAGCCCTATGCCGGCGCCCTCGTGCCCGGTCGCGTGCCACATCCCGGTGAGGCGAGAGTCGTGGCCGATCACGGGCAGATGGTCGGGGCAGTACGGCCGGAACCCCATGTAGGTGCGCATGATGCGGACACGGGCCAGCGAGGGGAACAACGCCAGTGCCTTGGCTGCGATCTCGCGCAGAGCCGGCAACGACACGGTGCGGTCGAACCCGACCCGCTCCCGCGAGGACCCGATCAGGATGGTCCCGGCCTGCGTTCCCTCGATCACGGTAGAGGTCTGCAGGCCTTCGTCGGAGGAGTGCGTCGAGGCGACGTACTCGCCGGCATACACTTTGCGGTTGATCGTGGGCGGCAGCGGCGCGGTCACGAGCACGAAGCCACGCCGGGGAAAGACGGGTACGTCGACCCCAGCCATCGCTGCGATCTCGCTCGCCCAGGTGCCGGCGGCGTTGACCACGTGGTCGCAGGCGATCGTTCCTCGACTCGTGCGGACGGCTTTGATCCGCCGTTCGCCACCCAGGTCACGGTGTTCGATCCCGGTGACTTCGATACCTGTGGAGATGACAGCCCCCATGCCTCGTGCCAGCCGCAGCAGATGGGCCGTGAGAAGCATGGGTTGCACTTGGGCGTCTTGCGGGTAGTACGCGGCTGCCGCCAGGCCGATGCGGATGTTCGGCTCGTACTGGCGGATGTCGGCTGCGTCGACGTCCACGGTTTCGATGCCTGCCCGGCGCTGACGGGCGCCGAGTTCCCGTAGCGCGTCAGCGCCCTCGGGGCTCGACGCGACGACGAAGCCGCCCTTGGACTCGAACTCCCATAGCTGACCGAACTCGGCCAGGTCGTTGTGCCACACCGAGTTCGAGTACAGAGCCAGGTCCAGCTCGTGGCCTGCCTCCTTGTCCGACACCAGCAGGTTGCCCTCACACGCGCTACTGGTCCCCGACGCAACCTGACCCTGCTCGAGCACCTGCACGCGGAAGCCTTCCCGGGCCAGGAAGTACGCGCAGGCCGCGCCGACCGCTCCCGCGCCGATTACCACGACTTCTGCGCCCTTGGGCAGGTGATCGCTCATGCCACCCTCCCGGGAGGCCCCGGAAAATGCGGTCACAGGAGGAACCCTGCAGGGAATGGGTCGGTGGGATCGAGCATGTACTGCGCGGTGCCGGTGACCCATGCCCGTCCGGTGATGGTGGGTACGACGGCACGGATCGTTTCGCCGTCCTCGGTGCCCGCAAGCTCGACCTCCTCGACGAGCCGGCCGACGAACGTGGACCCGATGAACGACTCGTTGACGAAGTCGGTGTGGAGGTCGAGCTCGCCTCGCGCGTGCAGCTGTGCCATCCGGGCACTGGTGCCGGTGCCGCAGGGCGACCGGTCGAACCAACCGGGGTAGATCGCCATGGCATGCCGGGAGTGCTGGGCGGTGGCACCCGGCGCCTTGAGGTACACGTGGTGGCACCCGTTGATGTCCGAGCGCTCAGGGTGCACGGGCCTGGCCTGCTCGTTGATCGCGTCCATGATGGCCAGCCCTGCGTCGATCAGCCGCTGCTTCGCTGCCCTGTCGAACGGCAGCTCGAGGTCGTCGAGGTCGACGATCGCGTAGAAGTTGCCCCCGAACGCGATGTCGTAGCGGACGTCGCCGTACCCCTCGACCTTGACGACCTGGTCCAGAGCGAGGCTGAACGACGGCACGTTCGTGATAGTGACCGACTCCGCGTGCCCGTCTCGTACGGCGACCTCGGCGACGACGAGACCGGCCGGGGTGTCGAGGCGGATCGTGGTCACCGGCTCGACGACGGGGACCATCCCGGTCTCGACCAGCACCGTCGCCGTACCGATGGTGCCGTGGCCACACATCGGAAGGAGCCCCGAGACCTCGATGAAGAGCACGCCGTAGTCGGCATCAGGCCGGGTAGGGGGCTGGAGGATCGATCCGGACATGGAGGCGTGGCCGCGCGGCTCGAACATCAACAGCGTGCGCAGTTCGTCGTTGTAGTCGATGAACCATTGGCGGCGCTGCGCCATCGTGGCGCCCGGGAAGACTCCGACGCCGCCGGTGATGACGCGCGTGGGCATGCCCTCGGTGTGTGAGTCGACAGCGTGAATTATGTGTGTTGTCCTCATGTTGCCCTTTCTCGGATGCTCCGGCTGTGCGGATCAAGTCAGCTTTCCGTCAACTCTGCGCGGCACGTCGGCGTCGTCGCGCAGCTCGCTCGGAAGCAGGAAGTCCGGGAATCCTTGATACGCCACCGGCCTGGTGAACCGATCGATGGCGGCGGTGCCGACCGAGGTGGTCCCGGCGGCGGTGGTTGCCGGGTAAGGGCCTCCGTGCTGCTGGGCGTAGGTCACCGAGACGCCCGTGGGCCACTCGTTCCACAGCAGTCGGCCGGCCTTCGAGGCCAGGATGGTCGTCAATTGCCCGACGATCCGGTCGTCCTCGTTCGCCACCAGGGTCGCGGTGAGCTGTCCCTCCAGCTGCTCGGCGACCTCGACCAGCTGCTGCTCGTCGGCGTACTCGACGATCAGGACGGTCGGGCCGAAACACTCGGCCAGCAGCGCTTCCGGGTCGGCCAACAGGTCCTGCACCGAGGTGGACAGGACCGTCGGAGCAGGCGGGTCGTTGAGCGGATCCTCCCCCTCGGCGACCACGGTGACAGCGGGATGTCGGCGCAGCTGCTGCTGCCCACTCAGGTAGCCGGCCGTGATCTTGTCGTTGAGCAGCGGCGCGGCCGACGGCAGCGCGCCGGCGCGCAACGATGCCAACAAGTGGGAGTCGCCGGGTGCGAGGACTACGCCCGGCTTGGTGCAGAACTGGCCCGCGCTCAGCGTGAAGGACCCGACCAGCCCGGCGGCGATGTCCACGCCGCGCTCGGCATCCGCGGAGGCAGTGACGAACACCGGGTTCACCGACCCGAGCTCGCCGTAGAACGGGATCGGCTCCGGGCGCGAGGATGCCAGGTCGAACAGCGCTCGCCCGCCAGGGATGGAGCCGGTGAACGCCGCAGCCCTCACCTGCGGGTGCGTCAGCACGAGTACCCCGGCCTCTTGGCCGTAGACGATCTGCAGGAGCCCGCTCGCTGCGCCGAGCTCGTTGAACGCCTCGGTCAGCACCTGCGCCGTCGCGGCGGAGAGCTCGACATGGCCTGGATGTGCCTTCACGATCACGGAGCATCCGGCAGCGAGGGCAGAGGCGGTGTCGCCGCCGGCCACGGAGAACGCGAAGGGGAAGTTGGAGGCGGCGAATACCACCACCGGGCCGTAGGGGACGCGGGTACGCCGCAGGTCCGGACGCGACCCCATCGGCCAGTTCGGGTCCGCGTGGTCCACGCGCGCGTCCAGGTAGCCGCCCTCGTTCACCGTCTCGGCAAACAGCCTCAGCTGGAACGTCGTACGCGCCAGCTCGCCGCGGAGCCGTTGCTCGGTGAGGTGCGTCTCCCGGATGGCCAGCGGGACCAGCATGTCGGCGGCACCATCGAGCCGGTCCGCAACGGCCCGCAGCACTGCGGCGCGCTCGGTGCGGGTTCGGCTGAACCACTGCGTCGCGGCCCGTTGCGCGCCTAGGACGATTTGGTCGATGCGGTCGGTGCTGGTGTCATACATCTTTCCTCCAACGTGGACAGAGATTTTGGTGCGTCACGCGCGTTGCCGGTAGCGGTCGTAGGCGTGCTGCGCCACGACCAGGTCCTCCCAGGCCATGCCCACTCCGGAGAAGACCGCCGGGCGACCGGGCGACGGGGTGAAGCGGCCGGTCACCAGTTCGGCCAGGTTGGCCGGCCGGCGTCCTCGCTCGGCGTCCGCGACCCACTCGGTCGCCGGTCGGGCAAGGAGCAGGTTGCCCGACTCACGCATCGCCGCGGCGCGGCTCTCCACCACGACGTCGGCGTTGAGCACCAGCTCTGCGGGGAGTTCGCGCTTGTCGGGGCCGTGTACGCCGATCGCGCAGACGACGGCATCGGCGGGTACGTCGCCGGCGTCGAAGAGGGGAGTGCGGGAGGACGTGGCACAGACGATGAGGTCCGCCCGCGACAGGTCCCGCGCGGCGTCGGCGGGTCGGACAGGAGCGCCGAGAGCGGCCGACCGTGCGACGAGCGGGTCTACCCCCTCAGGGCGGCGTCCCACCACGGCGATGTCGTCGGGGTGCAGGACGGCGTTGAGGTACGCGATGTGGCGCTCAGCCTGCGGGCCGGTGCCGAAGACCACCACCCGCTGTGCGCGAACCGCGGATTCAGGGTCGACGCCGCGGTGGGCGGCGATGAGGTGTTGCGCGGCCATCACCGTGGTGGCCGGGGTGCGGACCAGTGTCAGCTCCGCAGCGTCGAGAACCGCCAGTGGCGCGTGGTGCTCGGTTTCGAACAAGACGTAGACGCCTTGGACGTTCGGGTGTCCGTCCTCGGGGTTGCCCGGCGCGAGGGTGAGGACCTTGACCCCCGACGCGCCGCCCGTAGCGCTGGGCATCATCAGGAACTCGGCGCCCGGCCCGGCGGGAGCAAAGAGCCTCGGGGTGTCCTGTTCGGGATCGACGCGCCCTGACACGAGAGCCTCGGTGAGGACACGGACCGCACTGGGTCCGTCGACGAGGTCCGCGATGGCAACTGCACTGAGGTGGGCGGGTGCCACCATGATCTCTTCCTCTCCGAGGCTCTCGCCCCTCATCAGCAACACGGGATCGTTCGACTGTGATCCCGGGCTGCTCGCCGAGGGCGTGTCTCTCAATGCCGGTCGGCTACTCCATGGCATGAGATCGACAGACACGCCCAGCTGACGATCAGCGGTATCCCTTGGCCAGAGCGGCCTCGGTGTCGCGGCGTATTACCTCGGCCTGCTCGGCGGTCAATGGGCTGCGCGGCGGGCGGCACTGACCGCCCTTGCGGCCGGCGATGTCCATCGACAGCTTGATCGCCTGGACGAACTCGGTCTTCGAGTCCCACCGCAGCAGGGAGTGCAGGTCGCGGTAGAGGGGCATGGCCACCTTCAGGTCCTCGACGTTGCCGGAGGTTGCCAGCTGGTACAGCTTGGCCGTGGCCTCGGGAATCGCGTTGGGGTAGCCCGCGATCCAGCCAACCGCGCCGGCCAGGCCGAATTCGACCACGACGTCGTCGGAGCCGATGAGGATGTCCAGATCCGGCGCCAGCTCCCGGATCTCGTATACGCGCCGAACGTCGCCGGAGAACTCCTTGACCGCCTTGATCAGACCCTCCGAGTGGAGTTCGGCCAGCAGGTCCGGGGTCAGGTCGACCTTGGTGTCGTAAGGGTTGTTGTACGCCACGATCGGAAGCCCGACCTTGGCGGCCTCGCGATAGTGGTCGAGCACCGACTGACGGTCCGCACGGTAGATGTTCGGCGGAAGCATCAGCACCGACTGGGCACCGACCTCGGCCGCCTGCTCGATCCAGCGGACGGTCTCCTTCGATCCATACGCCGCCACGCCGGGCATCACGCCGAACCCTTCGGGTGAGGCCTGCACCGCCACCTCGACCACGCGGGCGCGCTCTTCGGGGGTCAGCGTCTGGTACTCGCCCAGCGAGCCGGACGGGCACACGCCGTCGGTGCTGTTGGCGGCCAGCCATGCGACGTGCCTGGCGTAGCCGTCGTAGTCGACGCTGAGGTCGTCGTTGAACGGGAGTGCGGTCGCGGTGTATAGGCCGCGCCAGGGGTTCTCTTTCGAGATGGTCATGTTGTGAAGTCTCCTGGATCAAGGTTTCGCACGAATAGAATGTGATATTGCACTGCGATTCGCAAGAGGCTTGGTCGGTTGGCCTCAGGGTCGCCGGCTTCAGTCTGCCTCCCGCGAGAACTTTATGCAATGTGCTATTGCACTAGCTGAATTCGGTCTCTACGCTAGGCCTCGGTTCCGGCAGAGTCACACCGCAGTGGCTTAGCGCGGATCTGACGCCTGAGGCGTTGACCAGGAGTGGAGATACACATGATTCGTAAGACGCTGATCGGCGCCACGGCGGCAGTCGCTCTGACCTTGACCCTGTCTGCCTGTGGCGGGGGCGGTCTGGCCGCGGGCGGCGGAGGTGACGGCGGAAAGGGCGACATCCGGCTGGGCATGGCAGCGCCGCTGAGTGGCAGCAGCGCCGCGATCGGGCCGTACATGAAGAACGGCGCGCAGCTCGCGATCGACGAGATCAACGACTCCGGTGGTGTGCTCGGCCGCAAGCTCGAGCTCGTCGCCGAGGACGATGCGTGTGACCCGAGGACAGCAGCGTCGGCGGCCGCCAAGCTCGTCACGGAGGGCGTGACCGTGTCGGTCGGCGGCTACTGCTCGTCGGCGACCCTACCGACGCTCTCGATCTTCAACAAGGCCGACGTCCCGATGATCATCCCGGCCGCGAACTCCAACGACCTGGTCAAGAGCAAGCTGTCGAATGTCTTCCTGCTCAACGGCACCGGTGCCCAGCAGGCCCAAGCGGCGGTCGATTTCATCAAGTCCTCCGGCGCCAAGGCCGTCGCGCTGGCAGACGACAACACGTCGTACTCCAAGGACATCAGCACCCGCACCGGGGACAAACTCGGCGCAGTAGGTTCGGTCAAGGTCGTGGACCACGAGTCGGTGACCGCTGGCGAGTCGGACTACTCCGCTGCGGTGACCTCGATCCTCAACGCGAAGCCGGACTTCGTGTACTGGACCGGCTACTACCAAGAGGGCGGGCTACTCATCAAGCAGCTTCGCGCGGCGGGTTACACCGGCAAGATCATGGTCGCGGACGGATCCGTCGACGAGCAGATGATCTCCATCGCCGGTGCCGCAAACGCCCAGGGCGTGTTGGCGACCATGACGCAGACGCCGCAAACGATTGCTGGTGGCGAGAAGTGGATCGCCGACTACAAGGCCGCCTTCAATGCCGACCCCGGGCCCTACTCGACACAGTCGTACGACGCCGTGCGCGTGGCGGCCGAGGCGATCAAGAACGCCAACTCGACCAAGGGCAGCGACATCATCGCCGCGCTGGAGAAGATCGACGGATTCCCGATCTTCAGTGGCAAGCTCGAGTTCACCCCGGAGCACACCCTCAGCGAGGGCGGCTTCGGCATCCTCGTGGTCCAGGGCAACACCTTCGCGCTCAACAAGTGACCCTCGGCTCGTGGGCGCCAATGGCCCCGCCGGCTCCCGGCATTTAGGAGTGCCATGGACCTGCAATACCTCATCCAACTGATCCTGAACGGCCTGTTCATCGGCTCGTTCTACGCTCTTGTCGCGCTCGGCTACTCGATGGTCTACGGCATCATCAAACTGCTGAACTTCGCGCACGGTGACATCTACATGCTCGGTGCCTTCGGAGGATATGCGCTGCTGACCGCGGCAGCCGGCTCGCTGGGCGGGGGCGCCTCGATCGTCGTACTCGTCCTGATCATGGTGGTGGCAATGGTGGTCACCGGCACCGTGGGGCTCGTCCTCGAGCGGGTCGCCTACCGACCGCTGCGCGGAGCACCGCGATTGTCGGTGCTGATCACTGCGGTCGGCGCCAGCTTCGCGCTCGAGTACGGCATCGCCGTCGGGTTCGGCCCGAACCCGCGTGTCTATCCAGTCGGCTTCGGCAACGGTGCCATCTCCGTGCTGGGCGCCCGGGTCACCTACGCCCAGCTCGCCATGATGGTGATCGCCGTCGGCCTCATGATCGCCCTCGACCAGCTCGTCAACAGGACCCGGGCGGGTCGCGCGATGCGTGCGATCTCGCAGGATCCGAAAGCCTGCCTGCTGATGGGCATCAACGTCGACCGCGTCATCTCACGCACCTTTTTCATCGGCTCGGCGCTGGCCGGTGCGGCCGGAGTCATGGCTGGCGCGTATTACGGAAAGGTGGACTTCCTCATGGGCTTCACCATCGGCCTCAAGGCGTTCACCGCGGCTGTGATCGGCGGCATCGGCAACCTGCGGGGTGCGGTTCTCGGCGCTGTCGTTCTCGGGCTGCTCGAGTCCTTCGGAACCGCCGCGCTCGGCAGTGAGTGGCGAGACGTCTTCGCCTTCGGCTTCCTGATCCTGTTCCTGACCGTCCGACCCACCGGTCTACTCGGCGAGAGAATGACGGAGCGGGTCTGATGAGCAACGATTCCTCGATCCCGGCCCGAGACGGGGCCTTCGATGCCCCCTCCGGCTTCGTGCACGCCGTCGACGGGGCTGGCCGCTCCACGATCGGTCACATCGGCTCCGGCCTCGCGCCCGCAGAGGCAGCTGGCCGTGCTACGCCGGTAAGCCGCGCGATCAGCCACCCGCTGTTCGGCTGGATCGTGATGGCCCTTGCCATTGCGCTGCCGTTCGTCAATTCCTCGTCCTACAGCATCCGGATCGCAACAGACGCGCTCATCTTCGTGATGCTCGCGGTCGGCCTGAATATCGTCGTGGGCTACTGCGGTCTGCTCGACCTGGGCTTCGCCGCCTTCTTCGCGATCGGCGCCTACACCTCCGGCATCCTCACAACGTCGCTGGGGTGGCCCATTCCGCTCACGATCCCAGTCGTCGTGATCGCAGCCGTCATCGGCGGGGTGGTGATCGGCGGCCCGACCTTGCGACTGCGCAGTGACTACCTCGCCATCGTCACCCTCGGATTCGGCGAGATCATCCGGATCACCGCGAACAACCTCGATGTCACGGGTGGTCCGAACGGGATCTTCGGTATCCCGGACTTCGGCGACTTCGGCCTGCGTTCCGACATCACGACGTACTGGATCATCGTCGCTGTCGTTGCAGCAGCGGTGTTGGCTTCCGCGCGGCTCGGCAAGGGGCGGCTGGGCCGGGCCTGGCGGTTCGTGCGCGAGGACGAGGACGCCGCGGAGGCGATGGGCATCCACACCTACCGGGTGAAGTTCGCGGCGTACATCACCGGAGCGATCTTCGGCGGGATCGCCGGTGTGCTCTTCGCGGTGCACCAGACGGCGATCTCGCCAACTAGCTTCAACTTCCTCTGGTCGGCGCTCATTCTCATGGCGGTGGTCCTGGGCGGGATGGGCTCAACACCCGGCGTCGTCGTCGGCGCGCTCGTCATCTCCCTGCTCCCCGAACTGCTACGTGGAGCGGAGAACTGGCGCTATCTCGTCTTCGGCGTCCTCCTCATCATCGTGATGCTGTTCCGCCCCCAGGGCATTTGGCCGCACCGGGGCGACGAGAAGCCGTCGCGGATCGAGAAGCGACGAGCCCGCACAGCGGCAAAGGAGGTCGCACCGTGACCGTGACATACGGCGAGGTGGCAAGGAACGGCTCATCGGCCACAGGGCTGCTCCAAGTCCGTGACATGACAGTGGCCTTCGGCGGAGTCACGGCCGTCAACGGCCTGACCTTCGACGTGCACGAAGGGGAGGTCCTCTCTGTCATCGGCCCGAACGGTGCCGGCAAGACCAGCGCCTTCAACTGCATTACCGGCTTCTACAAGCCGTCGGCCGGGCACGTCACCTTCGACGGCAGCGACATCACGGGCAAACGTCCCGCGGTCATCGCCGCGCGCGGGGTCGCCCGCACGTTCCAGAACCTGCGCCTGTTCGGCGACCTCAGCGTCCTGGACAACGTGCGCGCGGGGATGCATGTGCGGATCCGGCAAAACGCCTTCGACGCCGTCCTGCACACCCCCCGGTACCACCGCAGCGAGCAAACCGCGACCGACGAGGCGCACCGCTGGCTCGACTTCGTCGGAGCGCGCGGGAGCCGGGTCCACGAAGTGCGCAACCTGCCGTACGGCGAGCAGCGCCGCGTCGAGATTGCCCGGGCCCTGGCCCGTGAACCGAAGATGCTCCTGCTCGACGAGCCCGCGGCCGGCCTGAACCACAACGAGAAGGAGGAGCTCCTCGCCCTACTGCGCCGCATCAGCGACCTCGGGACCGCGGTCGTGCTCATCGAGCACGACATGGGCCTGGTCATGGAGGTCTCCGAACGCATCGTCGTCCTCAACTACGGCAAGGAGATCGCGGACGGCACACCCCACCAGATCCGCACCGACCCCAGGGTCGTCGAGGCTTACTTGGGCACCGACGACGCCGAAGTCCACACCGAGGCCGAAGCGGTGGCCGCTGCCACCGACGAGGAGTTTTTCAGCGATCACACCGCGGCACCGAGCGAGAAGGGCTAGTCGTGAGCACAGTTACCCCTGTCCTCGAGGTCGAGGACCTCGTGGTCAACTATGGACGGGTCGAGGCGCTGCGCGGTCTGTCGCTGACGGTCGGTGAAGGCGAGACGGTGTCGCTGCTCGGCAATAACGGCGCCGGCAAGTCGACCACCGTCTCCACGATCTCCGGTCTGGTGCGTGCGACGTCGGGACGGATCAGGGCGTTCGGCAAGGAGATCACAGCAGCCAAGCCCTGGGAGCTCGTCGAGATGGGCATCGTCCACGTGCCCGAAGGCCGACGGATCTTCCCTCGGCTCAGCGTCCACGAGAACCTGCTCATCGGTGGATACACCGTCCGTGACAGCAAGGCGATCGAGGAGCGCATCCAGGAGGTATACGAGCTTCTACCGCGGCTGCGCGACCGCCGCAACCAGCACGGCGGCACCCTGTCCGGGGGCGAGCAGCAGATGCTGGCGATGGGGCGCGCGATGATCGCTGCGCCGCGCCTGCTCATGCTCGACGAGCCGTCCATGGGCCTGGCCCCCCTCATGGTCGCCCAGATCATGCAGGTCGTGCGAACCATCAACGAGCGCGGCACCGCCGTACTCCTCATCGAGCAGAACGCCCGGTCCGCGCTCACCGTGGCCACCCGCGGCTACGTACTCGAGGCGGGCGTGACCAGCCTCGAGGGGTCCTCGGAGGAGCTGCGGACCAATCCCCGAGTAGTGGAGGCCTACCTTGGCGCCTGAGATGTCGTTCAGCTTCGAGACGGTGGACTACCACACCGGCGGTGAGCCGTTCCGGATCGTCGCCCACGGAGCGGTCCGGCTCGAGGGCGCCACCGTGGCGGACAAGCGGGTCCGTGGGATCGCGAGCCCGGAGGTGCAGTATGCCCGCGCGCTCCTGTGCAGCGAGCCACGCGGCCACGCGGACATGTATGGCGGCTTCGTCACCGAGCCCGACGACGACGGCGCCGATCTCGGGGTGCTCTTCTGGCACAAGGACGGCTTCTCCACCGCGTGCGGCCACGGCACCATCGCGCTGGGTGTGTGGGCCGTCGAGTCCGGCCTCGTGCCGCGACTCGAGCGGGGCACTCGCGACGTACGGATCGACGTACCCTCCGGGCGGGTCACCGCCCGCGTTGCCTTCGAGGCGGGCGAGATCATCCACGTCTCGTTCGTCAACGTCCCGAGCTGGGTGCACTCCACCGGTGTCGACGTCGAGACCGACCGTGGCCGCGTCACGTGCGACATCGTCTTCGGCGGTGCGATGTACGCCGTGGTGTCCGCCGCGGACCTCGGCCTGGCTGTTCGCCCCGCCGACCTGCCCGACCTGATTCGGACCGGTCGCCAGATCCGGGATGGTCTCAACGCCGCCCGCGCGGCGGAGCACCCGAGCGACCCGCGTCTGTCCGGCGTCTACGCAACGATGTTCACCGAGGACGTCGACCCCGACGACGCGACCGCCTCCCAGGAGTTCGAGGGACTCAGTGCCGAGGGTGCGCTGCACCAGCGCAACGTCGTCGTGTTCTCCGACGGCGAGGTCGATCGGTCCCCGTGCGGGTCCGGCACCGCGGCCAGGGTCGCGCATCTGACCAGCCAGGGACGTCTCGCCGATGGTGAGGTCCTGGTGCACGACTCTATCGTCGGCAGCAGATTCCGTGCTCGGGCCGTGGCGCGGGTCCAGGCCGACGGTCACGATGCGCTCGTGCCTGAGGTCGTCGGCACGGCGCACAGGTTGGGAGACAGCCGCTTTGTCGTGGACCCGCGCGACTCGCTGGTTCCCGGCTTCATCCTCAGGTGAGGATCCACAGACCGATGAGTGTTTCCGGTGGGAATGTTGAAGAGACTGCGTTTCCGTCTGGTTGATCAGCCGCCTCGCACCGGGGGCACCTGGGTTCGGTTGCTGCTATGGCTGTGGCTGGGCCTCGTGGTGTATGTGGGCTTCAGCTACCGGCATTCGGAACTGAACGACCTGGAATCCTGACATCCGTGACTTGCGGCGGACCAGATCGCTACGCCGCCCGCCCGGCGATTTGGCCCGTCCCCGACGGCGCACATAACATGTGATATGTCACCGACCGTCTCGCTTGTACGATAGCAACTGACCCAGATCACACGGGCCGATCCCGCGGTCGTCGCTTCCGCCCACCTGCAACAAGAAGGCAATGATGTCCGCCACCAATACGCCGGTCTCGACACTGACGTCGTTCCTTCCCCGGAAGAGCATGCGCGACGAGATCATCGAGAAGTTGCGCGGGGCGATCATCACCGGCGAGTTGCGCCCCGACGTGGTGTACTCGGCCCCCGGACTGGCCGAACAGTTCGGAGTGTCCGCGACTCCGGTCCGCGAAGCAATGATCGACCTGGCCAAGGAGGGCTTGGTCGAAACCGTGCGCAACAAGGGCTTTCGCATTCGCGAGCCATCCGAACAGGAGCTGGACAACCTCGTCGAGGTCCGCCTGCTCATCGAGGTCCCGACCATACGCAAGGTCGCCGACGCCGGTATCGATCCCCAGCAGCTCGCCGAACTGCGCACCCTGGCCCTCAGCATCGAAAAGGCCGCGACCGAACACGATTTCATCACCTACATCTCCATCGACACCGAATTCCACTGCCGCCTCCTCAGCCTCGCGGGCAACAACGAGTTGGTCGAAACGGTGCGGTCGCTGCGCTCCCGCTCCCGCCTCTATGGCGTCCGCCCACTCGCCGAACGCGGTGAGCTCATTCATTCCGCCCACGAGCACGTGGAAATCCTGAATCTCATCGAACAGGGAGCTGCGGAATCGGCCGAACAGTTGATCCGCCGCCACATCGGTCACGTCCGAGGCATCTGGGCTGAATAGATCGGACTCGACGGACGGTCTGCCCGCGTCGATCGTATTCGCTCGAATATCGAGTGGAGGTGGCAACTGGTGGAGCGGATCACCGCCAGCAGCGCCACCATCGCCGCATGCCTCGACCGCTACGACGGCCTCCACATCCTGATGTTCGCCTCGCCCGACATCGACGCAGCCGCCGCCCGCCGCAGCGCGGCGGGCATCGGACACGGCGCCGTGAATTCCGTCCAGCGGCCAGTGCGGACCGGCGGCGAGACCCTGATCGAAACGGTCCGCTATCTCGAAATCGACAGTGCCGATCCGGACGCCCCGCGCGGTGCGGTCGCGGAGGGCCGGGTCGGAGTCGTCGCGAACATCGACCCGCGATTCCAGAACACGCGCCGACTCGAGCATCCCAACGGAGCGTTCGACCTTGTCGAGGTTGTCGTGTGCGCAGCCGCGGCCGATCTCGCCGCCGTCCGTGCCAGATACGAGAGCTACCTTGGCTACCCAGCACACGCCGAGGGAGCCACGCAAGTCTTCGATTTGGACGATGCTCGACTGGTGTTGGTACCCGACTCTGTTCTCGCCGAACGGCTTCCAGGGGAACGCGCACCCGCCCTACCCTCGCTCGTCGCATGCGCCGTCGCCGTCCGCGATATCGAAGCAACCCGAGAGCTCTTGCAAAACAATGGATTCCACCTCGGGATAACTGACTCTGGTGATCCTTTCGTGCCTGCCGATGCGGCGCTCGGCGCGGCGATCTTTTTCCATCAGGGCGAACCGGACCAGCGAACGGCTCCCGGTCTCGGCTGCCGTCCGGCTTTGTGTCGACATCGACCTGGAACCAGAAAGTCACCTTGCCGTTCCTGAAGACGCGTTTGGTGATCGGTTCCGCACGTCTGGATCGCTTGTTGGCGGTCTCGTGGCTCGGTTGTGTGGTTCAACGGTGAGTTCGGGTCCAGGGGGACTGCCCCCGGTTCGGTTGACTCCTGACCTGTGAGGATTTCCTTGCAGTGGAAGGATCATCGATATGCCCAAGGCCTATCCCGAGGAGT
>NZ_JBFBAB010000041.1:0-46626 GCF_040681975.1 Nocardia sp. NPDC051463
GGCTACACACCTACAATCATCACCGCGGCCACACCGCACTCGGCGGACATCCACCAGCCAGCCGCGTTCCCAACCTCTCAGGTCAGTACAACTAGGTTGCCATGCCGATGTCCAAACCTGCGCACCTCGATCTCTTCCGCTACCTCGCCGCGGACGAGCGGGTCGAATATGTCGCCATCATGACGCGATTCACGGCGTCACTACTGGCGGATATGTCTGCGGCCACTGTGGCCGAGCAACTCGGTCGCGACGGCTTGCTACTCGACGTGGATGTCGCCGAGTCTCGGTGCCGACAGCTGGTGCGGTGGGGAAATTTGGTGCCCTCGCTGCGCGATGCCCGGGTGACCACCGTGCAGGACTACCTACGGGCGCGTTCGAGGTATCAAGTGTCGAGTCTCGGCGGCCGGGTGCATCGCAGCGCGGTGGAAATCATGGAAGCAGCCGACGGCGCACGTGAGGTTGCGCGCGAATTACTCGGCGAGATCGCCGAATCGCTGTCAGAGGTCATGAACACTGTGCAGCTCCCGATGTCTTCGGATCGGGCCGACCGGTTGGCCGGCATCGTGACGACGATCTTCAACAATCAGCGGCTCTTCACCGCCAGTGTCACGGACTTCTATGCGTACCTGGCCGGTGTGTTGAGTCGCTTCGACCTGCACGGCGCGGAGTATGCACAGTTCAAGGGCCTGCTGCTGGACTACGTCGACTTGATCACCGCGGATGTGAATCGGCATGCTCCCTTGATCGCTGACAGGCTGACATCGGTGTCGCAGAGTCTGGATGAGATTCTGGCCGTGCTGGATTCGGTGCCAAGGCTCGAGCTGGGCGACCTCGCGGCAGTAGAACGCTCGGGCGGCCGCAACCGTTCGGACTGGGAGCAACTGCGGCAGTGGTACACCGGTTCCGGTCAGGACTCGGGCCCGGCACAGCTGCGCGCTGCGGCCGGTCAGGCGCTTGGCCAGCTGCTGGTCAATGCCAAGCGGATGCTCCACTCGTCCTCGACGGGTTTTTCCCGGCGTGCCGATCTGCTGCGCCTGGCGGGTTGGCTCAACCAGTCCGGAGACCGCGAAGCCCACCGGATATTCGCCGCGGCGTTCGGGGCCTGGTCGACTCGGCATCTGTCACTCGGGCCGGAAGAACCCGACCCCAGGATCGGACCGATGACTTCATGGGTGGCTGCGGACCCCATCGATGTGCCGGTTTCGCTGCGGCAGAGAGGTACCCGGGCCGCAAAGGGGCGCTCGGCCCGGGTGCCCGATATCAGCGCCGACCGGGCGATAGTCGAGGCCGCCGTCCGTGCTGAAGCAGAGCGCAATGCTCGAGTGGCCACTGAACTTTCCGCCGCAGGGCAGCTCGACGGCGCCCACCTGTCACCACATGCCCGGACCGTGCTCCTCGACGAACTTGCCCGCCTGCTTGCGACGGCACCGGATCCGGCAACGTCTGCGTCCATCACGAATCAGGATCTCGGCGTGGTCCTGCACGCGGTACCCGGAGGTTCGACAACAGTCACCTCGACCGACGGATCCTTGGTCGTGCACGGGTATCAGCTCAGGTGCAGTCCGGCCGACGAAATTCCGTGGGAGCAGGCGCAATGACCAATTCGGACAGAACTCTCGCCACCAGCAGACAGGATGCCGCTGAGATCCGTGAGGCCGCGCGGATCCTGCTGCGAACACCGATCATCACTGCCGCGCGAGCTCCGGAGTCGATGGCGATTATCCGCAAGCATGCGGTGACCCTCCGAAAGCTGTTCGCCACCAATGTCGGATACCACCTCGTGGTGGAGGCAAGTTTTGCGCGGCTGGCCAAGTTGTCTCCGGAACACAGTGCCACGGAACGAGTTGTGTATCGCCGCAACGGGACACCATTCGGTGCCAGGGGCTACACGCTCCTTGTGCTGGCCTGCGGCGCACTGTTGGCTCCGGGGATAGGCGAGCAGGTCCTGTTGTCGGCGCTGGTCACCCAGATCCGCACCGATGCAGCCCAGCAACAGATCCCGTTGTCGGACAGCATCGTCGATCGTCGACTGCTGGTCGCCGCGCTGGCGGTGCTTCTCGAGTAGGGAGTCCTGACCGAGGTGGACGGCACGGTCGCACAGTGGGGTGAGTCGTCCGAGGAGGCGCTGCTGACGATCTGCCGCCCACTACTACCACACCTGCTGACGCGGTCGATCGGCTCAGGGGCTGACCGCCGCGATCTGCTGACCCCACAACCCGACGCGCCTCGTCGCAGGCTGCGGCGCCGATTGGTTGAGGAACCGGTCGTCCTGCGGTCCGATCTCGATCCCGACGAGCTCGATGTTCTGTCGCGTGAGCGATCTGAATTGACTCGAATGCTGGGTGAGGCATTCGGGTTGGTGCTCGAGGTCCGAGCAGAGGGAGCCCTCGGATACGACCCGGCCGATTCGTTGTCGGATATCGAGTTCCCGGGGACGGGAAGTGTCAAGCAGGCCGCATTGCTCCTGATCGGAGCGTTGCTCGACCTGACGGACGACGGCGTCACCGGCAGTATGGAATTCGCGTGGCCGGTGGTCGACTCTATACTCGCCGAACTGGTTCGCGTATATGGGCGCGCCTGGCGATCCGAATATGCCGATGCGCCAGGGGCGTTGCGCGACGACACTGTGGCGCTGCTGACGACCTTGCGGTTGGCCGAGCCGACACCTGACGCGCTCGTGCTGAATGCGGCCGCCGCTCGCTACCGGCCACAGCCCAAATCCGGCGGCACCCAGCTGACTTTCGAATGAGGAGAATTCGATGACCACCGTGGGTTCGAAGCACTTCGAGAAGCGTTGGCGGCTTTCTCGTGCGGGCATGGTGAATGTCTGGCACTACATCGACACCGAATTCACGCTGTCCGGTGGCCGTCTGATCCTGCGCGGCTCGAACGGGTCCGGCAAGTCGAGGGCGCTGGAGATGCTTCTGCCGTTCCTACTCGACGCCGACCGCCGCCGCATGGATGCGACCGGGTCACAAAAGGTGAGCCTCGACGAACTCATGCACTCCGGTATCGGGAACCAGACGAATCGGGTGGGCTACCTGTGGATCGAATTGACGCGCCCCGGAGAGTATCTGACTCTGGGCGCGCACATTCGATACAGCGCTTCCGCCAGGCGGAGCGAAGTCCACTACTTCACCACTGAGCGGCGCGTCGGACACGACCTGAAACTTGTCGCGGACACTCGGGAACCACTGGCCCGTGATCAACTCGCCGAACTGGTCGGGGCGCATCGGCTCGGCGATGCCGAGCAGCATCGGGAGGCCGTCCGCACGACGGTGTTCGGCCTGCACGGAGAGTCCGGTCGCGACCGGTTCACCGGCCTCGTGCAGTTGCTCCACACCTTGCGGTCCCCGGACGTCGGTAACCGCATCGATGAGGGCAAGCTGCCGCAGATCTTGTCCGATGCGCTGCCTCCGCTGAGTGAGCAGATGCTGGAAGCCGCCGGTGACCGACTCGACGATCTGTCCGAGACCAGGCTGGCTCAACAGCGACTGTCGGAAACGCTGGACCACACGCGCGAATTCCACGACGTGTACCGGCGGTATGCCGCAACGACACTCACCGCCGGTGCTGTGTCTGTGGAAGCGGCGCTCGACGCGGTCGGCACGGCTGTTGACGCGCATGAGGCACAGATCGCCGAGGTCGTCGAGCTCGCAGAGGGGAAGGCCAGTGTCGATCAGACGATCGGCGAGCTGACCGAGGAGCTGGTCACCTTGCAGGGCGCTATCGAGGTCCTCAGCGATCGTCCCGAATTCGCGGAGGCTGACGACCTGAAGTTGCGGGACGAGCACGTTGCGGTGCTGCGCGAATTCGCCGACACGGCGTTGGGCGGAGCAGATCAGGCGCGCAGGGATGAGCAGCAGCTCGTCGAGTCCGTCGAGCGGGACGTTGCCGCGGTCGACGCGGCGGTCGGTGCTGCTACGGCACAGTTGAGTATCGCCAAGGACCGGCTGTCCGACGTCGGCCTCGCCGCTGACGAACTGCCGGACGCCCTCAGTTTGGATCGGAAAACTGTCGGTGCGGTGACGGCCGTGGTGACGGACTCGTTGGATGGGCCGCCGGTATCGATCACTCGACCGATCCTGCCCACGTGGACGCTGGAGCCGTCTGATCTCTCGCATGTGACTGAATCTGCCAGCCGTTGTGCGGAGGCGGCGCTCCAACGTGGTCGCCTCGTCGAGCGTCGAACAGCCGAGGCGCGCCGGCTCGACACCGTGTTGAATCGGGTGCTGGAGCAGGAGAGTCGCGCCGAGCAGGCGGCGCAGACCGCTGAAACCCGCAGGGCTGCTGCGACGACAAGCGCGCAGGTGCGTGACGAGCTGGCCATCGAGCTGAATCGGCGCTGGCGGCAATGGGTTTCGTCGCCGGAGACCATACGGATCATTCCGGGCGCGGTGTGGCCGGCGGCACTATCGGAGGTGCTGGCAGTCGACCTCGAGGCGCTCTGTGGTGATTCCGAGTCCGAGTCCGAGTCCGATGACGTCCTGGCCGAACTCGACGCCGCACCCGCGCGTGCTGCCATACCGGTCCGGGAGGATCTGGCGGTTCGCAGCCGTACTCTGGTGGACGAACAGCGAGCCGATGATCTCTGCCGCGATGAGCTGGTAGCCCGTCGCAAACACCTTCTGGCCGAGCACGACCCCGAACCTCCGACCGGTTCGTGGCATCACGTTCACTCGGGAGTCCCACTGTGGGCGGCAGTAGACTTCCAACCACATCTCACTTCCGAGCAGCGCGCTGGAATCGAAGCCGCCCTTCTCGCTTCCGGCCTACTCACGGCGACAATCGCCCTCGACGCTACGGTTCAGGCCGAAGACGGACAGATTCTGCTGACCACGGCCGACATGCCCGCCCACTCGCCGTTATCGGGCGCACTGCGTCCTGATCCGGCAGCCGATGTACCAGCTGAGGTGATCGCATCGATTCTGGCCAGGGTCGGCCTACACGATCTCGACTGTCGGACAACGGTCGACACCGATGGCAGCTGGCGAAACGGAGTTCTAGCCGGTCGCCATACGCAACCCACAGCGCTCCATATCGGCTCTGCGGCGCGCGCCGCGAACCGTGCGGCAGAACTTGCGCAGATCGAAAGCCGACTCCACGATCTCGCTACCGCTGCCGAGAATCGTGAGACTGCACAAGCCGAGATCGACTGGCACCGTGGCGAACTCGATGCCCACCTGGCAACCGCGCCACGCACGCGCGAACTCGATCTGCAGCGGCAGGCCGCTCGGCTCGCCGAACGCGATGCGGCCGATGCCGAAGCCACGGCACACTCGCAACAACGCATGGCGACCACCGCTCGGGAAGAGTGGAGCACAGAATTCCAGACCCACAGCAGGCAGTGTGACAGTGCGGGTCTCCCCGTTGCGGCCGATCGGCTAGCGGCAATCGAGAAACATTGCACAAAGGCCGAGCAGTCCTGCCTGGACCTGCGAAAGGCGTTCGGGGAGGTGACCGATGCGGCCGACCGGCTTGTCAGCACGCCTGAGCAATTCGCCGAGGCACGCACTCGACGGGAGGACGCGGAGCTCGCCGCGGACGCTCGGCGTAGAGATTGGGTAAAGGAAGCCAACGAGGTCGCCGCTCGCCATGCGGCGCTGGATCTTTCGGTGCAGCAGCTTCATGACGAGCTTGGACGCAGCAAAAAGGCCTACGCAAACACCAGGGGCAAGCTCGGTGAGCTCGGTCGTAAGCAAACCGATCTCATCTCGAAATGCGCTTTGGCCGAACATGATCGCGACCTCGCAGAAGCCGAAGTTCGGACCTGTATCGACGAGATGCGTATTGCTGGAGTCGCTTTCGATACCCGCCTCCGGTTGCCAGGCTTGGCGGCTGCCGCCTCGGAGGCCGCCGTGGAGCGGATCGCGGATACCACGGATCGGGAGCGCATCCGCCGGGTGATTCGCGCGGCCCGAACCACGTGGAAGGTGTCGAAGCCGATTGGACTCAATCAGCTGATCGCTGCGCTGCGGCGTTTCGAGGCGGGTGTAAGCGGGCAGCTCGATGTCACCCACCATGTCGAATCGGATGTCTACCTCGTGCACATCGAAGGTGCGGAGGAGCACCACGATTGCACAGCGGTGCTCGATTACCTGATCCGTCGTGACGAGCAGGGCCGGGCCGCGTTGTCCGAGCGGGAGCGGCAGGTGTTCACCGAGTTCGTTCTCGGCGGTGTCGCCGACGAGCTCCGTCGCCGGGTCGAGCAATCCGATGCGCTGATGAAAGCGATGGATACCAGCCTTGCCGGTAGCCGGACCAGTCATGGCATCGGTGTGTCGATCGCCTGGTCCCTCGACACCGCCGACCCCGAGCTGCAACGTCTGATCGAACTCGTCAAGACCAACGACGCCGTTCGTTCCGAGGATGCCGATGACGAGCTCGTCGGTCTGATCCGCCGCCGTGTCGAACAGCTGCACGCTGCCGACTCGTCGGTCGGCTACACGGCGCATCTGCGGGCAGCCCTCGACTATCGTGCCTGGCACTCCGTCGAGGTCACCATCGTCGGGCCCGAGCCCAATCAGCGTCGCCGAATCTCGAAGCGCGCCAAAATATCCCAAGGTGAGACACGATTCGTATCCTATGTGACGTTGTTCGCCGCCGCTGACGGATTCTTGTCGGGTCTGCCGGCCAGTGATCAAGCACTGCGTTTGGTCCTGCTCGATGATGCCTTCGCCAAGGTCGACGAGCGGGCGATCGGTGAGCTGATGGGGTTGTTGGTGCGCCTCGACATCGACTTCGTGATGACCGGGCACGCACTGTGGGGGACTGTGCCGGAGGTGCCTACACTCGACATCTACGAGATCCGCAGGATCGGTGGCAGCGCGGTGATCCCCACTTGGATCCAATGGAATGGGCGGAAGAAGACCTTCATGCAGGTGGTGCGACCCGCATGACCATGCCAGAGAAGACTCGGCAGTACCTGGCCGACCCAGCCTGGGCGGACCTGTGGATCCGGGTACGCAAACGGTTGGAGACCACCGGGCACAAGGTCGCGGGGACGGTCACGGTCGACCTGGATGATGATGCCGCGCAGCGACTCTCAGGACTGCTCGGACAGCGCATAGTGGTCGGCCGCCGACGCCTGCGACTGAACGAACTCGACGAGGCGCTACGGGACAGTGCTGCCCGCAGTGGGTTGGTCCCGGTCGTCGCCCAACTCACCGGCGGTCCGCTGCGAGATCGACCGTCGGAGCGGCTGGCGCGCGGCGATACGCTGCAGCAATTGTGGGACGATGTCGAAAGAGCATTGTCCGGCAATGGTTTCGGTGCGGCCGAATGGGCACAGCCATGGGTCCAATGGTTGCATCAGTCCACGCTGCTGGTTCGCGGTGGGAGTCGTGCAGTAGCCGAATTCGATATTGCGGCACGGGCGCTCGCTGTCGTGTTGGCCGATCGACGGACCCGGCGAATGCTCGGTGAGCTGGCGAACACCGTCGGCGGCACCGCGCACGCGCTCGACCCGGATCAGCTTGCCGGTCGGATTGCTGTGCGGGGCTTGGGTTTCGCGCTCGACACCGCGGATCCCCAGACACCCCGCGATCGCATCGAACTGTGGGAGCAGGTCGGTGTGTCGGTGGACAGGATCTCGGGGACGGTCCTCACCTGGGGGTTCCGGCCTCCAGGCAATGACCCTTGGTCCCGGATGATGCAGGCTCGCGCGGACCTTGGCCTGATCAGCCACCTGACCTTGGCCGAGCTTTCAGTCACACCGCACGAGCTGGTTCCAGCCACCACGATCGTCAGCGGATGTGAGAACCCCCAAGTGCTGCAGCGCATCGCCGAATCCGGTATCGATCGGCCCGCGGTATGTTTCAGCGGAAACCCGTCGTCAGCTGGACAGCTTGTGGCCGAACGGGTCCGCCTCCGATACCACGGAGATTTCGACTGGCCCGGTGTGGCGATCACCGGCCGTCTCATCGCGGTTGGTGCCGAACCCTGGCGGATGGGCGCCGAGGACTATCTGCGCGCAGTATCCGCGGGGATCCCCCGCATCCAGCTCACCGGTTGCCCGGCGGCAACGCCATGGGAACCCGGTCTGCAACAAGAAATGGAACGCGTTGGTCAGGCCGTCCACGAGGAATCAGTCATGGATGATCTGCTGGGTGACCTGTGGGACAGGACCTGACGTTGTTCCGCATCCTGCCGAACGGTTCAGCATGAGCTGGGCGAGCTGGTGACCCGGTCTAGCCGAATGAGGGTGCCATCGAATTGGAGCGTTGTGCGGCGGCGGTGCCGAGACCGAGGGGGATGCGGTTGCTAATCGCCCCCTGCGCTGGCAGTGGGCTAGTTACACTTAAGTTCAAGTGCGGCAGTGGGTTTCGCCATCAGTCGAGTAGGGGTGGGGTTGTGGGGCGTGATGATCTGCGCGTGAGTCGGCAAGCTCGGATTCTGCGCTATTGGCGTGCCGTCGAGTACTTCACTCCGCAGAAGGTCGACGCGCCCAGCCGTGAAAACGGTGTTGTCAACCTGCATCCCGGAGCCACGCTGCCCTGGCATGCACGCCGCAGCACGCCGCAGGACAGGGTTTGGCGCTACACCGTCTATGCAGGTGTCTTCGGCATCAACCGGGTGCGTGAGGTTCTGGACACAGTACTGGCGCCTGACGATGAACCTTCCGATCCAGGTGGTCGAAAAGAAGGTGATACTGCCCTGGTGAGCCTGACCCTCGACGACACCGGTCGGCTCTACAAGTCGAGCGTGACACTGTCATCGTGTGCCTGGGCAGTCGGCCGCACGGTTGGTACCCCAGGACCGGGTGCCGATGACTGGCTCGATGGTTTCGCCGACCAGCAAGCCCGAATGCTGCGGGTGCTGTTCGACCTCGGTGACGGTCGTATTCCTATCGAGGACGGCGAAGTTCGATCTCGCGGCGCGCGGGCCGTGCGATTGGTCGCGGGTCTCGCTGCCAGGGTCGCGATTGATGTGGGTATCGGTGGGCTCGCTTCGCTTCCTGGACTGGTGGGTTCGGTGATCGAGTCCCGGTTCGGTGAAACAGCGTCGACGGTGGCGGAATCAGTGACCGACGCGATAGCCGATGACGCCATCGGGGGACTCGAGAACCGCCGTGACGGGGCAGACGACGAATCCGGCGAGACAGCGACCTCCGAGAAGTCAACCGGTGAATCACTGGGCACGAAAGTGCTCGAGCTCGACGACCTGGCCGCCATCGCGCGGTGGGTCTCCGAGGAGCTGGGTGTCGACGAAGTACTCGAGCCGTCACGAATCTGGGTGAAGTGCTTCACCGTGCCCCAGCGTCGGGCCGACGAGGTGTCCGGCGACGAACTGCTCAACAGCTTCTACGTCGGTGACCTCGAACGTGTCGCTCGTGAACTGGACCGCGGCAACGTCGGCGCCGCGTTGTCGCGATACCTCACCGAGGATGAATCGACGGCAGCGTCGGGCCGGGTCGATGTGCGCCGGGATCCGTCGGTGTTGTTGCGCGCGGTACACCCGCAGAAGGTGCCGTTGGGTCGCTGGCCGGAGAAGCCGACGCATCCCCTGGCGCTGAGTCAGCAGTTCGCCATCAACACGATCATCGCTGAGCTCGCCGATCCGCATGCCAGTGGTATTTATGCCGTGAATGGACCCCCGGGCACTGGAAAGACGACGATGCTCCGCGATCTGATCGCCTCGATCATCGTCGACAGGGCCACGGTGCTGTCTGAGCTGTCCCGTCCGCGCGCCGCCTTCTGCGAGCAACAACTGCGATGGGAAGACGACGAGGGATGGCCGCGGAAGCTGACTCCGCTGGTAGATGAACTGACCGGTTTCGAGATCGTCTTTGCCTCCTCCAACAACGGCGCCGTCGAGAACATCACCTTGGAAGTTCCGTCCGTGGGAGCGATCGATCGCGAGGCTTTTCCCGACGCTGAATATTTCGCGGGCCCGGCGACGTATCTTGCCGAGGTTCCGTGCTGGGGCGCGATTGCCGCCCGGCTCGGCAAGCGCGCTAATCGCAGGGACTTCGCGCAGCGGTTCTGGTGGGGACCCAGGTCCGGGAGCGACGCCACTGACGATCAGCCAGAGGTCGGAATTAACTCGATTCTTCGCGATCTGCAGGAGGTGGCGCCCGACGAGCGCGCCCGTACATGGCGGGATGCTGTCCAGCGCTTCCGTGCTGCCGTCGAGCGTGTCGATGCCATGGCGACCGCCCGCGCTGCTGTTGCGGATTGTCTCGCCCTGACCAGCGGGCCTGATCCGGAGCTGGACGCGCTGCGCCGTCAACTGCTCGGCGCCGATGGTCGGGAGCAGGAGCTGCGCGCACACCGCGAGCAGGTAGTGGAAGTGCTGGCTCGAGGACGTGCTGCCGCACGGCGCGGCAGTGACAAGGTGGAGGCCGTCGAGGCCGCCCTCGCCGCCGCCCGGGACGCCGTAGCTCGGGCCGACCACGCCCTTGCGCGCGCCGAAGCGGCCTTCCACGCTCAGGGCGCTTCTCGCCCTGGCTGGTGGCGACGGTTCTTCTCACGAGACGCTGACCGTGACTGGGCAGATGCCGTGGCGCCGTACGCCGCCGCGGTCGAAGAATGCGCAGGGCGGGTGCATCGTGCCGACGAATCACGCGAGCAATACGATGTGGAACTGCGGGTGGCTCTCTCCCGGCAATTAGACCTCGATCGAGCGGTGATCGCCGCACAGGGGCAGTTGGGTGCCTGTGATCGAGAACAGTCGTCGGCGCAGCTGACCACCCAGGCGGCTCAGCGTGCGATAGCCCGCCGTGAGGCCGAAATAGAGCGTGCGCGTGCGCAACTCGACCAAGCGCGGTGCGACTGGCCGGGAACTGTGCCTGGACCGGAATGGGACGCACAGCTCGATGACCGTGCGGCGATGGAAACACGGGAACGGTCGGCCCCCTGGATGGACGAGGAGTTCGCCACGGCGCGTTCCGAGGTCCTCGTCGCGGCGCTCGACTTGCACTACGCGACGTTGGCCGCCGAACCGAAATTGGCTTGGGACAATCTCCGCGCTGCCATCGACGTGGTATCCGGAGATTCTCCCGCCAACCTCCCGGAATCCACGGTGTTGGCAGCCTGGCAGATGCTGTTCTTCGTCGTCCCCGCGTTGTCGACCACTTTCGCCTCGCTGCCGACGATGTTCGCCGGCCTCGGTCGCGAAAGCGTGGGTTGGTTGTGTATCGACGAAGCCGGGCAGGCCAGTCCGCAAGCTGCGGTCGGAGGGCTGTGGCGCAGTCGACGGGCGGTGGTTGTCGGAGACCCGCGTCAGCTCGAACCTGTGGTGAGTTTGCCGTGGCAAGGTCAGCGCCGCCTCGCCCACACCTTCGATGTCGATGTCCGCTGGGCACCGCAGCGTGCATCTGCGCAGGCGGTCGCCGACCGCGTGACAAGGTTCGGCACGTGGCTGCCCGATCTGGATTCGCTCGACCAGATCTGGGTGGGCTCGCCGCTGCGTGTCCACCGTCGCTGTGACCGCTTGATGTTCGAGGTCAGCAACGCAATTGCCTACGACCACATGATGGTGAACGGGGTCAGCGGCCGGTCGGCGGATTTCGAGTTGGGCGAGCGCAACCTATGGATAGATGTTCCAGCCATGGCCGACGGACCGAAGTGGAACCCGGTGGAGGGCAAGCATGTCCATGCGATATTGCGGATGATCCGGCAACGTCTTGCTGCGGCGATGGACGTGGAATCAGCGGAGTCGACACCGGAGTGGGTGGGCACGGACAAAGCCCGGAACGACGAACTACGTCGCCGACTCGAGAACTCCGTGTTCATCGTCAGTCCGTTTCGTGATGTCGTGACTGGGTTGGCGAAATACATGCGTGGCGAGGGCATGCCGATCTCGGGCACACGCCTGGGCACGGTGCACACTACCCAGGGCAAGGAAGCCGACATCGTGATCTTGGTTCTCGGCACCGCAACGGACGGCAAGCGCGCCCGTGACTGGGCGTCAGCTACTCCGAACCTGCTCAACGTCGCGGTCACTCGTGCGCGCCGCCGCCTGGTCGTCGTGGGCGACTACGAGAACTGGGCGTCTTTGCGGAACTTCGCGGTGCTGGCACGTCATACGCGGCAGGGCGGGGAGTTGCATCGCTGGCAGCCCAGAGATGGCACGGCGGATGCATAGGCCAGGCTCGCGCGAATGATCGCGTGGAATGAACGGGGACATCAGGGCTGTAGTTGCACTTGTAACCGAAAGGTCTTTGTAGATACAAGTGAAGCTCGCTAGACTTGGTACATGTACCAGCTCCGCAACCAAATCGAAGGAGAGGGCCATGGATCCGCTGCTGCGCGGTGATCGCGCGACAGTGTCGGTGACCACACGCGAGGTCGAGCAAGCCGGTAACGTTCGCGCATTCCTGGGGAATGCTCAGCCGACGCTTTCTGTGCAGGCAGGTGAGGGCCCCGATGCCTTGCTGACTGTGCCGGCCGAACTGACGTCTGTGATCCTGCAGCTGATCGATCTCGTCGGACGAGGCTGCACGGTTACTGTCGGCAGCATCCCCGCCGAGGTGACCACTACCGTGGCCGCGCAGATGCTGAACATCTCCCGGACCACTGTTATGAAACTCGTCAGGGAGCAGAAGATTTTGTCGCACAAGGTCGGTGCGCACACTCGTCTGTTCAGCCGGGATGTCATCGAATACCGGCGGGCCCAATTGGCCCGTCAGAGTGCGGCTTTCGATGAGTTGCGTGCTCTCGAGGAGCAATGGGGAATCACGGACTGACCCGATAGATCCAGCTGCCGACCTGCCTGCGCCCGCTACGATGATCCGCATGGGCGGCAGGCAGGTGCAGCGAGTTCTGGTGGATGCCAACATCTTCTATTCCCGCACATTACGCGACTGGCTCTGTCTGCTCTACCTACGCGGAGGTAGCGAGATGTTCCAGGTTTACTGGACCGAGGACATCATGGCCGAGGCCCTGTACCACCTCCGCAGGAAGAACCCATTCCTCGCCGAGCAGCAGGTCGGAGGAATACGGCGAACTATCATCGAGACCTTCGGCGACCACAGCCAAATCGTCCGTTACACCATCGATCGGGATCTCGTCTATCCCGATGTCATGGACGCCCATGTTCACGGCGCAGCCGTCCACGCGGAGGTGGACATCGTCCTGACGGCGAACCGTGACGACTTCGACTTCGACGGCAGCGATGACCTGACCTACGAGGTCTACAGCGCTGACGCTTTTTTCGAACTGATCGATGACTCGAAGCCCGCGCTCGTTCGCGCGGTGGCGCAAGAGCAACTTGTCTACTGGGTTGAGCGCAAAGGCAAAGCGCTGCCGGAAGCCCTGCGCACGGCAGGTGCCGACGGCTTCGCCGAACGTGTGCGGCGACACCTGCAGACGCTGGATGTGGGTCGGATCTTCGCCGCGAATCCATGATTCGGGTGGGCTGACCAAGCAATCCTCTCCTTGGACACGTTGGCGAGATCGGCGGCGTCGGAGGCTGCAGCGGGCCGGTTGCGGGCGCCGCGCCTTGGCGCCGCCTCCGTACATGTCGGTGCCCAACGTCATCATGGGAAACGGGAGCGAGACAACTCAGCCCAGCGGGGAGTGGCGATGAGAAATCAGTTTATGGCGGCATGTGCGATGTGCGGTGCAGTGCTCGAGGAAAGGGAAGGCACTGTGCTCACCCGCGGTCGGCGTTCCCCGTACCCGGTCGTTTGCGACCCCTGCATGCCTGAGGTCTACGAAATGGAAAGGGAAGCCCGGGAACAGGAGGGTGATTGCGGCTGAATTCAATATCGACGGCCGTGTTCGGTACACGATGTGAAGCAGCCAAAACCCTTGTGAATCTTTGCTATTCACTTCCGCGCCACTTGCGCTTGGGCTTACGCTGCGACCCCCGCACCGGCCAGCACACCGCCCACACCAACACCGCCAACGGCACACCAGCGGCCAGCACCAGGCCGGCTGTACTCCAACCCGTCATCCCTGCCGCCCACACGAAAACGCGGTCCACCGAGCGAAAGACATTCGCGGAGTAACAGTTTCGACGTCGGCGACACACATCACCGCATGCAACATCAGCACGTCCATATGCAGCGGTGACGGCATGATCACCGCATCCACATCCGCACCCCGAACCTGGTCGACCAGCGGCACCAGTGTGATTTCCGGCGGCCACACCAGCGCGTAGCCGAGTCGCCGCGCCAGCCGCCGCACCTGCGCGGCATCCCATTCCGGCATTCCGGTGACCGCCGGGTCTATCCAACCCAGCGCTGTCGGACGCGACCTCATCGCTGCCTTGCATCGCCAGGTGCGGCTGTCAATGTGAGCCGTGCGGCGAGTGCCGCGGCATCCGCACCGGGGTCGGTAAGCCCATCGAGTACATCCAGCAAGGTCTGCATTTCGGGGCCGGGCACCGCCGGTGGCTTGGGATCAAGCAAATGGCGACAGTCCAGCCGCTCGGCGTGACAACGAGTCTCGATCACATGCTCCGGACCTTTGGTCCGTTCGAAGCGGACTGTTTTCGGCCTTCTCTCGTCAGAATCGGTGGGTCTGGATCGCCAGTGCGTGTGCTGCTGGCAGATGTCCGTGTCCGGATTCATTCGTGCTTTCCCTCCTGATCGCGTATTGGTAAGCACCCGCCGCCGAGGAGCAGTCGCCACCGACCAGATTGGGTCGGTGTGCCGATGCGGTGCCCGACATCGAACTCGGTGGCGGGGCTGTATCCACCATCTCGCAACATTGCTGGTCAGACCAGGTACGGGGCGTGTACTGGAGAGGTACTCTCAGGGCACTCGACCGGGTATGAGGGGGACGGATGAAGTCGTGTGGACGATGGACCGGGCGCGAAGTCGCAGCATTCAGGGAGGCGCTGCGACAAAAACAGGAAGAGTTCGCGGCCACCGTCGGAGTGTCGGTAGAAGCACTTAAGAAGTGGGAGCGACGCAAGAGATCCATCCAGCTCTCTGCCTCATACGCCGCACGGATGGATCGCGAACTGCAACGCGCCGATGCCGCTGTCGTAGAACGCTTCTGGTCGATCCTCGAAGACCCGGCTACCGTGAGCGTCAAAGCCGGGAGCAACCTTGGCGCACTGCTCGAATCAAGTGCCGACACCGACTATGTCCTTGTGCCGGCACGCACCGTCACAGGAGAGGTCGTTCTGGTGTCGTTGCCTCGCCGCAGCTTCATCGTCGGCGTCGGTGCTGTCGGCGTCGGTGCCAGCGCGGCACTGTCGAGCCGGCCGTTGGCGGATGCGTTCGCGCACAGCGGCATAGACCACGTCAAGCACTTCCTTGACAAGCGGATGGGCATCATCGAGTCCGACAACATCTACGGGGCGGCGGTCACGCTTCCCGAGGTGCTCAGTGCGATCGCACGTATGGAGGCACTTCGTCGCGCGAAAGTCGCCGATTCGAAGGCAATGCTTCGCCTACTGGCGATATACGCCGAAACCGCGGCCTGGCAGTACCAGGACCAGCGAGCATTCAAGGATGCCCAGCGTTGGGCCGAAAAGGCCCTCACGTGGTCTCATCAACTCGGAGACAGCTACTGCATTGGTTTGTCACTGGTCCGACTGAGCCAACTGGCCACAGATATGGCCGATTTCGAAGGTGGGAAGGAGTGGGCCGACGCCGCCGAACGCACCGCCCCACCTGGCTCATTGTTCGTCGCTGCTGCCGTCACCTTCGGTGCGCACGCACTTGCATTGGGCGGCGACCGGTCAGCGAGCGCGCGCTGCTACGACACCGCCCGCACACTCGTCGACCGTGCCGACACCGACCCCGAGTGGGGGTTCTTTCTCGATCATTCCTACATCAACGCCTACCAAGCCCACAGTCTCGCCGAGACTGGCGAATACGCCACTGCCACAAAGCAGTTCGCCGAAGCAACGGCATGCCTGCAAGCCGGTTATCCGCGGGAACGGGGCGTGTACCTGGCGCGCACTGCGGTTGCCCACCTCGGCGCCGGTGAGATCGAACCCGCCGCCAGGCTGGGGCTACAAGCGTTGCACATCGGCACTGGTACTGGGTCGGGCCGCATCATGGACAAGGTGATCACATTGGCGGGCATGATCGACTCTGCCAGCAGGCAACCGGGAGTCGATGAGTTCGTCGATGAATTCGAGAAATGGAAGGCCGCGAATTGCCCCGACCCTACGTAGTCCTGTCCGTCGCGGTCAGTGTCGACGGCTACATCGATGACACGATTCCCGAACGCCTCTACTTGTCCAACGACGCCGACTTCGACCGTGTCGATCAGGTGCGCGCCGAGTCCGACGCGATTCTCATCGGTGCCGAGACCCTGCGCCGAGACAATCCGCGACTGATCATCAAGAACGAAGAACGTCTCGCCGCTCGCGCCGCTGCCGGCAAACCAGCACATCTACAGAAAGTCGTGGTCACAGCATCCGGGGATCTCGACCCCGCCGCACGGTTCTGGTATCACGGCGTCGAGGAACGAAAGCCGATCATCTACACCACCGACACAGGCGCGGAGAAGCTCCACCATCAACTGGGTGAGCTCGCCGATATCGCGCCCCTCGGCGATGCCGTCGACTTTGCCGTCCTCGTGGACGATCTAGGAGACCGTGGCATCGGTCAACTGATGATCGAGGGCGGCACCAGTATCCACACCGCGGTTCTGTCTGCGGGGCTCGCCGACGAGCTCCACCTCGCTGTCGCTCCGCTGCTGGTCGGACAAGCCGATGCACCACGCTTCGTGAACCCGGCTGCTTTCCCCGGGGGTTCTCGGCGACGGATGCAACTCGTCGACGTCACACAGATCGGTGACGTCGCGCTTCTGCGCTATCACCCCAAGAATGACTCCACACAGTTGAGCTGAGGATGTCCGAGATCGAGGAAGTCGCAACGGAATTTCGGCGACTCGCCAACCTCGGCGCGCTCCCGGCCCTCTGCTTGACGACCTCTGACCAGAACTCGGTCCAACGAGCGAAAGACATTCGCGGAGTGATGGCTTCGACAACCGCGACACACATCACCGCGTGCAGGATGAGCACGACCGACCTCACCAACGAAGCCGCGGCAGCTTCTCACCGGCGAAAGCGCTTCTCGCATAATGACCTTGGCTACAGGCCTGACCGACTCGCCCAGTGACTCCACACGCTTCTGCAGCTCGGACATACACCACACCGGCCCGCAGCTCGTCCGCGACCGGTTCATCCATGAGATCGACAGCCAGTAGCAGGCGGGGTGCATCGGCGGCTGTGAAGCACGATTGTCGTTGTACCCCAATATGTTCTACCGGTGCGCATGCCGCTGCGGAGGCACTCACGCCGGACCCAATTCGCCCTACCTTTCGTGTGCTAACGTCGCGCAAGTGCATGCAAACCCGCAAGAGATGCACGCCACAGCGGACCGGATGTCAGCGAAAGCAGATGAATTCTGGGACGACATCGAGGCGTTGCGTAAAGAAGCCGGAACGCTGATGTCCACCGACTGGATCGGGGAGGCCGCGAGCACACACGCTGCCCTGTGGACGGAGTGGGTCGAGTCCGCTCGGACGGTGGCTACGACGCTGCGCGAGGATGCCGCACTCGTGCATCAAGCAGCCAACTCCTACACCGATACCGATGTAAACAATGCAAACTCATTGACTGACATGCCATTCAGCCTGGGCGATTTGTGACGGACTCCTACAAAGCCGATACTGACCAAATCCTGGCACTCGTTGCGAAGGCCAAGACTATTGGTCAGCAGATCGAACAACGGATCGCCGATATTGAGCGCGAGGTCGCAGCGTTACACATCGAGTGGAGCGGCTCGGCTGCCGATGCCCACAAGAGCAAACACGACATCTGGCAGAGCGAAATACAGGATATGAGGACAGCGCTCGCTGAACTCGAAGCTGCCGCCCAGGGTGCCCACGACCGCTA
Source organism: Nocardia sp. NPDC051463 (assembly GCF_040681975.1). NCBI lineage: Bacteria > Bacillati > Actinomycetota > Actinomycetes > Mycobacteriales > Nocardiaceae > Nocardia > Nocardia sp. NPDC051463. The sequence goes on from NZ_JBFBAB010000041.1 coordinate 17,812, forward strand.
CCTCGCCAACGTCGAGCACAACAAGGGAATGTGGCCCTGATGGCGCCCATCACAATGAATACCGGCCTCGTTAACAATGCCGCGGCGTTGTACAAGACGGCGTACGGCAATGCCGAAACCGTCGTCAAGACTCTCGCAGCAGCCCTCGATGCGAACTGGGGTTGCGCAGGCAGCGACAGTGCGGCGCGTACATGGGCCAGCAGTTACGACCCGGCCGCCTTCGATGCGGTAGCCGCCGGAACAGACATCGTCAACTCTTTCGGCAAACTCCACGATCTTCTCGCATTCACGGCGGTGAATCACTCCAACACCGAGAAGCAGAACAAGCAACCCCCTGAGACCCCTGACCCAGATCCAGCTGTTCTGCCCGCTACTACAGCGCCGACCTTCAAGGGAGCTTTCGGCGGTGCGACCGATCCCCCCTTTGGTTGGGAGGTGATCAGCAGCTGGCTGCAGGGCCACACATGGCCGAACGGCGACCCCGACAAGCTGAGAAAGCTGGGCACTGCCTGGCGAACGGCCGCAACCGGGCTACGGCAGGCCAGCAGTGGGACCAATCAGGGATGGATCGATCTCGAAGAACTCAATTCGGACGAGCTGCCCCAAGCGCTCGCCCAGATGGACATTGTCTTCGCCGGAGTCGAGGACGTCGCGACCCAATACGAAAACCTCGCCAGCGCCTGTGATGACTGGGCGGACCAGATCGAGGAGGCCCACGGCAAGCTTCTCGCGATCCTCGCCGGAGCTCTCGGTGTGGCGATCATTTCGGGAGTTGTCGTCGGATTATTCACCGGAGGCACCGGGGCGACTGTCACCACGGGAGCCAGCGCCAGCGGCGCAGCTGCCCTTGCTATCTCCGTTCTCGTTGGTTTCGAGGCGAGCGCCGCCGTACTCACAGGTGTGACCGTAGCCGCAGGGGCGGCCGCTATTGGCGTCGCCACCGAACTACAGCCCTTACTCGAGGCCAGCCCTACCCAGTTCAACGCAAAAACTAAGGGTGGCGGAAACCAACAGCACTACGTCACACCGCCCAAGGATCTGAAGGGTTTCCCCAATGCCAAGCCGGCAAAGCGCTTGGGCCGAAGGAAGCGCTGGGTAGACGATGACGGCAATATTTACGAGTGGGACTATCAACACGGCGCGGTGGAGAAGTACAGCAAGAACGGTAAGCACCTCGGCGAATACGATGCCGAGACCGGCGCTCAAAACAAGCCAGGTGACTCCCAGCGCAAGCCGGAGGGAAAGTAGCTGCTATGTGGTATTTAGAGGCGTTCGATAAGAAGACTGAATTCTTGGTCCGAGATCATCCTTTACAGGGCCTCGACACAGCGACTCTGCAAGACATCCTTCACTTCGACGATAGCTGCGAGATCGACGGCATCAATTATCCTCCGGAGGCTGGAGGGTACGACGTGCCGCAATCAAAGTTGCCAGAACTCGCCAAATACCTGCCTCCCGACTTCGTTGTCGATGAATCATGCGACTACCAGGTGGGCTACTACCGAGAGTGATCACAGTTGGCCGCGCGTGTGGTGACTATTCTGATGAAAGCATGAGGTGCTGTCATGGACTATTTAGACCAATGGAACGAGGATCAGCGTCGGCTCGTCGCGGAGTGGAAGCGCAAGAACCAGGCCCTACAGCAACGTTTGGGCCAGATTGCCGTTCGTGCCAGTTCCCGTGGTGGCGAGCTGGGGGTGACCGCAGACTCGCAAGGTAACATCACTGACTTGCGACTCACGTCGCAGGCGTTGCGGCTTGGCGACGCACAGCTCGCCCGAGTGCTGCTCGAAACAATTCAGCGGGCCCAATCGGATGCGCACCAGCAGACAGAATCGATCGCACGGTCCTACACCGACAACTCGGAGTCCGCTACCGCGATGAAATTCGTTCAGGAGCTACTAGGTCCCGAGAGTGCAGCGACCAGAGATTGACGCTGCAGTCTGGGCGTTCTGCTCAGGACCGGGCAGACGATTCGCCGCTGCTCGGCGGTGCTCGACGCGACGGCGGGGCCGCGCCTTGCAGGCGGGCCACCGCGACGCAAACCCGGGCGCGGTGATCGCCGCTTCTATGTAATTTCCTTCGTGATGGTTTCTGGTATGAAGTATTGTTGCAGATATGGTTTGAAGAATTCCGTCTCGGTCGGAAACTCTGTGAGGAGATCCGCGATTAGATGCATGTATTTTGGTATCGACCAAACGGAGGCGCACATATTTGCAAACTTACCGCCGACATAGAATCTGTTGTTTTGGTATCCTTGTTCGATCAGCCTCCGGAGTATGACTGTGCGCAGCTCCAAATCATCTGAGTTTCTGAAGAATGGTTCAAGGAAATCTACAATTCTGTCGGCATGTTCGAATGTTGTGTTGCCCTCGGCGTGTGCGTCGAAGTTATTGACTATCGACTTGGCATCTGCGGGATATTTCTTTGCGATCTCCGTCAGCGTTGACGCTGGCACCTTTGGTGCGAAAGCTGTGAATAGAACTGCATCGTTGGGGAACTTCAAGAACACTTCGATCAACTTCTGAAGGGCGCCCGGTTCGCCGCCTTCGAAAGCGGTTAGGGCTGCACGCCCCTGATCTGCGGGCGGAGCGAGCGTCGATGCATCGGCTCCCAACATTGATGTCAAGCTATTCAGGAGATCTCCGGCATCGCTGTATCGGTCGTATGCACGTTCTCGTGTGGCCTTGTGTACAAGAAATTGAAGGCAGTCGGGAACGCTAGAGATATCCATGGAAATCGGATTTCTGCCCGTCAGCATATGATAGAGAATTCTTCCAAGTGCAAACACGTCGGCGGGCATTTCTGCATTGTGAAGTCCGATGAGTTGCTCGGGAGGCATATAGCCGAGTGTGCCTTGCGTCGCCTTGGACTGAGTGTGGGTCATTGTGAGTGACGTCAAGTCGCGGCCGAGCCCGAAATCGGCTACCCGTGGGTCGTTCCCATACATCAGAATATTGGATGGCTTTAGATCGCGATGAATGATCCCTTGGGTGTGTGCGTGAGCCACTGCATTGCACACTTTTTGAAAGATCGACAGCGCCTCGCCCTCGGCTAACCCCCCAGTGGATGAGCTGATTCGTCCCTGCAGCGACTCGTCGGCCAATTCCATGACGTAGTACGGCTCGCTATTGACATCAATTCCGTGTTCGATTACTTGCACGATATTCGGATGCTTCAAAGTGAGCTGTGTTCGGATTTCTTTAGTGAACCGTTGTCGGTCAGTCGCAATGTCGCTGGAGTCAGGATCAACTTTGTGAACCTTGTATGCAACGGTTCCTCCGGAGGGTGAACGTGCTTCCCATACCACCCCCTGAGCTCCGGACCCAATGGTCCTTACCATCGTGAATTCGCGTTTAGCAGACACCGGATATTATCCATTCAATGAATTCTGATGCGATCGCCCTGTTAAGTCTTTGCGCATAATGCCCAAATTCGAGCATAGGTCAGCTCGTGCCATTCGCGATGGATGAAAAGTGGCGGTGAGCGAGTTCCATGTCGCGTTCGCGGTCGACGGGAGTGAAAGGTTCTGTGTAGGTGATGCCGTCGACGGTGAGGTCAGATGGGGGCAGGGAGCCCTTCTTGCGGTATTCGGAGGCTAGTTTGGTGGGGAGTTGGCGGCCGTTGGTGTCGTAGAGGGCTTCGCGTTCGTATTTTTGGAGGACGGGGAATTGGGTGCGGTAGATGGTGAGGAGTTCGTCGGCGGTGATGTTGAGCATTACGGCGACGATGGCGTCGATTTCGATGAGGGCTTGGCGGCGGTCGGCTGGCGTTCGGAGCGGAGTTTGCCAATCCCAATTTGGTCCAATGATCCCCAGCTGCGAAGTTCGCGAGTACCCCGGTTCGATTCTTGGCGCCCAGGTGTCTTCATTCCATGAAGGGTCGAAGAGTTCGGACCACAGTGGGGCGTACGGCGCAACGAGGCAATTCAGTCGGAGACTTCGATGTATCAGCTGCTGGGAGAGCGGATGATCTTGAATGTGGGGAAAGCGAGATATGGTGCTTGTCGTGATATCGGCAACCCCAGAGACTTTAACCTGGAAGTCTGTCACGATGGAAGACCATATCCCCGCCGCGAGTGCCAAGTCTCGATGCGTCGGTGTTATGAGAGATCGAACCGTAAACACGTGGCAAGGGCCCGGGGGGATGATTGCGGAATGAAGAGTTCGTACAGTGGCTGAGTCGGCCATTCGACGCCAAGCGAGGCGGAAATAAAACGAGCTCGGTTGGTTGTTCCACTTCGGGTACGCGGCTTGGTATTCAGCGAGGGGGCGGGCGGGTTGGTAGTTGGTTCTGGGGATGAAGTTGTCGGGGATCGACTGGAGGTCGATGGCGGAGTAGTCACCGGCACTGCGCATCGAGGAGTTGGGCTCCTGGAATAGCGGGAGCGCGACGGTGAGATGGGGCCCTTGGAGGATGGCGTTGCCGAGGGTGTCCGGGACGGCGGATCGGGATTCGAAATAGCCGAGTTTACGGTCACGATCCTCTTCCCAACCGCGCGTCCACTGGAATTCGATATCGCCGAGCCGGGCTGCAGCGGCAATCTTGTCGAGAACCGCCGCACTCGCGCGGTTCACCGGGTACAGCATGCGGGCCTCAGCCGCTGGGGTGCCCGGTTCATCGATCAGCGTCGCCCATCGGGAGAGTACAGAGTTGTCGACGTGCGTGATTCGGCCTGCGTGGGGACGGAGATCCCATTTCTCGTCCTGGTCTCGAATCGTGGGCGGGGGTCCTGAGCCATCGTGGACCAGGGATCGTTCTATGACGCTCGGGGCAAAGATCCATGCCGCGTGGGTGAACTGGACATCAGTCTCCGCGCCGTAAACGTGGATCCCAAACGTCTTCTTGTGCCCGATTTCAGGGAACTGGAAGGTGTTGTTGTGGAATCTGTAGTGCCGCCGAAGACGGCGATAGCATGCACCACGCAGGCGGCCGGCGCGAGCTTCGGTGAAATGGCTCTCTGGATGGATAAGTGTCGAGACGCCAGTGGCCGACGTTGAGCGCCAGACCCGTTCGATGAAGCAGCGGTATAAATCTGGCTGCAGTCCTACGAGGAATGGGCGATCCGTGCCTGAGCTGAGGTGTTGGTTCTGCCCTATTTGGTGGGCTCGTTCATCGAGCAACATGGAATGAACGGTCGGATCCGCCGTAGCCGCAGCGATCTTGGCGCGCTTGTCGGCTTCGGAAGGCTTGTGGGCCAACTGCCACCACGGATCGAACTCGGCCAACACGCCCGCTTCGTCCCAGTCCGGACGCACCCACGGTGGATTACCCACCTGCAAGTCGAACCCTCCTCGCGCGAAGACCGGTGCGAAGTCAAGCTCCCAGTGGTAAGACCCCTGCGCTTGGGCGATCTGGGAAGTGACCGCCAGCCAGGGGAATTCGGAGATAGCCGCGTCGACAGATCTGACCTGCGCGAATACCCGATCGTTGTCTTCGGCGATGTTGAGTTCGAACCAGCCCAGGTCCGAAGCCAAGCTGGTCTGGCCGTACTTCTCGAACCTCCCCGCCTTTGCGGTTGTGCCGATAACCGCCTCGAGGCCGCAGACCCATTGGTCCCAGTCCGGTGCCGCGATATCGCCGGTCACTGGCCATGACCACAGGGCACACCAGGCGTCCATCACTCGCCGCAGCCGTTGATAGGAGCCGTTCTCGTCGTTGAGGACCTTTTCGATCTGTTCGCGGGAGACCGCGGGGACATGGTCGACAGGATCGCTGCGCCACAAGTGGAGATCACGCCGGATTTCGGATTCCGCAATGGTGAGGCGGCGCAGTGTGAACTCCCACAGGGTTTCCACGCGCTGGGCCAGGGAGGCGAGGCGTTTGATGATCTCCTTGGAGGGGGACTTGCGGATCTCGTTGCGCCACAACCGGAGTTCTTCGCGTTGTTCTGGGGCGTAGGTTTTGGCTTCGGCGGTGTCGACCACTGCGCCCCAGCCTTCGGCGGGGAGGAGGAAGTGGTGGATTCCGGCGCCGATTGCGGAGCCGAGGGGAATATCCTTCGGCACGGTTTTGAGCCAAGCTTTTTTGGTCAGCTCGCTGGGCGCGTACACCGCTCGTCGCGCACCGATCAACGAGTTGCCCCGCCGCAGGTGGAGCCCGAACCATGGTGCTTGCAGCCCGGCGACCATGGTGTCCAGCCATAGCGAGATTTCGGCCAGCTCGACAGCAGTCGCGTTGAGGTCGACCCCGTACACCTGATGAAGAGCAATGTGCGCCTTCACCTTCTGCAATTCGACCGTGTACTGGTCGGCATCGATCCGCTCACCCAGATCCTTCTCCTTGCGCTTGAGGTATTCGGCGGCGAGCTGGCGAACAGCCTCGATGGCGAACGCGCCGGACCCGAGGGCGGGCTCGCAGATGGTGAGGGAGAGGATTTCCTCGGGGGTGGTGCGGTGCCCGTCTTGGTCGAGGAGTTCCTCGAGGGCCTGGGAGACAACGAACTTCGTCAGGACTTCCGGCGTGTAGTACGACGCGGACTGCTGGCGCTCGCGGCCCGCGAGGCGGAAGACGAAGGTGCCTTTGGCGTGGAGGACAGGCTTCATCTCGTGGGTGACGGGGTCTTCCACCCGGACGAAGTCCGACTCGGACAGGTGGTCGGCGCGGTGGGTGGGGACTACCCAGGAGCCCTTTTCGGGGTTGCCATCTTTGGCGACCTCGTAGAGGTCTTCCTCGGCGAAGAATCCGGTGTAGGACATCAGGCCCTCGTAGACCGCGCCCAGCTGGTTGATGCCCAGTTCGGCGTAGCTGATGAAGCCGCGGTCGGCTCCCTTGCGGGACTTGCTCTCCTTGGTGAGCAGCAGGTGGGCCAGTACCTGTTGGGTGGCTTCGTTGCCGAGGCCGACCTCATCGATGAGCTCCGTTGCCTTGGGGGAGAACAGGTCTGCGCGCAGTGGGTTGAACTGGAGACCAGGCGCCGGGTCGTCGGTGACGTTCTCGCGAACCGAGGGCGTGTGGCCCCCTTCAACGAGGTCGAACAACCGCTTCAAAGATTCGTACAGATGTGTGCCCGTGCGGGCGTGGTTGGAGACCAGTTCGGTGAGGGTGAGTTCGCGGAGGCGGTCGAGGCCGTAGCCCTCCTCGTATTCGGCGGCACCGGTCGGCAGCACCTGCATCTCCGGCGACGCTTCGGCATAGAGCAGGAACAGGATTCGGTAAAGGAACCGCAGGGAGTGCTTGGCGAGGTCGTTGCCGTCGATGCCGTCCATGGGCAGGCCACGGGCGCGGCGGCGGCGCACGACCTCGTTGGCGATGATTTCGATGGACAGGCGGATGCCTTCGCGCAGGTCCTTGGAGACGCCGACGGTGTGTTTCACCGAGTCTTCCAGGACACCGGTCCACCAGATGTTGCCGTCGGCGTCAGACTTGAGGGCCTGGTGACCGAAGATGGCTGCGGCGCGGTCGATTTCGCCGCCGCGCGCGCCGTGGCGGCGTTCGACGACTACCAGCAGGTCCACGGCGAGGTAGCGGCCTTCGGCCCAGCGTTCGGATTCGGCGAGCAGGAGCCAGCGGCCGGCTTGGACGACGACGAAGGTCGGTGGGGTGTCGGAGCGGAAGGCGGCTGAGACTGCTTTGGAGGCCGATTCGAGAGGCTTGTTGTCTTCGACGGCGGGCGTGATCAGGGTGCCGGTACCCAGGAAGTCTTCGATCGACTCGACAGGGTTCGCCTGCAGGAATAGCACATTTGTAGTGCCGGCGAGTTGGGCGGCGGGGATGGACAACTCGGAGCCTGCGCGTTCGGCGGTGAAGGGGGTCAGTTCGCCGTCGAAACCGAACGCGGAGCGGACAGCGGTATGGGCCTTGGGGGCGGCCTCGGGGTTCTCGGCGAGGGCACCAAGCGCGGCGTGCAGATCACCGGCTGCGGACAGCAGGGAGCTGCGGACGGTTTTCCGACCTTCCTTGGCCTCGGCGTCCCACGCCTTGCGCAGCTCCATCACCTTGCCGTGAAACGACTCCTTCACCGAATCGGTGGTGAAGTAGTGTTCGCTGATCCAATCCTCGCCGACGACGATGGAATCGAAAGAGGCCACGGTTACTGGTCCTTTCCGGGGACGATCACCAGCAGTGGGCGCACCAATTGCTGTGTGGAGGCGAGGGATTCGGCGAGGCGTTGTTCCTCGGCGATGCGGCGGGCGTAGGTGTCGACCTTCTTCTTCTGGCTGCCGAACAGTTCGAGTTGGTCGGCGCCGGACTGCCAGCGGTCGGCTCGGCGGCGCCACTGGGCGAGGCGATCGTTGGCGGTGCGTTCCTGCTCGCCGAGGACGAGTGTCATCGACTGGGTGGCCTTGTCGACCGCGATGGGGATCAGCTGTTGGAAGCGTTCCGGGGCGGGGATCGGGCCGGGGTTCGCGGTTGCGGGCTTCAAACCGGTGTCGGTGAGCAGGAAGTCGAGGTCTTCCAGCGGGGTGGAGAAGGCCAGCGTGGGGCGTTCGGTGTCGGGGAACTCGACGGTGGAGAACACGCGGGACACGAGCTGACCGCGGCGGTTCATCAAGGTGCCCATCAGCAGGACGGTGACGGTGTCGATGTCACCGCGGATGGCGAAGATCTGGTTGCGGCCCAGGGCGGATAGGGCGCGGTCGCTGGCCCAGTCGAGGACGGGGTGCAGCGGGCCGAGGAAGTGGGCTTCCGGCCAGGTGGTGTTGTTGATGCCTTTGCCCTGGCGGGCGGAGCGGAGCTGGGCGTCGCCGACCTGGCGGGAGGTGGCGAGCTTCAGGTGGGTGTCGATGCGACCCTTCTCGCGGTAGTTCTGTGGCAGGTGAGCCAGGCGCTGGCGCAGGTCGCGGGGCGGGACCAGTTCGGCGATACCGTGATTGGTGTGGACGGTCCAGCCGACACCGCCATTGGCAGGGGCCGCATGGGGGACGTCGTTGTAGGCGGCGCGCAGGGCTTCGTCGAGGAAGCCGATGTCATCGGTGTAGAGGCTCTGACGGGGTAGCTCGGCGAGCGCGGGGGTGTCGTCGTTGTCGAGCTGGGCGAAGAAGGCGTCGAAATCGTCCCCTTCGAGGACATCTTCGACCGTCCTGACATGATCGTCGAGGTCGGACTTCCGGGCGAGGACGTCGCGGATCGCCGATTCCTCGTCGCCCACACTGTGTTTGCCCATCAGCGAGGCGACGTCACCGAGCGTGGAATGCGCCTGGTTCTCGCGTTCGAGCAGGCGCGACAGCACGCGGAGGTCACCGGAGAATTCGGGATCTGAAGTCTCCAGGATGAGGGAGGAGATCACCGGCGGGAATTTCTGGCCGTAGCGATCTATTCGGCCGTTGCGCTGTTCGATACGGATCAGTGACCACGGGATGTCGTAGTGGATCAGGTGGTGGCACTGGGCATGCAGGTTCACGCCCTCGGACGCGACATCGCCGGTGATGAGGACCCGGATGGGGGAGGTTTCGAGTTTGAAGCTGTCGACGATCGCCTGCTGCTCCACATCCGACAGGCCGCCGTGCAGCATGGCGATGTTCTCCGGCTTCAAGCCGAGAGCGGCGGGCAGGAGGTCGGTGAGCCACTTCAACGTGGCGACCCGTTCGGCGAAAACGACTGCGCGCAGGGATGACTTGGGGCCGACACCGATCTCGCGCAGGCGGGAGACCAGAGCAGCCTGCTTGCCTGCCGACTCGGTGAACGCCTTGTCGTTGAGGTCGCTGAGCGTGTTCAGGGCAGCCAGTTCGATGCGCTGGTCGGAGGTGCCGTTGCGGAGCTTGTCGCGGCGCTGGTTGATCGACTCGCGCAGCGCGGCCGGGGAGGACAGGAAAGCCTTGGCCAGGGTCCACGGGAACAGCGCCTTGGTTTCGCCGGAATACGGGGTGGCGCCGGTTTCCGGGTGCAGCCAGACCTGCGAGAGTTCGCGGGCGACAGCGTCTTCGACGGGGGACGGCTGCACGAGGCGGTGCACCGGCTCGGCGCGTTCGGCCCAGTCGCTGCCGACCTCCGCGGCGACCTCGTCGTGGTGACGGTGCCTGCGGATCAGCAGGTTCTGGACATCCTCCTTGGTGAAGGATCCGTCGGCGGCGACCGCGGTGGGGTCGAGCAGGCGCAGGAGTTCGGCGAAGGATTCCTCGCGGCCATTGTGCGGGGTTGCCGAGGCGAGGATCAGGGCCTCGGTGTTGGGGGCCAGGACCCGGGCCAGCTCGTTGTTCTGGGTGCCGACATTGGTGAGGTTGTGAGACTCGTCGATCACCACCGCATCCCAGTGCTGGCGCTCCAGATGTGCCTTGTAGCGGGGACTTTTGAGAGTATCGATCGAGATGATCGCGCGCTTGTAGTACGTGAAAGGATTGCGGGTGGCGGGGAGCTTCTGACGGACCTTCTGGATGCCTGCCGAGTCGAGGCGGACGAACGGTAGCGCGAAACGGCACCACAGTTCGTGCTGCATCTGCTCGAGGACATGCTTCGGGGTAACGATGAGAATGCGCTCGCCACGGCCCCGGCGAACCAGCTCCGACAGGATCATGCCGATCTCGAGGGTCTTGCCGAGGCCGACCGCGTCCGCCAGCAGAATCCGGGGGCGGATGTGCTGGGGGTCAAGGGCTTTGGCGACGGCGGCACGCTGGTAGCCGAGGGAGTCGGCGAGCATGTGGGTCGAGACGGTGATTGTCTGGTCGCCGTAGGGGAACGGGGTTTTGCGCAAGAGGGCCTCGAGCCACAGGCGGGAATCGCGGTAGCCGGAAGAACCGTCGGGGATGACCTGGGCCTTGGCCGGGTCGAGCACCTCGATGTCGTCGAGGCTTTCGTAGAACGTCGCGGTGGTGTCGGCGACCAGCTCGGACAGGCCGCGTACGCGAAGCAGCCAGCCGTCGGATCCCTGCTCGGCGGAGGTTACCAGCCATTCCTCATCGCGGACTACAACGATCGAGCCGGGGGCGACGTTGAGCTCGCGAGGCTCGACGGCATGGGTCATCAGGGGTACTCCTGGTGGGTCGATGCAGAGGAGATCCAACTTAGTGCCGAATGGGAAATCATTTGGCATTCAGCATGTTCGGGTTTGGGGACTGCACGTTTCGTTCGGCGGCGCCACCGAAGCTTGAGAGGCGCTGTAACTATGTCAATGGATGAAATGTGGAGGATTGTGTATTCAGGCGAGCGGTTCGACCGGCCACGCGACTGGCGCACTGCTACCGTGGTCGCACCCGAATTGGACAGGTGGGGGAGGTGGCGATCGTGGAGAACGGCGCGGCCGTGGCGCCGACCGAGCTGGTCGCCGACGGTGTGCTCACGCGTGATTTCGCAACCTACACCTCGCTGCGGACCTCCGTCTTCGCGTTCCGTTCGCCGGTCGCGCCCGAACTCGTTGCCAGAGATGGTCCGCGTCCGACCGTGTCGATCGGTGAGCTCGCCGAAGCCGGGGCGCTGGCCGTGCTGGAGTCATCGCCCACCCTGGTGGCGATCTCAGGCGGAGCTCCGATGTTGACTGCCAAGGACATTCGTCTCGGCCGGGAACCGTCGAGGAATGGGGATCCGGGCACGCCCGGCGCGGTGCTCGGGCAGCCGGGCGATGTGGTGGTTGTGGCCGGAGGGGGTCATGTAGTGGTGTCGGTGCGCACGGATGCGGCGTTACTCGCTCCAGGGGTTGCAGTGCTGCGAGTCAATCCGGATGTCATCGACGCGCACTTCTTGTCCGGAGTAGTGCGAGCGGCCGTGGACGCCGCGGACAGTCGACCGGTCGACCTGTTCGCGGTCGCCTTTCCTCGGGTGCCGATCGGTGAGCAGCGCACGGTCGGTGAAGCGGTCGCGCAACTGATGGAGATCGAGAAGGCGTGGCGCGGTCAGCGTCTCGCTGTCGAACGAATGGTCAGAGGCGGCCTGTCCGGGCTCTCGTCGGGAACACTTCGGGTTGCGGACAGGGCGGGTAATGCGGGTGGGCGGCATGGCGAATGACGCGGTGCCACGGATCATCGCCGAGCGTTACGAGCTGATCGAGGTCATCGGTCGCGGCGGCATGGGACGCGTGTTCCGGGGGTTCGACCGCAGGCTCGAGCGCCGGGTCGCCGTCAAGATCATCCATCCTCATCTGGCCGAGAACAACGAATGGGAACGTCGTTTCGTGCGGGAAGCTGAACTGATGGCGCAGATGAGTCATCCCGGTATGGCCACCGTATTCGACGCCGGCATTGACCCGGGGCCGCCCGAGCAGCCGTTCATGATCATGGAATATGTCAATGGTGTCACACTCGACAGCATCTTGTCCGTCCGCGGCCGGCTGCCGTTGGGCGCGGTCGCCGGTATCTGCGCGCAAACCGCCGCAGTGCTCGCGGAAGCCCACGGGCACAGGATCTTCCACCGCGACCTCAAACCGTCGAACCTGATGCTCTGCGCCGATGGAACAGTTCGTGTGCTCGACTTCGGCATCGCCGTCGCGCTCGACGCTGATCAAACACGGCTCACCCGGACCGGATCGGGCATCGGAACACCGGAATATATGGCACCCGAACAGGTACGGGGTAGTTTGGTGGTGCCGCAGACAGACCTGTATGCGCTGGGCCTGGTGATGTACGAACTGCTCACCGGCATCCGGGCCATGCTCGGGTCGTCGGAGTTCGACACGATGCTCAACCAGATCAATACGGCACCACCGATTCTCGAGCAGGAACGCGACGACGTGCCCGAGGAACTGGTGGTGCTCGTGAGGAGCATGCTTGCCAAGGAGCCGGTCGATCGACCGGCGGATGCGGCGACTGTGCACGGGGTACTGATGCGGTATGTGGGTGCGCTCGACGGGCTGATCGAACGTCCCGATCCGGCGAGCCCCGCCCGGCTGTACGCGGCAGCCGTCGGTGCTTCCGCGGCGACACGGACCGCGGTGCCCCAGGAGCGGCCCGAAGTCGGCGATGCGGCTCCCGCGCCCGATTTCACCCGCGGAGATCTCGATCGGGCCGTCCGCCGTGCTCGCGACCTCGCCGACGAGTCTCGTTACATTCCTGCCATCGGCGGATTGAAAGACTTTATCGGCGTTGCTGTGCCACAGCTCGGCGCTCGCGATGTGGACGTCGTCGACGCGCGGGTTCGGCTGGCCGATCTGTGTCTGGAATCCGGTGACTGTGTCCAGGCCAGCACGTTCTACAGCGACCTGATCGACGACCTCACCGCGGAGCGCGGACCCTATGACGACCAGGTCATGTACTGCCAGCGGCAGGTGGCCACCTGCCAGGTACAGAGCGGTCAGGTGCGGGCCGCGCTGACGCGACTGCGGAAATTGCACGCGCAGCTGGCGGCCTGGCACGGAGAGAGCGATGCACGAGTGGTGCAGCTGTCGGAGATGATCACCCAGATCAGGGCTGGCACAAGGTAATTGGACGGCCGAATTCGCGGCCGATGACGCCGCCGCGGCGCTGACGAATCGGTAGCGATCACCGGCGCGGTCGAGCTACATCTGTAGCGGATGCCCCTGACCTGGCGATACCGTTTTGACGGTTGGCCTGTGGGGTAATGAGGTCGGGATGACGTCGCTGCGTTCGTTGGCGGTCATTCGGGTATGGCTGTACTCGCCATCGGGCTCCATTTCGTCGGTCGGCCGCTTGCCTTGACGTGACTCGCTCACCTATGCCTACCGGGCGAGCAAGGGTGACTTCCGCAAGCTGTGGATCGCCCGCATCAACGCCGCGGCGCGCCTCAACGACATCACCTACAACCGCTTCATCCAGGGCCTGAAGGCTGCCGGTGTCGAGGTCGACCGCAAGATCCTCGCCGAGCTCGCTGTCTCCGACGCCGAGGCGTTCGCCGGCCTGGTCGCGGTGGCCAAGGCCGCTCTCCCTGAGGATGTCAACGCCCCGGCTGTCTCAGCTCGGGTTACGTGACGGACCTTTCGGAACGACCCCTGGATGCGCTGTCCGAGCGCAATCCGCGGGTCGTTTCCGCTGTCAAGCTCCATCGCGCCGCGAACCGTCGCGAGACCAAGCAGTTCCTCACCGAGGGCGCCAATTCAGTTGCGGCGGCCCTCGATACGGGGCGGGTGCCTCGCCGAGACCCTGGATGCGATTGCAGCGGCGGGCATCACGATTCTGGCCACCGCGGCCGATGGTGAGGTCGACCTGGACGACGCCGACGCTCTGCTCGCCAGTCCGGTCGCCTGGCTGTTCGGCAATGAGGCGCACGGACTCGCCCCGCGGTCGCGGCCCGAGCCGATCACCGGGTGTGCATCCCTATCCACGGTCGCGGAGAGCCTGAACCTCGCTGCCGCCGCGGCCATCTGCTTGTACGCGAGTGCGCGCGTGCAGCACGCGAACTAGACCGTCTGCCGCCCGAGTGCTGCCTGTGTCGCACTGCGAAGTGGCTTAATCCCCTTCGGCGGACAGGTTTTCGAGGATTTCCTCAGCCCAGGCGGCCGGGATGGCGTCGGGTCCCGCGACCTGCATGGCGCTCATCACGGTGAGCAGCATCCCGGTAGCGATGAAGCGGCGAGCGTCGGTCAGTGGCGCTCTGGTGAGCTCACGCACCAGCGCGAAAATCTGGCCGAACCGCGTGCGGACCTCGTCGCCGATCACCGGATCAGAGCTCGATGCGATGCCGTGCATGAAGACCTGCAGGAGTTCACGCTCGGCCAGGAAGACCTGGTAGCCGCGGCCGAGCTGGTGTAAGGCCTCCGCAGGGGGTGCATCGCGATCGGTGCGTTCGGCGTCGGCCGCGCGGAAGGCCTTTTCGATGCGATCGCAGACCCTGTGCAGTGCGGCCAGGAACAGGTGCTGCTTGGTGCCGAACAGTCGGATCACGTAGGGCTGCGAGACGCCGGCGAGTCGGGCGATTTCGTCGGTCTTGGTGCCCGCGTAGCCGCCCTCGGCAAAGGCGGTGATGGCGGCATTCAGAACTTCTTCGCTCCGTTGCGCGGCGGTCAGCCTGGTGCCGGTCGTCATGTCGTCCTCCTTGGCGTCCCCGTCGATGGCTTTTCTATCAAATCCGACCGCCCTATTGACATGTTATCAGTCGATGCATACTTTTGATGATGTTAGTTATCAGTCGATTACAACAAGGGCTGGACATGAACGAGATTCTTGAAGTCGCCGATCCGTCGGCACCCGTCGCGGCGCCGGAGAGTCCTAGTCGCGCCCGACCGCTCGCCGCGGTATTGGCCGCCGTCGGCATCCCGATGTTCATGGTCACGCTGGACAACCTCGTGGTGACCAATGCGCTGCCGGTGATCCGCACCGAGCTCGGCGCCTCGCTCGGCGACTTGCAATGGTTCGTCAACGCCTACACGCTCGCCTTCGCCTCGCTGCTGCTCACGGCGACAGCGATCGGTGACCGGCTCGGCCGCCGCCGCCTATTCCTGTCCGGAATCGCGCTCTTCACTGTCGCGTCCGCGGCCTGCGCACTGGCTGTCGATCCGTGGATGCTGATCGCCGCCAGGGCAATTCAAGGCTTCGGCGCGGCCGCGGTGATGCCGTTGTCGCTGACGCTGCTTTCCTTGGCGGTACCCGAGAAAATGCGCAGTGCCGCGATCGGCATCTGGGGCGGAATCTCCGGTCTCGGCGTCGCCCTCGGTCCGCTCATCGGCGGTGCTGTGGTCGAAGGGTTGAGCTGGCACTGGATCTTCTGGATCAACGTACCCATCGGCGTGTTGGTCCTGCCCTTCGCGGCCAGGGTGCTGGAGGAGTCCTACGGCGGCAAGCGGCGGTTGGATCCGCTCGGGCTGGTGCTGTCGGCGAGTGGGGTGCTCGCGGTGGTGTGGGGTGTGGTGCACGGCGCCGACGACGGCTGGACCTCGACCGGTGTGCTGTCCGCGCTGCTCGGTGGCGCGGTGCTGCTCGGCTGCCTGATCGCCTGGGAGCTGAAGACTCCGGACCCGATGTTGCCGTTGCGGTTGTTCCGGTCCCGCGCCTTCCGGGTGAGCAATACGACGGTGTTCACCTTCTCGGTCGGCGTCTTCGGTTCGATCTTCCTGCTGGCGCAGTATTTCCAGGTCGTGCAGGGCTATGGCCCGTTGCAATCGGGCATCCGCACCATGCCGTGGACGCTGGCGCCGATGGTGATCGCCCCACTCGCGGGCCTGATCGTCGATCGGGTCGGCGCCCGCACACTGCTCGCCACGGGACAGGCCGCGCTGGCTGTCGCGCTGGCCTGGATGGCGGCGATCGCCACGGTCGACGCGAGCTACGGAGCGTTTATCGGGCCGTTCCTGCTCGGCGGCATCGGCATGGGCCTGACCTTCGCGCCCGGCGCGACGGTCGTGATGGCCAGCGCCGCACCCGAGGATCGGGCGATGGCCTCCGGCACCAACAACACCATTCGTGAGGTGGGTGTCGCGATGGGTGTCGCCGTGCTGGCGTCGGTATTCGCATCACACGGCTCCTACCTGAGCCCGCAGAGTTTCGTCGACGGCATGGTGCCCGCGGTGTGGGTCGGGGCAGGCATTGTCGCGGTCGGCGCGGTGGTCGCGTGGCTGCTGCCCGGGAAGATCACCCAGGTTCGCTGAGTGGCAGGACCCCCTGCTCCGGTCCGCGATCGGAGCAGGGGCACGGCTGTGTGTATGCCCTGCCATCGCGCTGGACGCAGCACTTCATCGCCGCATCCGGCGGCGGCCACCACCGGCCGCGGCTGATCCGCCTCGACGTGACATCGCCGCGATCGCCTCCCCGGTAGACGAACTCGGCCGCTAGCACACGCCGAGCACGCGGGGGAGCGGTAATCCGGGTGAATCGGCCACAGCGGATCGAATACGATTCGACCAGCAGCAATGTGGGTAGGCAATCATGCGGACCCTCGAACCGATCCCCAGGGGAGAGTCGAACGATCGTGGCCGACGACAACGACGCAGCAGTCGAGCAGAGCGCGGCGCTCACCGAGGAGGCACTGGCCGCCGCCGCGGCGGCAGCCGAGAAGGCGTTTGCGGCTGCCGCCGACCTCGATGCGCTCGCCGTCGCGAAAACCGAGCATCTCGGCGGGAAGGCGCCGCTCGCCCTCGCGCAGCGCGCGCTGGGCAGCCTGCCGAAGGCCGAGAAGGCCGACGCGGGCAAACGGGTCAACGTCGCACGGGCACGGGTCTCCGAAGCGTTCGAGGCGCGCCGTACTGCGCTGCTGGCCGAGCGTGATGCCGCGGTGCTCGTCGCGGAGGCGATCGACGTCACGTTGCCCGCGCGCAGGCAGCAGGTCGGCGCGCGCCACCCGATCACCGTCATCTCCGAGCAGATCGCCGATGTGTTCGTCGCGATGGGTTGGGAGGTTGCCGAAGGCCCCGAGGTCGAGACCGAGCACTTCAACTTCGACGCGCTGAACTTCCTTCCCGACCACCCCGCGCGCACGATGCAGGACACCTTCCACATCGCGCCGGAGGGTTCGCGGCAGGTGCTGCGCACGCACACCTCGCCGGTGCAGGTGCGTTCGATGCTGGAGCGTGCGGTGCCGATCTATGTCGTGTGCCCGGGCCGGACATTCCGCACCGACGAACTCGACGCCACCCACACTCCGGTGTTTTCCCAGGTGGAGGGGCTGGCCGTGGATAAGGGCCTGACCATGGCGCACCTGCGCGGCACCTTGGACGCGTTCGCGCGGGCCCTGTTCGGGCCCGAGACCCGAACCCGCATGCGCCCCAACTACTTCCCGTTCACCGAGCCGTCGGCCGAGGTCGACGTGTGGTTCCCGGACAAGAAGGGCGGCGCGGGCTGGGTCGAATGGGGCGGCTGCGGCATGGTGAACCCGAAGGTGTTGATCGCCAGCGGGATCGACCCCGAGGTGTACAGCGGGTTCGCGTTCGGTATGGGCTTGGAGCGGACACTGCAGTTCCGCAATGGCATTCCGGACATGCGGGACATCGTCGAGGGCGACGTGCGTTTCACGCTGCCCTTCGGTATCCGGTCCTGAGCTGAGCGATTCAAGAACTTCCTTCGATCGAGAGAGCGAAACGTCAAGTGCGAGTAGCGCAGTCCTGGCTGACGGAAATCATCCGGCGGACCACCCCCGAGTGGTCGGTGACGCCGGAGGAGCTCGACGCAGGGTTCGTCCGTGTCGGGCTGGAGGTCGAAGAGGTCGACAAACTCGAGCGGGTGACGGGTGATATCGAGAAGCCGCTCGTCGTCGGCCGTGTCGCCGAGATCACCGAGCTGACCGAGTTCAAGAAACCGATCCGGTTCTGCAAAGTAGATGTCGGCAACCCTGATCTGCAGGAGATCGTCTGCGGCGCAACAAATTTCGCGGTCGGTGATCTGGTCGTCGTGGTGCTGCCGGGTGCGGTGCTGCCCGGCGGTTTCGCCATTGCCTCGCGCAAGACCTACGGGCATGTCTCCAACGGCATGATCTGCTCGGTCGCCGAACTCGGTATCGGCAAGGATCATTCGGGAATCCTGGTGCTCGAGCCGGGCACCGCCGAGCCGGGGACCGACGCCAATGAGCTGCTCGGCCTCGACGACACCATCATCGAGCTGAACATCACCCCGGATCGCGGCTACTGCTTCTCGGTGCGCGGTCTGGCTCGCGAACTGGCCTGTGGCTTCGACCTCGAATACGCCGATCCCGCCGTGCGGACCCTGCCCGACGACGAACAGGACGCCTGGCCGGTTCGCCTCGAACCGGACTCGAAGTGCACGCGTTTCGCGGTCCGCCGGGTCACCGGCATCGACCCGAACGCGGTGAGCCCCTGGTGGTTGCAGCGCAGGCTGCTGCTGGCCGGCGTGCGCCCGATCTCGCCCGCTGTCGACGTGACCAACTACGTCATGCTCGAACTCGGCCAGCCGCTGCATGCCTTCGACGCGGCCAAGCTCACCGGCGGCCTGGTCGTGCGCACCGCCAACACCGGCGAAACGCTGCGCACCCTCGATGAGACCGAGCGTGTGCTCGATGCCGAAGATGTGGTGATCGCCGACGATTCGGGCGTTATCTCCTTGGCCGGCGTCATGGGCGGTGCGACAACGGAGGTCGGCGCCGAGTCGACCGATATCGTGCTCGAGGCCGCCACCTGGAATCCGTTGCTCGTCTATCGCACCGCGCGGCGGCACAAGCTCTCCTCGGAGGCGGGCAAGCGCTACGAGCGGGTCGTCGATCCCGAGATCAATGTCACCGCGTTGGATCGTGCTGCCACGATGCTTGCCGAAATCGGCGGTGGCACTGTCGAATCCGTGCTCACCGATGTTCGGGTGCCGGTGCCGGCGGCGGACCCGATCCGGATGGATATCGACCTCGCCGACCGCGTCGCGGGCATCACCTACCCGACCGGTACCTCGGCGCGGCGCCTGGCCCAGATCGGTGCGAAGGTGGATGTCGGGGTCAGCGAGGCCGGGCACGGCCAGCTGGTCGTCACGCCGCCGAGCTGGCGCCCCGACCTGGCCCAGCCAGCCGACCTGGTGGAGGAGGTGCTGCGGCTGGAGGGGCTCGAGCAGATCCCTTCGGTGATCCCGACCGCGCCCGCCGGACGCGGACTCACCCCGACCCAACGTCGCCGTCGCGCGGTGAGCAGGGCGCTCGCCTTCGCCGGTTGTGTGGAGGTGCCGCCGCCGGTGTTCCTGCCGCCGGGTGTGTTCGACACCTGGGGTCTGGACGCCGACGACCCGCGCCGCGCCACCACCCGGGTGTTGAACCCGCTCGATGCGGAGCGCCCCGAACTGGCGACCACGCTGCTGCCCGGCCTGCTGGAAGTGGCCGTCCGCAACATCTCGCGCGGCGCGCGTGACCTCGCGGTCTACGGCATCGCCCAGGTGGTGCTGACCGGCCCGAACGTCGCGCCGATCGCACCACTGCCGGTGGACCGCCGCCCGACCGACGAGCAGATCGCGGAACTGATCGGCTCGCTGCCCACGCAGCCGGTGCATGTGGCCGCCGTGCTCACCGGTCGCCGCGACCCGCGCGGGCCGTGGGGCCCCGGTCGTGTGGTGGAGGCCGTCGACGCCTTCGCTCTCGCCGACGCCGTCGCCGACGCGGCGGGCGTGACCATCGAACGCAAGGCCGCCGCGCACCTGCCGTGGCATCCAGGGCGTTGCGCGGAACTGCTGGTCGACGGCGAGATCGTCGGCTACGCGGGCGAACTGCACCCCGCCGTGCTGGAACGGGCAGGGCTGCCGCCGCGCACCTGCGCCGTCGAACTCGACCTCGACGCGCTGCCGCTGCGCGAATCCCGCCCGGTGCCGGTGGTCTCCCCGTTCCCCGCGGTCCTGCAGGACGTATCGGTGAGTGTCGAGAAGGCGGTGGCCGCCGCATCGGTGGAATCGGCACTGCGTACCGGCGGAGGCGAATTGCTCGAAGACATCGCCCTTTTCGATGTCTACGAGGGTGCCCAAGCCGGCGAGGGCCGCAAGTCTCTCACTTACGCCCTGCGCTTCCGCGCCACCGACCGGACCCTGACCGAAGACGAGGCCAGCGCTGCCCGCGACGCCGCGGTCGCGGCCGCGGCGGATGCCGTCGGCGCGGTTCTGCGCGCCTGACATATTCCGACGTCGAGACCGCGCGGCCATTGCAACCGCGCAGTCTCGACGTGCTCAGCGTTCGTGCGCGGCGAGTTCGGATCGCCGGGTGGCAGCATCGCGATCCGGCGAGGCCCGAGCGCAACGCCGAGTGAGCGAGTAAGAAGATCTGCATGCGGCATCCTGCGAGCCCTATCCTGCATGCGCTGACCTACCTGCCTCAACGGCAGATCGCGCAGACCCCGGCCACCCTGGGGCTGGCCTACACCGAGCTGTCCATCGCGACCGCCGACGGGGAGACGCTGCACGGCTGGTGGGTGCCTGCTCGCCGATCCATCGGGCACGTGCTGTTCGCGCACGGGAACGCTGGAAATATCGGTGACCGGGTGCCGATATTCGCGCTGCTCACCGAGGCCGGTTTCGATGTGCTCGCTTTCGACTACCGGGGCTTCGGGCGCAGCACCGGGCGGCCCACGGAGCACGGGACCTACCTCGATTCCCGCGCGGCGCGGCGCGTGCTGCTCGAACAGCCCGGTGTCGATGCCGACCGGGTGCTGTATCTGGGGAAGTCGCTCGGCGGCGCGGTCATGCTCGAGCTCTCGACCGTTCATCCACCCGCCGGGCTTATCCTGATGTCCACCTTCACCGGTATCCGTGATGCGGCACGGTCGGTGTACCCGTTCCTGCCTCGGCCGTTGGTCCCCGACGCCTACCCGACTCTGCGGCGGATACCGACACTGCGTGCCCCCGTGCTGCTCATGCACGGTGACCAGGATGAACTGCTTCCGCTGCGTCATGCCGAGCGGCTGTATGCCGCGGCTCCGGAACCGAAGCGACTGGTGGTTGTGCCCGGTGCCGGGCACAACGACCTCATCACGCAGTGCGGATGGGATTGGGCGGGCACCATTCGCGATTGGGCCGAGGCCGCGGGCATAGTCTCGGCGTAGCGTTTGCCCGTCTTCCCGCGGTGGCGAATTCGAAGGTGATTGGGCCCCAGTATTTTTGGTGGGTGGGACAAAATGTGAAGAAGAAGCGCGGCGCGGTGCTGCCCGCGATGGTGGCAGTGATCGCGTTGCTCGCGGTGCTGGCTGTGAGCCTGTCGATGTACGAGGCAGGCAAGGCTCGGACAGCGGCGGTGCACCCTTTCGGTGACGTCGACAAGTCCGATCGAGTCGATCTCGACGTGTGGATCGGCAAGATCGATCCAGCCGCACAGGCGGTATCGGTGGAAGTGACAGCGCGGCCGCACGGCGTCTATGCCGATCGGCTGGGCTTTTTCGCGAGCGACGCCATCCTCTATACCTCCGGGCTGAAGTCCGAGCCGATCAAAATCGAGGCGGGCGAACCGATCTCGGCCGCAGAGGTGAAGATCGCCATGTCGGGGACGTTCACCGATTACCCGTTCGACAAGTACGAGGCCATGCTCGCTTTCGACATGATCAGCGGGGACAAGCATGTTCCCGTCGCGGCGGCCGTATCCAGCGGTGACACCTTCTTTTCGGTCTCCGAGACCCCTGAGGCGGTCGACAGCCAGATCGACGGCGTCGATCTCACGCTGCATGCCACCCGATCCACGCCCTCGCTGGTCTTCGCGCTGTTCATCATGGTGTTGATGCTCGGCCTCGCGATCGCGGCGGCAGTAGCGACCTACTACCTTGTCGATGGCCGCCGTGGCCTGATATTCCCGGCCTGCTCGATGATGGGTGCGCTGCTGTTCGCGCTCATCCCGCTGCGCAACGCGGTGCCGAGTGCCCCGCCGATCGGCTCGATCATCGACTTCGCTTCCTTCTTCATCGCCGAGGGCATCATCTCGGCGGCACTGGTCGGTTCGGTCCTGATCGGTTATCGGATCGAGGTTGTCAAGGAGCGCGAGGAGGCGAGCGCGGTGCCGCCCTCGGAATCGGGCCCGGTGGATGACCTGCTGGACCGGCAGCCTGTTCCGGTCGGGATCGGTTCGGGTCAGCCTTAGCCGACGTCACGCTGCGTAACCTGGCCATATGAGCGATACCAGCGAGATTGTCGACCAGTTGGCGGCGTTGTCGGATGACGAGCTGCTGGCCGTGCTGCGCGCCGCGACGGCCGGACGTCCGAGGCTGGCCGGGGCGCACGCGGCGCTCGATAGGGCGCAGGCAACCGATGAGGTGATCATCGATGCTGATGTGACTACCGACACTGAACCATCGCCTTTGCGTGAGTCGCCGGCGACCCTCGGCGCATCCGGGCAGGTCGGAGGGCTTTCTGCGGTACCCGCGGTACCGGTACCGCCGACCGGTATCCCGACGCCGGCGGCGGTGGGTGGATATTCTCCGGACGGAGTCCCTACTTTCGAGTCAGTTCGCGATAAGGTCGAGCAGCGCTTCGGTACCGCGCAGGGCATGAGTGAGCTCGACCGGCAGACTCCGGCGGGCCGCAGCGCCGACGAACAGTGGGAAGCGCGCGAGAAGGCCGGGCGTGAGCGTCTGGATCGGATACGGAAGTCGTTGCACGGCAACGACATCGAAACAACCGAGCCGTAGTCTGCCGGGCGTAGGAGACAACGAATGTGTGAGGGTGCAACTCGATGAGTCAGCCGCGTGAGATCGCCGACCGACTACTGGATGCCCAGGTCGAATTTCTACTGGCCGAGGTGACCGGCGACCGCTTCGCGGCAATGATCGCCCGCGATGTGGAGGCGGTTATCGGTGTCGCCGACACCCTCGTCTTCCGGGACGTGGTCGAGCTCGACCAGGCCAAACAGACCGTCGCCACGATCATCGACCTGATCGGCGGCAGCCCCGTTATCGCCGATATGGTCGGGGTGTTCTCCGATTCGATCTACGACCATATCGCGACCAACAACGATTACACCCTCGGCCAGGTGGTCGATCGGGAGCCGGTCGAGGCGCTGCTGGAGAAGATCTTCGGGATGCATCAGGCGCAGGAGCGCATCCTGGACCGGCTCACCGAGAGTCCGCTGGTCGCCACCGTCGCCTCGAAGTTCGTCGACAAGCTGATCAACGACTTCATGCAGGCGAATCGGGAGCGCGCCGAGAAGATCCCCGGTGTCTCTTCGCTGATGTCGCTGGGGCAGTCCGCGGCCAACCGCGCCAAGAAGGCCGCCGACGGCACCTTCGTCGGGGATCTGGCGGGCAGGGGGGCCATGTTCGCCCTCAAGCGGACCAATAACGCGATCCGTGAAATGCTCCGTGACGCGCCGGTGCATTCGGCCGCGATGGAATTCTGGGATCTGCACGCTGACGAGCCGGTCAGCGGCCTGCGCGACTACCTCACCCAGAAGGACCTCAACGAGCTGGTGCTGATCTGCTACGAGATCGCGATCACCACGCGGGAGAAGGAGTACTTCGGCCTGCTCGTCGACGAATGCGTCGAGGTGTTCTTCACCAAATACGGCGACTACACCCTCGCGGCGATGCTGCCCGAGCTCGGCCTTTCCGGCGACGATATCGCTACCGAGATCCTGCGCTACGGCCCCGCGGTGATCGAGGGCGCCAAGCGCAACGGCGTGCTCGGCAAGCTGATTCGCGAGCGCCTCGAGCCCTTCTACGCCTCTGATGCGGTGCTCGGCATTCTCGCCGACGCCACGAACTGACTCGGCATTCCTCGAACCGCGCTGGTGTGTGTCCGGCGCGGTTCGCTGTCGCCGATCGACCGCCGCGGTCTCGGATTCGACGGTGGTGACCGTCGGTTTCGGCCGGCGCGAAGTCACCGTGCTCTGGGTCGGCGTGCGAGCGGATCGACACCTCGGAAACAGCTGACTACCAGCATGTATACAGATGCACCCGATGTCCGAATTATCGAGTTTCGCGTTGACAGCGCGATGCGGCCTGGGAAAGCTTGCTGGTGATCTTCCGGGTGCTCGCCGTGGAGCCGGCACGGCCGGCAGCGGAGGAGCAGGGTGGTGCGTGTACGTCGAGGACCGGAATAATACGGCGGCACATCGGAACTCACCCCCGCCCAGGCGAGAGATGAAGGTCGAGTGTCGAGCAGTCGAGTAGTACGACCACGCACCATTCGGGCAATTGGCCCGAATCCTCGCTCTCTCATCGACTTCGGTGCTCGCACTGCTCGGTGTCACCATCACCCGTGAGATCGATGCCTTCCGGCGTAGTGGCGACACTGCGGTGTCGGCAAAACAACCTTCATCGGCGCCATCTCCGAGATCGAGCCGCTGGTGACCGAGGCCGTGATGACCGAGGTCGCGGTCGGCGTGGACGACTCCGCACGACCTGATCGATGGCGCACTCGGCGCGGTCATCGTGGTGGACACCAGCCGAGTCGAGGACTGTGACCCGGTCCTCGACTACTTCGAGGAGCGCCGCACTCCGTTTCGTCGTCGTGGTCAACCGCTTCGAGCACGGCGACCAGTTCGACCTCGACGAGGTCGGTGAGGCACTCGACCTCGACGACTGGATCCCGGTCCTGGAATGCGATGCCCGCCACCGAGAATCGGTAAAGCAGTCCTGGTGGCACTCCTCGAACAGGTCCTTCTGCACCGCGTGTCGGCCCCTCGACTCCAGGCTCGCGACGTCGGCCGGCTGTACTGGCTATGGACGTTGGTGACGGCACGTCCGTCGGGGTCTCCGATGCGCTCACCACCGAATTGATCGAGGAATCCGCAGCGACCACGGTCGCCGGGCATGGCAGAGTGGCGGAGCCCGTCCCGGTCTCGGCCGAAGTGCGACCGGACACCAGTAGCGACACCGATTATTTTTCGATGGAGAGGCCGTCATGAGTATTGTCCCCACGAATTCGACAAGAAGGCGAAACCCATGAGCAACGGCAAAGATCTCGCACTCACCCACGTCGCGGTGCTGGTCGCAGACCAGGAGAAGGCGCTGGAGTTCTACCGTGATGTCATCGGCCTCGAGGTGCGCCAGGACCTGCCCTTCGGCGACGTACGTTGGCTGACTGTCGGGCCCGTGTCGCAGCCGAGCATCGAATTCCTGTTGGAGGTTCCCGACATGGTGCCGCACGAGGCGGCCGCCGCGGCGGCCCGTGCCCGACTGGCCAGCGGCGCGCAAGGCACGCTGATCTTCACCACCCAAGCCGTCGACGACACCTTCGCCCGCCTGCGTGACGCCGGCGTCGAGGTCACCCAGGAGCCGATCACCCAGCCGTACGGTGTGCGGGACTGTGGTTTCCGCGACCCGTGGGGCAATCACCTCCGGTTCTCCCAGCTTCCGGGCTGAGCCACCGGTAGGACGCGCCGGGTCGGTTCCCCGTCGCCGCGGGCAGCACTCGGCGGTGCCGGGAACCGAACGCGCCCGCTGCTCATCCGTTAGCGCGAACCAGCACCACGATGGGCAGCCTGCGAATCCCCGCCTCGTCGAAAGGTGGCAGCGGCGGCCGGACCTGACTGTGGTGACCCGGCGTATCCGCCGGGGTGCCCCTCTCGAACAGGGTGCGGCCGACATCACCGCGAAGCACCGATCTCGGCGCAGTAGGGTCGGTTCATGAGCGAAGCGCGGATCGAAACGGAGCAGGACGCGACACGGCCGCTGCGGGACGATATCCGGTTTCTCGGTGGCGTCCTCGGCGACACCATCCGTGATCATGAGGGTCCGGAGGTGTTCGATCTCATCGAGCGGGTGCGCATCGAGGCCTTCCGGGTGCGCCGCGAGGAGGTCGAACGCAGTGCGGTCGCGGAGATGCTCGACGGCGTCGACATCGCTGTCGCGCTCCCGTTGATCCGCGCGTTCAGCTATTTCGTGCTGCTGGCCAATCTGGCCGAGGACATCCAGCGCGATCGACGCCGCGCCGTGCACGAGGCGGCGGGGGAGCCGCCGCAGGATTCGTCGCTGGCGGCCACCTATCGCAAACTCGACGCGGCCGCCCTGGATGGCACCGAAGTCGCCGGACTGATCGCCGATGCGCTGGTATCGCCGGTGATCACCGCGCATCCGACCGAAACCCGCCGCCGCACCGTTTTCGACGTGCAGACCCGCATCACCGAACTGATGCGGCTGCGGCAGCGCTACACCGAGACCGAGCGCGAACGCACCGCATTCGAGCTGAAGATCCGCCGCCAGGTGCTCACACTGTGGCGGACCGCGCTGATCCGGTTGCAGCGCTTGCGGATTCAGGACGAGATCGCGGTCGGGCTGCGCTACTACGAGCTCACACTGTTCGATGTCATCCCGGCGATCAACGCCGAGGTGCGGGCGGCGCTGCGGTCGCGCTGGCCCGGTGTCGAGCTCTTGCCGCGGCCGATCCTGCGTCCCGGCTCGTGGATCGGTGGCGACCGCGACGGGAACCCTTATGTAACAGCGGAAGTGGTCGGCACTGCGGCTCACCAGGCTGCCTCCGTGGCATTCGGCCGGTACCTGCGCGAACTGGTGGAGTTGGAGAAGTCGCTGTCGCAGTCCGCGCGTCTGGTCCCGGTGACACCGGAGGTGGCCGTACTCGCCGCGACCGGCTATCCCGACCCGGCAACGCACGCCGATGAACCGTATCGCCGTGCCCTGCACGGGATTCGGTTGCGGGTGGCCGCGACGGCACGACGTGCGCTCGGTGTGGTGCCGGACGAATCGGTCGAAGGGGCGACTGCGGACCTGTCGCAGGGCGGCGCCGGGTCGAGCGCCTCCGGGGTCGTCGGCGCTGTGGCGCCGGTGTCGAGGATGCCATCGAGTGGCGCGGCGGTCGTTGCCGCGCAGTCTTATCCGACACCGCAAGCGCTACTGGACGACTTGGATGCGATCGACGCATCGCTGCGTGCCAGCGGTGACAGCCTGCTCGCCGATGATCGCCTCGCGGCATTGCGGCACGCGATCGAAACCTTCGGTTTCCATCTGCAGGGCCTGGATATGCGCCAGAACTCGGAGGTGCACGAACAGGTCGTCGCGGAGCTGCTGGCTTGGGCCGGTGTGCATCCGGACTATGCGAGCCTGTCCGAAGCCGAGCGAGTAGATCTGCTGGCCGCCGAGCTGCGCACCCGCCGCCCGCTGCTCGGCCCGCACGCCCGGCTCGGTGAGCTCGCGACCAAGGAGGTCGGCATTGTGCGTGCCGCACGGCAGGTGGTGCAGACCTTCGGCGTGGAGGCGGTACCGAACTACATCATCAGCATGTGTACCTCGGTCAGCGACATGTTGGAGGCGGCGTTGCTGCTGAAGGAGGGCGGGCTGCTCGATCCTGGTGAGCCGGATGGGCCGCCGAGCTGCTCGGTGGGCATCGTGCCGCTGTTCGAAACTATCGAGGACCTCGGTGCGGGCGCCGCGACCCTGGCCGCCGCGCTGGATGTTCCGGTCTATCGAGAGCTGGTGTCCGCCAAGGGAATGCGGCAGGAGGTGATGCTGGGCTACTCCGATTCGAACAAGGACGGCGGGTACCTGGCCGCCAACTGGGCGCTGTACCGCGCGGAGCTCGACCTGGTCGAAGTGGCACGCAAGACCGGAATTCGCCTGCGGCTCTTCCACGGTCGCGGCGGCACCGTCGGTCGTGGCGGCGGGCGCAGCTACGACGCCATCCTGGCCCAGCCCGCGGGCGGGGTGCAGGGTTCGTTGCGGCTGACCGAGCAGGGTGAAGTCATCGCCGCCAAGTACGCGGAACCCGGTGCCGCACACCGTAATCTGGAATCGCTCATCGCGGGCACGCTGGAGTCGACGCTGCTCGACGTCGAGGGCCTCGGCGCCGACGCCGAGCCCTCCTACGAGCTCATGGACGACCTGGCCGCCCGCGCCCGCGCCGCGTACTCGCGTCTGGTCCACGAAACACCGGGCTTCGTGGAGTATTTCCGCCAGTCGACGCCGGTGGCCGAGGTTGCCGACCTGAATATCGGCAGCAGGCCCGCCTCGCGCAAACCGACGAATTCGGTCTCCGATCTGCGCGCCATCCCCTGGGTGATGTCATGGAGCCAAGCGCGCGTGATGCTGCCCGGCTGGTATGGCACCGGATCGGCGTTGGAGGAGTGGATCGGCGGCGACCCCGACCGCCTGGCCACTCTCGCCGACCTCTACCGCCGCTGGCCGTTCTTGCGCACCGTGCTGTCGAACCTGGCTCAGGTGCTGGCCAAGAGTGATCTCGACATCGCCGCCCGCTACGCCGAACTGGTCGACGACGCCGCCCTGCGCGAGCAGATTTTCGGCATGATCCGCGACGAGCACGCCCGAACCATCCGCATGCACGCCGCCATTACCGGCAACGACCAATTGCTCGCCGACAACCCCAGCCTGGCGGAGTCCATCCACAACCGCTTCCCATACCTGGAACCACTGAACCAAATGCAGGTGGAGTTGCTGCGCCGCCTACGCGCAGGTGACGACTCCGAATTGGTCAAACGCGGCATCCTGCTAACCATGAACGGCCTGGCCACCGCCCTACGCAACTCCGGTTAGCCGATCGTCCCCCCACCGCCCCACCAGCCGGACACTCAATACGGCGGGCGTAGTGGAATGGTGGTTCGTACCCCCGGCGGATTCACGTGGTCGATGCAACAGGGGCAGTGTTGGACAGTACCTGGTCGAGGATGTAGGTCGGTGTTCGGAAGCCGTGGCGTTTGCGG
>NZ_JBFBAB010000042.1:0-45085 GCF_040681975.1 Nocardia sp. NPDC051463
CTGGTCCCATGCTTCGATCGGTTTTGCAATGATTGTGACCGTGAACGCAATGGAACTTGCGTCGGTGCTCTTTGCAATGAGGTTGGTGTGGATGCATACTGGGCGGCGGGTGCGCGGACGTCGAGCTGCGTGCATGTCGACAGGAGACCGGCACCGATGCCCGGAGGCAGACTCACCAATGAGGACCGTCAGCACATCGCTACGGGGCTGGCCGAGGGCCTCGGATACGCAGAAATCGGCCGGCGTCTGGAGCGGCCCGCCTCGACCATCATGCGAGAGGTCACCCGCAACGGTGGACCCGGTGATTACCGGGCGGATCGGGCGCACGAGGCCACACACCATCGTGCCCGCCGACACAAGCAGGCTCAGCCTTCCGCGCCGCCGATCCCCGACAGCAGCTATGGGCGCGACCCTCGAGCGGTCCAGGACTTCGCGGAATCCTTCACCGCTCTCCTCGTTCAGCAAGGGCTGCCCCGGATGGAGGCCAGGGTGCTGGCCTGCCTGCACATCACCGACTCCGGCGCTCTCACCGCCGCTGATCTGGTCCGGCAGCTTCGCGTCAGCCCCGCGTCTGTCTCGCACGCCGTCGCCTTCCTCGAAGGGCAAGGAATGCTCAGGCGCGAAAGAGTTCCCGGCGGGCGCCGCGAACGCTACGTCATCGACGATGAGATCTGGCTCCGCAACCTCCTCACCTCTCTGCAGATGAGCAAGGCTCTGGCAGCCGAATCGCAGCGCGCAGCCGAGATTCTCGGAGCCACCACCCCGGCGGGCGCCCGTTTCGAATCCTCCGCCGAACTCCTCCTCCTGGTGAGTGCGGCATTCCAGCAGGCCCTGGAGCAGTGGCGGCAGACGCTGGACGCACGCAGCGCCGGGCAAGAGTAACGATCCCTCGCTGCGTATCCGTCGAGCTGGACTGTCGAAGCTTTCGCTGGACACCGCCAGCAGGAGCGTTACCACGATGATCCGGATCGTCGGGGCGGTCAACAGCATCGCGAACAACCGCCCCGAAAGACGGTGCACCATCGGCCAGTTCCGGCGCATGCGCTTCGAGAACTGCAGAACTCCGAGCAGAATCGCCGATCCCGCACCAGCCGTGTGCACCGCCATGATCCACCGGCTGTGCTCGTAGGTCGGCTGTTGGTGGTGAACCAGCGATCCAACCGTGGAGTCGGGGTTGAGACTCACCACGGCGGAGATGGAGCGCAAATACAGCTCCGGCGCGGTGAAGTATCGCCCCATATATTCGATCGCCATTGGGGTGTAGATCAGGCACGTAACCCCGATCGCCGCCCATGTCGCAATACCGATTTTTCCAGAGTTCACTCACGACAGTCCGGTTTTAATGAAGAAACCTGACGTATGGTTTCCTATGTTGAGCTACCTGCGCGGTATCTCGGCCGTGTCTCTGCACAGTGACAACCTCGGACGAGCTGTGGCCACGAATTTCGAGACCCTGAACCCGTGCTGGCAGGGTCTCGAAAGTCGTGGCGAGCCGCCAAGTGATCGACCTGATAATTTCTGGTTCGTCTCATGCCGTGGCAATGGTGCTTGTCTCGGTTCGATGGCATTTCATCAGTCCGGACAGGCTCTCGGCAGTGAGCGTCTCAATCGGGTCGGGCAGGTTCATCAATACCCCGGGGTGATACCGGGAATCAGGGAGCGATAGCCGGGGCTGACTTCCCCCGGGCCGCTGTTGACGGGCGGGCCGGTCCGCTTCCAGGTGCCGTCGGATTGGCAGACCTGGTAGGTACCGTCGGGATAGGAGACCTTGCTGCCGACCTCGTAGCTGGATCCGCTCGACTTACAGAAGTAGACGACAGACCCACCCGGTTGCGCCCTCTGGTCTGCGTGGCTGACTCCGGCCGAGGCGCCGATCAGGCCACCGGCGATGAGCAGAGAAGCGGTCATGGTCTTCATTGCGCGGCGTGTGCTCAAACTCGTCCTTTGTTTGTTGGGTGTGTTGGTCCCCTTAAGTTTTGGCCGAATCGTTTGAGGTACCTAGGCGCCCTTGGGTGTTGATCCGGCACCCTGGGTGACGGGGGGTTACCTACCCTGTGGTCCGGCGTCGGCCGCCTGCGGTGTCCACTGTGCTTCTGGCCGCGATACCAACGGAACGTCCGCCATGGCGCCGCTACGAACAAATGTCTCGGCACTCACGGTCGAGGACGTGTGGACTTCCCTGAGCCGTTTTCGACGCGACGCAACAAGATCTCGGCCCGTCGACAGCTGCCAACTGAACCGACGCTCGCGGTACCTCCGACGCCACCCCACCATCCGGCCGCCAGCCGTAGGCGGCGAAAATGCATCAACGAGGGCGAGTAGAACTTGGGAATCTCAAAACCGTGGCCGAGTGGCATCGAATGGGCAAAACGTCGACTGTGGGCTGCCGTCGGCCACACAATCGCTCGAGACCTTTCTCGAGACGGCGGCGACTCGACATCAAAATGTCACCAGTCGGCGCTGCTTTCGCGACCAACGAAATGGCCACACCACAAGGAAATAGTCATACGCTATGCACGGCTCGCGCGCTCACCCATGAGTGCCCGGCCATTCTCAGTCCAGTGAATCCACGCGTCAACCGACCAGTCGAGGAGCAGGACGATGTCTGTTGTAAATATCTGGGGTTCGCTCAGTCCCGTGGCGCGCGCCGCGTATCCCACTCCGCAGGAGCCAGACGATGAGTGGACCCTCCGCGGTGGTACCGCATGGGTCTATTACAGCCCACTGAACCGGCGGCAGCTTGTCAAACCGGTTATCCTCGCCGACGGATTCTCGCTGGGTGCGAGTGACCTCGGCGAGCTCTGGGCCGGACTGGAGAACAACGGAAAGTACCGCTTCATCAGCGAGCTGCACGCGATAGGCCGGGATGTAATCGTGCTGGGTTACGACAACCGGGCAGCGTCGATCCTGGACAACGCGGACACCGCCATCGAGTGCATCCAGACCGCCAATCGCAATCGTGTCGATAATAAGGCGAAACTGGTGGTGGGTGGTTTCAGTATGGGCGGGATGGTGACCCGCTACGCGTTGGCCAAGATGCAGCACGATCAAGACCTGCCCGACCCCGAGACAAGCTTGTACCTGTCTTACGACACCCCGCATCGAGGTGCGTGGCTACCGATCTCGATGCAGGCTTTCGCGCACTTCCTCAAGGACAAGTGGGGTGCGACATCGCCCATCTTCGGCCAGTTCTCCGATCTGATCAACAGCCCGGCCGCGCGGCAGATGGCTCGCTGGCACCTCGGCAAGGTCGGTGACAAGCCGGACCAGGCGTCGGAACGACGCGCCTTCCTGCAGCAGTTGGATGCGGTGGGCGGATGGCCGCAGGGCATCCGCAAGATCGGTGTCGCCAACGGGGTCAGGACCGGTATCGGAAATGGGATCGGTCCCGCGTTGACGGCGGTGAGCGGTCGCGGCGATCTGCTGCTCGACGGCACCTTGCGCACCCAGGCACAGGGTGAGCAGGTCGTGGCCATCCTGCACGCGGCAGAACAACCCCCGATCGAGGTCAGCACCGACGGACTACCCGATATCGATGGCGCCCCCGGCGGCCTGTTCCCCGAGAACCCGGTACTGCCGGGAAACCCGGCCAGTTTCGGGATGGCCGCCATTCTCATGGGGTTGCTCGGCTCCGAGGTCGATTTGCAGTTGAACACCTCCTGTTTCATTCCCGCCATCAGCGCCGTCGCCACCGGCGAGATCGATAACCGTGACGCGCTGTACAGCGAGATCCGCGACCGCGACAGCGAACTCGACGCTTTCGCCTGTGCCAGCAAGAACGAGGGACACACCACTATGACCCAGGACTTGGGCGCATGGCTGGTGAACGAGATCGAGTCCCACTCCTGAGAGCAGGGTGAGCAGATCCACTCACCGCTGAACGTGGCAGCCGCACCGGTACGCATCACGGTGCGGCTGCTCGGTCTCCACCGCCTGTCAACCGGAAGCCAGGCTCTGCCTTCGGATCCGCCAGCGGGGTTGTTCGCCGCGACGAGCGGGGTCGCAGATCGGGCAGCCCAGAAACCGACGATGATCCCGCGCCGAAAAGCGCTGAGCGAATTGCCTTTCCGGTCGTACCGTGGAGCAGGTGAGCATCGTTTCGGACTACGAGCAGCTGATCGCAGACCAGACTCGCGTGCTCGAGGCCGATCATCGCGACACCCTGACCAGCCTGCGCCGACTGACCGAATTCCAGTAGCAACCAATGACTCCGATCGTGCACGTCGACGGGTAGCCGCCCGACAACCACACCGAAGATCCGGCGGACTTGTTCTAGCTCAGTTGATCTGATGCTCATCGTGCTTCCGGACGTGCGGTGCATCGGGGTCGCCGGCCGAGCCCGGTCCGCGGGCGCGACCGGCGCCCACAGCGGCGGATCCGGCAAGAAATGGCAACAGTCACAACCACTCTCGTGATGCCTCGGGACCTGGGCGGGCCTGTGCCGGTTCCGCACCCGCGTGCTCAGACGGTCGCGACCGGAGCCGCAGGGGTCGCGACCAGGCGGTGACGCCGGCTCGGCACCATCAGGGTCGGGTGGTTGACGCTCCATACGGTGGCCTTGCAGATCAGCTCCTTCACGCGCGCGCCCTTGCGGCCGACGTCGACCTTCGAGGTCGGCTGATCCTCCTTGGTCACCTTCTGCACGATGGCATCGCGGCGGCCGAGGCTGATGCACTGGCTGTTGTAGCCGATCGGGGCGGCCGGGACCTCACGTCCGGTCAGCCGGGCGGCAATGACGTCGCCGCCCAGCCAGGCCATCGGGGATGCGGTGGCGCAGCCCATGCGCAGCGTCTTGCCGCCCACTCCGGCGGCGTGCGCGGCATCGCCGATGGCGTAGACGTCCGGGTGCGAGACCGAGCGCAGAGTGGCGTCGACAACGATGCGCCCGGACTCGGAGACGGTGAGCGTGCTGGCGGCCGCGATCGGGTGCACGGCGAAACCTGCAGTCCAGACGGTCATCCGGGCCGGAATCTCCGCACCCGATCGGGTGACCACGCCGTCCTCGGTGACGCGGGTGACGTCGGCGCGTTCGTGCACGGTGATGCCGAAACGCTCGAAAGAGGCGCGCAGGTGGGTCTGCGCCTTCTCATCGAGCCAGTCGCCGACGCCGCCGCGCGCCGCCATGGCGATCTTCAGATCCGGGCGCGCTTCGGCGATCTCGGTCGCGACCTCGATACTGGTCAGGCCGCCGCCCACGATCAGCACAGTCTCGCCCGCCACCAACTCGTTCAGTCGCTCCCGCAACCGCAGTGCGGCCTGCTTGCTCGCCACATTGTGGGCGTGCTCGGCGACGCCGAGCACGCCGAAATCGGCGATGGTGCTGCCCAGGGCGTAGACCAGGGTGTCGTAGGCCAGGGTCTCGGCGCCGTTCTCGCCGATCAGCTCGACGGTCTTGCGATCCGCGTCGACCGAATCGACCCACGCGATCCGCACCTGAACGCCGGTGCCCGCGAACACCTTCCGCAGCGGGCGGACCGGCAGGTCCTTACCGGCGGCGAGCTGGTGAAGACGGATCCGTTCGACGAAATCGGGATCGGCATTGACCAGGGTGATCTCGATGTCGTCGCGGTGCAGTCGCTTGGCCAGGCGGCCGGCGGTGATGGCTCCGGCGTAGCCGGCTCCGAGGACGACGATGCGGTGCTTCATGGTTGTGCTCCTGTCTCAGTGGGTTCGATACCTGAACCAGGCAGAGGCACGAATGCTGACAGCCATCGACTGTGATGTGGGTCACCACAATTCGGACAGGGATGCTCCCGGTGCGTAGGTGGCCCACTGGCGGTTGGCATGTGCCAGCTTGTCGGGGTTGACGTGGGCGTGCACGGCGGCGATGCCGTCGACGGTGACCTGCAGGACCACGATGCCGACGACCCGATCCTCGGACACCAGCACCAGCGCGGGCATGCCATTGGCGATGGCCGCGAACATCTCGGGCTTGCCGCCCAGCTTGTTCCACGTGCCGTTCGAGGGCTTGATCGCGAGCCGCACGAACCGCGCGATGCGCTCCGCGCCGAGCAGCGGCCGGCTCAGCGTCGCGATGAATCCGCCGCCGTCACCAAGGATGGAGGCATCGTCGGTGAGCAGTGCCACCAGCCTCTCGGTCTGTCCACTGACCGCTGCGGCCAGGAATTCCTTCACGATCCGTCGAGCGGCGGCCTCGTCGACCTCGATGCGCGCTCGCTCCATCGAAAGATGCTGTTTGGCGCGGCGGTAAACCTGCTGGCAGTTGGCTTCGGTGATGTCGAGCAGGCCGGCGATCTCATGGTGCGGATAGCCGAAAGCCTCGCGCAGCACGTACACCACGCGCTCCTTGGCGGTGAGCCGCTCCATGAGCGTGAGCATGGCGATCGATACCGATTCCCGCTGCTCCACGGTGTCGGCCGGGCCCAGCATCGAGCCGCCGGCCAGCACCGGCTCCGGAAGCCATTGCCCCACATAGGTCTCCCGGCGGGCGCGGGCCGAGGTGAGCTGGTTGAGGCAGAGATTGGTGAGCACCTTGGTCAGCCACGCCTCGGGCGTCTCCACGTACTCGCGGTCGGCGGCCTGCCAGCGCAGGTACGTCTCCTGCACCGCGTCCTCGGCATCACTGGCCGAGCCCAGCAGGCGATAGGCGATCGCCTCCAGGCGGGCCCTGGAGCCTTCGAACAGATCGGCCTCGCGTGTGAGCAACATACCGACATCGTCGGCGATGCGTACCGGGCGCGTCCACCCGGTCCGAACCTCACTCCAGCCTCCAGCACGCCGACCAACCATCATCGGCCGAGCACTGCTCACCCCGGCCCAGGCGGCGGCTACCCGGTCCCGATGCCCGTGGCCGCGCTCGTGCCAGCAGACGCCGAAGGCATGGCCTGAGGCGTCGGTCAGTCGCCGAGCTGTTCCGGTGCCGCGCTGACCAGCGGCAGCGTTCCTGCGGCGAGGCGGTATTCCCGAATCGGTGCGGCCATCGAACCGCGCTCACGTCGCGACTCGACCAGTGGCGGCCGCGGCACTCCATCGCTCGTGGAGTGGCTGGCACTGCGGAGGTTCGAGGTCATCGAAGTGATGTCTCCCGGCGCGGTCGGTGCGTTGCCGCGCAGGATCTGCCTCGAGGCCGCCCAGCGGCACCCGGGGATACTGATGTGGTGCTCGGTGCGGAAGAGTTCGATCTCGTAATGGCCGTCATACGACGCGACATCGACGAGGTGCGACGTGCTCACGAAGTTGGTGTCGACCTGGCGAGTGTCACTACGCCGGTAGGCACTCTTCTTGGTTGGGCCGCGGAGTGGGGCAGGACCGAGATCATCGCTTACATGCTGGCCCAGGGCATCGACGCGGAGTCGAGGGCTCTTTCGAAGGCTGCGGCCAAGGGCCATACCGAGACGGTGCGGCTACTGCTCGACCATGGCATGAACCCGGATCTACCGGCTGAGTGGCCGCCGCTGTGCGCGGCAGCATACTGTGGCTCGCTCGAGTGCGTCCAGGTCCTGTTGCAGGCCGGAGCGCGGATCGATGTTCGGATGGGCTCGCAGGCAGGCTGCTCGGGTGGGAAGACCCCTCGGGAGATTGCCACGATGCGTCCTACAGAAGACACCGCGGAGATACTCCGGCTACTCGATCAGTAGACCGCTGGCTCTGATCGTGAACTTCGGCGTCGGCTGATCGCGAATGTCGACACCGCCTCTGCGCGAGCAATCCTCGTGATCGCGAATCCGGACATCGATATCGGGCAACCGGAAGCGGATCAACGTCATTGGCTTGACCAGCAGCGATGGCGGGTTGACGGCATCCGGATGCTGTGTGCGCGCCAACGGAAACCGTTCGGGTTGGTGATACAACCGCCAACCGCGCTAACGGGTACGCCGAACGACCGGACGCAGCGGCATATCCGTTGTCTTTGCGGCGATTACTACCGGGACCCTAGGGAATGGAACCGGCGGTTGCATCGGTATCGCGGATGGTTTGAACAGCATGGAGTCCCCCCGTGAGTTGCGATCGCAAGTCGGGCAGGAGATCCGCAAGCAGCGGACACACCCGCAGACCCGCCCGGCGAGGAAGATGCCGAGCGGGCCCTAGTGCGTAGCTGTCCCGCGTCAGCCCTCGATGCCGGTCACCGAGCGGTGGATGCCGCTGCAGCGGCTGCCCTCGGTTCGCCGGCTCCGGGGCGTACCCGAGAGAAGTGCATTATTGTTTTCTGGCTGGGTTGTATGTTCGGGTCGAAGGGGCCGGGGTCGACTTCGACGTTTGCATCGCTGTAGAAATCGACATTGACGTCTTGCGTAATCAGGACGGACGTGGGGAGGCCAGCGTCGTACAACAAGGCGTTCGGGTCTATACCCCAGAACCAGTGACCGTTGAATTTTTTCTCGTAGCAACCGCAGACCGTTCCGGTCAGGCTGGCCCTGTAGGTCACGCGGGCCGTCAGCGATCCGAGGTTGGCGAAAAGATACGCGGTTTCTGCCGAGTGCGCGGGTACATCGTCGTCGGCGCCTTCGCTGACACCGACCGTAACACTCTGTTCTTGTCCCTGAGTTTCGCCCCAGTTGTTCGTGTATGTGAAGCCTGTTTCTCCACCAATGCTGCCACCGATGTCCGCGAATTTGATCCCGTAGGTGATCTTCTGGTTGACTGAAACGGATTGGCTCTGCGACCAGCTTTGACTGGTGGAGACGGTCTTACTGATCGACATATCTGCGTGGTAATGCACGGAGTGGTCGAGGTTGTTCGTCCACGTGACATGATGCGCGATCACCGGCTTACTGTTGACGCTGATGACCTGCGCATCGACGGCCTCGAGGGTGGTGCTGACCTCATCCCAATGGAAGTCGTTGTATTTGTTCCCCTCCGGCGGGGTGGGGGCGTGCAGCCAGACATAGTCGGGCAGATACGACCCGCTCCCCATGACTTTCGCGAAGCTTTGCCTCATGTTCGAATTGGTCAGCCCGAATGCGCTCACTTCTTGATCGGTGATGGTATGCGACGTACTACCGAATGCCTGAGCCAAACTCCCACTTACCGTCGGAGCCGCGGTGATGTTGACACTGAAATCTTGACCCATGCCACTTCCCCTTCACAGCTATCAGGTTGTTGGTCCGGACGTATCTGAGGACTCGCTTGACCGCACATATCCAGTAACCGAGAGCAGAGATCGACGTGCGGTTCCCAGCGCTCTTCTGTTCGCACAGTGCAGCGTATAAGCAGAAGAGCAAGACGCAGTTCACGAAATTATGGGTGGCTCTCGCGCAACGCCACCCCGCGTGGCGGAACGCAGCCACTACGTACGAATACCGCGCACAGCTGATGCGTCCCAACAAAAGTGGTGAAAACGAACAGCGCGACAGGACGCATACCCACGATTCTACCCAGGCGAACCCGCATGCCCCGGCGATTCCGCGCATTGCCCGTAAAACGACCCCTTGAGCCCAAGATCGATTTACGACACCACTACACCGGCATGATCCTTACCGGCGTCGTTGCTGGACCGGACGGTGGGCAGCCGGTTGGATCATGGATCGCGTGCAGCTCCGCCCGAGCGTCGCTGTCATTCTTCTCGATCTGGATCAGGAGACCGAGCAACTCGTTCAGATCCTGCCGCTCGACTCGGGCGGGGGAGACCTGGCGGCGTCACTCATTCCAGGGCGCGCTCGTCTCCGGATTGTTCAGGGTCGGGAAGGTGGTCTCGGTTTCGAACGGGTCGTAGATTCGATACGTCAGGTAGATCCGGTTGGTGTGGCTGTAGACCTTCGTTGAGGTGTTGCTTCCGCGTGTGGTTATGACGCTGCCGCCACAGCCGTTGGCCAATCGTTCGGTTCTACGTTCGAGGGCTTCCCATCTCCATCGTCGGCCCAATCGAACTGCGGCAGCGGTGGCCCCCACTGCCACGGGGATGTGTATCGCCGCTGACTTCCGCTGCCGAGGCCGTGACCTGCGGCGTTACCTTGTCTCAGCGGACAGTGACCTCAGTCGACAGCGCCGCCATACCAGGTCGGAAGCGGGCGCGCCCCAATGGCGACCTGGTGGGCGGCCGCGGCAAGCAGGCGAGTGGAATCCAGTGTGGGCAAAGGCGATACGTCCGGCGTCACCAACAGCGGGATCTCGGTGCAAACCAGGGCGACGGCGTCACAGCCCAGACCGTGCAGGCGGTTGATGACATCGAGGTATCGCTGCCGGGATGCGGCCGTGAACACTCCTTCGCACAGTTCGGTGAAGATGATGTCGTTGATCAGGCGGCGCTCGTCGGAGTCCGGGATCTCGGCGTCGATTCCCTTGGCCGCAAAGACGCGCGGGTAGATCTGACCGGTCATCGTGTACTTGGTACCCAGCACGCCGACCCGCCGATAACCCTGCGCGGCTGCCTTTTCCGCGACGATTTCGGCAATGTGCAGGCCCGGCAGAGTCAGGTCCTCGCCGTCGGACTCCAGCGCCATATGCGCAGTGTTGTCGGGGCAGACGAAGAATTCGGCTCCGGCGTTGGCGAGACGATCGACGCTGGTGGCCAGAGTCTTTCGAATCGCGCCGTGATCACCGGCCTCCCACGCGGACATGCTGCGGCCCATCGCGATGCAATCCAGGGTCACATCGGGGTGCTCGTGCGTTCCGAGATCGCGGGCGCCCTCCTGCGACAGCGCCCGCAAGCAGAGCGCCGCGCCTTCGATACTGTGCGCCAAGATACCAACATGCCTCATCACGCTGCTCCTTGTTCGCGCCTATTCATGCCGTCCATCTTCGGCAAAGATCATCCATTCTGAGCCGGTTTCGACAAGACCGGTCGGTCGCCCGTCGCCACCGAACCAGCAGTGGTCTCGTGCTCGGTCACGGGGCGCCAAGCGCGGGGTAAGTACGCCGATGAGAGCGATAGGGGCCAGACCGATCTCGAGGTAGCGAGCCGAGTCGAGCATCGGCGGGTCGGCCGGGCGGCAGGAAGTTCTCGACGCTGTTGGCGACCGCAATTCGGAGCGGTGCCTACAACCCTATCCGCGGGCCATATCCACAAACCGGCTCAGGTGCAGCTGGTGCGCGACGGTGATGGTTGCGGTGGGGCCGTTACGGTGCTTGCCGAGAATGAGATCGGCCTCGCCGCCGCGTGGATCGTCTCGTTCGATTGCGTCGGGGCGATGTAGCAAGATGACCATATCGGCATCCTGTTCGAGCGAGCCGGATTCACGCAGGTCGGAGACCATGGGGCGCTTATCTGTCCGCTGTTCGGGGCCACGGTTCAGCTGACTGATGGCGACGACGGGAACTTCGAGTTCTTTGGCGAGCAGCTTCAGATTTCGCGAGAAATCCGAGACTTCCTGCTGTCGGGATTCGACCTTTTTACCGGACGTCATCAGCTGGAGGTAGTCGACGACAACGAGTTTCAGGTCGTGGCGTTGCTTGAGTCGACGCGCCTTTGCTCGAATTTCCATCATGGTGAGGTTGGGTGAGTCGTCGACGAACAACGGCGCCTCACTGATCTCACTCATCCGCCGCGCCAATTTCGTCCAGTCGTCATCACTCATCCGGCCGGAACGCATATCGCCCAACTTGATCTTCGCCTCGGCCGACAGCAGACGCATGACAATCTCGGTCCGGCTCATTTCCAAGGAAAAGATGACACTTGGTAGCCCATGTTTGATGGAGCAGCTGCGCATGAAATCCATTCCCAGGGTCGATTTGCCCACGCCGGGACGCGCCGCGACGATGATCATCTGACCGGGATGGAGGCCGTTGGTGACCTCGTCGAGTTCGGTGAAGCCGGTGGGGACGCCGAGGGAGATGCCGCCGCGGCTGGCGATGGAGTCGATTTCGTCCATCGTCGGCTGGAGGAGTTCTTCGAGGGGGAGGAAGTCCTCGGTGGTGCGCCGTTCGGTGACCTCGTAGACCTCGGCCTGCGCGCGGTCGACCACCTCGGCGATGTCCTGGCCGTCGGCGCCCGCATAGCCGTATTGGACGATGCGGGTGCCTGCCTCGACGAGGCGGCGCAAGATGGCCTTCTCGGCGACGATCTCGGCGTAGTAGCCGGCGTTGGCGGCGGTCGGGACGGTTTGGGTGAGGGTGACGATGTAGGGGGCGCCGCCGATGCGCTTCAGTTCGCCGCGGCGGTCGAGGCCCGCGGCGACGGTCACCGGGTCGGCGGGTTCGCCGCGGCCGTACAGATCGAGGATCGTGTCGAAGATGGCCTGGTGGGCGGGGCGGTAGAAATCACCTGGTCGCAGTGCCTCGATGACGTCGGCGATGGCGTCTTTGCTGAGCAGCATGCCGCCGAGGACCGACTGCTCGGCCGCCAGGTCGTGCGGAGGCTGCCTGCCGAAGTCCTCACCGGGCGGCTCGGAGTATTCCGCGTGTCCGCGGTCGTCGACGACTGCCAACAGACTCGACCGTCCTTTCCCCACCGGGATTCACACTATCGATGACTCGTTGTACTCCCGGGTACCGACACTTCGGGCGCGCAGCAGCGGGTGCGCTACGACCGTTCGTTGGCGCCGTCAGCGGGTTCCAGCAACCGTTGCGGCAAGGTACCGAATCATGACGTTCCTGCTGGTTCGTTCATGACATTGCGACGAACCTAGGCGACCGGATGGGCGGTCGCCAAACCGGACTGTGCACATACCTGTGGATAAGTTGGGGAATGTTTACCCAACGGTGTGCACCCCCTGTGTACTACTTGGGGAAAACCTGGGTCATCACATTCAAACGTGCTGATAGATATTGATTTCCGAATCTATCCACGTGTGGATGAATCTCATGTCGGCGTGTCGGTTCAGTTGAACAGCCGGGCGTGTTGAGTAAAGCGGTGTGGATTACTAATGTGGCCTGGGTCACATTGCGGACAGTTGGTTTTCTCGACGATCCACAAGTGGAATAACCGAAGGTAGAACCGTTTCGGCGATTTGCGGAGAATGACCCAGATCACCTTTTTGCCCAGATCGCAAATATTTAGTTACTACAGTCGAAGGCCACTCTCGTCCCGAGCACGAGAGTGGCCTTCGGAGCGAACTCAGTTCGCGGCGACCTGAAGGTCGAACTTGGCGACCACGTCGGGGTGCAGGTGCACCACAACGCCGTGCTTGCCGGTCGACTTGATGTGCGACTTCGGCAGCTCGATGCTGCGCTTGTCGACAACGGGGCCGCCCGCCGACTTGATGGCCGAGGCGACGTCCGCCTGGGTCACCGAGCCGAACAGCTTGCCGGTGCCCGCGGTCTTCACCGACAGCGACACGGCCTCGAGGCCTTCGATGGCCTGCTTCAGCTCGTTGGCGTGATCGAGGTTGCGCACCTTGCGGGCGTCCTGCGCCCGGCGGATGCCCTCGACCTGCTTCTGAGCGCCACGGCTGGCAACGATCGCCAGGCCGCGGGGCAGCAGGTAGTTGCGGCCGTAGCCGTCCTTGACTTCCACGGTGTCGCCGGGAGCACCGAGGTTGTCCACATCAGCAGTCAGAATCAACTTCATTGCGATGCCTCCCTGTCTCAGCGAGCCGTCGACACGTAAGGCAGCAGTGCAACCTCACGCGAGTTCTTCACGGCAACGGCGACGTCGCGCTGGTGCTGCACGCAGTTGCCGGTCACCCGGCGAGCGCGGATCTTGCCGCGATCACTGACGTACTTACGCAGCAGCTGCGTGTCCTTGTAATCGATATTGACGGTGCCGGTCTTGGCTTCCTTGCAGAAGGTGCAAGCCTTCTTCTTCAGCACCTTCTCGCGCGCTGGCGCTTTAGGCATGTCTTACTCCGTAATCATTGATGGCCCAAGTGGATCCGGGCCGATGAATGCCGTTCTCAGAACGGCGGTTCGTCGTCTACGCGGCTGTTGCCCCCGAAGGAACCTGCCGCAGGTGCGCTGCCCCAAGGGTCGTCCTCGGCACCGCCGGAACGTCCTGTGTTACCACTGCCACCGGCCGGGGCGAAGTTGCCGCCGCCGCCGCTGCCGCCGGAACCGAATCCGCCGCCACCGCCGCCGCCGCGATTGGCCTTGGCGACCTTCGCAGTGGCGTAGCGCAGCGAGGGACCGACCTCGTCGACCTCGAGCTCGACGACCGTGCGCTTCTCACCCTCGCGGGTTTCATAGGAGCGTTGCTTCAGTCGTCCGCTCACGATGACGCGGGAACCACGTGTCAGGCTTTCAGCGACATTTTCCGCAGCTTCACGCCAGATGTTGCAGCGCAGGAAGAGCGCTTCGCCGTCTTTCCATTCGTTCGAATTACGGTCGAACACACGGGGAGTCGAAGCGACGGTGAAATTCGCCACCGCTGCGCCCGCGGGCGTGAATCGAAGCTCGGGGTCGGCCGTCAAGTTTCCGATGACGGTGATGACCGTGTCGCCTGCCATGTGGTTCCTCCTGCTCGGTTGCAGTCCGCAATGCACTCGCTGTTGCGCTAGAGCCTAGAGACAGGCTCCGACGCAATCGAGAGTCACTTGCCGTGGCGCAGAACCTTGGTGCGCAGCACCGACTCGTTGAGGCCCAGCTGGCGGTCGAGTTCCTTGACCGTGGCGGGCTCAGCGGTCAGATCGACCACCGCGTAAATGCCTTCGGCCTGCTTGGCGATCTCGTAGGCGAGACGGCGGCGGCCCCAGATGTCGACCTTGTCGACCTTGCCGCCTTCGGTACGAACCACGCCGAGCATGGTCTCCAGGGACGGGGCTACGGTGCGCTCGTCCAGGCTCGGATCGAGGATAACCATCACTTCGTAATGACGCACGGACCAATCACCTCCTGTGGACTAGGAAACGGCCACGGACTTTCCGTGGCAGGAGGGTCGTTGCGTCAGCAACCCGACAAGGCTACATGAGCAGCTGCCCAGCGCCGAAACGCCCCCACTACCGCCCGGTTCCTACGGATTTTTCGCCTCTGTGGGCGACCGTATCCGCGGGGGACGCAGGCGCGACCTCGGCCCGGCCACTTAGGGTGGTCGTCATGCCGACCGGACTCGCCGCCAGCGACAGGATCGCAGGCCGTGTGACGCGCACCGCGGCGCTCGCCGCGGTGGTGGTGGTGCTGTGCGGGCTCACGCTGGCGCTCGCGTACCTGAACAAGGCGCGCTGTGCGGGGGCACCGTTCGCCGAGGACGGTCGCAGCTCGGTGTTCGACGTGCTCAAGGATTCGGATGTCTGCTATTCCGATATCCAGTTCCTGTGGCTCGGGCGTGACATCGACAATCACGTATTTCCCTACATCGACGGCGGCATTACCGAGGACGGCATGCTGACCGGGGGCGCGGTCGAATATCCGGTGCTCAGCGGTGTGCTGATGTGGCTCGGTGCGGTCGGAGCCCACAATGACGCCGAATTTCTGCTGCACACCGCGCTGCTGCTGGCGCCGTTCGCGCTGCTGACCGCGTGGTTGCTCGTTCGACTGTCCGGACGTGCGGCGCTGCTGTGGGCGGCCGGGCCGCCGTTGGTGCTGTACGCGTTCCACAACTGGGAGCTCCCGGTGGTGTGCACGGCGGTGGCCGCCGTGTACGTGGTCACTGCGATGACCCGATACTCATTGCGCACCAGGGGAATACTGGCCGCCGTACTGCTAGGTATCGGCTTCTGTTTCAAGCTGTATCCGGGCATCTTCGTCCTGCCGTTGCTGGCCTATGTGCTCACCGGTGGCCGGCGCGAGGTGGAAGATCTCGAGCCCGTGCGGCTCGATGTGCGCGGTGCGTCGATGGCGGCCGCCGCTGCCGTCGGCACGGTGGTTGCGGTGAATCTGCCTTTCGCGCTTGCCGGGTACGAAGGCTGGCGGGCGTCGATCACCTTCCAGCAATTGCGGCAGGCCG
The DNA here is from genome assembly GCF_040681975.1 of Nocardia sp. NPDC051463. Classification (NCBI taxonomy): domain Bacteria; kingdom Bacillati; phylum Actinomycetota; class Actinomycetes; order Mycobacteriales; family Nocardiaceae; genus Nocardia; species Nocardia sp. NPDC051463. The sequence continues at coordinate 15,716 of NZ_JBFBAB010000042.1, forward strand.
ATATCACCACGAATTCCATTTGGTATTGGGGACTCCGGCAGCTGTTCGGGCAGGATGCCGACAGCGAGACGGCGTTTCAGCACGCGGTGTCGATCGCCTCGCCCACCCTGGTGCTCGTGTCCTTTGCGCTCGCGATGTGGTTGGGCTGGAAGCGATTCAGCACGACCGGCATCTTCCCGTGGATCGGCGTCAGCGGCGCGATGCTGTGTGGATTCTTGTTGTTCCACAAGGTGCATTCGCCGCAGTACACGTTGTGGCTTGTTCCGTTCCTGGTGCTGCTCGATGTGCCGTGGTCGGCGATCGGCGCGTACCTGGTGGCCGACGCGGCTATCGGCATCGGGGTCTTCCGATACTTCTATTCGATCGGTTCCGGCACCTCGGTGGATCTGATGGAGAACATAGTCCAGTTCGGCGTCTGGGGTCGCGCCGTTCTGCTCGTGGTGTTCTTCTTTCTGTTCGCGCGGGCGACGCCGCGCGGATTCCGGCCCTCGCCGCCGCCGATCTCGCGTTCGGCCCGCGGCGACTTGGTACCGGTCGCCTGACCGAGCGGTCGGGTGGTGCTCAGTCCGCCGCGTGTCTGGCGCGAAATGCCGCGCTCTTGGCGCGATTGCCGCACTGGGCCATATCGCACCAGCGTCGCGACTTGCCGCGTGAAGTGTCAACGTAGAGGCGCGTGCACAGGGTGCGGCCGCATTCCTTGATCCGCTGCCGATCGGGTCCACCGAGCAATTCGACGGCGGCGCGGGCGATGGCCGTGATCGCGGCCTCGGGAGTTCCGGTGCGGATCAGCGTGGCATCGGATCGCAGTGTCAGACCGGGCAGTTCGCCGACTGCCAGTTCGTTGACGACGTCGCGGTCGATCTCGGCGAACGGTTCGTCGTGGGCGGCGGCGAGGGCCAGCCGGTAGGCGGCTTCGCGCAGCCGCACGGCGCGATCGAATATCGCTGTGTCGCAGTGCGGTTCGCCGTCGAGCAGATCGGCGGCGACGAGCCATACGTCGAGGTCGGCAGGTGTGTGGAGGTAGTCGTCGAACGTCGTGGCTCGGGCTTTGACCGTGCCTGCGAAGTCCAGGGCGAGGTTACCGCTAACGAAGGCGAACACCCTCTTATAGTAACCGCCTTGACAGGTTAGTAAAGGAGGTGCGACGGTAGTAACCGCTTTAGCAGGTTGCATCGGGAGGACTCGTGCGGGATCGCATCGCGACGGCTGCCATGCAGCCGCTCTTCGTTGTGTTGTGGAGCAGCGCGTTCATCGCGGGAATCATCGGAGTCGGCGCGGCGCCGCCGCTGATGGTGTTGTTCGCGCGGTTCGCCATCGCGGGACTGCTGCTCGCGCTGTACGCGCGGGCGGTGGGAGCCCGATGGCCACAGGGTGCCGAGCTCCGGCACGTGGTCGTTGCGGGGCTACTGATGCAGATCGTGCAGTTCGGTGCGTTTTATACCGCGATGAGCCATCATGTTTCGGGCGCTGTCATCGCACTGGTGCAGGGGTTGAATCCGGTGGTCATCGCGTTGTTCGCCGGGTTCATCGGTGAAACCGTCACGGTGCGACAGTGGTTCGGCTTCGGGATCGGCGGCGTCGGTGTGGGGCTGGCCGTGCTGGACCAGTCGGCCATGTCGATGGTCGGGCTGCTGCTGTGCGTGGTCGGATTGCTCGGCCTGAGCATCGGGACCATCTATCAAAAACGGTTCGTCCCGCAGGTCGATCCGCGCGCCGCGACCGCGGTGCACGTGATGGCGAGCGCGCCGATCGCTGGTGTATCGGCCTGGGCCGGTGGGCAACTGCACATCTGGGATATGGGCCGCTTCGCGCAATCGCTGGTCTGGATGGTGTTCATGAACTCGATGGTCGCGTTCCTGCTGCTGAACCACATGCTGCGGCGCTGGGATGCGACCAGGGTCGGTCGACTGTTCTTCGCGACGCCGGTGGTGACCGCGATCCTGGCGTGGCTGCTGGTCGATCAACCGTTGCGGCCCTTGACCATTGCCGGACTCGCGGTCGGCGTGATCGGCATGGTGCTCGCGTCGCGGCGATCTGTTGCCGCGGTACGGCAGCCGCGAGCGGTGGCGGTCGGCGTGCGCTGAGCTACATGCCCGCGCCGTGCCGGTCCATGCCCCACCGGTAGGTCTCGTCGATGGCGCGCTGGGCGCCCTCGACATAGTGGACCTCCCGGTGCACCGTGATACCGGTGCCCTGATGCTGCAGCAGCGCAACAGCACACGAGTCGGCGCCGCGCACCGGGGTGTCGAGGTGAACCTCGATCTGCGGGCCGGACGTGGGGAACAGGGTGAGGACACCATTGGCGGCGGCCCAGTTCGGTACGCCGTCGGAGCCGGCGGCGAAGATCAGGATGCGCCGAAACAACTCCGGCCTCGCGAGATCGATGTGCAGGTTCGCGCCCGCGTTCGCCGCATCGCTGCGATCCGCTCCGTCGAGGACGATGTGCGGCTCGGAATCCAGTGCGCCGAAGTTGTTTCCGTTCGCCGCAATCACGCCTTTGGCCCCGTTGGACAGCTCATAGAGGCAACCGAGCTCCAGCTCGACGGGTGTGGACTTGCGGAAGAAACCCTTCGAACCGCTGGTCCAGTTCAGGTTCACTCGTATGACTCCGGGCTGGTCACCGGGTTTGACGAGGGTGGTGCTCGGTGTTGCTTTCGACAGCGTCAACTTCGACTGGTTGCCGCCGCCGGGAGTGGTGTCCTTCGCCATCGCAGCGATTCCCCTCGTCCACAAAGAAAGCGGCAATGGCTGAAATACAGCCATTGCCGCTCCACGTTCTTCGGCTGTCTGCCGAGCGTCAGCCTACCGGCGTCGGTTCCCGTTCGCTCTTCACTTCTTCGGCATCGTCCTCACGACGGTTGCGAACGATGCTGGTGATGAAGGCCGCACCGATGAACGCGACACCGATAAGGCCGGTGACGAGGTCGTTGATGTGCACGCCGATCGAGACCATCAGGATGACGGCCAGCGCGCCGATCGCCCAGTGTGCGCCGTGCTCCAGATACACGTATTCCGAGAGCGTGCCCTTGCGCACCAGGTAGACCGTGATGGAGCGGACGAACATGGCGCCGATCAGGCCGAGGCCGAGCGCGATGATGATCGGGTCGGAGGTGACGGCGAACGCGCCGATCACGCCGTCGAAGGAGAACGACGCGTCGAGCACTTCCAGGTACAGGAACAGGAAGAACCCGGCCTTGCCCGCGGCCTTGGCGAGTTCTGATGGACCGTCGGTCTGCTCCTCGGTGTGGAACATCGAGCCGAGCCCGTCCACCACGATGTAGGTGAGCATGCCGAGCAGGCCGGCGAGCAGGACGGTGGCGCGCTCTTCCTCGGTTGCGATGAACTCCGCGGTCAGGATCAGTGCGACACCGGAGACGACCACCGAGAGCATGTCGAGTTTGCCGAGCCGGGCCAGCGGCCGCTCCAGCCAGGACAGCCAGGTGATCTCGCGTTCCTCGAAGATGAAGTTCAGGAACAGCAGCAGTAGGAACATGCCGCCGAACGAGGCGATCTGCGGGTGCGCGTCGGTGAGCAACGTCTCATAGCTCTTGCTGCCGTCCGGGAAGGTGGCGGCACCGTCGGCGGGCGGGTTCAGCGCCAGATCGAAGGCTTTCACCGGGTCGAGGCCCGCGGTGATCCACACGATCGCCAGCGGGAAGACCAGCCGCATACCGAACACCGCGACCACCACACCGATGGTGAGGAAGATCTTCTGCCAGAACTCGCTCATTCGTTCCAGCACAGTCGCATTGATGACCGCGTTGTCGAACGACAGCGAGACCTCGAGGATACCGAGGATCGCGGCGAGCGCGAGCGCGGTTGGTCCGCCGTACAGGAACGCCACGATAAGCGAGACCACCGTGACGATGAAGGACATGCCGAAGATGCGCAGGACCACGCGGGGACCTTTCCTATGCGGCGACTCGGACTTTCGTCCGAGCACGTGTGAATGAAGAGACCGGGTTGGTGACGGCTAGTTCCAGCGTGGCTGCTGAATCGGCGGTTGTCCAACGGTGTTGCGTGCGTCTCGGCGCGTTGTCGCACGAACAGGGGGCTCGTCGCCGAGCCCCCTGACAAGCAAGGTCGTGCTTAGACGTTCACGCCGTAGTCGCGGGCGATACCGGCGAGACCCGAAGCGTAGCCCTGACCGATGGCGCGGAACTTCCACTCGGCCCCGTTGCGGTACAGCTCACCGAAGACCATGGCGGTCTCGGTGGAGGCGTCCTCGGTGAGGTCGTAGCGGGCCAGTTCGGAGCCGTTGCTGCGGTCGACCACGCGAATGTAGGCGTTGCGCACCTGACCGAAGGACTGCTGACGGCCGTCCGCGTCGTAGATCGAAACCGGGAAGAAGATGCTCTCGATCGTCGGCGGGGTGGCCGCCAGATCGACGTTGATCACCTCGTCGTCGCCCTCGCCCTCACCGGTCTTGTTGTCACCGGTGTGCTCGATGGCGCCTTCGGGGGACTTGAGGTTGTTGAAGAACACGAAGTGCTGGTCCGACAGCACCTTCTTGTCCGCACCGGTCGCGATGGCGCTGGCATCGAGGTCGAAGTCGGTGCCGGTGGTGGACCGCAGGTCCCACCCGAGACCGACCGCAACGGCGGTAAGGTTCGGCGCCGCCTTGGTCAGCGAGACGTTGCCGCCCTTGGACAAACTGACACCCATGCGGGAATCCCTTTCAATAGACGTTTGAGGTTCCCAGCATGTCCGAATCGCCGGGTACGACATACGACAGTAGTAGGTTTCGGCGAACTTGCGTAGGAACCCGTACAACCCCCGGCGAACTGGAAGATCGCCGGGAGGTGCCCGGGAGATGCCCGGGAGATGCGCAGTATTGCGCTCGGGCAGGCACACACGAGTCCACCGCTTACCATCGGGACGTGGCAGGCCGCAGGCGTGGATGGTTCCGGTCATCGGGGCCCAATGAATGGATTCAGCAGGCCCGACCGGCACTGACTGCTGCCTTCCTCGATATGGATCGGCGCCAGAGCGCGGCCGAGGTGGCCGTGCACGCCGCCGAGCAGGTGTTCCCGGATCGTCGGATGAGCGCGCACTGGGAAACGGTGCGCAGCCGGTGCTATGACGCGGCGGGCGCATACCTGGGGTTCAACGACGAGTTGGATACGGCCGAGCACGACGGCACTCCCGTCCCGCAGGGGCAGACCCGCGCCGATGCGCTGGTCCGGCAGCTGAATGCGGCGGCAATGGCGGTGGACGAGTTCTACGGCGGAAATCAGACGCAGCTCGAGCGGGCCCTGGCCGTATATCGGACGGTGCCGCAGCTGGCCGAACAGGTGAAGATCAGCGCGGCGGGTGTGCGCAGGCAGGCGGCCGAGTCCGAATACATCGGCTACCCGTCGGTACGACAGGCCGCCGCCGCCGTCGATGAGGCACTGGTCACACTGGAAGCTGCAGGCCCGGAGGCTGCCGCGACTGTTCGAGCCGCTGCCAATCGCCTCGAAGCGGCGACCAAGGAATTGATAGAAGTATTGGCGCAGGCCCCATCTCGCGAACAGGCCGCGACCACCGCCATCAGCTCGGCGAGCACCAGGTTGGCGGCCGTGCGCACGAGGGCCGAACGGCTGGCGCCTGCCTTCTCCACGCTGCTGCGCGAGTTCAATGCTGCAAGTTCCGCGGATCTGGCTAACAATGGGCGGGAAAGCCAACGGGCCATCGATGCCGCGGACGCAGCCCTGGTCCGCGCGCGCGTGGGATTGGCCCAGAACAACCCGGAGTCTGCACTTGATCTGACCACATCCGCGCGCGGATCTCTGACCGAGGCCGAGCAGCAGGTCGACGCCGTGACCAAGCGGCTGACCACACTGCGCGAAGTTCGGGACAATCCGCAAGAGAAGGCCAAGGCCGTACGATTTCGGCTGCGGGACGCACAAATGCTCGCGGTGGGCCGGGGGCTCACCGCCGAATGGGGATCTGTGCTCGATGCACAGGTGGACCGAATCGACCGAATTGCCGAAACGCTGTCGGGGCGACACCCCGACTACTGGGCCTATGTGACCGAACTGGATTCCATCAGCGAATTCATAGCCGGGGTAGTGGATCGAATGAGAAAACAAGCAGGACCACGACGAGAATGAGGATGGGGCAACGATGACCGCAGGCATCGCCGTCCCGCAGGCGGTTTCCCTGCGGAAACGACTGCCGCTGCGCCATTTTCGGCAGCTGCACGGCCCGGAGGCACGGCACCTTTTCCATCGGCAGCCCGAACCTTTCGGCGACCACGCCGATCGGGAGCTGTTGGCGATCGCACTCGGCGCCACGTTGTATGCCCCCGCGACCCGGCCGGATCTCGCCATGACGATCGCCAAACGCGCCGAGCGCGGCGTGTGCTCGATGGTGATCGATCTCGAGGACGCGGTCGCCGATCACGAGGTGGAATTCGCCAAGCAGCAGACGGTGGCGACGCTGGATCTGCTGGCAGGCAGCGAGGATCCGAATCCGCTGCTGTTCGTCCGGGTTCGTGACGCGGACGCGATCACCGAGATCGTCGAGCAGCTCGGGGCGGGTGCGGCGGTGCTCACCGGTTTCGTCTTTCCCAAATTCGACAGCACCACGGGAACCAAATATCTGGACGCGCTCGAGACCGCCGCGGAGCTGCTCGACCGGCCGATCTATGGGATGCCGGTGCTCGAATCGCCGGGTTTGGTGCATCGGCAGACCCGCGACGCCGAGCTGACCCAGATCGCGACGTTGCTCGCCGAGCATCGGGAGCGGGTGCTCGCGGTGCGGGTGGGCGCGACCGACATGTGTTCGACCTTCGGCATCCGGCGCGACCGGGATCTGACCATCTACGACGTGCGGGTGGTCGCGGATGTTATCGCCGATATCGTGAATTACCTTGGGCGAGCGGATGGTACGGGTTTCGTCATCACCGGCCCGGTCTGGGAGTACTTCGCCGATCACGAGCGGATGTTCCGGCCGCTGCTGCGCACCGCGCCCTTCGCGGAGTCCGACGCGGTACCGTTCCGGCAATATCTGGTCAGCCGGGATCTGGACGGGCTGCTGCGCGAGATCACGCTGGACCGGGCCAACGGCATCCAGGGCAAGACGGTGATCCACCCCTCGCACGTGGCCGCGGTGCACGCGCTGTCGGTGGTGACGCACGAGGAGTACTCCGACGCGCTCGACATCCTGCAGGTCGACGTGGGTGGCGTTGCGGCATCCGGATACCGGAACAAGATGAACGAGATGCGGCCGCACCGCAGTTGGGCGCGCCAGACGCTGCTGCGGGCGCGGGTGTTCGGCGTGGCGAATAAGGGAGTGTCTTTCGTGGATCTGCTGTCGGCGATGGTGCAAGTATGAGTGGGGCGTCGGCTGATCTGATCGGGACTGCCATACCCTGGGCGACGAGGACGCTCGGTATGGAGTTGTTCCACGATGATTCGTACGGGCCGGTCGATCCAGGCGTGGTGACCAGTGCGTTACCGGTCGAGCTGTCGGTCGAGTCGTTGATCCAGCCGGGCCTGCGGCGCAACCCGCGACGCGCGCATCTGCTGGTGTCGACCGTGCTCGGCAAGCATCTGCCGACGGACCCGCGGGTGGTGCTCGATGCGGGCAACCGGCTCGGCGACCTGGTGCGCGGAGTGCTCGGTGAGCGGGAAGCGGTCGTACTCGGATTCGCCGAAACCGCAACAGGTCTCGGCCACTGTGTGGCGGCGCGGATCGGTGCGGGCTGCTACCTGCATTCGACCCGGCGAGACGTCGCCGAAGCGCAGACGCTCACCGGGTTCGAGGAGGGGCATTCGCACGCCACCTCTCACCAGCTGCAACCCGCGCCGGCCGACATCTTCGCCAACGACCTCCCGCTCGTGCTGGTGGACGACGAAATATCCACCGGTGCTACGGCTCTCGATGCGATCTATGCGCTGCACGCGTTTTCGCCGAGGTCCCACTACCTGCTTGCTTCGCTGGTGGATATGCGCACCGAGAACGATCGCGCCGCATTCGAAGCGGCGGCGCAGCGAATCGGCGCGCGGATCGATACGGTGTGCCTCGCGTCCGGCCGCACCGCGTTGCCGGACGGACTGGTGGACGCGGTTGCCGCGCTACCCGAACCGGAGCTGAATCCCATTGCTGAGCAGCGAGGTTCGTTCACGCGAATGGGACTGCCGTGGCCGGCGGCGGTACCGGAGGGCGGCAGGCATGGGATTCTGCGTTCGGACATGACCGCGTTCGATTCCGCTGTCACCGCTGCGACCGAGACGGTGCGGAGGAAGCTCGACGCGGAATTCCCCGGCCGGCCGGTCATCGTGCTCGCACACGAAGAGCTGATGTACATGCCGCTGCGGATGGCGGCACAACTCGCCGAATCCGGGATGCCGACCAGGTATCAGACCACTACACGGTCACCGGCGTATGTGCTGGACGAACCCGGTTATCCACTGCGTCGCGGATTCCGTTTCCTGGCACCGGAGGTCGGTCAGGAGCAGCCTCGCTACCTGTACAACGCGCAGTGGGCCGAGGAGTTTTCCGGTGCGCGCGCTCCAGGGTCGATGCAGCGGTCCGGTCGGCTCGTCGGCGCCGGCGACAGTCTCGGCTGGCAGTCGGAGAATTCCACAGCGGGCGGCGCGGGGGACGGCGATCCGGTCCTGGTTGTTGTCATCGATTCCCCTGCCGACACCGCTGAACTCGTGGCCGACGGTGGGTTGATCGATGTACTCACCGCCTCCGGCGCCGATGTCGTGCTCGCGGTGCTGCCGGGTGCTGATCCGCGCCTGCTGCACGCAGGGCGGCTCGATCAATTGCCGTCGGGTGCCGCGGTGCCCGGCACGGACGCCATGCCGAGGTCAGTTGCCGTGAATACCGTTCCCACAGTCGAACTTCCCGCCCCGTTGCACGGTCCCGACTTCGGATCGTATGCGCCCGAGGAGGTTTCCTGGCTGCTGAAGGATCTATCCGCCCTCGACCTCGAGGCGGATGTCGCTGAACGGGAGCATCGGATCCAGGCGGGGGTAGCGCACTACGCGGAATCGCTGCCAATCGAATACCAGCCGGATGCGGCCTATCGGTCGTTGTTCGACGATGTGCTGGAGGCCAGCGCCGAGCGGCTCGCGCTTGCCGTCGCGACGGTAGCGGAACTGGTCGTCGCCGAGCGTGGCAACGACATCGTGCTGGTCTCGCTGGCTCGTGCGGGCACTCCAGTGGGTATCCTCATGCGCCGCTGGCTGGCCGCCGGCCGTTGCGGCGATCTGCCGAGTCTGGAGGTGCCGCATTATGCGGTGTCGATCGTGCGTGATCGCGGCATCGATGCCGTCGCGTTGGACTACCTTGCCAGCCACCATGATCCGGCGTCGGTAGTGTTCGTCGACGGTTGGACCGGCAAGGGCGCCATCACCAAGGAACTCACCGAAGCCCTCGACGCGTACCACGCCGCGGGTGGCGCTCGGTTCAACGACGAACTCGCCGTACTCGCCGATCCGGGGCATTGCGTGCGCACCTACGGCACCCGCGACGACTTCCTCATCGCGTCGGCCTGCCTGAATTCGACCGTCTCCGGTCTGATTTCACGCACGGTACTGAACGACACCCTGATCGGACCCGGCGACTTCCACGGCGCGAAGTTCTATCGCGAGCTGCATGGCGACGATGTCTCCGTGCGCCTGCTCGATGCGGTGAGCGGCGCTTTCGACGCGGTCCGAGACCGGGTGCCTGCCGAGGTCGCCGCCCTCCGGGCCGGCGACCGGTCACCGACCTGGTCGGGCTGGGCCTCGGTGGAGCGGGTGTGCGAGCAGTACGGCATCGGCAGCGTGAATTTCGTGAAACCCGGTGTCGGTGAGACCACCAGGGTACTGCTGCGTCGCGTGCCGTGGCGGGTGCTCGTCCGTGAGGCGGAGGCGCCCGAGCACGCTCACCTGCGCATGCTTGCCGCGGCTCGCGGTGTTCCGGTGGAGGTCGTGGAGGACCTCGCCTATTCGTGTATGGGATTGATCAAGGACGTACAGCAGTGATGCACCTAGGAAATCTACGAAGACAGACGTTGGTAGCCACCGATCTGGACCGGACGATGATCTACTCGCGCAACGCTTTCAGCGCGGCTACCGCGGTGCCGACGGTGTGTGTGGAGCATCTGGAAGGCGAGCCGCTGTCGTTCATGACGACCGCCGCGGCCCTGCGGATGCAGACCCTGACCGAGCCGGCGGCCGTCATTCCGACGACCACCCGCACCATCAAGCAGTTCGAACGTATCCAATTGCCAGGCGCCCCATGGCGATACGCGATCACCAGCAATGGCGGGAACATCCTTGTCGACGGTGTTCCCGATATGCGCTGGCGCATCGATATCGACGACCAGGTTCGCGCCGGCGGCGCGACGCTGTCGGAGATCAATGCCGAGCTCCGTGCGCGCATCGATGACAGCTGGGTCACCAAGTTCCGTGTCGCCGACCACCTGTTCAACTATCTGGTGGTCAAGCCGAAAGAGGTGCCCGAGGGTTTCCTCGCCGAATGGGACGCCTGGTGCCGCACTCGCGGGTGGTCGGCCTCCCAACAAGGGCGCAAGATCTACACCATGCCGACGGCGGTGTGCAAGAGTCGCGCCGTCCGGGAAGTTCGCCGTCGACTGGTCGAGAACGGCGAGCTATCGCAGGCAGCAACGACTCTCGCCGCCGGCGATGGCGCACTGGATGCCGAAATGCTCCGTGCGGCCGACTCGGCCATCCGACCCCGCCATGGTGAACTCGAGCAACTGAACTTCACTCATCCCAATCTCACCATTACCCGGGCCTCGGGCATCCTCGCCGGTGAGGAAATCATCAACTGGTTCATTGAGGCCGCGCCGCTGTCTACCGAATGAGGGGTGCCCGAGCCGTCGGGGCTCGGTAGGATTGTCCACTTCGGAGGTGTGAACTTCCGAAGTCCTGAAAGTGGCTTTCCTTGAACAACTTTCACGTTCCAGATAAGTCCGGGACCGAGATCCGTACGGTATGGCGACTGTCGGCCACCGATGCTTCGCGTGGACTCCAGGCGCTCTGGTGGAGTGTCGGGCCGGACGGGGAGTTGGCAGTCCTGCTGGTCGACCGACGACATCTGAAGCGCAGCGAATACATCACAGGGTGGGTCGGATGGTGGCCGCCGGAGCTGCCGTTCTCGGGCGAGCTGGTCATCGTCCGGGCGGGGGATGAGCGGCGCACAGTGGTGCAGGACATCGGTGTTCGGCCCAGCCACGTGGCGCTGCTTCCCGATTCCAGATTCCTTCTGGCCTGCGGTCGCACCGGCCGCAGCGAGACCGGAGGCGGCTGGAAACCGAATGCTGTGGTGTTCTCGAGTTCGGGCACACCGGAAGACGAGTTCTGCATCGGCGATGACATTCCGGTTCTGGTCACCGACCGCAGCGGAGTGCTGTGGACGGCCTACGGAGACGAAGGCATCTACGGTGCGCACACCGAATCACGCGCGGGGCTGGGCGGTTGGGACTCCTCCGGCCGCGCGGTATGGGCTCCCGAGGGGCTGCCCGATGCTCCGCTGGACGGTTGCACCGCGGCGACCGAGGACGACCAGGTCTGGCTGGCCTGGTACGCGGGTCCGCTGCGCGGCGGTGATCTCGGCCCGGGCCCCGTGCGTGGCGGCACCTATCTGACCCGAATCACCCCGGCTACCGGCGACGTGATCACCCATCCAAGCCCGGTCCCCCAACCGGACGGGTTTGCCATACGTGACAACTGCGCAGTGCTGACCGTCCGCGACCATGGCCACCCGTGTACCGAACTCATCCGCGCGCGGCTGCACGACACCACCTGGACGGTGACCAGCCGCCGCAAACTCGAGGTCCCCGGACCCGTCGTCCTGCACTGCGGCCAGGGCCGTGACGGCTCGCTTTATCTGCGCGCCGGTGACACCTGGCTGTGCATAGATGTCTGAAGCCGGCTACGCACAACAATTCCCAAGTCGGGGTAACGCTCGAGACAACACCTCAGCGCATCAGAGCGCGTACCTCGGCGGCTGACGCGCAACGCAGCGCACTAGCTGCCGCCTGTCGGCATTCGAGCAGGTCCAGGTCGCGAACCGCGGCCTTGACCAGTGGTATCGCGGGTGGTGAGACGCTGAGTTCGTGGACGCCGAGTCCGAGTAGCAGTGGGGCCGCCAGCGGGTCTGCGGCGGCTTCGCCGCAGACCGCTACCCGTGCGGGTCCGGCCGACTCGCAGACCATCGCGATCATCCGGAGTACGCCGGGGTCGAGGGCGTCGGCGAGCGCGCTGAGGGCTTCGTTGCCGCGTTCGGCCGCGAGCGCGTACTGGGTGAGGTCGTTGGTTCCGATGCTGAAGAAGTCGACGTGCTCGGCGAAGATCGCCGTTTTTGCCGCTGCCGCAGGCACTTCCACCATGATGCCGACCTCCGGTGTGACATCGGGCGGGGCGACTTCGTCGAGGATGCGGCGGGCGGCAAGCAACTCCTCCAGTTGGGTGACCATCGGGAACATCACGCTCACCGGATGGTCGGCGGCGACTCGGCAGATAGCGGTCAGTTGGTCGCGCAGCAATGCGGGGCGGGCAAGGGCGAGGCGGATGCCTCGGACTCCGAGGAAGGGGTTGGCTTCGGTCGGCTGATCGATGTACGGGAGTGGTTTGTCGCCACCGACGTCGAGGGTGCGCAGCACGATGCGACGACCACCGAATGTCTCGGCCACCGCGCGGTAAACCTGCTCCTGCTCATCGATGGAGGGCGCGTCGTCACGGCCGAGGAACAAGAACTCGGTACGCACCAATCCGGCCAGGTCCGCGCCGTTGCGGACGGCTTCGGTCGCGTCGAGGTCGCCGCCCACATTCGCCGCGATGTGAATGGTCACCCCGTCACGGGTGATCGCGGGTTTGTCGGCCTCCGCCTCGGCGGCTAGACGTTGTTCGCGTTGCCAGATCGCGAGCCCGGTGAAGGCGGCGAGGGTTGCCGCATCGGGCTCGATCACAAGTCTGCCGGTGCCACCGTCTATGGCGATAACGGTCCCGTCCGCGACGGCGAGCACGTGGGAACCCGCACCGACCACAGCGGGGATGCCGCGCGCGCGCACGATGATGGCGCTGTGCGAGGTCGGGCTGCCTTGGGCGAGAACAATTCCCGTGACGAGGTCGTGGTCGAGCCCGGCCGCCTGGGCAGGTGTCAGATCTGCGGCGACGAGAATGCCTGCGTGACTGATCATCTCGGTGGAGTGGCCCAGCAGCGCCGCGAGCACCTGGTCGCGGATCGCTCGCAGGTCGGCGGCGCGAGCCCGCTGGTAGTCGTCGGTGAGCCGATCCAGTTCGGCGGCAGCCGATTCCAGCACTTCGGCCCACGCGCCGGCAGCGGAGCGCGCGACATCGATGCCCTGATGTACCGCGCCGATCAGCTCGTCGTCATCGAGTAGCAGCAGGTGCGCCTCGAAGATTTCGGCCTCCGCGCCCGCATGCTCACGAGTTCGCTCGATGTCCGCGCGCACGGCCGCGATGGCGGCGTCGAACAGTTCTCGCTCCACCTGTGGTGGGCCGGAGGGGGTTTCGGGAACTACGAATTCCGTCTGCCCGATCCGTCGAGCCTGCCCGATACCGATGCCCACAGACGCGGGAATGGGGCCTGCGGTCTGGCCGGTGGGCGCGGGGATTGTGCCTGCACTTCGGCCGGTGGATGTGGCGATTGTGCCTGCACCTCGGTCGCCGAGTGCGGGAGATGAACTTTCGCCCTGACCGGTGGGCGTCGAAATGTGGTCTGTGCGGTAATCCGTCGGCGCGGGAATCGGGTGGTCGGCAGGCGCCGGATTCGTGCGGGGTCCCTTGCCGGCGCCGGTAGAAGACCGGGCGGTGGCCGGTTCGGGGATGGCTCGACCGCCTGTCTCGTCGAATCGGCGTGCAGCGAGAGCGAGTAGGTGGTCCACCGCCTCCTGCGCGCCTGGACCTGTCGCCGCGACCTCGATTTCATGTCCGGAGAGCGCACCGAGAGCGGCGACCCGGCTCAAGCTTGTTCCCGAAGCGGGCCCGGCGCCTGTCGACAGATTGCGCAGTCGCACGGTCGCCGTGAGTCGGCGTACCTCGGCGACCAGGCGGGCCGCCGGACGTGCATGCAGCCCATGGTCGTTCGTGACGGTAAACGTGCCGGTGATGGTCGGCTCCGCGGTGCCGGCGTTCGGGTCCATAGCCGCCGGCACGGCGGGGTCGCTCCCAGACAGTGTGTGCGTGCGCCCACCTTCGGTCGCGGCTGACATCAACTCAGGAGCACTGGCCGCGGTGGCTTGCGGCTTCTGAAGGTGAGTTTGCTTGCCCGCCAACGCGTTCTCGGCCTCCTCCGCGGCCTCCGCGAGCCCCGCGCCGCCTGCCGCGGCGACAGCCGCCGCGATCAGGCCCTCGACGAATGGTGCCGAACACAAGCGCACCTGATGCGGCGAAGTGAGCAGATCCACCGCGAGCTCGGCGGAGAGCACCGCGCTGCCGAGGTCCATCAATACCAGTGCGCCGTCGCCGGAGTCGGCATCGGCGATCGCATCGGCGACCGCGATCGCGTCGGTGCCGAAGGTGTGCTCGTCGAGCCCGGCCGCCACCGCGATGCGGATCGGCTGATCGTGCAGCATCTCGGTGGCCAGTGCGACAGCGGCGGTAGCGAGGGCGCGGCTGTGTGAGACGGCGACAATGCCGATCATCGAACCGCCTGTCTCGCGGCGAGCACCAGCAGTGCCGCACTGGTCGCGCCGGGATCCTGATGCCCGATACTGCGTTCGCCGAGGTAGGAGGCGCGGCCCTTGCGCGCGAGCATCGGAATGGTGGCGTCGCGTCCGACCTCGGCCGCGGTTACCGCGGCCTCGAGTGCCGCGGCGAGATCATCCCCGGCAGCGAGGCGCTCGTCGAGTGCGTCGGCCGCGGGGGCAAGCGCGTCGAACATCGTCTTGTCCCCGGATTCCGCCTTGCCGCGTGCCACGATCCCGTCGAGCCCGGCCCGGAACGCCTTCGCGAAACCCGCTGCATCCAGGTCGGATTCGCCCGTGGCGGCCGCGCAGCGCAGGAAGAACGTGCCGTAGAGCGGCCCGCTCGCACCGCCGATCGTTCGAATCAACGTCATGCCGACCTGTTTCAGTTGTTCGGTCGGCGTTGTCGGCGCGGACTCGGCCAGCGCCGCGACGACCGCCGCTGTCCCGCGCTGCATATTGCTGCCGTGATCGGCATCGCCGATGGCCGCGTCGAGCTCGGTGAGTTCGTCGGTGTGCTCGTCGATCAGCTCGGCGAAGCGGCGTACCCAATGGATCGGATCGATCATCGTCACACTCCCCAGCGCAGGGCGGGCGTGCGCACCGGCGCATCCCACAGAGTCAGTAGGTCGTCGTCGACCTTGGTCAATGTCACCGAGCATCCCGCCATTTCCAGCGACGTGATGTACGGGCCGACCAGGGAGCGGGCGATCCCGATCCCGTGGCCGCCGAGGATGCGGGCCACCTCGTTGTACATCACGTAGAGCTCCAGCAGAGGTGTGCCGCCCATCCCGTTCACGAAGCAGATCACGGTGTCGCCCTTGGTGAACGGTAGATCGGTGAGGACGGGCTCCACCAGCATTGCGGCGATCTCCCGCGCGGGCGCGAGCGGCGCACGGTGGCGGCCGGGTTCCCCGTGGATGCCGACGCCGATCTCCATCTCGGTCTCGCCGAGCTCGAAGGTCGGCTTACCGGCGGCGGGGACCGTGCAGGAGGTCAGTGCCATGCCCATGCTGCGTGAGTTGGCGTTCACGGTGCGGGCGACCTCGGCCACTTCGGCGAGCGACCTGCCCTGTTCCGCGGCCGCGCCCGCGATCTTTTCGAGCACGACGGTGGCGCCGACGCCACGGCGGCCTGCCGTGAAGAGGCTGTCCTGCACGGCCACATCGTCGTTCACCACAACCGCGGTGACCTCGACCCCCGTTTCCGCGGCGGCGAGCTCGGCAGCCATCTCGAAGTTCATGATGTCGCCGGTGTAGTTCTTGACGATGTGCAGGACGCCGGCACCGGCGTCGATGGCCGTGGTGGCACCGAGGATCTGGTCCGGGACAGGGGAGGTGAAGACTTCCCCGGCACAGGCGGCGTCGAGCATGCCCGAGCCGACGAAACCGCCGTGCATCGGTTCGTGCCCGGAGCCACCGCCCGAGAGCAGCGCGACTTTCCCCGGTCTCGGCGTGTCGGCGCGAAACACGACCTTGTTCTCGATGTCGACCCGCAGTTCGGGGTGGGCCGCGGCCATGCCCGACAGCGCTTCTCGGACGACGTCAGCCGGATCGTTGATCAGTTTCTTCATCGGGTTCTCCTGTTATGCGGCGGTTTCGAGCGCGTCGTGATTCGCGGCCGCCGAGGTCTTGATGTGGGTCAGGGCGCGGGCGGCGAAGGCGGCGGCGACACCGGCGAGGAATTCGGCGGCGATATACACCGGCGCTTGGCTCCAGGCCACCTCCGCGCCCCACACCTGTTGTACGAGCATCGGCCCGAGCGTCCGTGCCGGGTTGATGGACGCGCCGGTGGCAGGTGCGACGGGGATGATGGCCGCGAACACCACGAGTCCGATGGCGACGCCCGCGAAGCCGGGCGCGGCGGCGCGGTGCACGACGAGCAGCACGGTCAGCACGAGAATGAAGGTGCCGACGAACTCGGCGATGAACGCCTGCCCGGCGCCGACGCCGTGACCATAGGTGGCGACGCCGAGACCGACCTCGCTGGCACGGTCGCCGAGCACACCGATGATGGCGAACGCGCCGAGCACCGCGCCCGCGACCTGGGCGGCGAGGTAAGCCGGAACCTGTCGCCACGGGAACTGCCCGTTCACCGCGAGCGAGAGGGTCACCGCTGGATTGATGTGGTTTCCTGAGACGTGCCCGAAGGCATACACGGTGGCCAGGACCACGGTGCCGAAGGCAAGCGAGATCATGCCGAGGTCGGCCATGGTGAACGGTGCGTCGCCGTTCACCATGAGCGTGGCAGGTACCGATCCGACGCCGATGAAGACGAGGAACGCCGTGCCGAGCACTTCCGCCGCAAGTTTTTGCGGCGTCCGCAGTCCATCCATGGGAGACTCCCGAGATTGTTTCGAACAAGATTCGACAATGTCGAATGTGATTCGTAGAGTACGTGGATGTAGCGCAGGTCACAAGAGTCGGTGGGATTCGACCGCGCGCGACTGCTTGCCGGTCGCTCGAAAGCACAGGGAGGAAGTCGCGTGATCCAGTCGGTCGACCGGGCCGTTCGCATACTTTTCGCGCTACAGGGAGCGCGGCGGATGACGCTGTCGGAGCTCGCGGCGGAGCTCGGGCTCGCGGCGACAACGGTGCACGGCATCGTCCGGACGCTGGCCGCCCACGGTGTCGTCGTGCAGGAACACGGCGGCGGGCGCTATCAGCTCGGACCGGCGGTGCTGCGGCTCGGCAACGTCTACCTCGACACGCTCGACCTGCGGGCCAGGGCCCTCACCTGGTCACATGAACTGGCGCGGACCACCGGACTCGCGGTCCGAGTCGGCGTGCTCTTCGGCGACGATGTGGTCATCATCCATCACGAACCCCGACCGGACGGCAGCAGGCAGATGCCCGAGGTCGGCATCGAAATACCGTCCCACGCAAGTGCTCTCGGCAAGGCCATGCTCGCGTTCCTGGCGCCGCTCGACACGGCGCCGCTGCGCAGCATGACCGGCGAAACGATCACCGATCCCGTGGCCTTCCTCGAACACCTGCAGCCGGTCGCATCGTCGGGTCTCGCCTATGAATGCGACGAGGCCGTGCTCGGCGAATCCTGTGTGGCCGGAGCCATTTTCGATCGCACCGGCAGCGTCGTCGGCGCGGTCGGCGCAGTGATCCCGACGCCGGAATGGCCCGCCTCCGACGCCACCGTGGACGCAGTCCGCACCACCGCCCGCACCATCTCCCGCGAACTCGGCTCCACTCGCTGGCCTGCCACCCCGGATCGGTGATCCGACGCTGCGATCGCGTCCCGGCGCTGCCTGCTCTGCTGGCTACCGCAGTCCAATTCTCGCGGTCGAGGGCCTCCGAATGGCTTGGGCTTCTGTGGTTTCGAAGGTGCTCTTGAAGTCGGGGCATTCGACCAGGGGTTCGTGGGTGCAGGTCGATGCATGGCGGAGGCTGTCACGCATTCGGATGAGCCGGGCGATGTCGTCGTCGAGGTCTCGGGCTTTGTCGGCCATGCGGGCGCGCAGTTCGGTGTCGGTGGGGGTGGCGCGGATGAAGCGGGCGATTTCGGCGATGGTGAAGCCCGCGCCGCGGGCGCACGCGACCAGGGCGAGGCGGCCGAGGATGTCGGGACGGTAGGTGCGCCGCAATCCGTTTCGACCGTCGGCGGCGATGAGACCGCGTTTCTCATAGAAGCGCAGTGCCGATGGGGCGAGCCCCGCGCGTTCGGCCACCTCGGCGATATCCAGTAGGGCGTCGGACACCGTGCCTCCTTGACTTGAATCGCGCTTTAAGTCGAAGGCTAGTCGAGATGACCGACAAAGTCGCGATATCTCGCTTACCTGCGATCGCGGGCCTGGTTCAGCCCATCGCCGAATCCCTCGGGCAGGGTCGGTGATCGATGCGGCCTGCGCTCCTGTTCCCCCGGGTGCCGCCGATCGGGAGCGGGCCGGGATGGCTTGCCGAGGTAGCGGTCCAGCGGTGATGTCGAACGGTCGGATGCGCGCGAACTGTCTTTGTCCGGCGCGAACGGCACCCCGGTGGACAGCGCGCGAAACCCGAGGGTCAGCATCTCGCCGACCATGCCGATGCCGATCGACAGCGTGGTCGGCCGGGCATCGTGGTGCATACCCATGGCTGTGCCGAGCGTCTCCACCCCGAAGCCGGCGGCCATCGAAACAGCCCACACCGCCACGGTTTGTACTGTGTACCGCTGCCAGAGATGGCCGTCGCGTTCGAAGAGCCCGATGGTGGTGCCGCGGACAGCGCCGAAGGTGACGCCGACGATGCCGCCGCTGATCAGCCAGGTGAGGTCGGTGCCATCGAGGTCCTCGACTTCGATGACGCTGAAGATCCCGATCGCGACCAGAATCAGCGGCGTAGCGAACGTATCCCGCGCGTTCATCGGCTCGCCCTGAAATCGCTTCACGATCAACGCGACGGCCGCGACGACGATGACGATGAGCAGTCCGATACTCATGTTGCCTCCCAACGAGAACGACCCATCTGTGGAAACTAGCGACGCAGCGGGGTAGTGCGAGTCGGCCGAAGGGAGGAGGCCGCGAAGGATCCCAGAGTCCTCCTGGGTTTGCGTTGCGACTGCGACAATGGATCGTTGTGCCGATCTTTTGCGCCGAAGCCGTTCTGTTCGATGTGGATGGAACGCTGGTCGACCACGATGCGGCCGCGGAGGCGGCGGTCCGCGCCGGGTTCCCTTTTGTTCCCGATCGGGATGGTCTCGCGCGCCGGTGGCGGGAGCTGGAAGCGTGGGCGATGGATCGCTACCTCGCGGGTGAGCTGACCTTCACCGAGCAACGACGTTCGCGGATCACTCGTCTCGCCGACGAGTTCGGTCAGGGGGTCTGGTCGCATGACCGGGCAGACGCGTGGTTCGCGGAGTATCTGGCACAGTACGAGGCGGCGTGGCGGACCTACTCCGATGTGGCACCTGCTATGGCGGCGCTCGCTGCCGAGCACCCGAAGGTGCGGCTTGGTGTGATCACCAACGGCGATGCGCGACAGCAGCGCCGCAAGCTGGCGAAGGTCGGTCTCCTAGGCCTTGTGGACCACGCGACCATCTCCAGCGAAGTAGGCGTCGCCAAGCCGCACCCGGCAATCTTCTCGGCCGCATGCGACGCACTGCGGTTGCCGTCTTCGCAGGTCGTTTACATCGGCGATCGCCTGCGGACGGACGCCGAGGCAGCGATCGCCGCTGGGCTGCGCGGGATTTGGCTGGATCGCCGCGATACCGGCGTCGCCACCCCGGCCGAGCGCATCAAGAGCCTGACCGAGCTGCCGCCGCTGATCAGCGGTTAGTCGCACGGGGTCGGCGGTGAATCAGCCTGCGTCGCGCATCGCGACCAGGCCACGCTCCTTCGCCCCGCGATCGACCCTCAGTCGTAGTGCTGACCACCCAGCTGCTGGGCGATGACCCCCTGCAATCGTTGCAGGCCACCGACGGTCATGCCGCTTTGCAGCTGACCCTCGATGGTGCGCACCAGCATGGAATCGCTGAGCACCTTTTCGCTGGATTGGATCAAGACCGTTCCGCTGCCGGTGAAGTCGAACTGTCGTTCCTCGCCGGAGTTGACGCCGAACCCGGCCGCACCCGCTGCGAGGAAGTTCGTCACCCACCGCTGGTCGTAGTGGTGACTGGGCGAAGGGCAATCCGCCCAGCCGACAAGGGATTCCGGGTCGACTCGCAGCGGTGGCTCCGCGAACATGACGGGGCCGTTGGACGAGGCGAGGAACTTACCCGTACCGATCAGGGTGAGGAAGCCGGGGACGATGGACTGGTTGAGCGACAGACCGGGCTCGAAGGCGAGCAGGTTCGCCGCGCGGATGGTGAGGTTGCCATTGTCCTCGAGGTCATAGGAATTGATGTCGTAGCCGCGATCGCCGATGATGAGCTTGCCGTGGCCTTCTGCGACCACGTAGTCGCCGGTGAACAGCGGCGCGGAGAACTGCTGGGACACCATGTGCAGCAGTCCACCCTGGAGGCCGTGGGTGAGCATCTGGAAGCGCATATCGCCGTAGTAGGCGATCATCGCGCCCTTGCGCATGAACCACGGCTTGTTCAGGTCGATGCAGTAGGCGTAGCTGTTTCCCGGAATATTGTCGCTCTCACCGAGATTCAGTGGATTCAAAATCTGGGACATGGCTCACAACTTCTCTTCGGAGGCCTGCACATAGACGACACCCTGGCCGACGCAATGCAATTGCATCGCCTCGCCCGCTCCGCGTCCTACCGCGTCTCGCCAGCTCATGGCCGTCTTCAGCTCGGTCTGCACAGCGCCGTAGGTGGCGACGAAGGCTTGCGGATCGACCACGATCGGATTCGGCCCACCCACTGGCAGTTCCAGGAATCCACCGTGCGCGAGCAGCACCGCCGAACCTTGGCCGGCCAGCTGGGTGGTGAACATGCCCTGCCCGGTCAGCGCGCCACTCGCGGCGCCGCGCAGCGCACCCATCAGGCCGCCACCACCGCCACCACCACCCGAACTCATCACCGACACCACCGAACTCTGTAGTCCCGCGGTGTTGGCAAGCAGCCGTGAGGCCTCCACGCGCAACGTCGCTCCCTGCTGCATGTGGACCACGTGCACCTCGAGCCCGGCGAATCCGTAATGCACCGCACCGGTGCCCTGGGCCAGCATGGTGCGCTCGTGCTCACCGGCCATCATGCGGCCTGCCATCCGCATCAGCCCGCTGCCGCCCATCCCCTGGCCACCCGGAATCTGGTGCGGCGCAAAGGAGACATCGCCGGTGTAGAACAGCATCGCACCGTTGCGGGCGACGACACCGCCTGCCATGCCGACATCGACCTTGACAACTTTGCCGTTGACCTTCTCGAACATCGCCCGTCCCTACCGTTCCGCCGGCTGGATCAACACGACGCCCTGACCGTCCCAGCGCAGTGAATATGCCTCGCCCGCATCTTGGCCGACGAAGCTACGCCATGACACGTCGGTGACGAACGAGTGGTTGAGATTGCCGCGCGCCGCGACGAAGGCATCGGGGTCGACGACCAGCGGGTACTGCGGTGACACCTCGAGATGGATCAGCGGGCCGCCGGCCGAAAGCAGGGCAACCTGACCCTGCCCCGATACCGTGGTGGTGAACAGCCCCGCCCCGGTGGAGGCGCCGCGCACCCCGGCGAAACGCACATCGGTGCGTAGGTTGCCCGCGAAGGCGAGCAATTGCTGCGATTCGACCTGCAGCGTCTCGTTGTTGAGGTTCACCACGGTGACGTGCTGGCCGTTCACCGCGAAGAAGACCCTGCCGTGCCCGTTGCACTCCATCAGCGACAGCTTCTCACCGGTGGCACGACGCTTGAGCCCGGCAATGACGCCATCACCGCCGCCGAAACCGGCAGACTTGAACTGCACATTTCCTTCGTAGGCGATCATCGAGCCGGAGATCGCACGGATACTTGTTCCGGCGAGGTGGGCCTCGATCACCTTTTTCGACTGCTCGAAAAGTTGCGCCATAGGGGAGTTCGCCTGCTGTCTCGATCGGGAACATGGGAGTATTCGCCACATTCCAACTGCCTGCGGTCACCTTAACGGACACAGCTGGAAGCAGTCCGTTATCGACTCGCGCGCAACCGCGCTTTCGAGAAGTCGGTGTCATGGCGGCATCCGTGCGGTTGGTTTCTCGTAGAGTGGCAACGTACGCCACCGACAAGCGAAGGGTCGACCTTGTCCGCAACACTCGCCAAGGGCCAGAACGGTCCACTGGCCACCAACGACGTGGTGATCTCCGTCCTTCTCACGGCACCAGCGGATCTGTCCGCGCTACTGGTTACCGAGCGGGGCAAGGTCCGTTCCGATGCGGACTTCGTCTTCTTCAACCAGCCGACCGGGCCTGGGGTGAACCTGCAGCCAGGGCCGTCCGGGCAGCCCCCGTCGCTGGCGGTGTCGCTGAGCGCTGTGCCCGCCGATATCGATCAGATTCGCGCGGTGATCACCCTCGACGACGCGTCGAGCAGCTTCGGCCGCTTCCCCGCGCCGACCGCGATCATCTCGGATTCGTCCGGTAATCGGTTGTACGAGTATCAGGTTGACGGTTTGCAGAGCGAGTCGATCGTGATCGCGCTCGAACTGTATCGGCGGCAGGGTTCCTGGAAGGTGCGCGCCGTCGGACAGGGATACGCGGGTGGGTTCGCGGCACTGGTCACCGACCACGGCGTGACAGTCGACGACGCTCCTGCCGCGGCACCGCAGTCCGCGCCTGCACCGCAGTCCGCGCCGCCCCCGGCCCAGCCCGCACCGAATTACCCGCCGCCGACCACACCCGCCTACCCGACCGCGCCTGCACCGCAGTACGCGCCGACGCAGGCGGCCCCGCCCGGACCGGGTTACCCGCCGCCGCCGGGTCCCGGCTATCAGCCGCCGCCGGGTCCCGGCTATCCGCCGCCGCCCGCACCGGGTCCGGGCTACCCGCCGCCCCCGCAGCAGGCCGCACCCCAGCAGGCACCCGCCGAGGTGAGCCTGAGCAAGGATCGCCCGGTCAGCCTGCAGAAGGGGCAGCGGGTCACGCTCCGCAAGGAAGGCGGCGCGGCGCTGACTTTCGTCAAGATGGGTCTCGGCTGGGATCCGGTGCAGACACGAGGCATGTTCGGCAACCGGACCGTCGATGTCGACCTCGACGCCTCGGTCGCGATGTTCGCCGACGCGAACCTCGTCGACGTCGCCTACTACGGTCAGCTGACCTCCAAGGACGGCTCGGTCCGGCATCAGGGCGACAATCTCACCGGTGAGGGCGAGGGTGACGACGAGGTGATCCTGGTCGACCTGACCCGCATCCCGGCCCACGTCAGCACGCTGCTGTTCATGGTGACCTCCTACAAGGGGCACACCTTCGAGCAAGTCCAGAATGCGTTCTGCCGCTTGGTCGACGGCGCCAACAATGCCGAACTCGCCAGGTACACCATGGCGGGCGGCATGCGGTTCACCGCCATGGCGATGGCCAAGGTGTACCGCGTCGGCGCCGACTGGAAGATGCAGGCTCTCGGTGAGGGCTTCCAGGCCAAGCATCCGGGCGAGGCGGTTCCACAGCTCGGCCGGTTCCTCTCGGCCGGGTGATTCGACAGCACCGACAACGGGGACAGACAACGTGATTCAGCTCAAGGCCGGTCAGAACACGCCGCTGACCGGTGATGTCGTTCGATTCAGTGCGAAAGCCGATGCCGCGCTGGATGTTTCCGCGCTGGTGGTGGCGCAGAACCTGCGGGTGCTCGCCGCCGAGGACTTCGTGTTCGATAACCAGCCGCAGACGCAGGGTGTCACGCTGTCCGACGGCACGGTGGCGATCCGCCTCGCCGATATCCGGGCCGATGCCAACGCGGTGCTGCTGGTGGTCAGTGCCGATCCGGCTGCGCCCGTCCGGCCGGGCGGCCTCGGGCTGGTGACCGCCGAGTTGCTCGAAAACGATACGGTCGCAGCCGAATTCGCGATCGCACCGTTGGCCGGAGAGACCGCGCTGATATGCCTGGAGGTGTATCGGCGCGGCACCGGCTGGAAGCTGCGCGCGGTCGGTCAGGGTTACGCGGGTGGACTCGCGCAGCTGCTCACCGCGCACGGGGTGGAGATCGACGGCGTGGTGGACCAGGCGGCCGCGGCTGTGCCGCAGGCCGATCCCGGTTCGGCGGGCGCGCGATCGAATGGTCAGGACACGATCTCCGGCCCTGGGGCCGATTCCCGCGCCGCCGGACCCGTGCCGGTGGAGGTCGCGCACGGGCTCGACCGGCTGTGGATGATCTTCGAGGATGCCGCGCGTTCGGCGGCCGCGCTCATCTCGGCCCGCGACTATGCCGCCCAACGGCTCGATCACGAATTGTCCTCCGCGGTATCGGATCCCACCACGAGGAACACTCCGGCCGCCGAAGCAGCGCGGCAGGCCGCGCACCGCCGCAGCGACGAGTTGATCGCTGTCGCCGAGGGCAACCACCACCGCGACAGCCAACACCTCCTGCGGGAACTCGCCGACGCGGACCGACTGCTGCCACCGTCGCTGGCGTCCTGGGAGTCGCCCGTGTGGGAGGGGCCGCCCGCGGCGAGCGACGGAATCCGGCTCGGTGAGTTGCATGCGATCGAGCGGGGGCCGCTGCGGGTGCCGTACTGCGTGCCGGTGCCGTTGAATCGGCCGCTGTGGATAGACACCGAATCCAGCACTGCGGCGGCTCCGGTCGTCGGCGCACTGCTGGCCCGGCTGCTCGCGGCCGATCCCGGACGGCGCGTGCGCGTCGACATGATCGATCTGACCGGTGCGTTCCGTGGGCTCGTCGGACCGCTGACACCGGTGCTGAACGGCCCGCCGGTCACCGACCACGCCGAGATCTCGGCGCGGCTACAGGCGCTGGTCGACGCGGCGGAACTGGCCGAACTGGCCTATGAGGGTGGGGTTTTCACGCCTCCGATCGACCATCGAGTGCTGCTCGCCGCGGATTTCCCGCACGGCTACCAGGCCGCCGATGCGCAACGCATCGGGTCGCTGATGGTGCGTGGCGATCTGATCGGATTGTCGACCGTGATCGTCGGCAGCGACGAATCCGATTCCAGCGATCCCGTGGTCGCGGCGTTGTCACAAGCTTGTAGGCATCTTCCGACAGCCGACGGCACACCGCTGTTCGATCCGTGGACCGGCAGCCCATGGCAGCTGGATCTGGACCTGTTGCCACGAGAGCCGGAGCGGCAGGCGCGCTACCTACGCGCGCACCAGTGACGCCGCGGCCGTCCGCACCCGGTGTGTTCAGGTGCGGACCACCGCAACCTGCGGGCGCAGTGGTTCGGGCAGCCAGGGCAACAGCGGGTCCGGTGTTCGATCGACGATGCCGCCGACCGGGTCGTCGATGAAGTCGCGGCGCACCAGGTCCTCCTCCGGCCGGTAGATCTGCCGAATGATCAAGACGCACAGGGCGACTACCGCGAGATCGCGCAGTATGACGGTGCCGGTGAACCACTGCTCGGGCAGGCCCTTGTGGTCGAGGCCGAGGTAGTAGAACATCCGGGGGGCCCACACCAGTGCGTCAACGGTCATCCACGCCAACAGGATCCGCCGGTGTGGCATGGCCAGCGCGGCCAAGGGCACCAGCCACAGTGAATACTGTGGGCTCCACACCTTGTTCGTCAGCAGGAACGCGGCCACCACCAGGAAGCACAGTTGCGCGAGCCGTGGCCGTCGCGGCGCGGTGAGTGCGATGTAGCCGATCACCAGGCAAGCAGCGACGAACACCAGCAGTGACACCGCGTTCAGGATGGTCGGCTGCTGGCTGTGGGTGAGCTCCCCGTCGAAGCCGGGCCAGCCGGTGAACGAGGTGATCACGTTGTAGATGGAGTCGGGGTCGGCGTGCCTGGTGGTGTTGAGCCGGAAGAATTCGCGCCATCCGGTCGGGTACAGCAGGGCGATCGGCAGATTCACGGCCAGCCAGGTCCCCGCGGCAGCCGCGGTGGCGAGTGCGGCGGCACCGAGCGGGCGTGAGTTGAGCAGCTGTATGCGGTCGCGCAGCCAGGCCAGTGCGGTGCCCGGACTGTCGATATCACGCATCTGGAGTCCGGCTTGTGCGCTCGGCACCCGGTGCAGCGGGTCGGCGCGCAGGCACAACACCACGATCGGGCCGAGCAGCAGCAGCGGGTACAGCTTGGCCGCACCGCCGAGTCCGAGCAGCACTCCGGCCAGCAGTGGTCGTCGCCGGGCCCAGGCGAGCAGGCCGGTCGCCGCGAATGCCGTCGCGAGCGCGTCGAAATTTGTGAAAGCGTGCACGATCACCAAGGGCGAACAGGCGATCATCGCCGCGTCCCAGATGCGGCGCCCGGCCAGTTCGGCGCAGGCCCACACGGTGATAAGCCAGGCCATGGCGAGGCCGAATGCTATGACGTTGAAGTAGATGACCACCTGGAGCGCACCGGGCAGCGGCAACGCGTCCCAGGTTTTGGCGATCTCCATGGCGATGTACTGATAAAGGCCCGACAGCACCGGATACTCCATGTACCTTGTCTCGGTGCCGCCATCGGGTGTCTGCTCGGACCAGGACTTCTTGTAGGGGAATGCGCCCTCGTTCAGGCGCTCCGCCCCGTACAGCGGCACCGTGTCCGAATAGCACATGGCTATGTATTGGCGGCCGTTGTTCCAGTCGAGGGTGAGCGAGCCGTCCGCGGTGCTGGTCTGCTGGAGACACGGCGCCTTGGCTGTCCAACCCAGGGCGAGGAATACCAGGGTGACGGCCAGCAGCACCCGCATCGGGGTCCAGAACCGGACGCGGCCGATCAGTGCGTGGTCGCCGACCGGGCCGCCGATCACGGTGCACAGCTGCGCTGTCAGGGAATCGTTGCGGCTGGGCCGGTCTCGTCCGTCGGCCGACCGCAGATCCGGGGCGAGCGGGGCCGGGGCGGTGTAATGCGTTCCGGCGGACTGCCCCCCACTGAACTTCGGCGCGCTCCCGTTCGTCGCCTCGTCCATCAGTTGCTGATCGGTCACGGCATCCGAGGCTACCGGCCGTGGCTGTCGGTCCGGATCGAGCGGGTGCTGTTCGCCCATGGTGGATCGCATCCGTCGCGGCTCGGCATGGCTGGATGTGCCTCTTTTCGGCAGGTCGATAGATGTAGTATGCCGTTGATCGATCGGTGGTTCAGGGGGGCATCGATTATTGGATGTGTAACAGATGTTACCAGGATCGAAAATGATGTCCGATATTGGATTGCGCATTTTCGGATACATGTTTTGTTTTATCTGTGAACCTTTACGGGATATTGCAGTGAAATGAGCGTCGATTTCACGCTGTTGCATGGCTGAATACGGTATTTGTGCAGAACCTGTCAGTGTTTCGATTATCGGTCCGAGTCCGGATTTTGCTGGGCTACCCGCATCACCAACGAAACCGTGACTTCCAGCGGGCCACGGAGACAGAGGTTCGGATGGGAATGCAATCGCGTTTGTCGCGACGGTCGTTCGTGCGCTCCGCGGGCATCGGTGTCGGAGTTGCCGCGACCGGGCTGACCAGCGCCGTGGTCGCGGCGGTGCCGCCGGTCGCTCGGCGCGCTCCAGGACTGCCCGATGCCGCGAGCATTACGGCGACGGATCCGGCGATGCTGTCCGCGGTGGAGGCGGCCAGTTTGCTGCAGGCCCGAGAGTTGCACCCGGTGGAGCTACTGGACGCCTGCATCGAGCGAAGCTCGGCGTTCGACGGCGCGACCCGGGCATGGGTCCGTACCTACCCCGAACTCGCCCACGAACAGGCCGAGCGTGCGGCCGATCGGCTCTCGGCCGGGAACGCGCCGCTGATCTGCGGTCTGCCCATCGCGGTGAAAGACATGTATGCCGTTGCCGGGCTTCCGCTCACCGCATCCAGTCGCATTCTCGACGGCAATATCGCCGCGGGTGATTCGACGGTGTGGCGGCGTCTGCGCGACAACGGCGCGGTCTTGATGGGACACGTGCACAACGATGAGTTCGCGATCATGACGGACACGCTGCAGGTGGGGAATCCGTGGAAAATCGACGAGTCCGTCGGTGGGTCCTCCGGGGGCAGTGCGGCCGCACTGGCCGCCAGGTTCGCGCCCTTGTCGATCGGCACCGACACGGGTGGTTCCCTGCGGATCCCCGCTTCCCGGTGTGGCATCAGTGCGATCAAGCCGACCTTCGGGCGGTGCAGCAAATACGGCATCATTCCGGTCGTGTGGACCAGGGACCATCCTGGGCCGCTCGGACGCAGTATCGCCGACGCGTCGCTGCTGTTGTCGTACATGACGGGACCCGACGCGTTCGACCCGGTGACGGCCATTGCGCCGCCGGTGCCGGAGGGTGGGTTCCCGATCGTCGCGGTAGGGGGTGATAACCCGTTGGCGGGCACGAGACTCGGTGTGCCCCGGGGGGTCATCGAGATGCTGCCCGACGCGCTCGTGACCATGTTCGGGCGCTTTCTCGACCTGTTCACCGCGTTGGGTGGCGAGACCCGTGATGTCACGATGCCCGCCGAGCCCGAAGGATTGCTCAGCAACGATGCCGTGGAAGTCGGGTTGTATCACCGGCAGTGGGCCGATCGGCTGTTGTCCTACCAACCACCGACCGCCGCGATCGTCGGGCTGGGTCTGGCAGCCTTGGCCTCGCCCGCCATCGACTGGTGGCAGCTGGCCCGAGCGCGCGCGAGCTATCAGCGTGACTACAACCGAATGCTGGAAGACAGCCGATTGGACGCGGTGGTGCTGCCCGGTGCGATCACCGACGGTCTGCCCCGCAGCACAGCCGCGGCCGTCTCGATCCTCGGTGCGAGCACCGTGCCCTTCTCGTGGGCGAACTACACCGGGGTTCCGGTGCTCTCGCTACCGGTCGACCGCTCCGCCGTGACCGGGCTGCCATTCGGAGTCCAACTCGGTGGACGCCCATGGGCGGAAGCAGAGCTGATCTCGATCGGACTCGAACTGCAGGCAGCGGCCCCGGTCTGGCGTGACCTTCCGCCGCTGTCGCCCAGTGCGCGCGCATTACCCGAGGTGTCCGTATGTGCCCCCGGGCCGGGCCCCGACCCGACCAACACGGGCGCTGCGGCACCGTCGTTCAGTTTCGTCCCCACGACGAGTACCGCGCCGATTTAGGACGCGAGGCGGCAGGCAAATCGGTGACCTGTCGGATTCCTGCGCAAGAAAGCCTCGGACGAAGCCAACAGGCCCGTTCCCAGCTGGGCGGGTTCACGCGATCGTCGCAACACTCTCGATTTGAGAGGTTGCGGCGATCGTGTCGTTTCAGGAGGATTTGGCCCGGTTCGGTGATCAG
>NZ_JBFBAB010000043.1:0-1483 GCF_040681975.1 Nocardia sp. NPDC051463
TCACCGATACCTGACGATTGATGAGGATTTGGCTCCATCAGGGCATCCATGCCAGGTTCGGAGGATCTCTCGGCCCACCATGGTCCCGGCGGGATGCTTACACCACACGGGATCCGCCCAGGGGCCGAATACAAAGAAGCCGCCCCAGTCGGGGCGGCTTCACGGCGCCCTATGAGTGTGGACGCGCATCAATCGTACAACGAACTCTATGCGGTAGGACGCGATCAGCCGTAGCGTGGAACACATGAGTGTGGACTTAGGCGAACGCCTGCAATCAGTACGAAAACGGCGAGGACTCAACCAACGCGAACTCGCCGAAGCCTCCGATGTCTCCCTGTCCCTGATCCGGAAGATCGAACAAGGCGACCATTACTCGGTACGCCTGGAAACGCTACGGAAACTCGCAGTCGGGTTGCGGGTGCGAACCTCTGAACTACAGACCGGTAACGACAGCGAATACGCCGACAACGACACCGTGAACTTGTGGGAATCCGTCCGCCGAGCCCTGGTCGGACAGACCGACTCGACGCCAGAAGAACCTGCCACAGTTGAGGGCGTAGAGGACGCGTTCAACGTCCTACGGCCGATGATGGGCACCCACCATTATCGTGCTATCGCAGCCCAACTGCCGGACCTACTGCGGGACGCGGACACCCTGGAAGAAGAAGGCCGCACGATCCGGGCGCGGCTACTCGGCATGACCGGATGGATGCTGACGCAGAACAGGCAGTTCGACATCGCCGAGGACACCCTCACGCGCGCAATCGACACCGCCACCGACCACCTCGACGCCGCCGGTGCGGCGAACACCCTAGCGTGGGCATACCTCCGTCAAGGACGCATAACCGAGGCCGAACGTCTCGCCGTGTATTGGGCGGACCGCATCGAGCCACGAATGTCCCGCGCCACCACCACCGAACTTGCCTTATGGGGTCGACTGTGGCTGTATGTGGCGAACGCCGCAGTGAGGGACAACCGTCCCGAGTACGCCGACGATGCCCTACGGTTGGCCCAATCCGCGGCCGCCGCGATCGGGCGCGAAGTGCTGTCCGATCCAGCGACAGTCCGCGCGTACGGGCCCGTATCGGTGGCCCACGTATGCGCCGAAACCTACGTGCTGACCGGCAAACCGGATCGGGCGCTGGCGATCGCGGCCCGCACTCCGCGCAACATCATCCAGCCGAACGGGGCGGGGCGCCTACGCCACCGATTGGATGTCGCCTGTGCCCATACTGAGCTCAGCCAGTTCGGTGAGGCAATGAATGTGATGCAACAGCTGCACACCGACGCGCCCGAATGGCTCTCCCAGCAACGATATGCGCGCGACATCATGGGCAAGATCGTCCTGGAGCGGCGGACGCTCACCGCGGAGATGCGCGAGTTGGCAGACGCGATCAGATTGGAGTATTAGCAACACATTTCAAGAATTGGCACTTTCGGTCGACACGGACCGGAAGTGCCATTTTTTTTGAGACGGCGTAGG
>NZ_JBFBAB010000043.1:1578-44624 GCF_040681975.1 Nocardia sp. NPDC051463
GGCAGACGCGATCAGATTGGAGTATTAGCAACACATTTCAAGAATTGGCACTTTCGGTCGACACGGACCGGAAGTGCCATTTTTTTTGAGACGGCGTAGTGTGACCCTGAAATGAGCACCCGGCGCCGGACCTTCAGCCCCGACAGCTACCGGACTCAGGTCCGAGGTTCCGACGCTGGGTGCGCTTCCAACCACACACAACGCGCCCAGGGGTACAGCCAATGCCCACAGAACTACAAGCCCTCTTATTCATAGTCGCCGCGGTCGCGGCCGTGCTGCTGCTCATCTTCTACGTCCTGCCACGAGCGCTCGCCAGCGATGCCGCCACTCCCGACGGCGCAGTGCCCTTCGCGCAGATCGCCGAGTGTGTCGCCGCCGAAGGATCTCTGCGTACCGACTCGTGGGATCTCGAACCATCCCACCGCGCACCCACTGATCCGTACACGCCCGAGCAGGCGCACATGGCGATGCAGCAGCATCGTGACTGCGCTACCGACCGCTGCGCCGCAAAGCATTCGGCGTTCTGGACGCTGGCCGACGAGAAGTGCATCGTTCCAGACGCGAGGGCCGTCCGGTGAGCACCACGCAAACGGAGAGCTCCGTCGACTGTCTCGAACACAACGAGGGGACCTGGACGCCCGCCGACCCGCATGGGGAGTACGCCCAGGCCGTCACCCGCCAGTTCGAGAACGATCCGGCGGTACTCGAAGCCGTCCTGGACGGCCTGACCAGTTTGATCTCCGAGGTCGACGAATGAGCGACCAACTACCCGCCGACTACGAGCGCATCATGGACCGCTGCGACGTCCCCCCAACCCAGATGGACATCGAACGCGCCCACGGCATCAAGGTGATCCACGTCGACAAAAAGGCGGTTCCCTGCACCCCCGCGGACTGCCCACGCCTGAAAGCCGCACTGGAGTTCATCAAGCTCGCGGGGGGCCTCCAATGACCGGGCGGGACTGCGACGTCGTACCCGAGTGGTGGAAGACACCGCGAGAAGAGATGCAGTCGGCGAACCTCGCCTTCGCCCGCGATCTGGTCGCACACCACAAAGCCCTCCACCCGCCGCATGTGTGTTCGCGACTAGCGGCCGCGGCCGCATTCATCGCTCTCGCCGACCGGCGCAGCGCGGAGGAGACCCCATGAACGTGCGAGTGGCACCAGACCGCGAACTCCGGTGGGTCCTGCGATCACTGGACTGCACCAGCATTCCGGCGTTCACGGACGGCCCTGACGAAGCGCGGGCGGTCCTCGCCGCCCACGGCACGCACACCCCCAGCTGCCAGCAGCGCGCCGCCGCCCTCACCTACGCGGACCGGTGAGGGAATCCGTATTCGAGAACTCCGACTACATGGGCCTGATCAGGCGCCCTGATGGGACGTTCTCGCTGCTCGGAAACGACGGCTTCGAAGAGGAGATCAACCTCGCCGCACTCCAAGAGCTGGGCATCGCAGACCTGGACGAGCTGTGCGACTACCAGGTCGTTGACGTCAACCCGCTGGATGTGCGCGACACCGAGCCACAACCGAACACCGAGACCTGAAAGGAGGTGAACACCATGGCAGATGTGCACGGAACACCGGGACCCGACGGCCCCGCCCTGACCGTCAACTGGACTGAGGACCCGTCCAGGGACGCGGCCGATACTCGACCCTGCTGGGGCGGCCATACGGCAGCCAGGACTGAGCACGTCAGTTAGACCATGGATTTACCCCCGAGGTACCCGGCTGGTGCAAGCAGCCGGGTACCGGTAATAAGCATCCCGCGCGTTGGGCCAGATGCCCACTGACAACCAACTCGAGCCGCGCGGGCAGGGGCCCGGAGCTGGGTTGTAGACCAGCTCCGGGAGCACGCCCCACACACGAAAGACGGCCCAACCTCCATATGAGGTTGGGCCGTTCGTCTCCCGATGGAGGATCCCATGAAGATCGCTATCAGAACCGCCCTTGCCGCTTGCGCTATCGGTGCAGCACTGGCCGGCGCAGCCCCGGCCGTGGCGCAACCGGTCACCCCCGCCGGGTGGTGCCCGTTCGGGCACGTCGACCCCAACAACTCCAACAGTGCGTGCAGGGGCAGTGACTCCGCGACATGGCCACGCGTGCCCGCGGACCCGCACGGCAACCCGCTGATGAAATGCAACGAGTTCCACGATGGGGAACACGTCAGCACCGTCGACAAGGACGGAACTTTGGCGAGATGGATCTGTCAACACGTGTCGCCCGTGTTCGATAGCCCATACTGGGAATGGACCGAGGTTGTCTACGAGTAGAAGGGCGGGACCGATGACCGAGCTACCGCTTACGCCGAGGTTGGTTCGACTGCTGGCCGCCGCCGAGGACATCGCCCGCCAGCGCGGCAAAGAGATCGTCGGCGTCGATCACCTACAGCTCGCGATCCTGGCGGACGCTGATGCGGTACCTACGCAAGTCATGGCGCGTTTGGGGTGGGAACCAGCCGAGCTCACCACAGCGCTCGAAGCGCTGATCGGCACGCCCAGCTACAGCGATCCGCCGTATCGGGCGAAGCGTCTGGATGGGCGAGTATTCACCGGCGACGCGCGCGCCAGCTAGCCCCCCGGCACGACAAAGAACGCCCCGATCCTGCGTGTTGCAGGGTCGGGGCGTTTGTCGGTGGTGACGGTGTTCAAGGTGCTCGAGGTCGATGGGGGACATCGTCACCGTGATGGCGGAGGGTGGCGCGCCGGGCCGGTACCCGTACAGCTACCGCGCTGAGCAGCTCCTCCTCGCCGCCGAATAAACACGCCGAGCAACTTCGTCCTAGCGTGTCGTGGTCGGACCGTGCACCATGATCGGCACGTGCGACGGCTCCTGTCGGGGGGAAGTCGCCCTACGGGCCGATCAATGGTCGCGCGCCCACCACATCATCAGGGGACTAAGCATGAGAAAACTCGCTGTTGGCATCGTATTCGCCGCGCTGGCTGTGACATTCGCGCCGTCGGCCAGTGCCGTCGACCCCAACAGTCCAGAAGGGGCCTTGCAGGGAATCCTCGAAGGATTCGGGGGCGCGTTCGGTAGTTCCAAACCCCGCGCGCCCCGCGCGCAAAGCTACATCTACCCCGATTTCCAGTCGTGCAATCGGGAAGCGAACCGGCTGCGCAGGCCCGGCGTCATTGCGGAATGCCAGCCGCTCGGCGGATATAGCGGCCAATACCAGCTGATCTACATGCCCTGACCCAGCTAGGACCTCAGCGGGAGCAACTCGCGTTGATCCGCCGCGATCCGTTGGGCCCGATCCTCATGGGCGACAACCACAGTCCGATCATCAGCGCGGATGAACTGTGTTCGCTCCCTTGGGGTGTCCGGTTCGGGGGCACCCACTATGTGGGCGATCGCCTGCAGGACAGCAGCGACGTTCAGCGCGGCTTGAGTATGTAGCGATCCGCTGAGTGTCGCCGTGAGGCCGACGGTTACTGGTGTCGTCACGTCGGCGTGAGCGGTTCGCACGGCGCCAGCGGTCAATGTTGCCGTGACCACCCGCGCACCGTTGACGGTCTTCACGCCGGCCGCCGTACGGACCGCGGCCGCAGCGCGGGCGATGGTGACGATGGTGGCGTTCGCAGCAGCGAATGCGCCCATGCCCGCGGTCAGTGTCGCGGTTACCGCTGTGGTGGCTTGCATTGGCCGTACAGCTATACCAGCGGCGGTCAAGGTCGCGGTAACGGGCGTCGAGGTGCCGACCGGCGTGACTCGCAGTGCCGACGCCGACAACGTCGCTGTCGCAGCGGTTGGCGCGGCGAGACTCGTGGATAGCGCCGCGGAGGCCGAGAGTGTGGCCGTCGCGGCAAGCGCTGCCGCGGCAGGCGTGTTGCGATCCGCCACTGCGGTCAGCGTCGCAGCCACTGCAGTAGGCGCCTGGATCGCCGCACCTGCGAAGCTGTCGACCGCAGTTGTTGCAGTGATGGTGGTGGATGCCGCGGCAGTGAGAGACAGTCCCGCGTCCGCGGTGAGTGTTGCAGTGGCAGTAGTGGAGGCTGCTGCCGTGGTGGCGACCGCGACCGTCGCAGTACTGGTTGCGGTCACAGTTGTCGCCACGGCCGCGTTCGCCCCGCGAACGGCCGCCGCAGTGAGAGTCGCGGTTGCGGTTGTCGACGCGTCCGCGGAAACGCCGCGCGTGGCTGCAGCTGTGAGCGTCGCGGTAACCGGGAGGGCGGCTTGGACTGTCAGCGCGGCGGGGCCGAGGGTGGGTGCGTATGCCGAGACCGGCCGCGACCTACCGATCCGGGGCATGGGTCACTCCTCGATTAGGACCCAACAGGTCATCCCGATCGCTACCGCGGTGGTGGCGCGGATACGCAGGATGTCGTTGGCGACGACACCACCTTCGCGGTCGAGGGGGTCCTGTGACTCATAGCTCTGCGCCAATTCGTTTCGGCCGGCGAGGAGGCGCGACGCGGTGACCGTGCCCTCCGCGGTGGAGGTGTAGCCGGATGCGCTGGTGCCCAAGCTGATTGCGCTCGCCGCGGTACCCGGATCGTCGTATTTGATGACATCACCACTGGCGAAAGCGGTTACGGTCGCCGCAACGGTGCCGGTGGTGATCAGCTCGACCTTCACCAGGCTCGTAGGTACAGCGTCGAACGAATAGCCCCATGCGATGACGGCGACGTTAGTCGTTGGTTTGACCTGAAGCATCGTTTTGATGCTGGTGCCTGTGGTTACCGGCGCGAGAGCAGCGGTCAATGCCGCCGTTGCGCCGTTGTAGAGCTTGTAACGCCTGCGCGCCATAGCGCCTCCTTAATAGGTGTTGGGCCGGTTGACGGCTTGCATCGACATCGGCACATTGATTGGCGCGTAGTCGCCGAAAACGCAGTCGCCGAAACCCATTACGCCGGTGCTGGATCCATCGCTGGCACGCTGCATGATCAAGGCGCCATAGCGGGCGGACTGGTTGGCCACTGCCCCGGAGTCGTTCCAGGAGTTGACGACTACGCCGTTGTAGGCGGCGTAGTAGACGTTGTTGATGACGAAGAACTCCACGCGCCCACCAACAGCCATGGCCGATCCGCCGTTGGCGTTGGCGTATGCGGATTGGGTGATGATCCCGGCCGCCGCCCATGAGGTCATCGTGGCGATGGAGATTTGCGCGTTCTTGATGAACGCGACCGGCACTGTGCCGGAAGTTGCGCTGTTCGGAGACCGTAGGACCAGGCATGACGGCGAGCCCCCAGACGTGCCAGGGTGCAGTTGGTCGATGGTGACAGCGATGTACTGATCCGGACCACTGGTAGGGCGGGCGATGAACTCGGCCGGGAAGAACCCCGAGGTGCTGTTTGTGGTGATCATCCCACTCGAGGTCAAGGGGTTCGTGCTGCCGTTGCGGCGCACCCACTGGCCACTCAGTGTGCTTGGGAAGCTGTCGTTCTCCCGCATCCACTCGAGCACGTCAGTTACCAGCAGCCTGCTCAGCCAGGGCCTGCATATCCGCGGCTATCGCCGGGATCAGGTCCGGCCACGCCGTGGCGATCGTCGCCACAAGCGCTGCGTGTTCGGCCTCGAGCCTCGCTATCTCGTCAGCGAGGAACGCTCTCCGCTCCAACATGGTTGCGGCTTGACGGAGGCGCGCCTGTACATAATCGGGATCTGGTGCGGTCACAACACATCCCGGTTACGCGGCCAGCGGAGCCAGGGAGAACCCCAGGCTGGTGAGGGTGAGGGTGTCGCCGTTAACGACAGCCTTGGATGCAGACAGGGTCGCCGACCACAGGAAGTTGCCGCTGGTCGAGGCGTCCCACACGCTGATGTGGGTGATCGTCTCGGTCGTGGTCATCGACCAGTTCGGGTTGGTGCCGGTGAGTGCGATCGCACCGGACGCCGCCGCGGCGAACGTCGCCTGCGAACGGGTGGTGACCGCGCCGGCGTTGGAGGTGCCCGCGCTACCCGGGTCACCGGTGTGGAGCTTGACGTAGGTCCCCGCAGGCTGAGTCCAGGCGGTACCGCCGCGCAAGTGGTCGAGGATCTTGTTAGCAAGATTCGCGGTGTGCAGTCCGACAGTGATGACAATCACCTTCTAACGTGTTGGCTGCCAATCGAATAGACGGCAGCGTGGGAATTTGCTATGCGAGTGTGCGCACGACGGCGAAGGAGACGACCCGTGCCGGTACATCACCGAAGCGGAAGATGCAAGTCCGCTCGGCGTCAAAAACCTTCAAAAACGTTCAAAACCCGTCAAAACCACACAAAAGACAGACGCCGATCAGTCCTCTGAGGTTGCGACTTCGGCGGTGTCGCTGGTTCCGTCCGCGTGGGTGATGGTCGCCTCGGCGACGAACTCGATCCCGAATGCTGCTGTCATGGGGTCACCTGTTCTGTACGTGAATGGACATGCGCCGGACATCGGTCCGCGAGGTGTTGGTGGTGATCGTGCAAGTCACGATGTAGGTGGTGCCTGCGGTGCCACCGGAGAGCCACACGATCACCGAGCGCCCCGCGTCGCCGACCAGATCGGAGTCCTTCGTCAGACCGGCCGTGACTGTGACGATGTGGGTTTGGATGGTTTCTCCGGGCTCGAGCCACGGCGCGGTGGCTTTGTCGGAGCCCCAATCGAACTTGAAGTCAAGTGCCGAGGCGGGATCTTTGGTCTTGATCGGGTACAGCATCAGTCGTCCTGCGGGCGCTGTGCGGCGACGGTGTAGCCGAGCATCATCAGCGCGAAAAGGTGCGCACCGTCAACGTATTCGGGCTGGCCGTCGTAGTCGGCGTGCAGCACGAAAGATCCAGCGCGGCGGATTACCGAGCCACCGACGGCCGCACCGGACTCGGTAGAAGCCACCACGACCGCCTCGGCGGCCTGGTACTGGCTCGCAGGACTGATCCAGATGCACACGTGCTCGTGCGCCTGCCCGCCGATCTGCGCCGGCGGGTCGAGGTGCCACACCCGCCCCGGGCCAGAATGTCCGCCGACCCGGTCACGCACGAATGTCGCTGAGCCCATTCAGGCCTCCTCGTTGAAGTATTCGATGACTGTCACGACGCCGTCGGCGCCGGCCGCGCCCGCACCACCACCGCCGCACGGGAATCCGCCAGCGCTGCCGGCGTTTCCGCCACCGCCGGACTGGTTCCATTGCCAGAAAATCGGGGAGCTGGTGTTGCCTGGGACGCGCCCTGATCCGCCGCCGGTCGATCCGGAGCCCGCACCACCACCGCCGGCAGCGAGTAGCCGCACCACCCCCGCGGTGACTGTTTGGCCTGGCTGCCCGGCGGTGCCGCCGTTACCACCGCGGGCGAAGGTGAGACCTCCTGCGCCGCCACCGGTTCCGCCGGTGCCGGGTGGTGCGGTGTAGATGGTGCCGAAGGACGATGCGCCACCGTTGCCGCCGCTGCTGCCGCCCGCTCCGACGATGATCGAGACGGAGTCTGGTAACTCGGCCGGCGACATGCGGCGCCCGGAATTGATCACCAGCGCCCCGCCACCACCGCCGACGGCGGAGCTGCCCGCCCCTCCTGCTGCGCGCACCAGGACGTCGAGCGCGCGCAGCCCAACAGGTTTGGTCCAGGTCGAGTTGCTGGTGTAGACGTGCATGACCGCACGGACCGGCATTACGCCATCCGCTCGATTACGAAGATGACACCGTCACCGCCATCGCCACCGAAGGTCGCGCCGCCGGTATCGCAAGCGCTGCCACCACCGCCGCCGGCAGGGAACGCGCCATCGCCGCCGCCCGCGTGACCCGAACCGCCACCACCCCCGCCGCCGCCACCTGTTGCGACAATCGCTGATGGGGCGCTACCGGGGTCACCTGGGCTGCCAGGTGATCCGCCGGGCGAGACACCTCCACCGCCGCCAGGGGATCCGCCGCCGCGTGATTGGCAGTAGCCGCGCCCACCACCGCCGCCGCCACCGTGGAGGTCGTATGCGCTGGTGGAATGTCCCGCGCCTGTACCGGCGCCGTCTGGGCCGATGCCAGCGTCACCGTTTCCGCCGGGGACCATGCCGATACCGCCCGTGGCGGTTGGTGGGTTGTTTCCCCAGGTGCCACCTTGCCCACCGCCTCCGAGGAGCCACGATGACCCGCCCGAACCGACCTCAGGGCCGAAGTGCGAGTGTCCGCCACCGGTGCCGCTGCCGGAGTCGGAAGCCGCACCGGCACCGCCAGCGCCGATGACGATCTGGATCGCTTTGAAAGAGCCGTCAACGTTCGTCGGCAGCAATGAGGCAGGGATGCTGACGTGCGTTTCGCCGCCACCGCCACCGCCGCCACCGCTGCGAGTGCCGCTGGTGAAGAAGTCGTAGCTTCCGCTTCCGCCGCCGCCGCCCGCGCCGATGATGATCACGTCCACTGACACGACGTTCTCGTTCGGTGTGTAGGTGTTGTTCGACTCGAACCTGATCGCCAGCCCCTGCAGGATCAGCTGTTCCACCGCCTGCCGCAGGTCCGTGATGGACTGGGTGTGGTCGTTGATGATCGGCATGGCGGCGATGTAATCGTTGTCAGCCAACCCGAAAATCGCGTCAGCGATGGTGGCGAACCCGCTGAGGATCCCGGCCAACGCGGCACCGATGAAGCTCAAGATCATCCCGATCAGGCCACCGCCGAGACCGCTGAACTGGTCGGACTGGAACTGGTTCTGCAACGTGTTGGTGACGCTGGACTGTGTATGGGTCGACTTCGCAGGAATTGATCCGTTGGCGGTGACACCCCACTGTCCGGGATTCAGACCAGATGGTCCCGCAGGATTAGTCATCGGCGCGTGAACGCTCTCAGATCGGTGCGGAGCTGCGCGAGGTTGAATCCTTCGGGACTCACTCCGGCAGTGAGGAACTCACTCGAGAAGTAGACGAGCGCCTCATCGCAGTAGCGCCGGTAGAACCCCGGAGTCATCTCCTGCACCTTTCCCCAGGTGATGACGCGAAAGTTGCCGTTCTTACCTCTGCCAGTCACGGCCACGTAATGGCCGCCTGCGATCTTCTGGATGCCGTGGCGCAACGCCCACGGCTTGCCCGCGGTGAATTCGTCCATGGCGTAGTCGGGGAACCGAAGGCCCACACCGACCGCGCCGAAGATGTAGGCGGCTGCGGCGAGTTGGTCGGGGTCGCCGACGGTCAATGCCACGTAGGCACCGACCTTGTGTCGGCGGCCGGTCGCGTCCAGTACGCCGATACGACGCCGATACGACGCCGCGGCCTGCATGTCGGTGCCCTGATCTGTACTGGGATCGTCAGGGTCGTAGCCGGTCGCCGCGGTGTAGTCCGACAGCACCGACCCCGCCGAAAAGGTTGCATCACTACCTGCTTCACGGCACCACAGCATCGTTTCGTGCGCAGCGCCCGCCCAAACACAATCGCCAACTTGATCGTTGGCGAGCATCCCGAAATCGGCGATCAGGTTCTCGTGCCCGAACTCGTCGGGGATCATCGGCAGCACTGCTGGCATGTCGAGGTAGGCGCCGAGCTTCATGTACACGGAGTTGATGCGCGCGGGCAGCTTTCCCAGCTTCACTCGACACTCCTCCCCGTCGCACTCATGAGCCACCACAGGCTGGGTCGGCAATTGGATTAGCCGCCCGTCGCTGATCGGCAGTAACGGCCCAAAGTCGATAGTCGAGAATCGCCTTTGTCGTTCGTTCCCGAGAGTCGGGTTGGGGGTTCGAAATAGAGTCGGCGACGACGCCCATCATCGCGTCGAGGTGTCGCTGGTTCTCCGTCGATATCGACGACCGAGCAACAAGGGACTCCCTGAACTCGCGGTTGCACTGCGCCTGCGCGACAGCCTGCATTCCGGCGTATGCCGTGCTCGCACAGGCCAATGCGCCGACGATCATCAGTACGTATGCCTGCTGCCGGTCGGTGCGTGGAAGCGTTGGGGCAGTGATGGTCTTCGCACCCAATCGGTATTCCCGCCATCCGGCGCAGAGCCCGGCAGCGA
The DNA here is from genome assembly GCF_040681975.1 of Nocardia sp. NPDC051463. Taxonomy (NCBI): domain Bacteria; kingdom Bacillati; phylum Actinomycetota; class Actinomycetes; order Mycobacteriales; family Nocardiaceae; genus Nocardia; species Nocardia sp. NPDC051463. The sequence goes on from NZ_JBFBAB010000043.1 coordinate 11,464, forward strand.
AGCCGATCCCTATGCACGCTGCCCCGAACAGCAACTGCAAAATCACGCTAGTCATTGGGATCCGCCTTCTTTTTAGGCTCCCTTTTACGTGATGCCACCTGGTATCGCATGGCGCCCAGGAGCCCGATCAGCGCGCCCATAATCCCATTGGCACCTGTATTACTTTGGTAAGACGTAAGAACTAGTGGCGCAACAATGTTCAGCGCCCAAACGGCTGTCACCACGTAAACCAGGACGGTTAATGTCCTCGTCGACACTCCATCCTCGGGATTCGCGGCCATACCCACCTCCTCGTAAGCACCACCCGGAAAGCCGAGCACTTTCCGGGCCAAATCCGAGTAGGTGCGCTACTCCTCCACTAGGTCGTCGCCCGGCCGCGGCCAAGGCGCGACCCGCTTCCGTGCCGCCTCCGCTGCGGGGATGCCGAGCACGGCCGCGACGATGCCGGTGATGATGTCCGCTCCGGACTCATCGACCACGCCGCGCGCGACGAGAACGCCGACAAGCACGGCGAGTAGCGGGTAAAGGATGGTGCGGATTGGCTCGCTCCGAAGAGCCGACAGGACCGCGTTCACTTCGCACCTTCGATCTGAGCGAGCGTCGCTTGCGCGCCCTCGTCGCCCTTTGCGGCCTCGCGCTTCACGAGATCGACCGCCCACGCGACGCCGTCCAGTGCGGCGTCTTCGACGTGCGCTTCGTGGATGCGAGCGTCGATGTTGAGGATGAACCCGGCGAGCGTGTCGACGTCGTTGTCGTTGTCGCGGTACTTCGACCGCGAGGGGAACCGCTTGCTGAGCTCGTCGTCCGCGAGGGACATGACCGCCTCCTTCATCGTGGTTGTCGAGTACTTGTCGACCGCGGCAGCGAAGCGTTCCCACGGGAACCCGTCGCCGACGTCGGTGTGTGTGCCGATCCCGAGCCCGGATGTGATCGCCCAGTGGTCGGCGATGCCGGACTCTCCGCGGCCGAGTTGCTCAGGGGTGATGACACGCGGCGGGATACCGTACTTGCGGCAGTCCTGCACAGCGAGATAGGCGGCGATATCGATCGCGCGCCCCATGTTCTGGAGCCACTGCGTCGACCCCCATGCCGCACGGGATCCTGCGAAGCACACGTTGATCGCCCTGTTGTTGGCTTCGAGCACAGACCATGAGGCGTCGTCGGTATCGACGACATCCACGACGTTCCCGTCGTTGTCGACGGTGTAGTGGTAGCTGACACCGTTGTTGGGGTTGTTCAGGTAGTTCGCCAGCGACTCGGCAGTGCCGTTGCCCTCCTGCGTGTGCAGCAGGAACCAGATCGGACGGGCACCGCCGCGACTGTTTGCCGACCTGCCTATGCGGTTGACCTCGTTGTATTCGGGTTTGTTCACAGTGCTCCCTGTGGCAGCCTTCGACCACTGCCCGTAGTCGGGTTTGAGTACGTCGTTGACATCGACTCCGATGCCGCCGACGCGGCGTTTGTCGATCTCGGATTGGTGCAGGTGCGCGGCAGGGTGAACAAACCCCTTTGGCGTGCCCCAGTTGTGCTGCCAAAACCATTGCGCGACATCGTCTTCCAGGGCCCAGTCGATGCACCTCGAGTTGCAGTAGACGCCTGTGCGTTCCAGCCCGACGACTGATGCCCACCCGCGCAGGAACGGTGCGACCAGCTGGTTCCACTCGCCGAGGGTCGGGTTGTCATCGACCGGTGCATACAGCGGCCGGTCCAGCGGCCCGCCGGCTTCGAGGTGGTAGCGCAACGCGATCTGAGCGTGGTGCACGCCAGCGTCCATGCCCCCGCGCCAGTCTGCGGTGACACCTTTGCCGTATTGATAGTTGGAGACGATCTCCAGCCCTGCGGCGCGTAGCTGGTCGCAGTAGGCGCGCCGCAACGGCTTCGCGCCGAAATCCGCGCCGGGACGCGACACGGAGAAGTAGCCGATGACACCGGCGTATCCAGCGTCCTTGATGGCTTGCGGGGCGAGCAGCGCGGCAGAGAAGTCCAGCAACTGCTTCACTTCGCTTCACCCTCAGCCTGCTTCTTGAGCTGAGCGAGACGTTCGAACGCAGCGGGGAGCTGTTCGCGCTGCATCTCCGCCGCAGCAGCCCGCTGCTCCGGAGTCATGTTGTTGATCCGGTCCAGCATTTTCGGGTCCAGCTTCCCGAGTAGCGCTTCCGCGGTGTCCCGCCACTTCTCGTTCGCGAGATCCGGATCGGCGTGGACCGCCGCCCACTGCTCGTACTGCTCCGCGTCAACGACCGCGGGAACGTTGAGGTAGCCGGCCTCGGGGTGATCGCCAGGGATCAGCCACTTCGTTTGCAGCTCAGGATCATGCCTGAAGCCGAAGTCCCACAGCAGCTGCGACATCAGCGGCCGCACCATCGGATGAATGGGCACGTCGCCCATCTGCTGATTCGGGGATGGAAATGAATTGAGCGCCCACGCGAAGTGCTGGCGGGGGTCGTTCATGTCCGCGGCTGATTGTTGCAACGGCGCTGCAAGGCCGGTCAATTCGCTGGCATCCATGTCGCCTCCTTTCGAGGTGTCAGGACAGGAGGTGTACGCCGATGTTCTGCAGCACCGACAGCGCGAAGGAGATCTGCCTGGTCTGACGTTCGGCGAGGGTCATAGCGGCTTGCGCGAGCCCGATTTGCGCCTTGTATTCGTGGGGCTGATCGGCGCCGTAATCCCAGCTGAGCGTCAGTTCTTCGACTTGATCGACGCGGATAGTGGACGTGGCCTGTTCGAACGTGCTCCCGATCCGGTCTCCCGGCATGAACATCAGCCCGGGCAGGAATCGACCGCCGGAGCCCATGGACATCACGTGCGCGGACTGTGACCTCGTGGCGAGGAACGCACCACGCAACGCGACGATCGCGCCGAGGGACCACGCGTTGTTCTCAGCCCCCTGGCCGAACACCTCCCAGAGGTGGACCCAGCCGAGATTGTGTGCGCGGGTGTGGTTTTGCCATTCCAGCCAAGCGAAAATGGTTCCGACGAGGAACGGCATCACGACGTCGGCGACGATCGATCCCAACCCGGAGAATCCGGCGAGGAGGAAGTACCCGATCAGGGCGCCGATGCTCTCGATGGTTAGTCGCGCGAGTTGGTCGACGAGAGGGTTGTCGCCGCCGACGATCGCCCGAACCGCGGTGGCGGGACCCCATGTCCATTCGGAGGTTTCGACGTTGCTGTATTTGCTGTCGCGGATGACTATCCACGTTCGGGTGGGGTCTCCCGGCCCGAGGTAGTCGGCGTCGAAATAGCTCGCGGGCCAAGATTCCGGGTCGCCGACGAGAGTCTGCACATCCTCGACAAAGCCGCTGGCGAAGGACTGCAGCGTCCGAGCGAATCCGCCCGCCAGGCCGCCGCCAGTGGCGGTGCCGTCCGGCGAGTAGTAGCCGCTGGTATCGACCACTTCGAGGACAAGTGCACCGTTGGCGACCTCGGGTACGCCTGGGACATCAGAAGTTTCGCCGTCGACGGTCAGGATTCGCCGGTAGCGCATGGTCAATTGGGCGTCGTCGAGAGCGTTCTGGATGACCTGGTCCATGCGGTTCATGCGGGTCGCGATGAGCGTCCACACGCTCGAGTCGTCCAGGTCGATGGGGTTGGCCTTGATCAGTACCTGCCAGGATCCCCAGTCGAATAGTCCACCCCACCCGCCGACCGCGAAGGGGTCATCCGGCAAGGTCCACAGGTTGCCCTCGACCCGGATGAGGTTCAGCAGAATCATCATGCTGATGCACCACTTGGCGGGCCCGAAAAGCGGTAGTACGCGGGGGAATTGGAAGACGGGGATCGGCAGGATCGGGTTTGGCGCCCCCAGCAGGAACTGCAGGTACTGCAGGTCGTCAACGAATGTGACGTCGAGGTACCAGAGGCCGTTCTTCTTGACGGCTTTGAAGAACTTCAACAGCCCTGACCAGCGGACTTTCCCGCCGTAGTGGTCGACGGTGATGACGACGTTCTTCTTGGCGTCGGGGTCATCGGGAATCGAGATGAGCCACTTCGCGAGGTAGTGATCGAGGCGTAGTCGCAGCGTGCCGGTGGTGCCGAACTGGTTGCGTTTGAACGGCCACTCGCCAGCGATGGAGTCCTTGGCAGACCCCATCAACACCAGGCCAGGTGATCCGTCCGGCTTATTAGTCCACAACCGCGGCAGCGGCCGGGCGCGGCGCATGGCGTCGATGGCGTCGCAACGTGCCTGCGCGCCGGCGTTTATCTCCTCATAGGTCAGAACTGTCACAGTGACGCTCCGACCGGTCGGGAGAACCAGCGGTCACACACGAGCGTTGCCGTTGCTCCCGCGGGTGCACCGGTCACCGATATCGGCACATCGGTCGGCGGGGTGTGCCGAGCCACCGGGTAGATGAGCTCACGTCCGTTAGAGCGCATCCATGGCCCGAACCCGCCGTCATGGGTGATCATGAACGGCTTGTCTTGGTTAGTGTCGAGCCGGACATCCTCGCCCGCAAGCAGCGGTGTCACCTTGTAGGTGCGGTTGGTGTCGGCGCCGGCCGGGCGCTGAAAGTCCAGTTCCTGACCCCACGACCCATCCCAGATCTCCCACTCCGTAGCGGGCGCGTTCAGCGTCCAGCGCGGGAAGATGGGGACGTCACCAGGGTTTCCGGGGTGTTCCATCGTCGGCGGATCGCCCACAGTCCACTCTGCAGTCACCGGGTCGGCGAACCAATGCGGCTGTTCGCACGCGGCCGACACCGACAAGGTGTTCGCTTCGTAGAGGTACCCGTCTTTGCCTTCCCACGCGCCCGCGGTGAACGGCTCCGGTGCTTCGAGCAGGCGCATCTCTAGACGTCGCGTGCCCCAGTCGCTTACGGCTTCGAAACACCAGGTGTCGTCGGGGTTGCCGAGGTCGGCGCGTACCTGGTCGGCGACATACATTGCCTCTTCGGGGCTGTTGCCGAACATCACGAGACCGAACAACGGGTCGCGGCGCTTGTAGCTGAACCCCTGGTATTTCTGCTGCGCCCCACCGGATTTGATCCAGTAGGTGAGCGCGGGGGTGTCGTAGAACTGTTTCGGCTTCGGGAGAAGCAGAACCCCCTGTGCGCCTTCGTTCGGGCCCGCGACATCCCACCGGCGGCCGGTCCTCCCGATAAGCGTCAGCGCGAGATAGTTGCTCATGGCAGCGCCGCGGAAAGGCCGATGGACTGCTTACTTTGATGCCGGTCTACCGCGTCGATGAAGTCCTGCGGGTTCATTACGTTGGTGTCTCCGTGGAAGTGCATCGAGTGGTCGCGAGTGCTGCGGACGTCACCTCCGCGGACACCGAAACCGGGGGGCAGTGTGGGGGTTTGCGGGGAGCCTGAGTTGATCGCTTGCAGCCAGTCGCTGTTGGCCGCGGCCGACGCCGCATTCACCACGAACTCCCCATGCGAAAGGCGGGCCGGGATCGAATCCGACGTACTGGATCCGGCGCCGAACACCCAACCGCCGGCGGCATACCCTGCGGTGGTCGGCCAGATCTTCGCTGCGCCGCCGTACCGCTTGTCGACGTAGTTCAACGCGGCAGCGATGTTCGGTTCCGGGTCCTTTTGTGTGCCGGGGAATCGAGCGTCGGCGTAGGCGTCGAAGGTCGGTTTGATCACCTGCAGCAAGCCGATACTGGGGGTGCCGTTGACGGCGTTGATGTCGGTGTTGTTGATCGCGTCGGGGTTGCCGCCGGATTCGATGCCGATTTGCGACAGCGTCCGGTCGGTCAATCCAGCGTCGCGGCCGGTGGCCTGCAGGACAGTCATAACCGTGCTGCGCCACTGTTCGGCGCCGCCACCGGGCACATAGGTGTGCTTGGTGGACGCCGGGGCCTCCGGGGTTGCGGGCGCAGCCGTTTCGGGCGCGACACCGGATTCCGGTGCCGCGGTGGTGTTCTCCTGGCCCTTTTTGCTGTAGTAGTCGATCGTGGTGGTCAGCGCCTTGTTGTAGACGTTGTTCGACGACAGCACCGAGTTCTGCATCCCGAAGAATCCGAGGACGCCGTCAGCGAGGATCGTTCCTGCCTTGCTGAAGATCCCCTGTAGCGAGTACTCCTGCGGCAGCCCGTCGTCGGACTGCAAGGCGTCCTTGCTGGTGTCGGCCGATGACGGGCCGACGTAGGTGCCGGTGGGACTATAGTTCGACGGGTCGGCCTGCGGGCTTGTCCCTCCTGGGGCGTTCGGCGCAGAGGGCGCTGTGATCGGCGCGCCGATCGCCCAATGCACGTGGTTGCGGTGCTGCCCCATCGTGGCCGCGCCGTAGGTGGACACCCCATCGCCGACGTCTTTGCCGTTCTTGATGTTGTGCCCGAACGGGGCGTGGATCAGCTCGAGCGACTGCGGGTAGTTCGAGGCGATGAACGACGCCAGGGCTTGCATCTCCGGGGTGTCGTCCGACCCGTTGCTGAAATCGGCAGCCTTGCCGACAGAGTGGTAACCGTTGTCGGTGTTGCGCAGACCTGAGGTGAGCTTCATTCCCGGGAACTTGCTGCCGACGACCGCGGCCATCGAATCGACGATGCCGCCGCTGGCGAACCCGGGCAGCTGGTTGTTGTTGATCGCCTCCAGTAGCGGCAGCGCGCGCGCAGTCGATGCGGCGTTGACGACGAATTCGCCGTTGGACAGGCGCGCCACGATCGAATCGGACGTGCCCGAACCTGCACCGGTGATCACACCGCCGTCGGCGTGGCCGGGCAGCCCGGGGATCAGGTCGAGCGCCTTATCGACTACCGCGCCCGCGATGCCGCCGAGTCCACCGGATTTGAAGACTTCTACGAGGCTCTTCCAGAGAGATTTGATCGCCTCGACGATTGTGGAGAATTTGTCTTTGAGCTGGTCGAGGCCGATCTTCATGCCATCCCATGCGCCCTTGATGTGCTCCCACGCCCAATCCATGGTTTCGGCCATGTTCTGGATGGCGGGGACCGCGAGCTGCACAACAAAGTTCACGAACGAGGTGAAGACCTTCAGCAGATCGACCAAATAGGGCGCGATCTGGACGAGGATCTCAGCGAGGATCGGCAGAATCTGCGCGCCGAGCTCAGCGAGAGGCGGCAGCAGCGGCGCCAACGCAATGGCCATGTCCGCCCACGCCTGGACCAACTCGGGCAGGACCGGCATGATCGCCGTCAGGGCCTGCCCCAATGCCTCACCAAGGATTTGCGCTACCTGAGCGAAAACGGGTGTGAGCTTCGCGAACGCATCGATCAGGATCGGAATGACCGGCTGCAGGCCGTTGGCGAGTTGGGTCACCACCGGCGCAAGCGCCTGCGCCAGGGCCGAAATGTTCTGCGCGATAGCGCCTGCGAGGATCCCCACTATCTGCGCCAGGGGTCCGACGAGCGGCGCGACCGCGGCGAGCACATCAGCGAAAGCCTTCGCGATCACCGGCAGGTAGGGAGCCAGAGCATTGACGGCATCAGCCAAGGCGTTGCCCACGATTGACGCGATCTGCGAGATCGGGGGAATCAATGGGATCAGGGCCCGCCCGATCGAGTCGAGCAGGCGACCGACAACAGGCAGCACCGGCGCGAGCCCAGTCGACAACGCGCTGATCAGTGCCGTCAGGGTTGGCATCAGGTTCGTGAGGGTGTCGAGGAACACGCCGCCGATCTGGCCAAGTGGGCCCGCGATCTTGTCGAGGGTGGTGCCCAGTGCGGCGAAGAACGGACCCAGATGCGGGCCGACGGCCGCACCGAGCTGGATGAACGCCGAGGTCAGCCCGGTGACGAACGGCGCCATACCCTGCATGGCTTGGTTGACTCCGTCGATGAACGCCTGCATGGTGCCGTTGTTCACCAAGCCCGTAAACAGCGCGTCCAAGCTGGACAAGGTGTCCTTGAACGCCCCGTTCATGCCGGTCGCGAGCTGGGACAGGCCGTTCTTCAGTTCGGGGAGTTGACTGTTCGCGAACTGGGTGACGCTGTCACCGAGACCAGCGAACAGGTTCTCCTGGACAGCGAGGCGCAGATCCTTCCACGCCGGCCCCAATGCCTGCATTTGCAGCACGAAATCGCGAGCCGACGGGGCGAGCTTCGCGAGAGCTTCCGCGAACTTGTCGGTTCCCCCGGCCGCGGCAAGACCCGACTTAGCGGCGTCTTCCTGCGCGCGTGCGAGATCCCGGACAGCTTGGGCCGTTTGGATCTGCGCCTGCGCAACCCCGTACTGGGCTTGCTCCAGTTGCCGCTTGGCTGCGACGACCTGATCGGAGCCTTCGATGCCTTTCGCGTTGGCTTCGTTGGCGTCTCGCCCGGTCTGGGCGTTGCGGACGCGGACGTTGGTGATGTTCTGCCCGGCCTGCTCTACCTCGAACTGCGCCGACTCGACATCCAACCCGCTCGCTTTGCCTTGGGCGGCTTGCCGTTTCACCTTTTGCAGGTTCACTACCGCGCGCCGGTAGGCGAGTTCGGCGCCCTTCTCCGACAGCTGCCCGTTCTTCACGGCCAGGTTCAGGTTGTCGACAGCGTCTTTCGCGTCCTCCCGGGCTTGGGTGAGGGACTTTTGTGCGTCCTCGACCCGTTGCAGCGAGTCCATCTCGTTGTGTTGGGCGTCGATAACCCGCTGCTGAGCGTCAGCGACCTGATCGAGGTCGCGTGCGTGATCCTGTGCGGCCTGCCCGGCCCCGGCGGTAGCGTCCTTCATCGCAGAGAAGGCACCGATGATCCCTGACCCGCCGATCGCGCCAACCCCGCCGAGCGCCCCGAACACCGCCAGCAGCCCACCTGCGGCGCCTGCCGCGCCGAGCAGGATCGGCACCAGCGCGGTGATACCCGCGGCGAGGCCGGTGAACTTCACCGCGGACATCGCCGTGAGGGAACGGTGGGCGCTGTCAGCTTGTCGACCGACACCGCCGAGTCCAGAGGTGTTCGCGCGGATATTCGCCGTCCGGTCCCGCGCCAACCGGTTCAGCAACTCCTCGACAGCAGCGAATGCCGACTGATCCAATGCTGGAACGATGTTCGCGAACACCGTAGGCCGATACGTGGCCAGCACCGCCTCAAACTCGCGGCGGTCGAAGTCCGGGCGGATGTTGACATCGATGGTCGCGTTGATGCGCTGCAACCCAGACTGGAGTTCGGCAGAGAATCCGGTGAGATCCGGGTTGATCTCGACGTCGAGTCGCGCGGTTACCCGCTGCAGTTCGCTGTCGAGCGCGCGAGAGAACCCGGAGATGTCCGGATTGATCTCGACACCCAGGTCCGCCTCGACCCGGTCGAGGTCCCGGCGTAGCTGGCGGACGAACCCATCGAAATTCGGTTTGATCTCGACAGAGGCGCTACCAGCGCGGTAATCAGGCATCGCCACCTCCTGAGATCAGTCGCATTTCGAGTGCGGTCGCTTTGCGGCGTTTGAGTTCTCGCCGCAAAGCCAGATGCGGCATTTCCGGGCGAGCGGCAGAGGGTGCCGCGGCCGCGTCGGCATGGGCGGTGACGAAGATCAACCGGTTCAGCAGATCCTCGATATTGGCCAGCCGCGCAATGAGCGGGTCGAAACCCTCGAGCGGGATGTCGGTGCTGGTGGGTTCGGGCAATTGCGCGAGCGCCTCGACAACTTCCGGTTCCCGCAGCTTCGCTGACCGGTACCTACTGCCTTGCGGCAGTATGTCTTTCAGGTCCCACAGGTCGCGCCAATCCCGCTCGCCACGGAACCAGTCGTTGAGGTCCATCCTGAGGTGGTGTTGAAGGTCCCAGCGGAGTTCTGTGGCGTAGCGGGCGACCTCGGTTACGAGGCCCCAGACCCCCCCTCCACATCGTCGGCCCCCTTGCCGGTGACGTGGTCGGTGAGCATGCGTGCGAACCCGATGAACAGGTCAGCCGAGTCCGGGTAGGCGTCGAACTCCGAGGTGATGCGCGCGTACTGGGCGTCGCCGAGCACTGCTCGCACCTGCCCGAAGGTGTCGCCCTGGCGGGCGGCGTAGTAGTACGCCTCCTGCTGCTTGAGCGACAGCGGCAGGTGCACGCGGATTTCCGGGTCGAACCCGTCGTTGGGCCCGAGGACGAAATCCTCGATCTGCGGGACGTCCTTGCGGGCGACCGCGGCGCGTTGCCGGAACTGGTCGAACATGCGCTCAGGCGCGACCTTCTTCTTGGGTGGCATCGTTTTCTCCTGGTTTCCTGGTGGCCTGGTGGTGAGCCGCCCCCGCGCTGCACCAGGAACAGCGGCGGGGACGGCGATCGAGGGGTTAGGAGACGGTCACCGCGGACGTATCGGTGAGAGCGCCGAGCGTGGCGGTGATGGTGGCCGCCGAACCGGTCGCGACCGCGGTGACACGGCCGGTCGCATCGACCGTTGCGCGCGCGGCGTTGGACGAGCCGTATGTGCATTCCGCGGTGCGGTCGAACCCGTTGTTGTCGATGACCAGCAACTGGACCTGCTCACCAACGGCCAGGGTCGCGGTCGCCGGGGTGACGCTGATCGAGGTTGCAGCACCAACAAATCCGGCGTCGGTGGCGATCGTGTCGAATCCGGCACCGGAGACACCGAAGTCGTAGAGGTAGCCGGCGTCTTCGAAGATCGTCAACGTCATCGGCAGGCCGAGCTCCGAGCCCTGCTGCCCGGACATCGCGCTGCGCTTGGTGACCGCGACCTTCGGGAACTTCCACCACGGGAAGATCTCGGCGGTCGGCATGCCGTCGTAGGCGACGACGATCGCCGAGTAGTACTGCAACGACAGCTGCGAGGTTTTGCGGGCGGTGAAACCCTTGCCCGGGGTGGCCGCGACCGTCGACATGTCGACGTTGTTCCACATCTCGAGGTTGGTTTTGCGCCATTCCTGCGCGTAGTAGTCGATCGTCATGTTCTCGCCGGTGACGATCGTGCGCCGCGGCCCCGACGACCCGTAGCCCTCGATAGGTGAGGTTTGGGTGTCCGGAGTCAGGTCAACGCCAGCCTTCTTCTGAATCTCACCAGCGGTGAACCAACCGGCGCCAAGGGTTTGCAGGACACCGGAGCTGTTGGCGAGGTCGGTGGGCATGTAGGAGGCGCCCGGGGACCACTTGTGCAGCAACACGAGATAGTCGAGCGCGGAAACGACGAGCGGATCGTTCTTGTCCTTCAACGCGAGGAACGTGGTGTTCGCCACGGGATTCTCCAATCTGGAGGGGTTCGCCCGAGAGGGCATGGCAAATTGCCGCGGCAACTCGGGCGAGTGCGCGGACGAATCGAAAAGGGGTTACAGCGGGAGCGATTCGCGGATGACCGCGTAGTCGGGCCGCTCACGCGGGTACCGGAAATCGACCCGCACAGTGAAAGGAACCAGCCGGTGATCCGGATTCAGCTCTGGCAGCTGCATCGGTCCCGCGATCTCCTCAATACAGGAGATCATGGTGATCGAGTTGTCTGCTCGGCGTACTGGTCCGCCATGGTCGAAGGACCGCAGGATCTGCCGCAGATACTCCGCAACCTCCCACGAATCCCGCCGCAACTTCGCAATGACCCCCACCTGGATCGCCGCCGGATCGAACAGTCCATCGGCCGCCATGCCGCCGCGGTAGACGCGAACGACAGGCACCCCGGATTCGACCAGTTGCGTGTGGTCGGCGGTCAACCACGCCACCGCCTTACCCTGCGGATTCAGCTTGTCCAGGTAGGTCTGAACGAGGTCCAGGACAACGAGCTCGGAGTCCGGGAATCCCCCTTCCCACCACGCGGGGAACGCGATCACGACTGCGCCAGCAGGTTGAGGACCTGATTCAGGTCGTTGGCTGCTTGCAGCCCTTGCGTGGTGCCGTATTCGTGAGAAGCCGCATACGGCGCGTCCACGACCAAACGGCCGGTCCAGCGGTCGTTGCGGCGGCCACCGATCAGGGTTTCCGCGTGAGCCGAACCGGCCAGGCGGCCGGTGCGTTTCGCGACGATCGACTGGTAGATGCCTTGCGCGCGTTCGGCGCTCTGCTGCATGAGATTGCGCATCTCATCCGATAGCAAGATCGCGCGGATTGCCGGGTTCGGCACCGGAATGTCATGGCGCATCCGACACTCCTCTCAGCATCGCGGTCATGCCCGGGCCCCAGCCCGTAAAGGGGCTACGGGAGCGCCAGGGGATGCCTTCGACGTCGTAGACGGCGCCATTGGGTAGCCGCACCTTGTCGCCCGCTCGAAGGTCAGCCCCTGTCGGGCACATCAATTCGATGCGAGTGAGGATGGTGTTGCGGCGGTCGTTTTCTGCCGCTGACCCTGTCTGATTGATCGCGCAGCCGTCGATGGAGTGCTCGCTGCTGCTGCCGTCGGTGTCGCCGAGGCGATCTCGCACGGCTGGCCGGATGACCGTGACGGTTTCACCGGCCGAAAACATCGACCCTCCACGGACTGGTTTGGATGGTGCCGAACTGCCTACGTTTCCCGCTGCCGCGCAGGGCGTCGAGCTCTTCCTCGGGGAAGAACAGAACTCCGGAATCGGCGCCCTTCGCACGGGAGACGCTGTAAATGCTGGCGGTTTCCTGGGTGGCGCCCGACGGGTTGCGGTAGACCCGCAGCACCGCATCGGACACCATCGCCTTCGCCCGCGACAGCCTCGCCGTATCGGTGGTGGTCGCCATCGACGGGATCAGCGAGACCAGCAGCGACTCCGCGTCACTGATTTTCGCGTCGAGCCAGTCGTCGCGGTTGTCGGGAATGACTCCCTCGAACCGTGCGCGGAGGTCGGCTCTTTCGGCGAACATCAGACCGGCACTCCGGCCTTCTCGCACGCGGCGATGATGTCCTCACGCTTCCAGGACTCCTTCACCGTCACGCCTTTCAAGGTGGCGTAGTCGGCCCACTTCTGCCTCGAAGCACCTGCACCGCCCTGCGGAGGCGGGCCATCGGACTTACCGCCGTCCGGGCCACCACCAGAGACGGTGGCATCGAGAGTGCCACCACCTCCGCCGGCGCCGATGACGACAGCGACGGTTTGGCTGTCCCACACGTTCGGGTTGGTGATCTTCTCGCGCGCCCAAGCGGGAACGTGATCGTCAGGCCCGTACGCATGCACACTGCCGCCATCGTCGGCGACATACACGTAGCAGACCAAGCGACTCATGCGATCACCGTGGACACCAGGATCTTGCGAGGATCAGCGATGACCGGCAGCGCGACCGCGTCGACGTAGGTGAACTTGCGGAACGGGATCCCGTCCTCACGGACGATCACACCGATCACGCCCGAAGCGGTTTCCAGCTGCACGTTGCGGGACTGCAGTTCCATCGCCGTGGTCGGGGTGCCCCACGCGGTGAAGCCGAGGTCGCCCATGTTTTCGGGCAGGAACAGCAGTTTGTTCTCTGGCAGCACCCGGGTGGAGGTGCCGTCGACATCGAAGTTGCTGTTGTACACCTCACCGAACGCCGGCAGTCCCTCGGAGCCGAGCAAGTCGTTCAGTTCGGCGAGAGTGACGCGAGTGCGACCGGCCGCGGCACCATGAACGGCGTTGATGATCTGAGTGTTGCGCTGCAGCAACCGCAGCACGGTACGCGAGGTGGCGAACCGGCCCTCGATGACACCATTGGTGGCTTCGTACACATCCGACCAGGCGATGAGGTCGGTGAGCGGTGTCGAAGCGGCAGTGTCCGACCACAGGGTCCCTGGGGCCACGATCTGGTTGGCCGGGATGCCGTAGTCGACTTCCTGATCGACACCGTTCTCCAGGATGGTGCACACACCGTCAGAGAGGACTCCACCCCAGGCGAGTTCGAGGCGGTTGAGGACCTGCGTGGTGAGGTTCTCGAGGTCGTTGTACACCGCACCGACCAGCTTCGACTGGATAGTGCCGCCGATGTTGGCGAACTCGATCTGACGACGCTCGTACTCGCCCATGGACAGCTGCGCCGACAGCGGCAGCATCTTGACCCGCTTCTCCGAGCCGGTGTCGCGCGCCGACACCCACACCGCACCGTCCCAGTTACGGAACTTCGCGGCACGGTTGGTCTTGGTGATGGTCGCAAAATCCACCGTGTCGGTGTCGAAGTCCCTGCGCGGGAACAGATTCGAGAACGCGAGGTTCGACGGAGTGGGGATGTTCTGAGTGAATGTTGCGGTCGCGTCCAAAGGGACGGGACCGTCGAGGAAAAGACCCATTGTCCAGCTCTCCCTTACGCCTCGAACCGAATGTTCTTCAGGTCAGTTCGGCCGTTGGCGTCGATCGACCCCGGCCCCGTCTGGAACGGCAGCTTGCTCGCCGACACGACGCCGAGGACCAGCGCACCGGTTCCGACCTTCGTAGCGGTGCTGCCGTTTTCGCGGATCACACGCACGGGGGCGAAGGTGATGCCGTAAGCCACCTCACGGCCATCGCTGGCACCGTCGTCGTAAGGGCCGAAACGACCGGTCGCGGTGACCTTCCCGATCACGCAACCGGACGGGATGTAGCCGTTGACGTAGTGGCCGACAACACCACCGGTCGCGGTGGCAACCGTGACGCCCGGCGAGCTACCACCGGTGAGACCTGCACCGCTGGCGGTCATCTGGGCGACGTTCTGCGACGCGAGAGCACCGGAGAAGGTGACCGTGTAAGGGCCGCCGGCGCTACCGCTCACCGACACATCCGAGGCACCGATGTTCGACAGCGCAATCAGCGCGGTCTGCACGACGCTCGCCGCGGCGTTGTAGGCGATGGTGCCGGTGGTCTGCCCGGCGTAGGTGAGGGTGAATGTGCCGCCGCCCGGGCTGCCGGTGATGGTCACAGTCTGCACCTCGGACGCGTTGGCGGCCGTGAACAGGCTGATATCCAGAGTCACGTTCGGGGTGTAGTCGGTGCCGTGGCGCGAGAGTAGCCACTGCTTGTTGTCCACCTGGTAGGTGAACGTCTGCAACGAAATGTCCGTGGACATACCGAAGCCTCCTTATAGATTGGTCTTGTTGGTGCCGAACCGCTTTGCGGCTTCGGCTTTGCCCATGGCGACGCCTGACGGCGCGGGCGGTGGGGTGCCGTGCTGGCCCCAGTTGAGGTGCTGCGGCAGACCGGCACCGAACTGGCGGGGCTGCCCGTAGATGGCCGTGAGGTGGCCCATCACCTTGTCTTCGTCGATCGTCCCGTCGTCCTTGGCGAACTTCTCGACCGCAGCGATCTCCATGAACGAGGCGAGCTGCTCTTTGTCGAGGATGGTTCCGGCGACCGCTTTCAGTTCCGAGGTCAACAGCCGCGGTTTCCAATCGGCCTCCGCCGCAGCGCGTGCAGCTTCAGCGGCCTCAGCTTTCGCTGTCTCGACCGCCTTTTCGGAGTCGGTCAACTTCTCGGTTTCCAAAGCTTTGATCCGGTCGGCCATTTCGGCGACCTGCTTCGGAGTGACCCCGTTGTACGCCTTCACTGCGCCCTCGTGCTTGCGTGCGTAGTGCTTGAAGTAGGCGGCCTGTTCTTCTGCGGTCATGTCCGCGACGGGGACGCCCTGCGGGAATCCCTTACCGGAAGCCGGGGTTTCGCCGGCGGGCGCATCATCAACAGGCGGATCGGCTGGAGGGTTGTCCTCCGAGCCACCGAGAATTGGCCAAATCGGGCCACGCTTGCCCATGCCGAGCGCACGCAGACCGGTGACGGGATGGATCAGGTCAGGCATCGGATCTCCCTGTCGGGAAGGTGGATTGCCCCATGTCGGGGCCGCCGCCATGGATGGCGGAACGTTTATGCGGGAACCAGCACGTCGGCGGGGAAGTACGGCACTGGCGAGCCTTTGACGGGCGTCAGCATCGGGCCGAGTTCAGCGTGGTCGACGATCTTGTATCGGGTGCGTTTCAGCTGCTTGCGCGTGCTGCCGCCAGCGGCCTCATACAAGGCGGCCAGGTCTTTGCTGTTGAGCTGATGCCCCGGGTCGTAGTCTTCGAACACCTCGAGCACCGCGCATTTGCACCGGAGATGGATCGCCTTCAACTCCGCGGTCTTATAGATGCGATCCGCGGCGACGACGCACATGCCGCACACGCCGCCCATAGAGAGCTCGGGGTGGATGATGCGCCGGTACCCGATGATCGGGCGGTCGAGGTCTACGGCTTGCTGCATCGACTGGAACTCGACGTGCGACCGAACGACCTGCATGTTGCCGTCGACCAGGGTTTCGATGCGCCGCTCCGCCGCCGTGTTGGCGGTGGCTTGATCGCTGCGGGAGCGTGTGTATCGAAAATTGTCTGCGACCCTGACGAACACTCGGTTCGTGTTCGACGATGCCTGCGTGACGTGCCGGTTTCCGTCCTCGTACTGGACCTCGGACCGTGGGCGCCGCACCAGCTTCCCGTCCGGGGCCGCGCTGCGCACGTTGTCGGGGACTCGGGGTGTGATCGTGACTCGAACACCCGACATTCGCAGTTGCTCGGTGCGGGCGGCCGCGGTCAGCCGGGCCACCACTTGTTGTGCAGGAATCATCTCCCGGCCGGCGGCGGCCGCGAACGCCGCGACGGCGCGGTCGTCGTAGGGGTTGGTGCGCTTCCACAACGCGAGGATCTTCTGCGTCACCGTCAGCTGCACCAACTGTGAGGCTTGCACCGTCGCCCGAGCGGTCGCGGCGATCGCGTCCAACGGTTCCGGTGCAGCCTTAGCAACCGCATAGAGAGCCGCGGCCTCGGCCAGAGCTTTCGTGTAATCGTTGCTCTGGGGCTGCGTCATGCCGAGACAGGTTGAGTGCTATTCGGCATGGGCTGAGTAGTGTTCGCGGGCGGCTGAGTAGCTGTGGTGGCCAAGGCGAGTAGTTGCTCGGCGGTCAACTCGGTGATGTTCTGTTCCGCCTCGGTGGGTGTCATCCCCCAGATGTTGACCAGGATGTTCCGCAGGGACAGGACACCGCGCGCCTGTGCTGTCGCTGAACCCTGATCGGCGAGGGAGTTGTCTTGCAGGCTGCCCCACTGGATTTGGATCTTGTTGCCGCGCCGCGGGTCGCCCGCGAGCGCGAACGCCATCCGCAGCAACAGTTTCACCCGCGGCTGTACTCGTTCGCGGCGGTCCCGCACCTTCGCGGTGTGCCCTTCCCGCATCAACGACGCGCCCTCAGCGGACTGGTTCGCGCTGTCGGGAGTGATCAGATGCAGTGGGGTGGAGGTGACGGCCGCGAATTCCTTCACGTCGTCGCGTTTCGCGTTGATGATCGGTCCGAGGTCGGCCTGCCCGGACTCCCAGAACTGGACACCGGCCGGTACCCGCCACATGGCACCAGGGTCGGCACGGAAGATGTCTTGGAATTCCTCCAGGGTCATCGGTTCGGCATCGTCGGAATCGTCATCGGTGTCGCCTTCGAGATCACCGATCACGCCGCGCTGCCGGAAACTTTGATACCAGGTCACCACGATCCGTTGGAGGGTGGTGTCGTTGATGCGATCCAGCAGATCGACGTGGCCTTCGAACTCGCCCATGCCGTACGCGTTGTCGAATCTGACGATGGGGATGCCGCCCAATTGGTCTATGCCCTCGACCTTTTCGGGTTCACCCTCCCATTCCCACTTCAGCATGTTCACCGAGTACGCGCTGGCCAGTGACCGAGCCGCGACACGCTTCCGACCAGGAAGGAACAGTATCGCTCGCTCGACCTTCATGATCGGGTCGCACGTACGCACCACCACGGCCCGGCAGATGGTGGGGTTGTCGGGGTCTGGGTCGCCGATGCAGTTGCGCGGATCCAATGCCGAAATCATCGGACGCGCATCGCTCCCCGGCTTCGCGGGGATAACCATGCCGTAGGACTCACCCATCACGAACAGGTACGCGAACAGGTCTTTCATCGTGGTCGGCAGATTCGACACCTCGGAAATCTCCGCGGCCAGATCATCGCCACCCACATCGTTGTCGGTCGCCGTAGACACCCCGGCTAGCGCCATCCGGTCCAGCATCGCGTTCACGGCCATGCCCGCGTAGTTGCAGCGCGCCTTACGCATCACCGCACGGAAGATCTCCGTGTACTCGACAGCCACCTGTGGCAAAGGAGCCCGGCCGACATGATAGGACCACAACCGCTCCAGTCGATCCCGGCGAGTCTCGTAAGCGGTCGGCTCCGGATCCATCCCCACAGGCCGCCACTGATCCGGCACGCGCGCATCGAATCCGGCCATCAGCTGCTCGAACCACCAGGCATCGGATCCGATCTGGTCTTTGCCTTCCACCGAGCCTCCTATCGGATCCTGGCGGCCCTACGGCCGCGCTTCTTCGCCGGCGGTTCGCCTTGAAAGTCCATCCGCGCCTGCCACGACAAGATGGCTGCCATGCAGGCGTCGAATTTGCGTGTAGGGTGCAGCTTCCCGAGGATCCACATCCGCTCGCCTCGCTCGTCGAGCAGATTGATCGGCTGCCTCCCCGCATTCCCGATATGCCGGGCCAAATCCGGGTCACCGTTGTGGGAGATGCGGCCGGTGTCGATGGCCTCGGTGAATGATCCGATCGCGGTGACCATCGGCCGGCGCCTGTTGGTCCACCACTCCTGCACCTTGTCCGGGTAGGTCACCGACCACTCGCCGACGGTGTTGTTCCAGTGCGGCGGATCGCAATACATCCGCATCACCCGAAACCGTTTCATCAACTCCGCGAGTTTCTCGGTGACCTCGTCCTCCGGGACTTCCCAGTCGTCGTCAGCGTCGTCCGGCCGCTCCCACAACCCGCACAGCTCCTGAAAGCCGGTGTCGATGTCAGTGGCAACGAACGCTGTCGCGTCCCGCATGCGGGCGCCGTCGAAACCGATCGTCACCCTCGACCGCGGCGGGATGCACTCCCCCATCAACTCCAGGGTGTTCCACTTCTTGACATCGAACGCCTGGGCCGCCATCTGCGTCCAGCGGTTGCACCACACCCGCTCGAGGTATGTCTTGTCCGCTTTCGGGCGATCCCACTGCGCCGCAATACCTTCGATGTCCGACCACTCCGCGACATCCGGCCCGGACGCCTCGGTGATGGCCTGCACGCGGTCATCGAACCGGGACATGTCGTAGCCGTCGGATGCCTGCCTGTGGAAGAAGAAGAACGTCGGCTTCTCCACGTGCCCGCGGAATATCGCCTCAGCCTCGAAGTACTCGTCCTCGGCGACCGAGTTCTGTCCCGGCTGCCCTGCGGTGGTGCAGGAGAACATCCATGGATCTTCGAGCGGACGTTTCGGCAGGTTCGCGATCATCGTCTCGATCGCGGCCTTATGGTTCGGCAGGTACAGGCGGTGCGGTTCGTCGATGCCCTGGAACGTGGTGCGCGCACCGTCTCGAGCGTTCGGGGCACCGGCGATCGGCACCGCCTTGCCATCTGCTTCCCCACCGGCGCCGAGGCGGATGATCCGATCCAGGCCGGTGTCGAACAGGTCCGCGTCGGGGCCTTCCTCGCAAATCACCATCAACGCGCCGTAAGCCAGTTCCTCGACCTGGTCCTTGGTGTTCGCCATCAGCGGCACGTACGGGTCTTTCACCGGACGACCCTGACGAAGGGTCCCATCAGGCTCGAACCCGTTGAACCGAACTGGCGCGTCGGGGTGCAGTTCACAGAACGCCACCCACGCCATCAGCTCGGTCTTCGCCGACCCCTTCCGAACCGACATCCCGCACCGGTTGAACACCCGCTTACCAGCGCGGTGATGCCTCTTCGGCCACACCTCATACGCCCGGTACAGCACGAACCGTTGATCCGAGTTCAGCTTCGCTGGCTGCCCTTTCAGGCTGCCAGGACCGTAGACACAGCGTTCCTCGATGAACGCGCACAGCTGGTCACCCAGTGTCGGGTTCGGCTCGCCCCCTATTGGGGGGACGGTCAGCTGCATCAGCCTGCGGCGTAAGCCTGGCGCGGATCCGGCGCCGCCTTCGGACGGGCCGCCGTCCGCCGCTGCGAAGTCCGCTCTGCGGCGGATTCCCCGCGCTCAATCTCCCACTGCAACGAACGCCTCGCCATCGGCGTAAGGCCACACTCGCGCAACAGGTGCCGCGCCTCCGTCGCCGAGGTCACGCGCGACGCCGGCGAGGTCTGCTCATCCCACACCTGCTGCATCAACCTCGCAGCCAGAAACAGGGTGTGTCGATCCGATTCGGTCCACTCCGGCGCCATCGGCGACGACCAGCAGTCGTCCCACCAGGACAGCACCGCCTCATGCCAATCGACATGACCAGGCAGATCAGGGATCTCAGGGTTTTCCACCGCCGACAACACCGCGCGGGTCGAGGTCTTGTTCCTGCGGGCCCGCACAGACGAGGGCTTCGATGCGGCCATGACGGCCTCCCTTCACCGGTGATCGCCATGCCGGCGAGAGCCTCCGGGTCGTACAGATCGGATTCTGCAGGCCGTTCCGATGCGTCCTGGGACCCCGGGAGGGGGGTCCCCGCCCCTGGGGGGTCAGCCGGCGCGGCGTCGGTCCTGGTTGGTCTTGGTGCGATGGCAATGCGGGGGTGTGCGGTCGTGGACTGCGGCCAGGTTGGCCATGGTGTGCGCGCCGCCTTGATAGACCGGCGTGACGTGGTCTGCGGTGTCAGCGCCAGGCCGGCCACACAGGTAGCAGATCCAGTTGTCTCGCTCGAGTACCGCTTGCCTGAGTCGCTCCCACCCTGGCGGCCGCTGCCATCCGCTCGGGGTAGCCCATGCGGTGGTGTGGTCTTCGCAGTAGGCGGAGTGCTTGATGAGGTTGGTGCAGCCCGGCGAGGGGCAACGGCGTGGAGCCTTGGGCATCAGCCGAACCGACGTTGGACTTCAGCGTGGCCAGCTTGGATGCCGGCGGTGTACCAGTGGTCGGCTACTTGCTGAGCCTGTGGTGTGCGTTCGTTGGTGATGCGGTCGCGTGTGGCTGCTTCACCTGGGTCGACGGTGATGATGCGCGCACCCTGTGCTCGGTAAGTGCCGAGCTGCTGCGGTGTGGGTGCTGTGTGGATCAGCCATGTTGGTGTGCGTGTGGAAGCTGCTGCCTCGATAGCCGCGGTGCGTGCCGCTTGTGCGACGGCAGCTATGGCGCGCGGATGGTTGTGGCCGTCGGGTGAACCAAGAGCGACAGCGAGCGCGTCCAGGTCTATGACGATGTCGCCGGGTTGGGCGTGGTCACGCACATATGTTGTTTTGCCTGATGCTGGCGGCCCGGTGATGACAGTCAGGACGTAGGTCACTGGTGCCCCTTGGCGCGTTCCTGCTTGGCGTGTGTGGCTGGCCAGATGCCCAGTGCGTCATGGTGGTACTCGGCGCACAGTCCCTTGGGGTCGCGAACATACTTGCCGAGATGGCGTACGCAGCGGTCGAAGTCGCCGCCGGTTCCCCACTTGATCTTGACTGCGCCTTCGCCGTGGACCCAGTACTCACGAAGCTTGGCTGCTGGTGCTGGATTGCCGGCCATCACATCATCCGCTGTCCGACGGATGAGGCTGCGTTCTGCGCTTCCCATTCGTGCACGTAGTCCACGGCGCAGGTGGCGCGGCAGAGGCAGTGGGTTTGGCCGTCGTGTGTTGCCCAGATGGCGGCCGGGTGATTCGGGTAGCTGGGGTGGTCCAGTTCGCCGGCGACGTCTGCGCCGCATCGTTCGCAGGTGTGCAGTTGTGGGATATGGACCGCGGGGCCTAATGGTACGGGGCGCCGCTTGAAGTCGTTGTGCTCCTTGGCGAGCAGGGCCACTGTCGCGCCGAGCATGCCGAGCACAAGGGTTGCGAAGATTGCTCCGATTACCGCGTTAGCCATTAGTCAGGCAGCTTCGGGCACTTCCACGCTGAGTGTGGACGGCCATCAGCTTGCCGATCCGGTGCTGATCACGCCCCACAGCAGGCGGGGCAGCATGAAGTCGTTGTAGCTGATGATGGTCCACAGCAGGGGAAGCAGGGCGGCCATTGGGTTCCAATCAGTCATATCGGGCGAAACATACCGGCTGATCGAGTGCGACCAGCGGAAACGTGAGCCTCAGCGGATGCCGAGGCGGGCCATGACGTACCAGACGAGGCGGAGCCACAGCACGTCGAGGCGGTCAATCATCAGTCGCCTCCGATGCGGCCTGCATTTTCTCCGCACCTTCCGGGATGATCTCGACGTCGTCGGCCAGGATCGTGAGCGTGACTCGGCGTACATCCCTGGGGTCGGTCAGCGGGCCGAAGGTGGGGCCCTCTTCACTAATCCACCACGGGAACTCGGCGCCGTCGATGTACAGCTTCTTCGCGGCCAGGTCGAGAGTTACGAGCTTGGCGATATCAGGCATCAGTTCCATCCTCGAATGAGCCGCTCCCGCACCACGTCCCGCGCGGTGTCGCATTGCGGGCACGCTGTTACCTCCCCTGCCGGGCAGACACCAGTAGGGAGCAGGGCGACCAGCCCGAACCGGTAGGTGGCGTGGTTACAGCGTGTGCAGGTGCCGGAAGGTTCGGGGCGACCGACCACGATGTGGGCGGCGATCGAGGCCATCAGTTCCACTCTCGGGATTCACGGCGCGCAGCTTCAGCGACCGCGCCCGCGATGGTCGCTGACATCGCAGCGACCGGCGATTCCGTCACTCGTGGCGGGGAAAGACGGTGAGCCAAGCGGATCAGGCGGCCTGCCAAGAACTTACGCATTGGTTGCCGCCGATGGGCAGGGCCATGGCTCGCCGCACTCGTTGCACTCGTTCATGCCGATACCGCCGAGCTGGACTCGGGCGCAGCAGAACCAGGACTTGATCGGGCGGTCACGATGGACGTCGCGGTGCCGGATATGCGGGTTTGATGTAGACGCGCTCACCACGACCACTCCGACATGGGCGCCATGTGCACGGCCTCCAGGCCATGGAGGGGTGCAGGAGTGCAAAGGGAGTGGATCCAAGCGGCGAAGCAGGGCATCAGGACTCCCGTGCGTTCGCGAAGTGGTCGTAGGCCAGCTGGATGTCCTCGGCCAGTGGGGCGAGGATCTTGTCGATAACGGCGTACAGGTCCATCAGGACTCCTCGATAGTCGGTTGTGTCCAGTCCGCCATCACCGCAAAGGCGTTCAGGTACATAGCGGCGTACTCCCCGAATTCGGCTGTGAGCTCAGCTGCCATGTCTTCCCAGAAAGAATCGGGCTGCTCTGGGATGCCGAGGTAGACGAAGATCGAGCGCAGGATGATCTCGGCGAGGTCGACTTCGGCTCGAACGTCGATCGCGGCGGGCATCATTGGCTCCTTGCCCGGTCAGGTTGGCCCCGTAGCGCGCTTAGCTCCCCGGATCAGGGTAGGGAGTGACAGCGAGGCGTCGGACCTCTGGACAGCGCGCTACGGGAGATTATGGGGCGGTGGGCGCGGCCGAGGTCGCCCGCGCTCGGACCGCCGAGATGTGCTCGGACAACTCCGGTGTCAGGTCGAACCATTCGTGATGCACCCGAATGTGAGCGAACTGCTTGTGTCGCTGTTGCTCGACGTAGAGCCCACCCGGCTCGGTCGCCAGCACCTCGTCGTGCGGGATGGCGATCAGCCGCTTTTCGAGGTTCTTGGTAGTGCCGATCTTCACACGGTCGCCGAATCGGATGTAGTAGACGACCTCGTCGTGCTCGGTCATCTTCCGCGCGCGCTGGTCGCACAGTTTCAAGAATTCGCTCTTACTGGCAGTGAAGCCACACCCTCCGTCGCGGCATTTCACATCACCCGACACGCGGTCGCGGATGAGGAACACGAAGTCGCATGACGGGCAGATGCCGAACGGCTTAGGGATGGCCTCGAATTGATCCGGCCGGGCCATCTCGCTTCGAGTCCGGATGAACTCGCCGATCTCTCGGTGCGCCTGGATGATATGGCGTTCACAAAGCGGGGTGCTGCGGCTCGCTATAACACTCGGCGCATCACAGTCTCTAGCGCAGCAGAACTCGGGAGTCAGACGGTAACGGGCATGTCCGCTGTCGATGGGCATACTTCTCCCTGGTGCGTGACGCTACGCGTCGCGTCGGCTCTTGTCACGTTGGCGCGCTTGACGTGCTCGCGCGCAATAGTCGATCACGTCCCGCAACCGGAACATCGGTGCGCGATTCTGTCCGAGATTCTCGATATGGCCACGCTCACCCCATTTCCTGACGGTACCCGGCATCACCGACAAGATTCCCGCGATCTGCTCCGGTGTCAGCAGCTCATCGAGGTCGGCGACGTCGGTCTCTATCGGCCTCACCCACGCCTGCCCCAGCTCCACGGCGCGTTCATCGAGTCGGCGGCAGTGCTCTGGATCGAGGGTCATCACCACGGAGCGGTAGGACTGCGTGATCCGCCGCGCCCGCTCAAGCTGAGTGTCCTCCGGGAACGGCCATGGATCTTTCACGCCGCGACGGTCTTTCGCTCGAAGTCCAGAACGTTGCTCAGCAACGCGAAGTGGCTTTTGTCCCAAACGATGCGGCAGCCTTTGCAAGTCACGCGCTCCTGATCCTTCGATACCGCGAGCGCTTTACGGGCGCAATGCGGGCACGGGTCCGAGAGAAAGGTGGTGGTCTCGACTACGCCCAGCAGCGCCTGCGCCCGGTGATGCAGCCTCGCCAAACGCAGGATGCCATCCACCCCGTCCAGGAGTGTCGTGGTGAAGCCATCGCCGCCGTCGGGATGTGGTGCCCAGATCGTGAATTGCCGCTCGGGCATATCGACGATCGTTCCGAGGTGCACACAGATCTTCGTCAGGCAGGCGTCAACCGAGTAGGGGTCGTCTCCTTGCAAACGGCGGGACCAGCGAGCGGCTTCCTCGTTGAACTCGGTGATGAGCGAGTCGATACCGAGCGGGATGGGGATGGGCAGTTCTGTGCTGCCTGACACTTTCGGGTCGGCGGTGGCGGAACGCTCTTCGCACATCGCGGCCGTAAGAGCGCTGTAGTCGGCGTTGAGTTGGCCGATCGCATCGAACGCGTACTCCTCGCATGGCCTGCACAGTGAGCGTGGTCGTTCTACGCCTGCCCCATGGAATGCGCCGGAAGTGTCGCGGATCCTGGCTTTGCAGCGGCGGCCCTGTCGGCATTGATGCTCTGGAGTGTCGGACACCGCAACCTCGCTTTGACCCGGGGAAATAGCCGAACTGTTGCCAGTCTAGTGGTTTTCGACTTTTATCTCGAGCCGCCGCGCACAGGTGTTCGAACACACACGCGCGAAGGTGGGGGCCTGCGGGAACAGGCACCCCACCACCCCTTGCTCGGCTGTGTCAATGCGATCTCAGGGGTAATACGCCGGAAGCGGGTGCAACGCTACAAGCTCCAGCGGGATGGGCGCGAGCTGTTGGACAGTCCACTGGACACGAAAGGCGGTGCTGGACACAACTAAGGCCACCCCGGCGAGGGATGGCCTTAGTTCACCGGCGGCGGTCCTTTTACCCTGCCGACGGAGCGGCAAGCGCGGTGGCGAGCAACTGGCGGATCGCAGCGGCGCGCGCGATGCCTTCACTTGCGGCATAGGTATCGACGCGACTAAGCAGGTCGGCCTCAAGGCGTACGTTGATCGGAGCGCCGACCTCGGGGCGGCCAGGGCCACGCTCCGGCTCTGCCACGCCAAAGAAATCAGCGACGTCCGTGTCGCGGCCGTTGATCAGCAGCCACTCCCGGGCGCGGTCGGGCGTCACGAATTTATAGGTCGTCTCCCTGCCCTGCCGATCCGAGTATCGCTGGATGACCCATCTCCCTTTGGCTGTGCGATACAGACGCTCATGCTCGAACGGGTTATCGGTCACGAGGGAGACGTTGTTGTTCCCGTCCCACCGGGTGCACTGAGGGAACTCGTCGGCCTTGTCCAGGTCGAACCAGCCTTCGAGAGTGCGCTCGCCGTTGAATTCGTCGGTGGCGTAGATGTTGATGCGGTTCATGATTGCTCCCCATTTTCGGTATCGCTTACGTTTCCGATACCGAGAACTGTAGCAGTCATCACACGATTAGACAATACCGCTTATTAGACCCAAACCCCCGGGTACCCGCCGGGCCGGGTGACGGTACCCGGTTATGGGGTAGAACTCGAGCCGCCGCGCAGCGCCACCAGTTCGGCCGGATCGTCCACGCGCACAGTCCAGCCAGCGCTTAGGATGTCTACGAACCCGGACGGATCGATGTAGCTCACCCTGCCGGTCGTCAATCCATGCTGCACGAGATCGCCTATCTTCCAACCAGTCTGCACGGGCGGCCCCGTGTGGCGCTCGACTTGGCCCAACTCCCATGCACATTTCGCGCACCACCGCTCGCCCACACTCACCAACCAGTGCCCACCACAGGCGGGGCAATCGATACACGCCAGGCCGGGCTCATCGTCCGGGAGCGACCACAACTGCTCTTTCGGGAGGTGCGCGATCAGGGCTCGCATCCGGGCACGTGATGCGGCACCCATCGGGTCACGTCGATCCTGGGCGCGGATGCACTTCTCGCACTCGGTCATGGTTCTATTCTCCTCCGGTCGGGGTAGAACTCGAGCCGCCGCCGAACATGAACTCGTACACGTCATCTCCGATGATCTGTCGCATCCTGTGCTCATGCTCGATCCGATAGAACCGCGCCTGTATGTCGATGTGCTCGCGCAACCCTTGGATCTGGGAGAGCGTCCAGCCCTGTTCACTCATGGGTTTGATCCCTCCTCCTCAACCTTCGCCAGGCGGTACACGCCCCAGTTGGGGCCTGGCCAATCCTCCTGCCACATCAGCAAGTCCTCGCGCGCCTCATCGAGGCTGGTCGTGCTGTCCACTGGCTCGTAGCCCGCAGAAACGAACTGTCCGTCAGCGACAAAGCCGACTACGTAACGGGTCTCGTCGCTCATGTGCCTGATCCTCCAGCCTCAGCGTAGAAGCCATCCAGCATCACGTTCACCTCGGCGAGGTCCGGGTGGTCGGCGAGTGCATCGTCGAACCCGGACTGATACGCGTTGGCGAAAGCCCTGAATGTTGCGGCTGTCTCGATCATCTGCGCCTGCAACCGCAGCCGTGCCGCATGAGCTTCGTGCATTTGGGCCAGCACTCGAATAAGTCGCGGCCGAAGATCCTCGCTCATGGGGTTGATCCTCCATCCTTCGGCGGTGGGACCGGTCCGCCGAGTGCGCGGCGGATAACCTCGTCGTAACCGTCGGTGCCCGTGATCGGATTCGGCAAGGACATGATGCGGTGCACTGCGTCGGCGATCTGGTCGACTGTGGGCCGCGTGGCGCTCATGGGTTTGATCCTCCCGCCTCGACCTTCGGGGCTCCCGCCTGCCTCAGCGTGGCCAATACCGCGTCTAGGGCAGCTATGACGATCGCGTCGCTGACCTCAGCCTGCTGCATGCCTGCCTGTCTGGCGGCCTGCCACCCGGCGAGAATGGCGGTCGTCTCCAGGCTCTGCCCGCCCGACTCCGCGCGGTCCAGCCAATGGCGGGGGATTACGTATGGCTGCTCGCTCATTGCGGTCCTCCTGCCTCGTCATCATCGAGCGCGACCACCAACCACTCACCGTCACCCGAGATTGTCACCTCAGCCCACCCTCTGTGGCGGAACTTGGCGCGCGCTTGATCAGCGGCTTCTTGAATGGTCTCGGCCTCGAAGTAGACGTAGTCCTGATCGTCTCCAGGGTCGTTAACCAAAAGCCCCGTCCATGTCTGGCTCATGGGTTCGCCCCTCCCGCCTCGCCGATGGTGACCTCCCAGTCCGGTGCGGGATCTCTGGACCACTCCAGCTCGATCCCAGGCGGGACAGGCGGCAGCGCGACACCGTAGTCGGCTGGGTCGTACTCGATCCGGTCACCGATCCAGAACCCGCTGTCGCTCATGGCGTCGAACCTCCGCACGTCCAGTCGTTCAACCACACTCGCTGGAACGGCAGCACGGTGAGCGCCTCATCCTCGAGGACTGCCGTGTCTTCGGTCCATGGCCGCAACCGCGCCTCCCGAATCTCCTCGCGCGTCCACTGGCGAGACTCGTCGAACACCTCGAGCCAACTCATGGTGTCTCCGTCTCGTCGGCAACAGGATTCGGGCAAGTGCCTTCGCCGCGCGGCGTGCCGCAATTCCAGCACCGCTGGTTCACCCGCTCGCCGCACGTATGGCAACGAATATCGCCCGCCTCGTTCCTCGGGCAGTCGCATTTCACGATACGCGTTTCGGTGTCGCTCACGGTGCCTCCGTCTCGTGGGCGTCCTCGGTGTAGATGGAGGCCAGGTCCGCGATGATCTCGTTGTGGGCGGCCATGATGGCGGTCACGACGATCTGCTCAACCGCGTCGACATCACCCGCCGCAGCGGACTCACGGAACAAATCGATCACCCGTTGCCGACGCGCGATCACCCGCCGTATCGCTTCCACGTACCGCAGGACACGGGCAGGGTCATGGCGGGCGATGTGTGGCCCATTTGGCGGATAGTGAACCTCGGCCCTGAGGGCTCCGTATTCGTTGGTGCTGGATATACGCCCTTCGGCGTACACCCAAGTGTGCTCGCCAGGCGGCTTATCTACACCTGTCGCCTGCGCAAGCTGTGCGTCGCGTTCCAGGCCAGCCGTCAGGCGGGACAGAGCATCAGCGGTCACGACGCCACCTCACCAGCGCGAACAGGCACACTGTCACCCCGATGGTCACGGCCGCAGTCCCAGATCGGCAGATTGCCTTCCGTGAACACCGTGCCCTCGTTGCGGCAGCGCTCACACCGGTAGGTGTAGTCCACCGCGATCACTACCTCACGCTGCTGCGAGAGGTCCGGGGTGTATGCACCGGACGGGTTGCCGCAATTCGGGTCCTCGACATCCCCGCTGCACTCCGGGTTGGTGCAGGCCGCCGCGTTAGGGGCGCTGAGCACTGTCCGCTCACGTTTGCGGACTTCGAGCATCTTTTCTCCGCAGGCGGTGCACTGCTCGGCGTCGTTGTTGATGCGCCGATGTTGGCAGCCGCGCGGGTCCGGGAGTTCTGTACCGCAATGGAAGCAGTGGAACCGCTCGCCGTCGGAGGTGGTCACGGTGCCGTGTTCACACGGCACGACACGGCGGTACTCCTCCTCGGCTGCGCGTAGCTGCTCCCTCGCCTCGGCGAGACGCGCCTCGGCTCCATCACGTTCGGTCATGGCTTTACGCCGCCTGTCGCGGTCGCTGGCTGTGTGGCCAGATCCATCACGGTCAAGTTGTGCCCGAACCGGTAGTCGGACCACTTGCCTGGCTGTAGACACCCCCCATGCTCACGCAGCCACTCCATGCCCGTACGCCACTGCTCCTCGTGTGACAGCTCATACCAGGCTTCCCTGTCAGGGTCGTTCTCTGGCGGCACCCATGTAGTTGCAGTGTCGTTCGGGAAGCCGTCGCACACGCTGTAGGACATGACCACAGGTTCGTCAGCACGGGACTCCAGCAGAGCGATCACGGACTCCCAGCCCATCCCGTCCCTGAACACCCCATCAGTACGCGCGCCGCGAACCAGCCCAGCGAGCCACACCCGATCCTCACCCTCGACGTAACCGTGGATCTCACACTGTGCATGAACCCTGGCAGCAAGACGCACACTGTCGTTGCCGAGCAAGATCAGAGTGTTGAGCAGCAACTCCCAATGGTCGACCCGTTCACCGTTGTGTAAGAACGCGGGCTCGCGATCGCCAAAGGTTCCGAGCGCGGTCGACAGCATCCGATAGCTGGTCCGAGCGGTGACCACCTCGTAGGCCATGCTGCTCGGGTGAAGCACCTTCTTGAGGCGAAACTCTCCCACGGCACCTAGCAGGAACCCGATGCTCGCCTCATGAGTAAAGAGCCCAAGGTGCGCCCGCTCACTGCCGAGCACCTCGACAGTCTCGCTAGGCGAGTGGAAATAGATGCGGCTCATGCTTCCTCCCGTATCCGGTATTGCGGGCACCGCCCGTGGGATTCCTCGGTACTGCCACACCAATGGCACGGACCTTGTTGGCCGCCATCGGATAGACCGCAGTACCCGGTCTCACCCCAACGCTCAGTGATGAACACCTCGACGGCAGGGCGGCCACAGGTGCAGTACTCACCCGGGGCAGCGGGACGGATGGTGCTGACGTCTTCAGCCACTGGTCTTTCCTCTCCTGATCCGGTCGAGGTGCTGCCGGGAGTAGCCCGTGCGGTCGACCAGCTTTGCCTGGATGCCGTGTGGGCCGAGGCGCAGGATCTTGCGAATCCACTCATGCTCATCGTGGAGCGCGTTCCGGTACTCCTTCTCGGCATTCTCGCGTTTCTCGCGTAGCCGGTCGAGCTTTGCCATGGCCTCCTCCAGGTCGTCCATGCGAGGGATGGTATCCCTCGGGTTACATTGCCTCCCCTAGGTTACTTCATGACACCCGAGGGTTGCAATTGCCTCCCTAGGGTGTCATACTTGAGTTATCAGCAGGAACGGCAAGGAGATACCGATGACCACCACCGACATCACCCGCGGCGACATCGTCCGTATTGGCAGGGGCCGGGCCGAATGGAAGGTGTGGGCAACCCCCAGGCCGAATGCCGACAATTACCTCCTCTACCTCGCAACCCAGACCCAGCGAGACTGCCCGGCGAAACTCATCGGCCCCGACGAGGTCTACAAGCTCACCTTGATCCGGCGCAGCCCCAAGGACTAGTCGTTTGCTTCGCGCCCACCCCGAGTGGGCGCGGGACTGACCACTAGAACCCAAACCCCGACAGGAGAATCCGATGAGCGCAAAGCCCACCCTGCGCCGCAGCGGCACGCGCATGTTCACTATCCGCGCGCGATTCGACTTCGACGTGAACGAACTCATCGACCGCATCGCCCACAGGACCATCGATTACGACGACGACCTGCCCGGCTCACGCGATGCCGCGTTGAAGCTGGCCCGCGACCACTGCGCAGAATACGGAAACTCAAAAGAAGTCTGGGGCGAAGATTTCGCCGACGAATGGGACGGCCATCGCGCGTCTGTTGCTGACCGCGTGCGCCTGGTCTTCCCCGAATTGTCCGGAGAGATCAAATGAGCGAGCCGGACGGAAAGCAGCGGTTCGGAATTCGGGTGAAATACAAGTTCCGAGTCGGCGACCGCGTCCACCTGGACAACACCCCTACGGTTTGGACGGTCGCCGTCCTCTATGGCGACTGCTACAAGCTGACCACCGCCGCAGGCGGTGTGCGCTACGCCAGCGTCGGCCGCGCATCCCGGATGACGCGGGCGATCGACGACTAGACCTGCTTCCGGGGCCAGCCACAACGACGTGTGCGAGTGGGGACCAACGCTGTTCCCCGCGCCCAGCCCAAAGGCGTAGGGCCGCAACCATCCGGAAAGGTTGCGGCCCTCACGCCCTACCCGTGCTCACTCGGACTCCGCCGGTTCCCGCCACGGCCCGACGAACCTCGTGCGCCGCAACAACCCCCGACCGATGTAGCGACCCTCCACCCCGGTCGGCAGCAGCCCAGCCGCAGCGAGAGCATCAGCGTCTATCCCTGCCTGTACTCGGTGACGACGACGAGGGTCGAAGGCGCCGACCTGCAACACCGTTATGCCGCCTTGCTTGTACGGCTCCCCCGGTTCGTCATCCCAAGGCGGCATGTTCATCGGGTAGTTCATCGCAACACGTGTGCGTTCGTAGCGGGACCGCGCCAAGGTCTCGACGTACGCGGCCCTGATCTCCTCTGGGGTCACAGCTGCACCTCCCGGATCTCAGCGATGACAGCCCAAACGGTGCGCTGCTCCGCCCGGGCGAGCCTTTCGAGCACCCCCAAAACGTTGTGCTCGTTCAGCCCGTGCGGCACGCCGATACGGACATCGCCCTTCGTCCACAGCGTCCCGACTGGTCCCGGATTACCGGGAAGCCACTGATGAGCGGTGAGGTAGCGCTGGAAATCCGCCAGCGCGGGCGCACCTCCGTTCCCAAGTGGGGGACGCTGCGCCGCCTCCAGTTCTGCATTGGCCCGGTCGATCCACCGCTTGTCCTCGGCAAGAGTGATCTCGGCGTTGGTCTTCCACGCCTCCAACTCGTCGATACTCGCCTGGGCAATAGCGAGATCGTCCTTGCGGTCCCGGGCCAGAGACCGCCAGGTCTCCAACTCGTCGAGCAAGCCGGGCAGGTTGTTGCGCATCCACACGATCAGCTCGGCGTCCGGATAGCTGTACCCCGCCTGTTCACACCGCTCCTGATCACGGCCATCGGGCACCGGAAAGTCGTCACACGACAGCATGTTCGTCGTCTGCGTGACCGTCGCGTCATCGTGGCAGCACAGGCAGCGACAGCCCTTCTCGCGATGGGCGTGAGGATCAACATCCCACGGGCCAGGCGTTGCCGCAGCGAGGAGCCTCCGCCCCTTGGCAATCAGGTCGGTCATCTCTGCGTACCTCCTCGATGCTCTTTCGCGAAACGGCGCATCTGTATCTCGCAGCCGCTGGACATCGCCAAACCGTTAGCGACCAGCGAGTGCGTACTCCACTGGCCGCAACCGCAGAAGCAGCGCCGGCGATGCCACCAGCGCACATGCGCATTGATCGGCAGCACGTCAACGATGTGGTCGTCTACTGAGCCGATGCGACCGTATGCGGTCTGCCCAGCCGCGGTCGCGCGGGTGCGTGCCCGCTGCCAGATCTCGGCGGTCTCATCAACGTAGGTGCGCTTGCACAGCTGGCATGTTCGTGATGGGCCATTCTGCGCGGATGGTGCACGGCGCTTCTGTGTCACTGCTCCCCCTCCTCGGGGAGCGGGATAACCGACCACGCGATGACGTGCTCGACAGCTTCCGATGCAGCCCATACGCCACCTGCCGAGCGCGAATCCGCAGCCTGCTCAATGGCACTCGCCCGCGACCGGGCCAGCCGCACATTCGCTGAGGGTCCACGACGCCACCCGTACTCGGTGCCGACGATCTCCGAACGCGGGACAACCAGGGCCAATGAATCCAGCGCCGCCACAAGGTCGGGCAGGCCATGTTGCCAATCGATGACGATCTGCCCGTCGAACTCGGGATTGATGCCCGCGCTGGTCTCGGCTGCGATAGCAACCGCTTCGGTGATGAGCTGGGCCAGCACTTCTCGGGTCTCGCTCATTCGGTGCCCTTCCCTGCCCCGATCGGCGGCGTGATACTGGCCCCGGCGGATTCGACCGCAGCCCGAATCAAGCGCCCGGCGAGCAACGGTGTCGGCGTGACTCGCTCATCGTGAGCGATGCCAGCGGAATCCAGATGTTTATCCCACGCTGCCGCGAACGATCGACCGATCGCGAGGTCGCAGTCGGCGCGTGCAGTGAGGTCGCGGCGAAACAGTACGAGTTGCTTGGAAGCCTCCTGTCCGCTGGCTTTCAAGGCTTCGTTCACGAGGTCGATCGCAGCGATCAGCTCGTCACTGGTGTTCTCAGGCATCGGTGCCCGCCTTCTCGGTCGGCAGTTCGCCTACGCCAGCACAGCAGTAGGAGCGGTAGTAGTGGCCCGAAGGGATCGGTCCGCCGTGGTGACGCAGAGTCCCGTCCTTCTTCA
>NZ_JBFBAB010000044.1:0-42258 GCF_040681975.1 Nocardia sp. NPDC051463
GTATCCGGGTGAGGTCGACAACTTCCGTGGCACTGTGCTGGTCGCTGTCGAAGCGGCCGCCGGGTCCGGCAAGGGTGAGCCCACCCCCGCTGTGGTTGCGATGGCGCGCAAGATCGTCGCGGCCCTCGACGCCGTCTGAGGGGTGCGGGGTGCAGCACGGCTGGTGGCCGTGTGGCGGGGTTCGGACAGAACCCCGCCACACGGTTACGACAGCGTGGCTGTTGAGAACCGCGCGGCATGCGGCAAGTTGCTGGCCGGCGGTTCCGATGATGACACCGTGCAGGTGTGGGATTCGGCATCCGAGAATCCGTTGGGCCTTCTTCGACCCACCACACTCACTGGGCGCGGGCGGTGGTGTTCGGGCCCCTGTCCGATGTCACCCTGCTCGCCGGCGATGCGGGCCGCGCATCCGAAACCGCCTGCGTCCCTGACGAATGTGGTCACTGTGAGCAGCAACTCGCGGAAGCGGAAGACAGTTATCGCACAATCGGCGTGTCGCCGGTGCGCATCCACTTACTCTGACGTGATGCGATTCCGGTTTCGTCGGTATGCCCTGGCCGTACTCGCCGCCGCCGCGTCGACCATGCTGCTATGTACGAACGCTCCGGCGGCCCCGCCGATTCGGCCCGTCGCTGCCACACCGCCGCTGGACCCGGGTTTTCTCTGGGGTGTCGCGGCCTCCGGATTCCAGTCCGAAGGCCATGCGCCCGACAGCAATTGGACGCGGTACATTCCCTCGCATCACGATTACGACGCATTGCACGATTCGGTCGACTTCTATCACCGCTTTGCGTCGGACATCGACTTGGCGGCCGCGCTCGGCGTGCGGGTGTTCCGGATCGGGATCGAATGGGCCCGGCTGCAGCCGGCACCGGGGATTCGGGACGAGGAGGCGTTCCGTTTCTACGATGCCGTCATCGCGAATATCGTGCGAGCGGGGATGCGACCGATGATCACCCTTGACCACTGGGTGTACCCGGGCTGGGCGGTCGATCGCGGGGGCTGGCGCAGTCCCGGCATGATCGACGACTGGCTGGCCAACATGCGTACGGTGGTCGATCGCTACGCCTCCGACAATCCGCTGTGGGTCACGGTGAACGAGCCGGCCGCCTATATCTCGCACGAGGTCCGCAGAGGCGCCGCCGATCCCGACGAGATGCAGGAGCGGATCGCGCAGGCGCACAACGCCATCTACGATTACATCCACCAAATCCAGCCCGGCGCACAGGTGACCAGCAATGTCGGCTATGTCGCCGGCGCGGAGGCCGAAGTCAATTCGGCATTCCTCGATCTCGTCGCGTACCGGCTCGATTACGTCGGCATCGACTACTACTTCGCCTACGATCCCGCGCAGTCGCTGCTCGGGTCCATCACCAAAGCCACCGGATCTGCTCTTCTAAACCTGCCAGGCCCGAACATGTGGGATCTGCCCTTGCGTACGGAGGGCATCTACTATGCACTGCAACACTATTCGCACCGCTTCCCGAACAAACCGCTCTACATCGTCGAGAACGGCATGCCCACCGAGAACGGCCGCCCCCGAGCCGATGGCTACTCCCGCAGCGATCATCTGCGCGACACCGTCTATTGGATCCAGCGCGCCAAGGCCGACGGCATGAACATCATCGGGTACAACTACTGGAGCGTCACCGACAATTACGAATGGGGAAGCTACACACCACGATTTGGCCTCTACACCGTCGATGTGCGCACCGACCCCGCCCTCACTCGCCGCCCAACCGACGCGGTCGGCACCTACACGCAGCTCATCGCCGCAAATGGCGTCCCCGCCGATTACCATCCCACCCGCAGCCCTGCCATCTGCTTCCTGGTCGATCCACCAGCCAGCTGCCTGACACTCGTCGCGGTCCCATAGCTGGTCCCCAATGCTCGTGGTGGCAAGCTCCGTACAACCGGCCGTCGTACGGAGCCGTCGATCACGATGCAGCTGGTAGCGGCTGCATCGGCCGCGATGCGGGCGCGCGCGTCGCCGGAGTCACCCTCGCACCCGGTCGCCGCGGGCACCGCCCCGGGTGAGGCCAATGTGGCGAACCCGAACCGAACCCCGATCATGCCGAACTCATCGAACTGTTCCTGCCACCGGTCAACGGCCGCGCTGTCGAACACGGCCACCGCCATTCGGCTGTGTCCCACACAAACACAGCATGATCACGCGGCGGCCGGACCATTTCCAGCGCCCGGACCAGCAGCATCACCGATCGCGAAGTCCGGCTGGAGTATTAGAATGACGATGTGCAGCGCGCTGCAGCGACCGATCCTTCGCATGTCGTGGTTCTCGGGTCCGGGTTTGCGGGTCTGTGGGCGGCACTCGCGGCGGCTCGGCGGCTTGACGAGCTCGGTGTGGCGGTCGGAACCGTCGATGTCACGATGATCAGTTCCACGCCGTACCACGACATCCGCGTGCGCGACTATGAGACCGATCTGAGCACATCCCGCATCCCGCTGAGTACTCTTCTCGATCCGGTCGGAATCGAGCACATTATCGGCGAAGTGACGGCGATCGATGCGGGGGCGCGGATCGTGGAATCCACCGCGGGCGCTCACGCCTACGACCGGCTGGTGCTCGCGTTGGGCAGCCAGGTGGTCAAGCCCCATATCCCTGGCCTGCGGGAGTTCGGTTTCGACATCGACACCCATGACGCAGCAACGAGACTGCAAGCCCACCTGCGCCGACTCGCCGAAGGCCCCGCTGACCCGGCGGCCGCGACAGTAGTTGTCGTCGGGGCAGGTTTGACGGGGATCGAAGAGGCGACTGAGCTGCCCGCGGTGCTCGCCGGCGCCTTTGCCACGCGCACCGTCGCACCGCGGGTCATCCTGGTCGACCGCAACCGGTTCGTCGGCTCGGACATGGGCGCATCGGCACGGCCGGTCATCGAGGCGGCGCTGGCCTCCACCGGGATCGAGACCAAGTTGGGCGTCGGGGTCGTCGCCATCGACGAGCGCGGGGTGACGCTCTCCTCGGGTGAAGTGGTGGCCGCCGCCACCGTCGTCTGGTGTGCCGGCATGCGAGCCAACCCGCTGACCGCGGACTTCGGGGTCGACCGTGACCGGTTGGGTCGACTCCCCGTCGACGATTATCTGCGGGTCTGCGGTGTGCCCGGGGTTTTCGCCGCTGGTGATGTCGCCGCCGCAAAAATGGACGACCAGCATATGTCTGTGATGTCCTGCCAGCACAGCCGCCCGATGGGCCGATGGGCCGGGTACAACGTCATCGGCGATCTTCTGGGCAAGCCCGTGAAGCCGTTGCGGATCCCGTGGTATGTCACCGTTCTCGATCTGGGACCGGCAGGCGCGGTGTATACCGAGGGCTGGGACCGCCACGTGGTCGCGTGCGGCGAGGAGGCCAAAGATACCAAGCGCGCTATCAACACCCAGCGTATCTATCCTCCGTTGAACCGCGACCGCGACGCATTGCTGGCCGCTGCCGCGCCGGAGCTACAGGCCGCACCAGAGCACGGACCCGAGTCCGCCCATCGAGTACGAACCGCGCC
Source organism: Nocardia sp. NPDC051463 (assembly GCF_040681975.1). NCBI lineage: Bacteria > Bacillati > Actinomycetota > Actinomycetes > Mycobacteriales > Nocardiaceae > Nocardia > Nocardia sp. NPDC051463. The sequence goes on from NZ_JBFBAB010000044.1 coordinate 3,513, forward strand.
AATGGATACATAATCCGACAGAAGAGGCAACGATTCGGTGGTGACGACTGCTTCCGCGCAGCGCGTGTCTCGCCCGGGCCCGGGCGATACCCCAACTGCGATACCAGCTTCCGCCGGAAGCAGCCCCTCGGCGACCTTGTCCCAGAAGAGCCGCTCCAGCGAGCGCTGGAGCCCGGGAGCGCCAGGCGACTTCATCGGCGCCCGCCCGGTGACCTCCCGCATCCAGTCCGATGGCCGTCCCATAACACCCTCCGTGACCTCGGGTGTTGCGTCCCCCGGTTGAGCCCGATTTGCGACCTGGCGTCCCTGTGATGTATCAGCCCTTCGCCGATGACGCGGCCGTGCCGCCGTAGACGCAGCTTCGACGCCGGTGTCAGAGGAAGCGCGGCGCGTATGGACCATGGTCGGAGAGTTGACGAACGACTGCTTCACTTGCCGGGAATTCCGAGAATCCGAACGGTGTCGGTGCCCGATCTCGACTGCGAAAGTAGCCGTGTCCCAAGCGAATTGCTGGCATCTCGGGGGCAGCGACCACGCCAAGAGCGGTCGCCCACTCCTGTCGAGAGTGCATGGCCAGCACGATGCGGTAGGTCAGCTGATCCATGACACCGCGCAGGACGCCGATCAAGCTCTCAGGTAAACGCGATGCCACCAGCAGCAGGTTGACACCCACGGAACGCCCGATCACGAGCGCTTCGGACAGGAAGCCGGCGAAAGCGGGCCGTGCGGCAACAAACTCGGTGAAGTTCTCGATGACGACCAGCAGAGTCGCCATCTCGTCGAGGTCGTCGCCTGCCCGGCGTGCCGCTTCGTATGCGCCGAGCGCGGTGAATCCCGCGTGGTGGAGCACCTCGGTTCTGCGATGCATTTCCGCGCGAAGCGCGTCCTCGAATCGCCCGATCAGCGGCGGTTCCGCAGTCATGTTGGTGATGATGGAGGAGACATGCGGAAGCCTCTCGAAACCTGACCACGTCGCTCCGCCATGCCAATCCGCGAGGACGAAATTCAGTGACGTCGACGGATGTACGACCGCCGCATCCAGCACAAGGTTGCGCAGGAGCTCCGACCTTCCAGTACCGATGACGCCGGCCAGAAGGCCGTGCGGACCATCTCCCCCCTCCTCGGCGCCCATCAGATCAACGATGACCGGTCGGCCGTCGGCGTCTTTGCCGATTGCGACGCGGTGTCTATTTCGAGCCGCTTCACGCGAATGCAGCTCCTCCAGATCGACCCGATATGGCTCGGCGAGATCGAGCACCGAAAACGGCCGATCATAGGAAGCGTCGGTCGGTGCCCACACAGGAGTTTCGGGTGCCAGTCGCACACCGAATACCTCGGCAGCCACCCGCTGAGGCAATGAGAAACCTCGCGTCGCCGACGGGCCGGGAAAGGACTGTGAGGTGCCACCGAGCACCTCCGAAACGGCAAGTCGCGCCGCATACGGCCACTTCACCTGCGCTCACCCTCTCCGAGCCCGGTCTCTTCAGATCGTCTGCGCCCTGCCCTCCCCCGTATCGGACCAGCATCGAGCACAGCACCGGATCCCGGCCTCTGCCTCACCGCGTTCGCAACCGCGGGAATCGACCCCAGCTGAGCGAGTATCGTCGGAGCCGCGAAACCGAATGCGACAGCGGCATAGGGACCGCTGATCTGATCGGATAGCCCGAAAAGCAAGCCCGTCCCCGCCCCGAGTGGGGCGCGTATCGCCAGTGTCCACAGCAGCACCGGCGCATCGATGTATGTGTTCCACTGTGGCAGTGTGGTTTTGAGTGCCCCCTTGGCAGTGCGCCTGGCAGCTTCCCACTGCGAGACACAGCGGACCAGAGTGAGAACACTGACGAGTGAACCACCGACTGCACCTAGGCCGGCGCAGTGCCACCACACCATGCTGCCAGCACTCCAATCCCCGTAATTCGTTGTACCGCAGTTGGGCAACCTATCCGACCGACCATGCCGCGTCTACTCTTCCGTCCACCGCGGTATCGCTGCGCCTGCCGATCCTTCAAGGTAAAGCGTGACAGTCGAATCGGATCTGTCATGGGGAGATCTACGCCGAGCACGCGCCGAACGCTGTCGCCGAGTTCGGTGCAGTTCAGCAGCTCATCGTCGTATTCAGTGAGCCCGTCTTCGGTGGTGAAGACGCTGCGCAGTTCTTCTGGGGTGGCCGGCCCGAACGCGAAGCGGCCGCGGACCGTTCGAATGAAACCCGCACCGATCCTGCGCAGCCCGGGGGACGTCGATATCGCGTTGTCGAGCACGGTCACCGAATTGGACACGGTGACTCTTCCCCCGGCAACGGCAGCTCGGAAACCGCCCCAGAACGGCGACCGGCACCAGTCCCAGCGCATCCGTCGTTCGATCAGACGAGCCATGGTGATCAGCTAGGCTCGGCGCCCATGGCCGTCTACCTTGTCACCGGCGCCGCAGGCTTCATAGGCGCGAACTACGTGCACTTTCTGCTGGAGCAGGAACCGGATGCGCAGGTGATCGCGGTCGACTACATCGGTGTCGCAGGCAACGTGGCCAACCTGGACCAGGTCCGTGAACGCATCTCCTTCGAGAAGGCCGACATCGCCGACTTCGCAGCGATGGCCGCGATCTACCGACAGCATCGACCTGATTTCGTGGTGAATTTCGCGGCCGAATCACACAACGATCGAGCCATCCTCGGTCCGTCTTCGTTCATGCGCTCCAACGCTCTCGGCGCACAGGTGATGCTCGAATGCAGCCGCCTCATGCCGGTGAAGTCGCACCTGCACATCTCGACGATCGAGGTTTACGGCGAACTCCCCACAGCCGAGGAATGGTTCACCGAACGCTCACCGCTCAACGCGAAAACACCCTATAGCGCCGCCAAGGCCGCTGGGGATCAGATGGTGCGCGCCTACATGGCCACCTACTCCGACATGAACATTCGACTCACCCACTGCGCCAACAACTTCGGGCCCTACCAGCTGCCGGAGAAGCTGATCCCGCTCGCTGTCACCCATGTCCTGCGCGGCCGCAAGATCCCCGTCTATGGGGACGGCTTGCAGAGCCGTGACTGGCTGCACGTCGCCGACCACTGCAGCGCAGTACACCAGGTGTTGCACGCCGAGCTCGACCCCATCTCCCGGCGGCCGCGGCAACAGATCCCGGACGGCTGCCGATCTTCGACATCTCCGCCCGCCACGAGGTCACGAACCTGGAGATTGCGCGCATCGTGGCGATCGAGCTCGGTGTGGATCCCGCGGAGTGGGTCGAGCATGTCGAGGACCGCCCGAACCACGACCGCCGCTACGTCATCAACCCGACGAAACTCGAGACCGAACTCGGGTGGCGACCGACCCGGCAGTTCGAGCCCGCGATGGCGGAGACGGTGCGCTGGTACCGCGACAACCGTGACTGGTGGGAGGCCGTGTTGGCCGACAAAGGTGAACTCGCGGTCGACTGGGGACAGCTGCCGACCAGCAGCTAGGCGCTGACATTTACGACGTGTCTCGAGTCAAGATCTTGGCAGCAGCTGGCCGGACACATGGTTGATGCCATGGCTGTCGAGGTCACCTGCCTGCGTCCGGTATTGCCGATCACCGCGTCCTCTACGGCTGCTGCGTACCGACCGTCGCCAGACCGTAGCTTCGAAAAGTTATGCCCGGCTCGCACCGCGACAGCGGTAGCCCACCGTTACGCCGATCGGCCCTGACGGCCCATGCCAGTGCAGCGCAGAGGCCGCCGAACATTACGCCTCCAGCCAGCAAGATTCCCATGCCGACAACGACGGTAGCGAGCACAGGAGTACCGAAGCCGAAGTACACGGCGAACGGACTCGACAGCATTGCGCCGATGAAGCCCCCTATCAGGGCCACGACGAGGACAGGTCGGTCTTTCATGGATCCGACTCTAGTCTTCGAGAAGTCGTTCACTCCGTCCAGGAAACCAGCATCGCAGACATCCGCACATGCCGCTTATAGAGTTTTTCCGCTGGTCGCAGCATGTGAAGGCCGCGCTGGGCACTCGGTCGCCGAGCGCCTGGTGCGGCCTGACCGTGTTGTAGATGATCCGGAATCGGTGGACCTCCATGTCCAGGGCATCACCTTCGGCGATGACGCCTCGGAACAGGTGCTCGTATTTCAAAATGCCGAAGAACCGCTCGATCACACCGTTGGTCTGTGGTGATCGACCCAGGTGCGAACGTGCCGCAGCAGCGGGTCCGGCCCGGCGAACGCAGACTTGAACACCTCCCCCGCGGAAGCAGGGACCGTTGTCCGATACCACCGCGATCGGTGCCGGTGCCATGCCGAGCAACTCCCCGCCCGGACCGATAACCTCGGCCAGTCCACGATCGGCCCGCAGATCCTCCAGCCCAAGGACACGCTCGGCCTCAGTGACCGCGAGCTGCAGGCAGCTCGCTGCACCGTCGAGGTGGAAACCTCGTAGCCGTCGGCACGCATCAACGCCGCGATCTTGCGATGCCCCCACGCCGGCCATTCCTCGGCGTACTTGGCCGCGATCGGTTCGAACCGCTCCGCCTTCGGTGACGGCCACGGGCCGTACGGTGCGTCACCAGCACGGAGCCGCGCCAACCGTCGCCGGTAGGTGCGTTCCGGGGGTGCCGATCAGACAAGCGAACCTCGAAACCGGCAGTCCCTCTGCCGCTCTCAGGGCTTCGAGGTCAGCGAAGGGACCTGATCCACCAAGGCAGCACCGTGCTGCCACACCCGCAACTGCACCGTCGCCTCCGCCAGGGCCAACTTCAGCTGCTCGTTCTCCATCCGCAGCCGCCGCTGCTCCGGCGCGCCCTGCGCCCCGGCCGGACCGGAGGGCACCTCGTCCAGCGCCTTCGTCCCGGCCTCCAGGAACGCCTGCTTCCACTTCCCGACCGATGCCGTGCTCACCGCGCGCCGCCGTGCTGCCTCCGCAGCGCTCATCTCCCCGGCCAGCACCGACAACACGACCCACACCTTGTCCGCGACCGGGATCTTCAACCGCCGTGACCTCGCCACAGACCGGCTCCTTGCTGGCTCGCTGTGCTCGGAGCGTAAACCGAGCAACCCTGCCAAAAAGTTTGACGCGCCAGAGACGCAACCGATCGAACGTATGTTCCCTGCAATTTGCGGATGGCATCCCCGATGTGGTGATCGAATCATGTTGCCCCAGTTAGCATTTGCTCGTATGAGCGCTATCGAGTTGTCCTCGAGGCAGAATTCATGCGAACTGTGGCTTCTCTCCAAAACGCCCAAGCCCAAGGAGAACGACATGGTCTTCGGAACTTCTGCTCGAGTCCAGTTCTCGATGTCGCCCGGGGGCCGGTCGGACGGGTTGCAGGTTCAGGACGCCCGGGATATCCAGGTGTACAGGTGTGGAACGAGGGGGCGGCACCCTGCCTCGGCAGAACATCTCCGTGACCCTGCCGCCAAGACGCGGACTCGCGTTCGAGCGCGAAGCGGGCGCCATCCATTTGTCTGAAACCTCTTGACCGGTCCGCCAATTGGCCTGTGTGCGTTGGGAATCCGCTCGATACTTGGAAAATCGACTTCGCGACCAACTCCGGAGGAATCATGACCGAGATCGTTCCCATCACGGCAGTTGACACCATCTACTTCGGCGGGGAGATCGTCACCGTCGACGACGCCCGGCCCAGCGCGGAGGCGGTCGCGGTGAAGAGTGGTCGGATCGCGGCCGTCGGGGACCTGGCTGATGTGCTGGTGCAGGCCGGTGACGATACGCGGCTGGTGAATCTGCGCGGTCGGACGCTGCTACCCGGGTTCGTCGACGCCCACAGCCATCTGTCGCTGATCGGATTCCAGGCAGGCACGGCGAATCTGCTGCCCGCGCCCGACGGCGTGGTCAACGACCTTGCTGCGCTGCAGGCCGCGCTGGAGGCCTGGACGGATACCGAGACCGGGAGGACGTGGAATTGGATCATCGGATTCGGTTATGACGATGCCCAATTGGCGGGCCTCGCACATCCGACTCGTAAAGATCTGGACGCCGTTTCGGTGGAGCGGCCGGTCCTGGTGATCCACCAGTCCAGCCATCTGGGGGCTGTCAACAGCAAGGGCCTCGAGTTGCTCGGGTATGACGAGAGCTCCGAGGATCCCGAGGGTGGGGTGATCCGCCGCTGGCCCGGAACCCGGGTGCCCAACGGGGTACTCGAGGAAACTGCCTTTTTGCGGCATGGGGGAAATCAGCAGAAGACTTCGACGAAAAGGAACGCCGCCGGCTGATCGGGCTCGGTCAGCGGGCGATGGCTGCGTTCGGATTCACGACCGCGCAGGACGGCCGGGTAATGACGACGACGGATCTGGACGCTCTGCGAGCGGCTGCCGACGACGGCCTATTCGATATCGATGTTGTCGCCTACCCGGACTCTTCGCTGGCTGCGAAGCTCGAAGAGGCGCCCGCGTCGCAGTACAGGGAGAGACTGCGGATCGGCGGGCTGAAGCTCGGGCTCGACGGGTCACCGCAAGGGCGGACCGCCTGGCTGACCCAACCGTACCTGACACCCCCGGAGGGTAAGGACCCACACTACCGGGGGTATCCGGCGATGACCGACGACATAGTGCTGGAGGCGGTCGGTGACGCATACAGCAAAGGGTGGCAGATCCTGGCACATGTCAACGGCGATGCCGCTCTTGATCAGTTCATTGCCGCATTGCGTCAGGCCACCACACGTTATCGGCCCATCGACCCGCGGCCGGTGGCGATCCATGCGCAGACCGCGCGGGAGGATCAGCTCGATGCCATGCGGGAGTTGGGCGTGATTCCGTCGTTCTTCTCGATGCACACCTTCTACTGGGGCGACTGGTACCGCGAAACTGTGCTCGGCGACCAGCGCGCAGCCCGGATTTCGCCTGCCGCGTCCGCGTTGCAGCGGGGGCTGCGCTACACCTCGCACCATGATGCGCCGGTAGCGCTGCCCAGCTCGATCGCGGTTCTGGCCAGCCAGGTTACCCGGGTCACCCGCAGCGGGCATGTGTTGGGCGAGCAGCAGCGGGTTTCGGCGCTGGACGCGATCAAGGCGACAACGCTGCACGCCGCTCACCAGTACTTCGAGGAGGCGACCAAAGGCTCTATCACAGTGGGTAAGCTGGCCGACTTCGTTGTGCTGAGCCGCAATCCGCTGACGGTCGCACCGGAGGAGATCAAGAACATCCAGGTGCTGGAGACCATCAAGGAGGGGCGGACCATCTACCCGGAGCAGCAAGACTGAGCGACGCCTCCTAGGCAGGTTTCGAAGCGGACTGAGGGCGGGCGGTTGCCCGCCCTCAGTGGTCGCGGAGCCGTTGGTCGATGGCTGCGTTGCGGATCGTGGCCCGGCATTAACGCAGACAACATCTTTCACGCCACCACTGCCGCAGGACACAACACCGTAGCGCTGACCAGCGGCACTTCTGAAACAGTCTCGGCACCCGGCGCGGGGCTAGGGCACCAGCAGATACCACTCCGCGAACGTGCCCTGGATCGGCCAGGTGTCGGCCATGATCTTGGCCGGCCCCATCCCTACCCACAGGTCGACGGTCACGGTGTCACCTTGCGCCACATCGGTGTGCACGTACACGTCCTGGGTCCGCCCGCCCGCTGAGCCCACCCACCCCAGCATCACGTGATTGCCGCAGGGCCCGCGCTGATAACCCAGTGGTGTGACATGCGCCAGCACGTGGCCGGGCAGATGCGGTGCGGCCTCCACAGACACGTTGATCGCTCCGGTACAAAAATTCGCATCGCCGAAGGTGTAGAGCGTGGTACCGATCGGCGTCCACTGCGGTAGCGGATCCGCCTGCGCCGGTGTCACCGCCGTTCCGCACACCAGCGCACCGATCCCTACCGAGACCATGACCCCCGCGACCCTTCGCCGCACCATCATCAGTCGATGTCCTTCCCACGTAACAACACTCGCGGGCCTATTACCCGCACCAGCCATACGGCCGGGGGCGGACCCCACCGACATCGCAGCGGCGAGTAGCGGAAGTCGTTCCAGCAGTGAGCCTATCGAACAAGCTCGGTTCAGAGGATGTTGAGGCATTCCCACAGCGGTGTGGGCGCAGACGTTTTCCCGTCGAGATCCCTTGGCCGGTAACAGTTCTGCGCCGACACCGACAGCAGTGACCGAAGCACTGAGATAGCCCGGCCTCGACTGATCGACATGACGACTCGGTGCACTGCCCCCACAATCCAAGGCCTGCCCACGATCCTGGCGCTGCTTCCAGCACCGCGATGGGACAAACGCCCTCTCATGGCCGCATCCGATGCTGTCCGAACACCCATCCGATAGTCGGATCTGGGACGTGCCCGAACTCCAGCGCCTTCTCCCCTGGCACTCGGTTCGTATCCCCGCTGATCAATTGAATTGGGGCCCATCCCCGTTGGCTTACCCCAACATCGAGAGCGCTGGACGACACACATCGACGTCGACCGGAACTGTCACGCTCGTCACCCACGCAAGTATCGGTATCGACGCCGCCACAGGCCCGCCAACCAGCCGGGCACGGCGAGTTCGTCTTGCCCGGCGAGTTGGCGGTGACAACCTGATCGAAACCTACAAGACCGACGCGATCTGGGAACTGATAAACCTCGGCCACCCGCGGCGATTACCGAATCCTCGGCCTGCGACCGTGGGCGGGGGCCGGTGGGCGCTGTCATGCTCAGCAGGTCGAAATGACAATCCCTACACCAGGCAGGAGGAACTACGGACCGACCTGAGGCGGCAAGTATGTGACGTCACGCGCGACTGCCTCATCGATCTGCTCAGGGGTCAGTAGTGCCACGGTATGTGAGACCGCCGCTCCATACGCCGCAGTTCGGATTGCGAGCGCGGCGGCAGCAACCTCGTCCGGAACATCGCCGATGACGAAAAGGTCGTCCTCACCGAAAGCGAAATAGCAGGCTTCTACCTGGCCACCCACGCTTTCGACCATCTCCGCGATGGCCGCTCGGCGGGCGCTACCGCCCTGAGCGAGCAGGCCACGTGCTCCTTCCTGGGAGTAGCTGACCCGCCACAAATACTTGGGCATCTCGTGTCGCCTCCTCCTCGCGAGACCACTGCGTCCCGCATCCACTGGTGAGCCCGAGACTACGGTCTCGACGACCGGATAATTGGCAACATCGAAGCAATCTCCAGCAATGATGCAGCAACGTAATGCTGACCAGACGGCAGCGTCACCGGCGCCCAACCCGAGTACGAGATCACCGTCCGTCGACGCAGGCAAACACCGACCACTCCGTCATTCCGACAGGTTCAGGTGGCAAATATCCACGGTTTCGGTAGTGGTAAAAGGTTCTAGCCGCCGCATTCGACCTGCCGGTCGTGCCGGTCTCTGCGACGATGTCCGGCGTGGGCCGAGGATGTGGTGGGGCCCGTTGCTTCCGCGGCCGCTGTGCCGCGACAACGCGCCATACCAGGGTCAAAGACTGCGAAGCTGCACGAGGACATCGAAGGCGACTTCAGCAGTGTCGGTCAGCAGATGGATTTCCGCGGTCGTCGGATCGTGTAGCGCCGAATCCCGCAATGCCAGACCGTTACCGAAAATCACCACATTGGCACCGAGGTCCGCGAGCCGTAGCAGCGGACCGGTCGCCACCCCGCGACCCAACAGCAGGTCCAGGCCGTCGCCGAGAAAGTAGAACCGCCACAGCGGACCGAGGTCACCGTGGTAGACCTGCTCGGTGCGATACACGATCACCTGTCCCGCAGTGGCGATGGCGTCGACGATCTTGAAGTAGTCGGGCGCGTTTTGCGGCGCACTGGCCACCGCGGCCACCGAATACGACAGATCGACGGTGAGGTGGGCGTTGTAGCCCGCCATGGCGAGTCGCGCCGCGGAGACATCACAGCGTTGCGCCATCTCGAAGTAGTTCGCCCACTGCGGTTCGACCACTCCTCCACCGAAGGCGGCGTGCACGTTGTCGAGATAGCGACTCAGCAGTTCGAGACTGATCGCATGTGCGTACTCCGGGTCGAGGAACGTGCTCGGATCGCGCTGCAGCGGCATAACCGCGGACTCCTCTACCGCATCGAGCCCCAGCGAGAACACCCCACGCCGATCACCGTGCGCAATCAGGATCCGGGTGATCTCACGATGGCGCCACACAGCGGTCTCCAACCGCTGGAGAGAATCTCCGGCCAACGTTGCGGTGTCGGACGACCGGACGATGGCGTCCAGTTCAGCCGAGGAAAGCGCCGTTCCGCAGGCCGCCGCCGCGACCGCGACCGGGCGCGCGGGATGCGCGAGCGCAATCGGGGCCGGTCCGATGGCCGCCGCGACGAGGGCCGAGCTGACGAGTCCGAGGACGCTCATACGACTAATAGGCATGAGCCGCAGCTTAAGTGCCACCGTGACGGCGGATCGGCTACATCGAAGTTGCGTCCCACGGGGTCAAGACGGGGTCGCGCACGGTCACAGGGCAGGCCCGCTCGATACGCCGGGCCTACAGCCGCTCGGGATGTCGACCATAGTGTCGCGCTTGTTGGGCGGATCGGTGGCTGTGTCCGGGTGGTGGTATGCGTAGCTCCGAAAGTGGAGGTAGGACGGCGGTGTCGGCGTTCGGGTCGGCGCGTAGAGCGCGGATGAACCCATCGATAGTGAATCCGGCCGCGAGGACCTCTGCGAGCAACCGCGCGGCGGCGTTCGTCGAATCCATGCGCTACACAGTTCCACAAGCGCATTCACCGCAAACAGGAAAACGCCTATCTGACACGAGAATTCGACGAATCGGACAAATTTGGTAACGGTTTGGCAAACCAAATGCCGAAGGATGTCGCCGCTCGGCTCGACATCGTCCGGGGAAGGCCCCGAGCAGCAGAGCGGATCTGGCACGCCCAAGCCCCTGTGTCACTCCCAGGTGTAGATTTCACAGCATGCCCAGTGATGCCCAGCTGAAGATTCAGAATGCCATCCACCGTGCCCTGCTCAAAGTAAGCGGCGGTAAGCTGGGCAAGACCATTGTGGGGATGCCGACTCTCGAGCTCACCACCATCGGTCGCAAGACCCGTGAGCCGCGAAGGGTCATGCTGACTGCGCCGGTCATCGACGGCGAGACGATCGTGATCGTGGCCTCGCGCGGCGGCGACCCCACCCACCCGGCGTGGTTTCTGAATCTGCGTGACAATCCCGATGTCGAGGTGTCGCTGCAGAGTGGCCCCAAGCAACCGATGGCCGCGCACGTGGCCACCGCGGAAGAACGCGCGGCGTTGTGGCCCCGGGTTGTCGCGGCGTACGACGGCTACGCCGGCTACCAGCGCAAGACCACCCGTGAGATCCCGCTGGTGCTATTGACACCGAATCGGTGAGATGCCATACGCTCCGGTGTTGCGCCTATGAGCCGTAAGAGATTCGGTCCCAGTTACTCTCGGCGCGAAGTGATAGCGGATGCGGCCACCACAGTCACACCACTGAGCCGCACGGTTCGGCGATTCCGGTTCTCAGCCGACCTCATCCCGCGCTGTTCCTGCAGGCACGAGCGCCGAAACATCGACCTGCGACGGATCCCGCTCATCGGCCACCAGCCGGCCTCGCCTCCGGCGCCACCGGGCGCCGATCCCACCGCGTGAGCAAGCCGCCGCTCCGAACGCACTGCGATCTCGCTCGGTGCCGTGAGTCCGCGCGCGGCCCTCAGATCGGTGGTAGCAGGCATGTGACGTGATCCGAATGACGTCCCGGGACAAGGGATCCTGGCCCCCTCACGCCGTGCTTGCGTGGATCAGGTGCGGTCCGGAATCCATAGGGCGAGCGGTTGTTCGGATGCCGTGGGCGGCTAAAAGCTGTGCCGCGGAATGGCCTTCGACCCGACGAAACCGAAGGACAGCAAGTCACCGCGGATTTCGTCCGCGGTGAAGAAGCTGAGCCACGGTTCGCCCACCGCGGCGACGCGATCCACGGTTGCCTGATGTTGTCGAGCGACAGCCCTCGCGGGTCGTATCCGCCAGGGCTGTCGCATGTTCTGGATACAGCCCAGCCGACGAGGCTTTAGCGCGGGGGCGTACGAACCGGTACGGCGGGGGCATGGGCGGTCGTATGCTGGTCGAGCACGGGGACCTTGCGAGGGATCACGAAATAAGCAGTCTGCAAGAACGTTTCAGCGCCGCCATTAGCGCGATCAAGAGGCTCGACAGCGAACCGAGCATCGAGGTGGTCGACGCGCTACGCCGCGTCATCGACGATCTCGATCATGAACTGCGGACCACCGCGCACGAGCCCGTTGATCGTTTCGAGCTGACCAAGCTCAGCGACCAAGCCCCCACGTGCTCGAGAACGCTCTTTGTTGGTGCTGCGGGATCGGGGTGTATCCACGTTGCCAGTCCGTAAGCGTCCTCGTTTGTCCGGGAGGACGGGCCGATCGGCGGGCTTCGCGCGGATGTGTGGTGGGCGATGGTGATCTATTGACCTGGAGCCGCGTCAGAACCTGCGCTCGGAGGGGCGGAATGTCTCGCTCAGCCTGTCGTATGCCTCGCGCACGTCGCACGGCACTTCCTGTGTGATGATGTGTCCTTCGCCGGGATAGTCGTCCAGACGCTTGATCTCTCCCATAATCGCCGAGGTGACCTCATTTGGCGGTGTCACCCGCGTGGGATCATCGCGCAGCCCGTAGCGCAAGTAATTCTCCACCGAGACATCGGCGGTGATCATCGCCGCGTGCTCCACATCGGGGCCCTGCTTCATTATCGTGGCCCACACACGTCGAGCGTGTTGGGGTGTACACACCCCAACGATCGATCCGACATCTCGCCGGTGTTCTCGTAGCAATGCCAACGAATTCACGACGTTCTCGCCGGTATTGCGGGCCGAATGATCTTCGATGACGTGACGGGATCCCAACCCGACCCGTTGCGCCGCCTTCCTGAACCGGATAGCTTCGGGGATCATCGCGCCCTTGTCTGGGTCCGCGTAGCCGGAGAACACGGCAGGCGTGTCCTGTAGACCGTGGTCACGGATGAAGTTGGCGAGCACCGCTGCACCGCCGCTGTCCGGGCTGCCGAACATCACCACACCCCCGTAGTTGCGTTCAGGGTCGAAGGCCCACTTGGGGTCGTGACGCAGGTAGTCCCATACGGTTCCCAGATCTGACATCGCTCGGTCGGTGTCCACACCCCGTGCCCGCAGTTGCTGCAACCATGTTGTGTACGCGGCTTCGCTGCGTCCCCCAACGACCTGATCATCGTGAATCAGAGCACGACCAGCAGAATCGATAGGTATCGCGCTCTGGTGGTCGGTGTGGATCAGATTCCCGGCAGACTCCCGAGTTCTGCTCGCCAGGTCATGCAAACGCCTGCTGGTGTGGGATGCGCCGGCGGTCAGCTCTCGGGTGACCTGCCCGGCGATCTCTCGTGCCGCGGCAGCCGATGCCCCACCAGCACCTGGCCCAAACGATTCGGTCATCTGCCCTCCTGCAGCCCCAGCGCAACGGAGGGTCGATGCTAGATCAGCATGAAAGCACAGAAATGCCTGGGGGAGAACGGATTTGCGGACAGCTGTCGGACATCGACGGCCAAACGACTGCGCAGCCGCGCGGCTCGGCACCGGTGTCACAGGCTGATCCGGGTGAGCCGAGAGCCACCGCGAATACCCCGTCACCATCGTCAGCACCGGCACCGCTTCGGATCACGAACCTGCCCGAACCCGACCGGCAGCGTGATCGGCGGGAACCACACATCGCACTGCGCGATCTCCCCGGCCACATACGCCTCCGCGACGCCGGATCCGGCGGCAAATACACCGGCCACAACTCCGCTACTCGACCCGAGAGCACCCGGACCGACCGCGTCCAGCCGATCCACTCGGCGATCACGGTCGAGGGCATCGTCGGATAAGCCTGCAGCAACTCTCTGATCTGCGGTTCGACAATGTCCACGATCGACCCCTTCGACGGCCGTTGATATTTCGGCGGCCGATCCGAGGCCAACGCGGCTCTCACCGTGTTGCGGGACACGCCAAGAACCCGGGCGATCGCCTTGATCGGCAACCCCTCGGACCTGCGCAAACGACAAATCTCAGCCCAATCCTCCACAGAAAGCATCCCTTCGTCCTCCTAGCTCGGTTGAAGCCAGGATCAATCGGACAGGGGGTCAACCAGCACCGAATTCTGCCGCAGGCAGGTGTCGAACACTTCCTGCGCTTCGAAATCACGCACGCCGACTTTGTTGAGCAACCACGGCGTCCACCCGCCCAACGTCATCGTCTTCAGATGTCCGGGATCGACCCCGGTCCGATCGGTCTACCTCGGTTCGCCGTCCTGCTCGACAACGCTCTCGGCGGCGCGTCATGAGACTGGGGCCACCCTCGAAATTCTGACTTCGACAGCCGCTTGGGTTCACATCGCCGTTTCTACCGGCGCGGTCAGCCCCGCCACCGAGCCCGGCTCCGTCGCCGTCGGTTCCCAGGCCCCAGCGGTCGGTGACCGGCGCTGGTCACGGGCGCTGCTGAACGATGCCCGGGCTGCACTCAGTCCGCGAGGTGTGTGAATCCCGTTCTGGAGTGAGATCCATTGCCTGGTACCATCATTGACCTTGCCGGATACTCGGGCACGAGGAGCAGACAGTGTCGCCGCCGGTCACATGGAGTTCGAACCTCGCACCGCGGGCCGGAGCGGGATCTCGCTGTCGCCCTCGGCGATGTGGACAGGGTGCTATCGCAGTTTATGACCGAGAAACTGTAAGCAGGGGAGCCCGAGGTCGAACAACCCTACGCGGATTGTTCTGCTTCCGCCGAAGCCGAAACTAGAGCTCTGGGCGAACCGCCATCCACCACAACCGATTTGGCGAACGCCTCGGTCAGCTCAGATATGCTCGCGGATGACCTCCGCGAGCGCGGCGAAAACATGGAAGACCAGCCGACCGCCGAGAGTGGTGGTGTCGAGGGCTTCGTGCAGAGACCGGCCTGGTGTTCAAGAACGTTTGTCTACGCTCGTCCGGTCCGATTCTCTCGACTCTGGCGGAGCGGTCGAGCTCTCTGCCTGCGCTGGAGGTCCCGGCGTTTCGGTGAGCGGCCGCCGGTTGGGCTGCACTCGCTCGAGCTACAGGAGACGCGGCCCCATGTCTCATCTGCGACTACTACTTCGGCAGAAGCGGAAAAGGGAAATCATCTGCTCGGATTTCGACGATGGCCAGCGGCTGAAGGGGGAAGAACGCTCGTAGTTCGGGGGTCCGCGTCGTCAGGGGGCCTGGGTAACCCTCGGGGAGGGGGAGGGTGACCTCGGAGAAGTCTGACCGCTTCAATACGTGGACGTAACCGACGGTACCGTCCAGATCCACATCGCCGGTGTCGAGTCCTTTGACCCGGTAGATCATCGTTCCGTCAGCGTCGGGGCCATAGGAGGTCTCGTAACGCTTGAACAGGCTCATGAAAATCGGAATGTCGCTAGTCTTGTCGGCACAGATTGCGGGATCGCCGTCAAGGTAAAGCCCTCGCTTCCAAGTGGCTTGGCGCGGTTCCAGCGTCGTGAGACGGAGATCCGAGCCGTGAAAGACGATCTCGTCGCCGTAGCGATCGACAAGCTGTTGCAGGGCCATTACTCCATGCAGCATTAATGGCCCATCGCCATGGGGGCCGGTCCCGGCTGTCGATCGTCCGCTTCGGTCACCGAAGTCCTGTCGTATCCGGGCGGCAAGAGTGTGGTCGGCCTCCGACCGTCTTTTCGCCTGGGCGCCTAGCTTCTCGGTTTTATCCGTGTACGCCCTGTGTACAGCGTGCGCGAGGTTGCTGACGGCAGTGTCGAGACGCTCACCGATCCGATGGGCGAACTCCCGGCCCACCGACATCTTGATCAGTCATTACCGTTCTGCCAGGAGGAAGCCCAAGGGCTTCAACACCGAAACCCCAACCGCCACCGACTACTTGCCTTAAGGCAAAGCGATCGTGACCCGAGCCTACCGCCATTCCCCTTGCCGGTGGCGGTGACCCGATCCTTACCGGCACTCCCCCGCGCAACAGAACAGCACTTTTAATCTCGGGGCTACTACGAATCCGCTCCCAGCAGCGCCACCTGACACCGCGAAAACACCGCCACACAATGCTGCGAGTCACACGAAGGGTGTCCGCGACCGACGGCCTGGTCAGGTACACGACAACGCCGAGCCAGATGAACACCGCGTATGGGTATTGCGGTAGGCGGTGGTGTCCAGCCCAGCACCGAGGATCACACCTGACCAGCCCCCCGGGCAACCGCGGCCGTCACGGTGTCATCAGCGAAAAGGCTGCGCGCCCCGATGAACAACCGCCGGCGACGAGCCAGATCCTGATCGAGATCGTTGTCGAATTCAGTTGCCTGCAAGCCAGATTCGCCGATGATCTGCAGAGCCAACGGATCGGTGAACATCCGCTGCTCGTCGAGGACCTGATGGTGGGCCCTCGCGCGTGCTACGACCATTGCGGTTCTACTCGGTTGCCCGACCCGCATGCCGGTCACCTTACCGGCTCGGCCTGAAAGAACCCGGTCCTGAGCCTCGCGCGCTCGATCACTCGACCGTACGTTACATGTTGACGTTTTGTGTCGATGTGTAATACTCGCCTGGCCCGGCGATCACGAGAGGGAGGTGCGCCGTTGACCGACAACGCCCGAGAGGCGCTCGAGATACTTCGCGATGCGAGTCAATTCCAGTGGTATGTGATCCCACTTCTACTGCTCGTCATCTACATATATGCCGTCGAAATCGAGCGGCGGAACTGGAATGTCCTGTTCGCGGGAATCGCGTTGTGGGGCATGGACTGGTTCAACGAGATCTGGAATGCCCTGGTCTTTCACTTCACCGATCGCGCGCCGGTCTGGGGCGCGTCCGGCCCCACCGCGTATCAGATCCTCATCGGTCTCAATATCGAGATCTGCTTCATGTTCGCCGTCATGGGAATCGCGGCGGCAAAGATGTTGCCGCCCCGCGAGACCCGCATCTTCGGCCTGCCCAACCGGCCGGTTCTCATCGCCGTCAACTCGGCCGCGGCGGTCGGCGTCGAAGTGTTGCTCAACAAGGCCGGAGTACTTACCTGGGAATGGTCGTGGTGGCAGCCGAGCTTCCCCGTCCTCATCTGGCTCATCGGCTATGTACCGTTCTTCGCGGCCTGCTTCTTTGTGCATGATCTGCCCACCGTGCGTGCCAAAGCACTCACCGTCGGCGCAATCCTCGGCGTCGACGCCGTCGCGATCCTGGGCTTCGGCGCCGCGGGGTGGCTGTGATGCGACCCGACGCCATCCGGCGGACCGCCGTTGTCGCAGTGACGGGGCTGGTATTGGCCGGGGTGGCAACGCAATCGGTGACTGTCGCCGACCCCGGCTGTGCGCCGGTGGGCACGGTCGGCACCCCCGAAGTGATTGTCGACGAATCCACCTCCGGGCTGGAGGTATTGGCTCCTGCCGCTGTCGAGTTGCCCGACCGGGTCCACTTCCGCACCACGACCGAGTCGTTCAACCGACGCTGGACATTTGCCAACCGTGACGGCCGCGTATACGTGAAAGAGGCCACCGCTCGAGGCAATTGGCGCACCGTGTCGCTGCCGGGCTGCCTGGAGGGTCGCGTCGTCGGTGTCTCCGCCGACGACGACGAGGTGATGATGGTCGACCGCGACGGCCGGTTCTACACCATGGACCACGCGCTCAGCGCACCCCGGAACTGGAACTGGAGCAGCCGCTACGGCACCCCGCTGTGGACCGGCCCAGGAAACACACTGCCCGCCGGCACTCGCACCTGGTCCTGGTCGGTTCTCTCGCCCAACGAGGACCACGTCTGGCAAGATACCGCCGGCAACGATCACCCGGTCGGCGGAGCGAAGGTTTCGCATGTCTATGCGCTCACCCATGATGGTCAACGAATCCAGTACATCGATCCCTGGTTGCCGGTGGATCACAGCTACGAGATGGCGACGCCCTACGGCGGTCGGTTCCAGGCGGTCGCGCTGTCAACGAGCGCCTCGACCTCGCTGATCGTCAACCGTTTCGGCGACTTCTACACGCGCCTCTACGATTTCGACATCTCCGGCGCCGACAAGGTGTTCTTCCGCTACTCCTACCACGATCAGCGCGGTCTGCCCGAGGCTCCCGACATGCTGTCGGAACGCATGGACAGCCGATACGCCGCGATTCAGCTGCCCGCACCGGACTGGATGCGACAGCCGAAGGTGCCGGGTGAAATCACCGACCGCATCTCCATTCACCGGACCGGGCCCGGCTCGTCGGCCCGAGAACTGCGAGTCGAGGGCCGCGACGGCGGTCGAAACGGCTACTGGACAAAGCAACTCAACGCGGAGTCGTGGACATTCGTCCGCACCGATCAACCCCTCGCCGGGACTGTGCTGGAGAATTCGCCTGCCGATCGTTCGCTCGAAACGCTGGCCACCCCGTCGCCATACGACTATGACGGCGTCTCTGTGCAGGGGTGGAGAGCGCACGTGCGTACCTTCGATGTGGCAGTCACCCCGACACCGCTTCAGATCGACTTCGGCGACGGCACGCAGCTCGATCTGATCCTGCACACTGTCGACGGGTTGCGCCAGACGCCACAGCGGCCGGGAATCTCCAGTCAGCCACGGTATTTCGACGGGACGATAGAACTGTCGCCGGAGCTGCTGTCGGGCCTGGAAGCGCAGCCCGCCGTGGTACGCGAATTCGTCCGAAACGTACTGGGCGGGAACCGTTTCACGGAAACCTCTGTCGATGTCACCGATATTCGGTTCCACATCGCCCGGCTGGATCTGACCTTGAACCGATCCTGATTCGCCCCTCTGCCGACGGGCGCTCTGGACGGGGTCGGCCGACGGGCGGGTAACCGATCGGACCTATGGGATGTCCGGTGACAGACGTTCGCGGTTGACTCGTCGGCGCCCGCGACGGTGACTCAATGAGCGTGAGCGCAGTCCGTCAACCGACCGAAAGGAAACCGTAAACCCCTGTCGGCACA
Source organism: Nocardia sp. NPDC051463 (assembly GCF_040681975.1). Classification (NCBI taxonomy): domain Bacteria; kingdom Bacillati; phylum Actinomycetota; class Actinomycetes; order Mycobacteriales; family Nocardiaceae; genus Nocardia; species Nocardia sp. NPDC051463. The sequence continues at coordinate 22,372 of NZ_JBFBAB010000044.1, forward strand.
GTTGGGTCAACGAACCGAGCACACCGATCAAGGACAAGCCAATGCGCAAACTCATCGAATCCACCTTTGTCACCACCGATGGCGTCATCGCCGAACCGCACAGGTGGGGCGCCCCGTACTGGGACAACGAGCATACCGACTACGCCGCCGGACTGCTTTTCGCCTCCGATGCACTTCTGCTCGGCCGCGAAACCTACATCGGCTTCGCCGGTGTGTGGCCGACCCGGCCCGCAGGCGACGAGTACACCGACCGGATCAACGCCATGCCCAAATACGTTGCCTCACAGACCCTGCGGCAAGAAGACGCGACCTGGAACGCGACAGTCCTGCAGGGCGACGTCACCGAAGCGGTTCGCGTGCTGAAAGAACAGGACGGGGCTGACATTCTCAAATTCGGCACCGGCTCCTTGTCGCACCTCCTGCTCGACAACAAGCTCGTCGACGAGTACCACTTCTGGATCTTCCCGACCATCGCGGGCACGGGCACCCGGCTCTTCGAGGGCCGCGACGTCAGCCACCTCGAACTGCTCGACACGACCACCTTCGAGTCCGGCATCGTCGTGCACCGCCTCGCCCCGCGCTGAACAGCTCGAAACCCGGTGACCCGGCCCGATTCGGACCGGGTCTCACACTTTCCGGCAGCGGACGCTGCAGTTCAGCGATCGGATCCACGTGTGCCGCCCAACCGAAGATCGCCAGAGGATCTTCACGACCGGACAGCGCACGAACCGTCCCCGCGGGACTACTTGGGGAGGGCGTTTTGCAGTTCGCCGAGCGCGTGTTGCGCAATGGCGAGGATATTGTGTTCCTGCGCCAGGTAATCCGCCCAGCCTTGCTCCTGCGCTTGGTGCAGGTGGGCTGGGAGCGGCTGGTTCAGTTCCGCAATGGCTTGTTGCAGTAGCGGTTCCATCCGGGCGCGCAGATCACCGTTGGTTACGGCTTGGTTGTCGAGCTCGAGTTGCCCGCCCACCGCCGCGTAGTCGTAGAGCTCGTATTCTTGTTGCTGAGCTGGGTCTATTTCTATCCGTCCGTTGATGAAGTGTGAATAAGACACGTATTTCGCGTCGGCGGTACGTACCGCTGCAACATGTGCAGGCGCATTCTGGTTGAAGAGCACGGCCGCCTCTTCAATGGTGGGTTCGTCGGTAGCGTGGACGATCCACGGCCGCCCCGGTTTGCTCCGATCGCGGCACAGGGCGGCAATATCGAGACGATCGGCGAGGTGTGCGTACCTCGCGTCCCCGCGCCATGCGCTCCCGCCCGAGGCGATCGTCAGCAGCAGCGGAGTGATATCGGCGCTGGAGGTGAGCTGTTCACGGGTACTGGTCGAAGACTTGGGGCTCAGCAGACCGCGCGGATCGTGCACATACAGCGGCACCCTGATCGCCTCGTCGTAGGCCGCGCCACCTTTACCGTGCAGCCCGTGCGAGCCCGCGTAGTCCCCGTGATCGGAGGTGAAGACGATGACGGTGTTGGCGGCGACGTCCGGGCGCTCGTACAGCGCGTCGAGCACCCGGCCGATCTGGATATCGACCTGCTGTTGCAGCCACAAATAGAAGTTGCGCATGTCGATCCACTGTTGCTCGGCACCGGGAGTTCCGTAGGGTGCCCACCCGAACGCGACCGCCGAGGCTTCCACCAACGCAAGCTGCAGGCGTGGCTTCCGAGCCAGCTGCTCGAGGGTTTCGTAGTTCGGGGGCAGGTCGTTCATCCAGCGTGGAATGTCGAGCTGCGCTTGGAGGCGTTGGGTCCATCGAGGCCACCATTGGATGTCGTGCGGATTGACCAACGACACCGTGCAGCACCACGGCGCTCGACCCGCTTCCGCGTCGAACCAACCGATGAATTGGTCGACGATGGCCGGGTCCATCTGCAAGCCCTGTCCGGGCGCACCGTTGGGAGACGGATAGGTGCCGCCCGTGAATCCATAATTCGCTAACGACCCCGGAATCGTGTCCGAGTCGTGGCCGAGATGCCACTTGCCCCACCACGTCGTCTCATATCCGTGTTCGCGGATCATCGAGCCCCAGGTGGGGAACAACGGCGACAACGTCGACTGCGAGGTCATCATGCAACCGGTCTGGTGCGAGTACAAGCCGGTCAGCAGAACCCCACGCGACGGCGTGCAGTCGTTGGCCGCGGTGTAGTGCTGCTCGAATGACACAGCGCCTCGGCGGATTCGAGCGATCTGTGGCAGTATCCCGTCCAACGCTTCTTGGTCGGGGAACCACATCGGCGCGCGCATCTCGTCTACGAGCACAACGAGGATGTTCGGCCGGTCAGGGTCGACATCGGCGCGGGCTCTACCGGCCCCTGTTGCGCCCGACGCCGCGGTGGCAGCCGTTGCGGCCGCGGCACCGCGAGCAAAGAAACCACGCCTGCTGATCGTCACGCTTGTACTCCGTTCACGGAATGTTGCACATGTCGATTACCTAGGATCTGTCGAGCAGTCCGAGCCCTGCGGAAGCGCCGGTACCGATCCGGGGAACCTCACCTGGTGCCGGACTCCACCGCAATCGGCACTATAACGTCGATGTAGTCGCGGATTTGGTAGGCAGGCTGCGTGGATCCCAGCGGAGTCGCGGAGCGGGGATCACCGCAGCCATCGCCTTCCCCGTCCGAGGTACACGCGTGTTCATCATTGATGCGCCCGCTGTGTAGTGGACCGAGGCGGCGGGACCTACGCGGAATATATGCGTAATGATGTTGTCTTGTGGTGGATTACATGACGGTCTTCGACCGGGTCCGGGGCTCCCTGCTGGGCGGGGCGGTCGGCGACGCGCTCGGGTGGCCTATCGAATTCCTACAGCTCCAGCAGATTCGCGAGCGGTACGGCCCCGAAGGTGTGACGGGATTCCTACCACAGTATGCCGAGGGCGCGCCGCAGCAGATTACCGATGACACCCAGATGACCCTGTTCACCGCGGAGGGTTTGTTACGGTCGGTGCCCGGCGTAGATCCGGTGCCTGCATTGCGTCGGGCGTATTTACGCTGGTTACAGACCCAGCGACAAGAGGGACCCACCTCGGATACCGATGGCTGGCTAGCGGGTCTGCCCTTTCTGTATGCGGTGCGGGCGCCGGGGAATGCGTGCATGTCCGGGCTGGGGCAGCAGGCGCGGGGGTATCTCACGCCGCATCCGTTCGGTGATCCCGGCCCGGTGAACCCGGGGTCGAAAGGATGCGGCACGGTGATGCGATCCGCGCCGTTCGGACTGGCCGGTTTGGGGCCCGATCGTGCGTTCACCACGGCCGCGCGGGCCGCGCAACTGACGCACGGGCATCCCACGGGATATCTCGCGGCTGGCGCGTTCGCAGCGCTGATCGATCGCGTGGTGAGCGGTATCGAACTGTCAATTGCCTTGCAGCAGACGGTCACCCAGCTCGCGGAGGTACCCGCGGCGGCCGAAACAGCGGCAGCGTTGACACGCGCGGTCGAGTTGTCCGAACATGCGGCCACCGCCGAACTCCTCGAGCAGGTGGGCGCGGGGTGGATCGCCGAGGAATGCTTGGCCATCGGTGTGTTCTGCGCCTTGCACGCGGTCGAGACAAACGATGTGCGCGCAGCATTACTACTGTCGGTGAACCATTCGGGTGACTCCGACTCCACTGGTGCGGTCGCCGGCAACCTGATCGGCGCCATCCAGGGTGTCTCCGGGCTGCCGATGGATTGGGTATCCGCGGTCGAGGGGCGGGATGTGCTCGTCCAGGTCGCCGATGACCTCGTCATGAACTACGGACTCGGTGACCGGTCCGCACTCGATGCCCGATACCCGTTCGACGAAGGCCTATGACAGGTCGCTCGCGCCGTACCCGCGGATGCGAACGGCATGTCGCGATCTCGTTCTCGACCGAAGCCATACTGATGGCCGGGTGGACTGTCATGCCCGCCAGCTGACGAGATGTCCGGGAGCGCGCCGGTCCTCGGACGGTGGTCATGATGCAGGCCGCCCGTTGCGCTGTTCGACCTCGCGGACCAGCGCCCGCACTCCGGCGTCGCGGGCGAGTCGGTTGTCCAGCACCACGTTGACAACTCCACGCAAAAGGGCGTACGGCTCCCAGCCGCTAGGGGCGATGGTCCGTGCGGCACGCCGACTGATGCCCTCGGCAATTGTCGCGGCGGCCTCGGCCGCGGTGATTCGCACGTTGAGCGGCCAGGGCAGCAGGTCGCCGAGCGCGCGGCCGAGCTCGTCGCGATCGAGGGTGTCGTGTGTCATGGCCGTCTCCACAACGCCGAAGTACGCGACGCCTGCCGTAGCACCGACTGCCGCCAATTCGACCCGCAGCGCACGCCCGAGTTGCTCGACGCCCGCCTTGCTGATCATATAGGGCGCACCGCCCATACCCGGCGCGAAGGCGGCCGCCGACGAGACCACCACCACATGGCCTTTCGCGGCGACGACGTGGTTGAGGGCCGGACGAACCGTATTGAACACACCGGTGAGATTGATGCCGATGACGCGGTCGAAATCGCTGCTGTCCATGGTTCGCAACGTTGCCGGACGCGGGACCACACCCGCGTTCGCGACTACGACGTCGAGGCCACCGAACCTGGCCACAGCCTCCGCGATCGCCTTGTCCATCGACTCGCGATCCGCGACGTCGGCAGCGATGGCACAGGCGCGATTTCCGAGTGCTCCCGCCGCGGTGCGGGCGGCGCCTTCGTCGATGTCCACGAGCGCTACCGAGGCCCCGCGGGCGTACAGGATCTTCGCCAGTTCCAGACCGATTCCTTGTCCGGCGCCGGTGATCAGCACCGACTTGCCGCGCACCTCGTACAGGGTGTTGCCGATCCAGCGCAGCGGGTTGAGCTGCCCGATGTCCATCATGCACTCACCTCATAGGAGCCTGCGTCGAATCGACTTGTACGGCTGCGGTATTCGAAGCTCCAGTTCGGGTACAGGCCGGCATTGTTGCCCTCCGGTGTCTGGTAGTAGCTGTGGCATCCGCCGGTGAGCCACACCGTCGAGCGGCTACGTTCCTGCATCTCGTCGAGAAACGCCTCCTGCGCTTCCGGTCGTACCTCTACGCGGCGTGCGCCTGTGGCCCGCATGGTCTTCAACGCGTCCACGATGTAGGCGATCTGTGACTCGATCATGTAGATCGCCGATTGGTTTCCAGCCGCCCCGAAGGGCCCCAGAGTGAAGAAGAAGTTCGGGAATCCCGACAGGGCACTGCCGAGATAGCTTTGTGGACGCTTCGCGTACAGCTCGGCAATGGTGACGTCGTCTCGCCCGGTGAATCGCCCGAAAGCCGCGGAGACCGGCTCGAATCCGGTACCGTAGATGATGGTGTCGACCGGGATCTCGACGCCGCGACGGGTCACGATCGAGTGTGCGCGCACTTCGGCGATGCCGTCGGTAACGACCTCGACATTGTCTCGATCCAGAGCGGGTAGATACGCGTCGGAGAAGATCGCGCGTTTGCAGCCGATCATGTAGTCCGGAGTCAGTGCCTTGCGCAGATGCGGATCGCGGACCTGACGGTGCAGCTGCCACTTGCCGAGCAGCTCGTACGGGTGACGGAACCGTTTGTCCACGAATCCGATCAGCCCGAAACCCTCGATCAGCGTATAGAAGCTACCCCGGATCGCCTTGCCTGCCATCGGCACTCGGCGCAGCAGTTGTCGCTCCAGTCCGAGCGTCCTGCGGTCCATTCGCGGCACGATCCACGGCGCCGATCGTTGGAACAGGGTGAGGGCGCCGACCCTGGGCTGGATCTCCGGCACGAATTGCACGGCCGAGGCACCCGTGCCGATCACCGCGACCCGCTCCCCGGTCAGATCGTGCTCATGATCCCAGTGCAGTGAATGGAATGCCTTGCCCTGGAATGTCTCCAACCCACGCAACGACGGGTACTTCGCCTCGCTGAAAACGCCGGTCGCGGAGATCACGAAGTCCGCGGTGAAATCCCCTGTCACGGTGCTGACGCGCCACAGCGATTCCGCATCGTCCCACCGCGCATCGAGCATCTCCGCGTTGTAGCGGATGTGGCGCACCACATCGTGCGTCACCGCCACCGATCGAATGTACTCCAGGATCTCCTCCTGTCGGCCGTAGGTGCGCGACCAGTCGGGATTCGGTGCGAATGAGTAGCTGTACAGGTGCGATGGAACATCGCACGCACAGCCCGGATAGGTGTTCGCCTGCCAGGTGCCGCCGAGGTCATCGGCACGCTCCAGAATCACGAAATCGTCGAACCCGGCTTCGCGAAGCTTTATCGCCAGACCGATGCCGGCGAAGCCGGCCCCGACGATCGCGATGTGCCGGTGTTCTGTGTCAGTAGCCATGGTCAGCGGGTCCTTCCGGGTAGCACCGAAACAAGTCGGTCGACGACGGTGTCGACCGTGGTGCTACGAGTGAACGTGGTGAGCGCCAGCCGCGACGGGAACCGTTGGCGTGTAGTGACTTTCGCGTCGGCAAATTACTCGAGCCCGTCGGGGCCGTGCACGCGACCGGACCCGGAGCTACCGGCTCCGCCGAGGGGCGGTGTCGGAATGGTCGCGTGCGCGACACAAGCATTGATCGAGGTGCCACCGGATCGGATGCAATCGGCGATCTGCCTGCCGTTGCGCCGCGCGAATACGGTGGCGCCGAAGCCGTACTCGCGGGCGGTGTGAATTCCGATGCCACTGTGTCGGTTCCCATCAGTGGCCTGCCGCTCGCGCGGCGGGAGATCGAGCGAGGTAACGCAGCGCAGCGTCCATCGGGCCGAGTTGAGAGGGATGGAAACCCGGGCGCAGGTAGCGCGGCAGCTCGGTGAAGAACACCGTAAAGCTCGGAATGACTCCGCGGACAGTGGCATTCACGAACTGCAACGGCCACAGCCTGCCCTTGTTCGGCTCCGGGTCTTTCCGGTACAGGTGTGCGGTCGAAACGATGAACAGTGGTAGCAGGGTCGCACTGGCGAGGACTGCGGTGCGCGCCTTGCGCGCATAGCTGCCGTCGACGTACATATATGCGTCATAAACGACGCTGCGGTGTTCGACCTCTTCGGCACCGTGCCAGCGGACCAGATCCAGCATTGTCGGATGCATCCCCTTTTCCTCGAGGATGTCGGCCTCCAGGAGCCATTCGCCCAGCACAGCGGTGTAGTGCTCCATCCCGGCGAACAGGCCGAGACGCTCTTTGAGCCAAGCGTCCTTCGCGCGGCCGGTCAGTCCGCGGTCACCCAGGATCCGATCGACCAGCCATGCAATCTTTCGCACATACGATTCGACGTCGAGACCGATCGATTGCAGATGGCGGCGGGCACCTTCGTGACTACTCGCGTGCATCGACTCCTGGCCGATGAATCCCGCAACCTCTTCCCGTAGCCGCTCGTCCTGGATCAGCGGCAATGCTTCGGCCAGACAGTTGGCCATCGCTCGCTCACCCTCGGGAAGCACGAGGTGCATGACATTGACGATGTGCGTGGCCAGCACCTCACCTGGGATGTAATGCATCGGCACCGACTCGAAGTCGAAGTGAACGTCCCGAGCGCTGATCGCATGCTCTTCACCGCAGTAGTGGTGCTCCGCTGCACCGGCAGTCTCAGCCATGCACAAACTGTACTTTGCAACATTTCCCATTGCAATGTTGCAGAACAAATTGCTGGCGTATGCGGCACGACGTCTGCTCCTCGCTATTCTCGATTCGCCACCTCCGCAGCTGCGACCTCGACAAACAAGCCCGAGATCGATGATTCGATGGAGGCTCGCATCCTGGAAGCTGCGCTGATCCAGTTCGGAAAGGGCGGCGTCAAGAAGACGACGATCGAGGACATCGCCCGACAGGCCGACGTCGATCGAGTCACCGTTTATCGACGGATCAGCTCCCGCGACGATGTGGTGCGGGCGGTCATGACCCGCGAAATGGAGTCGATGCTGGCCGAACTCGACGCGATATCTGTGCACAACAACGATGTCCATACCCTCGTCGCCGACATCGTCGTCACGGTGATCACCCGGTGGCACACCCGCTCGCCAACCGGATGCTGGCACTGGAACCGGACCGCGTGCTCCCCCAACTCACCACCGATGGCGGACCCCCGTTCACGATGTCGGTGGCAGCGACAGCCACCGTAGTGCCAAGCACTGCCGGAAACGGGCTGCTACCCGATTCCGCCGACCTGCATTCCCGCGCGGAAATCGTCTGCCGCATCGTTCACTCGTGTATCCTGCAGCCGCGCGCAATGGTCACGCTCGAATCCGAGGATGCCCGTGCGGCATTCGCGCGAACGCATCCGGTGCCGATCATCACCGAATGGCAGATCCCTGGACCGCGGCGATGATGGCTTTCTCGCGCTGAGGTTTCCACCGAAAAGGTAATTCGATGTACGCCAGCCTTTTTGACCGCGCCCGAGGGTTCGCGAGTTCGACGGCTGCGACGTCATTTCATGGTGGCGAGATTGTGCCAGAGGTTCTCGAGGCTTTCGGTGCCACCGAACAGTGTGGTGAAGTTCGTAGAGTCGATCAGTACGATGTCGCCTGCACGCCTGCCCGCGGGCGGCATCCAGATCAGCGCGTTGAACTCCGTGCTGCCCGCCGCGGTAAAAGGATGGGGTCGTTCGAGGTCGACGCGCTGACGGCCGAGGACTCGGAGCGAGTCGCTCTCCGGTGCCGTGAGCTCGTAGTGCGGCAGATGGGGGTGGAAGTTGAATGTAGTGACGTTGTCCAGCAGCCGCGGCGCGTCCAGATCGCGGAACCCGGTCAGGGGTGCGATCTCATCGGTGCCATCGACGACCGCGGGACGCAGGCCCCACTTGTTGTGCACCGGCACCTCTAGCGCTTGCATCAGCGAGCGCGTGTACTGGCCGAATCGCTGCTGGCGGGGAACCAGTGCGTCGCCGTGATGCTCGTATTCGATTTGCCGCTGTGTGTAGTCGTCGGTGAAGCCGACATCGTGGTGCGGCGCTAGCAGCAGGCAGGTGCCTTCGCGTTGCAGCCACTCCCGGATTGCGGCGCTCTCTTCGGGTGCGGCTTCCTGTTCGGAGAGAACATGATCGAGCCCGAACACCATCAGTGTGTCGGTGTCAGCCAAGATCCGCTCGTCGATCGGCAATGTGTACCCGGCCTGATCGATGCGCTGGAACACTGCAACAGGATGACCGGTAGCCTCGCCGGCCAGCCGCTGAAACGCCAGCGTGGAGCGATGGAACAGCTCCAAGGTGCCCGCGATGCCTTGCAGGAAGTGCGCTGCGTCGTATTCGGGGGTTTCGTAGCTCGGCCACGTGACGTTGCGGACTTCGGTCATCGTGGAGAAGCGGTTGTACATTTCGGCGGGATCGCGTTGGGCCTCCCACGGATAACTCCACGTCCAGTAGATGCTTATCCGCCGCCGCCCGTCTTGCCTGCGCGGAATGTGGTTCTGGTTGTAGGTGCGTGCCCACGGCAGGGTGCTCATGACGTCACCTCTCGACTGTCGAGCGTGGCCAGATACCGCAGGGCACTGATGCCCGGCAGGAAGAAGTACGCACCGCCCGTGAGGGTGGTGAAGGCAGGCAGCCCCTGGAGCACCTTGCGGATGGGTCGCTTGGGAATCGTGAAGTCGAGGGCGCCATCCTGAGTACCGCAGATGGGGTCGTGTTCATTACCGAGTTCGTGGAAGGTCTTATCGTTGATCCAGACGTTTTGGGCGAACTCGAACTGACGGACCAGGCTGGCGCAGATGATGAACGCGGCGATGCCTCGGTCCACCCCGTCATCAGGGGCACCCTCGGGCAGCGCAGGCCCGTAGGTGGCTCCGCGGCGAATCATCCTGCGGCGGTTCATATTTACTGCGGTATCGCGCGGGTTGAGTCGCCGCGCGTGCGAACCCAGCGGTACCGCGTAGCCATGCGGGTCCATCTGCCTGTAGTTGAAGTCATTGTTCCGCAGGGGATCTGCACCAAGCTGCGGATCATCACGGTCGGGAGCCAGCACCAAGGGTGCCCCGCTTCGCCAGCGGCCCATGAACTTCGCGGCGAGTAGCTCCTGACCGTCCGGGGTATCGGCGTGCTCGCGCAGATAGTTCCTAAACGCACCGACGTGTTCTTGCAGCCGCCGGTATGCCATGTAGCTGCCGTTGCGGGACAACACCTCCGGCTGCGGCAATCCGTGGGGTGGCCCCTCCTCGTCGGGGTAACCCAGGATGAATTCACCAGGCTTCAGCGGCGCACCCGAGCCGGGTGTCGGTTCTTCACCGGATCCGTCGATCGCGGGCTGAGACAACCGGTCTCGGAATCCGAAATGGTCATGGGCGTGGTCGAATGGGGGCGTCGCGTTCAAATCCAAGAACGACAACACACGCACTCCCTGGCAGCGCGCCACCAGCTCGTGGTGCTCGGCGGTGCACCGCTGGTGTTCAGCTTCGGTTCGGGCGAACAAGATCGCAATGGCGTGCAGGTCATCGCCGGCCAGCCCACCCACCCAATTGTCGGGGTGCGCAGCGCCGGTGTCGCCCAAGATGTCTGCACGGGCGGCCATGCCTTCACGAAACTCGTCGGGGAAGGTGGAAAGCGCTTCCTCCGATACCCCCAACGCCCGCAACCCGCCCCAGGTAAAGGCCAGCGTTATCCAGCGCTCGGAGCTGTCCATCGTGGCGCGCACGTCCGCAGCCGACTGCACCCGATCCACCAGCGCGGTCAGCCAGGCCCGGCCTCCGGCGGGATCATCGAAGGACAGGAACTCGTAGCGGCCCGTCATCGCGGGGGTGCGGGTCAACAGGATGTGCTGAATATCGTCGAGCTCGAGCATGGGCCCGGCCATCTACTGCATCTGATCGAGCATGTCGGAGAACGCCGCCTCGAGCCGGAGCGCTTTTTTGATCTTGTCGGCGGTGACGAAGGGGTACTCGCCGTATTCGAGGAAGCTCGGAAACTGGTGTTCTCGAACGAATTCGACGAATGCCTCCGGGTTTTCCTTCCAGTCCTCGGGGAATCCCTCGAGGTTGGTAAAAACAGTGGTGATACCGGTTTGACTGAAGAGCGCAACGGCATCCTCTGTGTACTTGTCGAAGTCGGTGTCGAAGATGCCTTGATATTGGAAATGCAATCCCGAGCCGACGTCGAACAATACCCACCGAAGATAGTGCAGCCGCAGCGGCGCCAGCACATCCGGACTGCCCGCTACCGCATCTTCGATCTGCTTGCCGTACGCGCGAATCGCCTCCTCTCGACCAGGTTTCACCTTCGCAATGATCGAGAACCCATAGCACGCGGGCGTCCGCGGATAGATCGGGCCATACCGGCCACGTTCCAGCTCGAAATAGCCCTCCCTCGGGATAGCTATCGCTGCCGGTTTGCTCCAGTCCTGATCGGTCGCTGACATAGCGTCACCTACCCTGGCCGCCAATGGGAAAGCCGGACCCTAACATGGTAGGCGCTTGCCATATATCGCCGCAAACTACCGGCTATCATCAATGATCGAGACCGAGCCGGCACACAAATTCGAGTCCCGGCGCTCTTCTGCGTTTCGAGTGGGACAGTTCAATGCCATTATCGACCGCCCTCCTCGATCCGGCTGCATCATTCAAGTATCCGCAGGCTTCGAAGTTATTGGCCTAGCCGAAATACTGGACGTCCGACATATTTTCCGGAGAAACCCGTATACCTGCCACCGGCGCCCAGGTTTGACAGGATGATTCCATGTCGACAACGCCGCAACACAGCAACCCGGCGCCGACCCCGCGCCAGTTGTCGACGCCGCGAGCCGCCGCACTGGCCGGCGTGGTCTTCTCGGCGTTGTTCGGTACGACGCTGATCCTGATTCGCATCCACATGCCTGCGGGCCACGAAGATTCAGCTCAGTGGCTGCAGAGCCAACAGAGCGCGATCACGACGGCGACGGTGCTGATGCCGTTCGCAGGCATCAGCTTCCTATGGTTCATCGGCGTCGTACGTGACGGATTCGGGCGCTTCGAAGATAGGTTCTTCGTGTCCGTATTCCTGGGCAGCGGGCTGCTTTTCGTGGCGATGATGTTCGTCGCCACCGCCGTCGCCGCCGGCTTGGTAGCAAGCAACTCCAGCGTCACCGACCCAGCCGCACACGCCGAGGTGATGAACTTCGGCAGAATGGTCCTGGTTTCGGCAAGCCAGACCTACGCGCTTCGCATGGCCGCGGTGTTCATGATCTCGCTCGCGACGATTTGGTTGAAAACCAGGCTGATGCCCCGCTGGCTGGCGGTTCTCAGCTACGTGCTGGCCGTGGCGCTACTGATCATCAGCGAAGCGAGCATGTGGGTGGAGCTGGCATTCCCTGCCTGGGTGCTCGTGGTCAGCGGATTCATCTTGGCCCGCTCCGTACACAGAGCGGAATGAACCGGCCTGCACCGATTCGGGACTCCCGATTCGGCAAGGAGATTGTCGATTCGTGATACCGCACTGATGTTCGAGCAGTTCGACGCTGTCAATGGTCGTTCCACGCGATGATCGCGGCAACGATCTCGTCGGCAGCATCCTCCTGGATATAATGCCCCGCACCATCGAGCAAGACAGTTCGATGGTCCGCGAATTGCCGCTCCCATCGGCGGCGTTCTGGCACGCGGAACGCAACGTCCTTCGTACCCCACACCAGCAACGCCGGACGGTCGCGCAACACCGCGAGTTCCTGCTCGACCTCGGCGAGAAAAGCTCTGCTGCCGAGTATTTCGCGAGGGAAGACATGCACCGGGCGACGTGATTCCGGCGTGGGGAACGGGCCGCGATACGCGTTCATCACCGCGTCGGTCAGCTTCTTGCGCCGAACACCGGCCGGGATGATCCGTTCGACGAAGAAATTGTGGCGCAGGATCAACCGGCCCCCGATCGGACCGCCCAAGAACCGTGAAAACACCTGGGTACCCAGATCGGACTTGGGCCATGCCCACGTGTTGCCGACGACGAACGCAACGAACCGATCGGGGTGTCGCGTGGCGACGGCAAATCCGATCGGGCCGCCCCAGTCCTGCACCATCAGCGTCACATCGCGCAAGTCGAGCCGGATAACCAACTGTTCGACCACGTCGGCGTGCTCGGCGGGGGTGAACCCGTACCCGGGAGCAGCCTGCGAGAGTCCGAACCCCGGATAGTCGATCGCTATACAGCGGTACAGATCCCGCAACCCGCTGATCACGTCGCGGTAGAGGAACGACCACGTCGGATTGCCGTGCAGCAGGATCAGCGGCGGCCCGCTGCCCTCGTCGACATAGTGCACCCGCGAACCGTCGATCTCTTCGAAGCGGCTTGCGAATGGATATAGCTCAGCAGGGATCCAGACCGGTCTGGAAGGCGTGCTGTCGTTACTATGGTCCATCGCGCATCGTCCCCTTCCCGCAGTGGTGGGTTCAGCCGGACTTCTGCTCCGGTATCGGTCACGCGTGCCGCGCTTGCGGAGCTTGCACAACCGCGATGCCGATCACGTCGATGACATCGCTGCGGAAATATCGAAGGCACCTGTTACCGGCAGCATTCTGGGTCGAGGACGAAACACAAGGCGGACAACGCATCTCGGCCAGCAGCAAGTTGCACGCTCCTCCCCTGGCGCGGCGACTCCACCAACCCGGAATTACGCAACTGCCCGAGACGGTGACTCGCCGTGGATTCCGCCAGCCCGACGGCCGCCGCCAGATCACGGGTGTTCACGCTGCCGTCGCGCTGCGCGAGCAGCGACATCAGTTTCACCCGAACCGGATCCGCCAGCGCTTTCAACCGAAGGGTCACCCCGAGCGCAGCTCGGTCATCGACGGGCGCCGCGGCCACCGGCGTGCGGCAGATCGGCGCGGAGACATCGATTGTCGGCAACGAAACCCCGACGATCCCATTAACGAACCCGGCCCGCACCACCGATGCGGGCCGGATATTCTTTCGCGAGTTCAGAGGCCCTCTTGCAGGCGCTTGGCGTCCCTACGAACACCGAACGACGTGATGATCTCCATGATGCCGAGGACCACCAGCCAGATGCCGGCAACCCACGCCAGCGTCGCCACCGACGCGACCGGCCAGACGATCAGCACGATACCCGCAATCGCGGTGATCACTCCGAAGAAACCGATCCAACCGCGCCCCGGCAGTCCCGGCTCGGAGATCGCGGCCATCGCCGAGGCCACGCCACGGAACAGCCACGCAATGCCGATCCAAATGCCGAGCAACAGAATCGAAGCAAGCTCGTCGCGGAAACAGAACACGCCGATCACGATCGACAGGACGCCGGTGATGAAGGAGAGCACCCGCATACCGGCACTCGCCGGCGCACCGAAAGCGGCGAGCAACTGCAGCACACCGGAAACCACCAGATAGATGCCGAAGATGATGCCTGCCACCAACAACGTTTTGCCCGGCCATACCAGAATCAGGACACCCAGGATCACCGAGAGGATGCCGGTGACGAGAACTGATTGCCACGCACTGCGAGCAAGCACTTGCAGCGGTCCCTCTACCACGCTGTTTGTCGTCATATCGAGATGCTAGGCCCTGCCGGAATGGTTTTCTGGCCATTTGCCGAACAACGCGCCGAGTGGCCGGGCTACCCGATCCGCCTATTGAGCGGCGGGAGTTATGTTAACCATCCACGCGACGCCGAACTTGTCCGTGCACATGCCGAACTCGTCGCCCCACATCTGCTTCTCCAGCGGCACCGTCACAGCGCCCCCCGCGGCCAGCTTGTCCCAGTAGTCATGTAGTTCGGCGCTGTCGTCGCCGCTGAGGCTGATCGAAATACTGCTTCCCGGTGTGTGTTCCATACCAGGCGGGGTGTCGGAGGCCATCAGCGTGAAACCGCTCGGAGTCTCCAGCATGCCGTGCATGACGAGCTCCGCGCCTGGCGCGTCCTTGTCGCCGAACTTGCCGAACGTGTCGATGGACAGGGTTCCGCCGAACACCTCTCGATAGAACTCCAGCGCTACCTGGGCCGTGTCTCCGAAACTGATGTAGGGGTTGAGCCGGGAGACCATGGGACCCTCCTTGGGAGTAGTTGCCACCACCTGGGAGGTTAGTCCTCGGACGGAGACCGCGGCATGGATACCGAGCCTGTGGCATAGATAACGTCCGAGTCGTCGACGTTTACTGCCGGAAGAGGTCGGGTAGTCATCCCTAAGTGACTCTCGTCGTGTGCACCGGGTGCGCGCGTTCGGGTCGGGTTCGTGAGTCTCGGGTGGCTAGGAGAAGAGGGTGGCGGTTGTACTCGTGCTGCAGGCACGTGGCCTCGGTGATCTGCTCACTGCGGTCCCGGCGTTACGTGCGCTGCGCAGAGCGAGGCCCCACGACCACATCGTCTTGGCGGCGCCGCACCGATTGAAGCCGATCGTCGACCTGATCGCCTCCGTCGACGCCATGGTGCCGACCGGTGAGCTCAGCGCATTCCGCTGGGACGGCCCACAGCCCGAACTCGCCGTCAATCTGCACGGTCCGAGCGCCGAAAGCATCGTCACGCTCACCAAGACCGATCCCGGCCGCATTCTCAGCTACCGCAACGCCGCCTTCACCGACCTCGAAGGTCCGGAATGGCAACCGGACATGCACGATGTCGAGCGCTGGTGTCATCTGCTCGAATCCGATGGCATCGTCGCCGACCGACGCAACCTCGGACTGGTGCCTCCGGTATCGACGACCAGCCATCGGGACTGCGTCGTCGTCCATGTCGGTGCGGGTGCGGCGGCCCGGCGCTGGCCATCGGACCGATTCGCCGCCGTCGTCCGCCACTTACTTGTGCTCGGCCGCGAGGTGGTGCTCACCGGCGACGAGACCGAACGGGATATCGCGTTGAATGTCGCCGCACGCGCGAGCCTGCCTACCAGGCGGGTGCTCGCAGGCGAACAGAACCTGATCGAGCTGGCCGCCACCGTCGCCGAGGCCGAGCTCGTCATTTCCGGCGATACCGGCGTCGCACATCTGGCCACGTCCTTCGGCACCAGGACGGTGCAGATGTTCGGCCCGACCCCGCCGCGCTGGGGCGGACCGCCCCCGCACCTGCTCGGCAGGCATGCGGTGCTCTGGGCGGGCCAAATCGGCGACCCCGATGCCGACACCCCCGACCCTGGCCTGCTGCGGATCGGGGTCACCGAGGTGATCAACGCCGTCGACAAGCAGCTCACCAAGCGCACCTGGCCCGGCACCGGCACCGATCGCCGCCGCGCCACTTACCGCCGGGTCGGCTGAACACCCGCCTGCGATCAGATCCCTTCCTCGGCCCGTGCTGTGCTGAGCGCGGCCGCGTACGCGGCCAGCGCGCTCGGCCAGAACTGTTCCAGGTAGTCGCGTGCGTCACCGAGCCCGCGCGGGTCGAGGGAATACAGCCGTCGGTTCCCGTCGCGACGCACCATCACCAGCCGCGCTTCCCGCAGTACCCGCAGATGCTGGGAGACCGCGGAGCTACTCACTCCGACTGCGGTCGCCAGCTGACCGACGGATAACGGCGCCGTGGGCAGCGACTCGAAGATCGCCCGGCGAGTCGGGTCGGCTAGCGCCTCCAGCGCACGAACTCCGTTAGTGGCCACTTAACTAGTGTGATCAACTGGCATCCGATTGGTCAATTCGGCCTATTTCGGCATTTCGCCAGGTCGACTCAATTGTCACGCAGTTTCGTTATGTACTTGTGATCTTCGAACAGGGCTTTTGCTCCACTGTGACGGTAACCACATGATTACGGAACCTGCATCACGCTCCCGTACGTTCGAAGCATGCCCGTGACCGTTCCGTTATCAATCAGCCGTAGCGGCGCCACCACCCGTTCCCGCCGGTACCGCATCGCCACCCGTGCAGCCGCCGTCACTGCGGTCGTCAGCGCCGCATTCGGCGTGCTCGCCGCCACCGATCAGCATCAGGCCGACGCGACTTCCGCGGCCCAGCTGACCGCAGGCAAGTCCCCCGCCGTAATGGCCGACTCCGAAGCCCGCAACGCCGCGCAGTTCATCTCCTTCACACCACCCGAGGCACCGACACCGCAGGACGTGCCCGAGGCCGAGATCTGGGAACAGAACCAGATTGCCGCCGAAGCCGCCCGGCCACACACTGTCCGCCCGATCATGGGTGTGCTGACCTCGAACTTCGGCACGCGCTGGGGCACACTCCACGCAGGCCTCGACTTCGCCGATCCGCTCGGCACCCCGATCGCGGCCGTCACCGACGGCACCATCATCGAGGCAGGCCCCGCTTCCGGCTTCGGCCTGTGGGTACGCGTCCTGCAGGACGACGGCAGTGTCGGCGTCTACGGCCACGTGAACGACATCCTGGCCAGTGTCGGCCAAGAGGTCCACGCGGGCGACGTCATCGCCACCGTCGGCAACCGCGGCTTCTCCACCGGCCCGCACCTGCACTACGAAGTGCATATTCCGGACCTCGGACCGGTCGATCCACAGCCGTGGCTTGCCGCCCGCGGCATCGAGGTCGGGCACGCGGCCGACGACTGAGCCGCCTCTGATAGTCCGGTGGCGTTCGTGAGTCGATGAGGGACTCGCGAACGCCTCCGGTTGTTCCCCTAGTACTCCGGTATCAGCCGCGAATGGCGCTGTAGCGGGACGTGTTCGGGCGGTGCCGATTCCTACCGTCGTAGCATGCCGACGATCGACATCGACTCCGCAACCAGGGATTCCACGCCCCGACACCGCCGCACCCCGAACCGTGTCCGCCCGGCAGACCGACTGCACCGCCCACTGCTGTGGATGGTGACCGCGATGGCCGCGCTCATGCTGGTCTCGGTGGGCGGCATGATCATCGACGACCGGACCTTGCTCGGCGAGTCTGTCTGGCTCAAACCCTTCAAGTTCGGCTTCGCCTTCATGCTCTACGGCTTCACACTGGCATGGCTGTTGTCGTTGCCGCACAGAGGAAGTCGAGCCACCTGGTGGCTCGGTACGGTGTTCGCGATCACCGGATTCGCCGACGTCGGATTCATCGCCGTACAGGCCGCACGCGGCACCTTCAGTCACTTCAACAACCACAGCGCCGACACCGTGACTTCGATCGGCCAGCAGGTGTTCATGTCCGGTGTGCCCGGCCTGTTTCTCGCCAATCTGATTATCGCGCTGATTCTTTCGTGGCAGCGAATCGTCGACCGGCCGATCGCGCGGGCCATTCACGCCGGCCTGGCACTCTCGGTCGCCGGGATGGCGATCGCCTATCAGATGGGTTTCACGGGCAAGCAGCGTGTCCGCGATGCCAACGGCAACATCGTGGAACTCATCGCCGGACACACTGTCGTCGATGACGCTGCGCGTGCCGCCAACGTGCCCCGCGACGGCGTGGGCGGTATGCCGATCACCCACTGGAGCACGATCGGCGGTGATCTGCGGGTGCCACACTTCGTCGGGCTGCACGGTATCCAGGTGCTGCTGCTTGCGGCCTTCGCGTTGACCTGGCTGGCCCCGCGGCTGCCATGGCTGCGCACCGAACGTGCGCGGGCGGCGGTCATGGGCGTGCTGGCCCTCGGCTACGCCGGGATGCTGTCGATCGTGACCTGGCAGGCCATGCGAGCACAGCCGCTGATCCACCCGGACAGCGCCACCCTGGCCGCCGCCGGTGGGCTCGCGGCAATCATGTGGCTGGCACTCACCACCATCTACCTGCGCAATCGCGCAACCGAAATCGACCAGACAGACGACCCCACGCAGCCGCTCGCCGCACTCGCCAAGTCTCGGCTTCGCACGGCGAGTGCTCAGCCACTCGGCTGAAGCACGCGCGGCCGTGACCGTCGTCAGCCGAACGACTCCACAGTCCACGGGACTCGTTCGGCTCGATTCGTGCCGAGCCGGCCGCGCCACCGGGCTCCGGCCCGCGATATTCGACTCCGCCGTGCCGACCAGCGATCAGCGATCAGCGATCAGCGATCAGCGCAAGCGTTCGGCGTCCCTGGTCAGCTCCAGCAGCGTCGTGCTGAGAACCTTCAACTCCTCGGTGTTCGCGCCCTCGCCGATCGCGGTGGCGACGTCCTCCGCGGCGCATCTCGCGGCGAACCAGCGGTCGGCGAGGCCCGCCGCCTCCTGTGCGCTGAGCACAACGGAGTCGTCGGGAATCCCCGTCCCCTTCAAGCTGTTGCGGTGTTCGTAGGCGCGTTGGCGACACGATTGGCGGCAGTACCGGCGACGACGTCCGGCCTCCGATTCCACGATCTCCCGCCCACACCACAGGCAGGACACCAGCAAGCGGCGCGACATGAGGCAGAACATTAGTGGTCGGTCTCACTGAATGAACCTGGAGGTCCCCAGCCGTGGCGACACCACGGCCGTGGCACGGCCGGTACCGCGCACCGACTACAATGGAACGGTTCACCGTCGCCGTGTCGGGAACTATTAGCGCAGGCCCGTTCGTTGCACGTAAGGTCCAGCGAGCGCGAGCTCGTCCGGACACGGTCGCAGCGCAACAAGACTCGAGCACCTAGGGAGAGGCACACCATGGCAGATCGCGTACTCCGGGGCAGTCGGCTCGGAGCGGTGAGCTACGAGACCGATCGCGACCACGACCTGGCTCCGCGGCGGATCGCTCGGTACAAGACGGACAACGGCGAGGAATTCGACGTGCCGTTCGCCGACGACGCCGAGATCCCCCCGACCTGGCTGTGCCGTAACGGCCAGGAAGGCACCCTCATGGAGGGCACCACCCAGGAGACCAAGAAGGTCAAGCCACCGCGCACCCATTGGGACATGCTGCTGGAGCGTCGCAGCAAGGACGAACTCGAGGAACTGCTCAAGGAGCGCCTCGACCTGTTGAAGACCCGTCGGCGCGCCTAGGCCGCCGGACCCAGCACATCGACGAAGGCCGCTGACCTCGAATTCGTTCGAGGTCAGCGGCCTTTCGCATCTCCAGAACATTGCTGCTCGGCTGCATGCTGGACCCCACGCGCGACAGCAAGCGGCCTGGCGCATTCCTGGCGGGTTCACGCGATCGTCGCAACACTCTCGATTTGAGAGGTTGCGGCGATCGTGTCGTTTCAGGAGGATTTGGCCCGGTTCGGTGATCAGCT
>NZ_JBFBAB010000045.1:0-40844 GCF_040681975.1 Nocardia sp. NPDC051463
GCAAAACGCTCGACTGGGATACCCCAGCCGAGCGCCTGCGTGATCTACTCACCGCCTAACACCAGGCAGTGTTGCGACGACCCCTTGAAACCGCCAGGACGGCGGGCCGATTCGGGGTGCGGAATCCTGGGTCAGGCAGGAGTTTCCGCGAGGAGAGTGCCGATGGCGCGCAGGTGGTCGGTGGCCGCGCCGAGGGCGAATTCGTTGTGCTTGGCGGCGGTGAAGTAGTTGTGCACGATGTGGTCGCGGTCGATGCCGACGCCGCCGTGCACATGCACGACGGTGTGAGCCACGCGGTGACCCGCATCCGCGGCCCAGAACTTCGCGGTGTGCACTGCCTCGGCGCTCGGCAGATTCTCTGACAACTGCCAGGTGGCCTGGGTGACGGCCAGACGCAGGCCCTGCACGTCGATGTAGCCGTCGGCAAGGCGCTGGGCGACAGCCTGGAAGCTGCCGACCGCCTTGCCGAATTGTTCACGCTCGCGGGCATAGTCGGCGACGAGCTCCAGCGCGCGCTCGACGGTGCCCAACTGCTGGGAGCTCAGGCCGAGCCAAGCCCTGGTCAACAGCCAGTCCAGGATCTGCGCACCGTTGTCGAGATCACCGACCAATTCGGCAGGGGTATCGGTGAATTCGAGCGAGTACTCCGCGCTCAGGTCGGTCACCTGCTGGGCGGTCACCTGAATCGAGGCTTCCGACGGGTCGACCAGGAACACCGCGGCCCGGCCGGAAGCCGTGGCAGGGACCAGGATTCTCGCCGCTTGGGCGGCGAAGGGCACCGCCAGTTTGGCGCCGGTCACCCGCCAGCCGCCGTCGGCTTCGGTTGCGGTAGCTGTCGGCTTGGTCGGCTCCCAGTTCTGCTCTTCGGCGAGTGCGGTCGTGAGAATCACGCTGCCCGCACCGGCCCGGGTGGCCCAATCGCGTTGCGCCTCGGTACCGAACGCGGCAAGCGCGCCCGCGCCGAGCACAATCGACCACAGGTACGGCACCGCGGCCACGTACTTGCCGAGCTCACGCAGGATGGCGCTCTGCTCGAGCGGACCGAAGTCGTTGCCGCCGACGGCCTCCGGCAGCGCCGCCGCGAGCACGCCGGTCTCGGCCAGCGAGGCCCACAGCGGTTCGTCGAAACGCACGGCGGTCTTGTCGAGTTCGCGCAGCCGGTCGGCGGTGACCAGCTTGCCGCACACCTCGCCGGTCAGCCGGGCGAGATCGAGCTGGGCCTCGGTCGGGGTGAAATCCATGGCGATCTACCTACTTTCGTACAGTCGCGCGTCAGCGCGCCGAGGCCGGCTGCTTAAGGGCGGTCATGGCGATGATGTCGCGCTGGACCTCATTGGTGCCGCCACCGAAGGTGAGGATCAGCGCGGCCCGGTGCATCCGTTCCAGTCGCCCGCGCAGCACCGAGCCGGGGGAGTCCTGTCGCAGATAGGCCTGCGGGCCGAGGATCTCCATCAGCAGGCGGTAGGCCTCGGTGGCCAGTTCGGTGCCGTACACCTTGCAGGTGGAGGCGTCCCACGGACGTGGCGCGGCGTCGCCGCCCGCATCGGCGCGGCTGGCGATCTCCCAATTCATCAGCTTCAGATACTCGACTTTGGCGTGCACCCTCGCGAGGTTGAGCTGTACCCACTCCTTGTCGATCACGCGCTGGCCGTCGGCCGATGTGGTGGTACGCGCCCACTCCACGGTCTGGCTGAGTGCGAGGCCGAGCGGTCCTGCCGAGGTGAGTGCCACCCGCTCGTGGTTGAGCTGGTTGGTGATCAGCGCCCAGCCGCCGTTCTCCTGGCCGACCAGCGAGCTCGCGGGGACGCGAACGTCCTGGTAATACGTGGCGCTGGTATCCGGTCCGGCCATGGTGTGCACGGGTGTCCAGGAGAAGCCCTCGGCTGTGGTCGGCACGATGAGCATGCTGATGCCCTTGTGCTTCTTGGCGGTCGGGTCGGTGCGCACAGCGAGCCAGATGTAATCGGCATAGGCGATCAGGCTGGTCCACATCTTCTGACCGTTGATCACATAGTCGTCGCCGTCGCGCACCGCGGAGGTGCGCAGGCTGGCCAGGTCGGTGCCCGCGCCCGGCTCGGAGTAGCCGATAGCGAAGTGCAGTTCGCCCGCCGCGATCTTGGGCAGGAAGAACTTCTTCTGCTCCTCGCTGCCGTAGTGCATGATCGTCGGCGCGACCGAGTTGATGGTCAGGAACGGCACCGGTGCACCCGCGATGGCCGCCTCGTCGGTGAAGATCAGCTGGTCCATCGTCGGTCGGTCCTGGCCGCCGAACTCCTTCGGCCAGGCCAGGGTCAGCCAGCCGTCGCGGCCCATTTCCTGCACGACCTCGCGGTACACGTTGCCCTGCCCGTACTCGCCGGTCTGCGAGCTCAGCGCCGCACGGCGCTCCGGGGTGATCAGCCGCGCGAAGTAGTCGCGCAGCTCCGCGCGGAGCTCTTCCTGCTGCGGCGTGTACGCAATGCGCATGGCAAATACCTCATGCCTTCGTTCGATTGGGTTCAACCGATCATTGCATATGAACTGAAACATGTTCCAGTATTGAGGGTGAATCCGGTCGATGGCGGCCCACGCCGTCACTTCGGGTTGTTAGGCTTCGATCAGAGTCTTGTCAAAGGAGTTGTCATGAAGGTCAGTGTCGATCTGGACCAGTGCGAGGCGAACGGAATCTGTGTCGGAATCGCCCCCGACGTCTTCGAACTCGATGACGAGGATGTACTGCACATCGTGGCGGCCGAGGTTCCCGCAGATCGGCTCGCCGATGTGGAAGACGCGGTCGCGCAGTGCCCGAAGGCTGCGCTGCGATTGGAGTGACCCGATCCTTGCTCTAGATAGGAACACGTTCTAGAGTCGGCCCGTGAGTGAGCGCAGCGAGCGAACCAAGAACACAGGGCGCGCATCGCGCACGGCGGAGCCGAGCGTTAGCGAGGTGCAGTCGTGAGCGATGAAGAAGTGATGGGCAACACAGACCTCGCGGGCCGGGTGGCGATCGTGACCGGGTCCGGCGCGGGGCTGGGTCGGGCCGAGGCGCTCGCGCTGGCCGCCGCGGGTGCGTCGGTGGTGGTCAACGACCTGTCGGAGTCGGATGCGGTCGCCGACACTCTCGCCGAGATCAGGGCGCTCGGCGCCAAGGCGGAGTTCGTCGCGGGCAGCATTGCCGAGCGCTCGACGGCCGATGCCCTCATTCGCACCGCGGACGAGGCCTTCGGCGGCGTCGACATCGTGGTCAACAATGCGGGCATCACCCGCGACCGCATGCTGTTCAACATGTCCGACGAGGACTTCGACGCGGTGATCGCGGTGCATCTGCGCGGCCATTTCCTGCTGTCGCGCAATGCGGGGGCCTATTGGCGCGCCAAGTCCAAGCAGGCGGGTGCGCCGATCTACGGCAGGCTCGTCAACACGTCGTCCGAGGCGGGACTGCTCGGGCCGGAGGGGCAGGCCAACTACGGTGCCGCGAAGGCGGGCATCACCGCGCTGACGCTGTCGGCCGCGCGCGGCCTTTCCCGGTTCGGTGTGCGCGCCAATGCCATCTGCCCGCGGGCGCGGACCGCGATGACCGAGGCCGTGTTCAGCGCGGCGCCCGAGGGGGGCGTCGATCCGCTCGCGCCGGAACATGTGGCCAGACTGGTCGCCTACCTCGCCTCGCCCGCCGCCGACGCGGTCAATGGGCAGGTCTTCGTGGTGTACGGGCCGATGGTCGCGCTGATGGCGGCGCCGACGGTCGAGCAGCGGTTCGACGCGGCGGGTGACCAATGGTCAGCGCACGATTTGGCCGCCACGCTCGGCGGGTACTTCGCCGATCGGCCGGATAGTCGTACATTTTCCGCATCGTCATTACTCGATCTCGGCTGATTCGCTCGCTGATGGCGGGTGCCATCGGTCGACATGCTGATCATGTGACCAACTGTTGATCACCGGTCCGGCGCTTGGTAGACATGGGAGTCAAAGGGTGTGCCACGGCTCACAAGGCTCAGGTCATGCACTTCTGACACACGTTTCAAATTGAAATCCTCAGGTCTCAGATAAGTGCAGTTCAAAGTTGGCGAAAAGCTTCCTACGACAAAATGAACATGTTCTAATCGTTGAGGCAACGACGCCTCGAGGGGGCATCACGCTGTGAGCTGTACAAGCAGGATGAGCAAGGAGGATCGCGAATGAACGAGGTCCTCGCTGTGCCGTTGCGTGCGGTGGGCGGATTTTTCGAACTTGTCGCCGACGTCGCCCGCGCAAGCATTCGACGCCCTTTCCAAGGGCGCGAATTCATTGATCAGGCCTGGTTCATTGCCCGCGTCTCGATCGTTCCGACGTTGCTCGTCGCGATCCCGTTCACGGTGCTGGTCAGCTTTACGCTGAACATCCTGCTTCGCGAAATCGGCGCCGCCGACCTCAGCGGCGCCGGTGCGGCATTCGGCGCGGTCACTCAGGTCGGACCGATCGTGACCGTGCTCATCGTGGCAGGCGCAGGCGCCACCGCGATCTGCGCCGACCTCGGCGCCCGAACGATCCGCGAAGAGATCGACGCGATGC
This sequence comes from Nocardia sp. NPDC051463, assembly GCF_040681975.1. NCBI lineage: Bacteria > Bacillati > Actinomycetota > Actinomycetes > Mycobacteriales > Nocardiaceae > Nocardia > Nocardia sp. NPDC051463. Next base: position 4,528 of record NZ_JBFBAB010000045.1, read on the forward strand.
GCGTGCTCGGCATCGACCCGGTCCAACGGCTGGTGGTGCCGCGCGTGCTGGCATCGACCTTCGTCGCACTGATGCTCAACAGCCTGGTCTGCACCATCGGCATCGTCGGTGGCTTTCTGTTCTCGGTGCTGCTGCAGGACGTGAACCCCGGCGCTTTCGTCAACGGCATCACCTTGCTCACCCATCTGCCCGAATTGATCATCTCCGAGGTGAAGGCCGGCTTGTTCGGACTGATCGCCGGGCTGGTGGCGTGTTATCTGGGCCTGAACGTCAAAGGTGGTCCCAAGAGTGTCGGTGATGCGGTGAATCAGACCGTTGTCTTTGCCTTTATGGCCCTGTTCGTGGTGAATGTCGTGGTCACCGCCGTCGGCATCAAGTTCTCGGCGCGGTGATCACATGGCCTTCGTGATCGAATCCCGGTTCCCGCGCATGGTGCGGCGAGTGCGTCGATTTTCCGGCTCGCTCGATTCGATGGGCAAGCATGCGGTCTTCTATGCGCAGACGCTGGGATCCATCCCGCGTGCGCTGGTGCACTACCGGACCGAAACAATCCGATTGATCGCCGAGATCAGCATGGGCACAGGTGCTTTGGCTGTTATCGGCGGCACTGTTGTCATCGTCGGATTTCTTACCCTGTTCACCGGCGGCACCATTGCCGTTCAGGGTTACAGCTCGCTGGGCAATATCGGCGTCGAAGCACTGACCGGGTTCTTCGCGGCGTTCATCAACGTGCGCATTGCGGCGCCGGTGATTTCGGGCATCGGCCTCGCCGCAACCATCGGTGCGGGCTCGACCGCGCAGTTGGGTGCGATGCGGGTGGCCGAGGAAATCGATGCACTGGAATCGATGGCGATCCGGCCGGTGCCCTACCTGGTCGGCACCAGAGTGCTGGCCGGGATGATCGCGATCGTGCCGCTGTACGCGCTGGCGGTCATCTGTTCGTTCATCGCGAGCCGGTTCGCGACGGTGGTCATCTACGGGCAGTCCGCGGGCGTGTACGACCACTACTTCTCGACGTTCCTGATTCCCAGCGACATCCTCTGGTCGTTCGCACAGGCGATCTTCATGGCCTTGTCGGTCATGATGATTCACACCTACTACGGCTATCACGCCGCGGGCGGGCCGGTCGGTGTGGGAATCGCGGTAGGCAATGCGGTGCGGGCCTCGTTGGTCGCGGTGGTCACGGTGACACTGCTGATCTCGCTGGCCATCTACGGCACCTCCGGCAACTTCCATCTCTCCGGGTAAGCGGTATGGCGCAATCGAAGCAAGCAGAACGCGGCCTGGCAGCAGCCATGCGCGGTGGGCTCGGCCTGAAACTGGCGGGCGCCGCGATGGTGCTCACCCTGGTCGCCATTGCCGCTGTCGCAATGATCATGTTCGTCGGTGGCTTCACCAAGACGGTCACCGTCACGGTCGACGCACCGCGCAGCGGCCTCGTCCTCGACCCCGATGCCAAGGTGAAGGTGCGTGGGGTGGAGATCGGCCGCGTTTCGGCGATCCACCAGATCGGGGACGGCGCACAGCTGAAGCTCGCGCTGGATCCCGAACTGCTGAAACTGGTTCCGTCGAACGCCGGCGTCGACATCCGTTCCACCACCGTATTCGGCGCGAAGTACATCAACTTCACAGTGCCGCAGCAGCCTTCGTCGACATCGCTGCGGCCCGGCGCAACCGTGACCGCCGCCGCGGTGACCGTCGAGTTCAACACCTTGTTCCAGCATCTGTCGGACCTGCTCGGCAAGATCGAGCCGGAGAAACTGAACGCGACGATGACCGCGCTCGGCACCGCGCTCCAGGGGCGTGGTCAGAAGCTGGGTGAGCTGCTCGCACGCAGCGACGCGTACCTGAAGGACATCAACCCGTATCTGCCCACTCTGCAACAGGACTTGATCAAGACGGCCGATGTCACCGAGCTCTACGCCGACACCGTTCCCGACCTCCTGCGCACCGTCAACAACCTCATCACGACCAGCAATACCTTCGTCGACGAGCAGAGCAGCCTGGACAACGTGCTGGTGAACCTCATCGGCCTGGCCGACACTACCGGCTCGGTGTTACGGGAGAACGAGAATCAGCTCGCCACCGCGCTGGATCTGCTGCGGCCGACGTCCAGTCTGCTGTGGGAGTACGCGCCCGCGCTCGGCTGCGTCATCAATGGCATCGGGCCGCTGATGCCGACCGCCGAGGCCATGTTCGGCGGCATCAAGCCCGGCATCGGGATGAACACCAACTTCATGTTCGGCGCCAAGCCCTATACCTATCCGGATGATCTGCCGAAGGTGAACGCTACCGGCGGTCCGCACTGCGAAGGCGTCGTGAACCGAGTACCTGGCAGTCACGCCAACTATGTCGTCACCGATACCAGCCAGGGCACGGTGTACCAGCCGAACACAGGATCGCCGCGATTGAACGAAGCGCCCAAGGTGTTCCAGCTGTTGTTCGCCGGGCTGCCGGGGGTGGCCAAGCCGTGAAAAACACTGGAACAGCAGTCAAATTGGCCATCTTCACCCTGGTGATGACGCTGGTCTTCGCCGGGCTCGTGGTGGTTTTCAGCCAGATCCGTTTCGCGAGGGAATACGGGTACCACGCGGTGTTCACCAGCTCGTCGGGGATGCTGCCCGGCTCGAAGGTGCGCATCGCCGGGGTGCCGGTCGGCTCGGTCACCTCGATCAAGGTGGGCAAGGACCATCTGGCGCACGTCGAATTCGATGTCGACCGCAAGTACCGGTTGCTCGCGAGCACCCGCGCGACGATCAAGTACGAGAACTTGGTCGGTGACCGGTATATGGAACTGCTCGAAGGGCCCGGCTCGACGCAGGTGCTCCCCGACGGCGGCACCATCGGCAAGGAGCGGACCGCGCCCGCACTGGACCTGGACATGCTGCTCGGTGGCTTCAAGCCGCTGATCCGTGGCCTCGATCCCGGGCAGGTCAACGATCTGACCAACGCGCTGCTGCAGATCTTCCAAGGCCAGGGCGGCACGCTCGTGCAGCTGCTGAACAGCGGCGGTTCGTTCGCCAAGACTCTCGCCGATCGTGACGAATTGATCGGCAGTGTGATCAACAATCTGAACACGGTGTTGCAGACCATCGACCAGCGCGGTGACCAGTTCGCCACCACCCTCGACGAATTGCAGCGCCTGGTCAGTGGTTTGGCTGCCCAGCGCGACCCGATCGGTGACGCACTACCCCGAATCGCCGGAGCCACGCGCGATCTCACCGATCTGCTCGGTCAGGCGCGCCCGGACCTGCGCGCCACCATCGAGCAGACCGGACGGCTCGCCACCAATCTCGACGGTGGCTCCGACACCGTGCAGTGGGTGCTCGAACGCCTGCCTGCCACCTACAAGCAGCTGATCCGCATCGGCGCCTACGGCTCGTTCCTGCAGCTCTACATCTGCGGCACGAACATGCTCGTGGATGGCCCCAACGGCCAGGTGATCGAGATCAACCTGCCCGGGGAGCAGACGACCGGAAGGTGTGCGCCGAACAAATGAACGAGAAGCGATCACCAGCCATCACCATCGGCGTCGTCGGCATCGTCGTCGCGATCGCGGTGGCACTGTCGGCATTGCAATTCGACCGGCTGCCGTTCATCCGCGGTGGCGCCACCTTCACGGCGTACTTCGCCGACGCGGGTGGTTTGGTGCCCGGCGATCCGGTGCAGGTCGCCGGAGTGCGCTCGGGTCGGGTGGAGAATGTCCGTCTGGATGGGGCCAAGGTGCTGGTCCGGTTCACCCTCGACGAGTCGATCGTGTTGGGACAGAAGACCTCTGCGGCGGTCAAGACGAACACCGTGCTCGGCCGCAAGTCGCTCGAGGTGACACCGGAAGGTTCCGGAGCGTTGCGTACCGACGACACGATTCCGTTGGAACGCACCACCTCCCCGTATTCGCTCAACGACGTGCTCGGCGATCTCGGTCGCACGGTGCAGGGGCTGGATATGGATCAGGTCGACAAGACCCTCGACGCACTGTCGGAGGCATTCGCCGACACCCCCGCACCGCTGCGTTCGGCCTTGGACGGCGTGACCGCGTTGTCGCGCAGCATCAATGCTCGAGATCAGGCGCTGTCGGAGCTGCTGGCCCGTGCGCAGAACGTCACGAAGATCCTCGCCGACCGGAGCAACCAGATCAATGCGCTGCTCCTGGATGGTAATGACCTGCTCGGTGAGCTGGATCGGCGTCGCGGCGCGATCGCGCAGCTGATCGTGTACGTGAACGGTGTGGCCAAGCAGCTGTCCGGACTAGTGGCCGATAACGAGGCGCAGCTGAAACCCGCACTGGACAAGTTGAATTCGGTGCTCGCGCTGCTTCAGCGCAACAAGCAGAACATCAGCGAGGCGCTCGACGGACTCGGACCGTACTCGGCGGCGCTCGGTGAACAGGTCGGCAATGGTCCCTGGTTCAACGCCTACGTGGTGAACGCGTCGAGCACTGAACTGCAGCCGCTCGTCGATGCCCTGGTATGGCCGCAGCATCTCCCGGACGACCTGCGCAATATCTTCACGAACCCGGGACCGTCGATCGGGCCCGCAGTCCAGGAGCCGCCGCGATGAGCATGCTGACCACTGTTCGGAAGCTGCCGCGCTGGGTGCTGGTTGTCGCGGGGGTGCTGGTCGCCGCCCTGGTGTCGGCCGGTGTGTACAGCGGTATCACCCGGATCGGGACGACCACGGTCACCGCGTACTTCCCCTCCACGACGGGTTTGTACGCGGGCGACGATGTACGGGTACTCGGCGTCAAGGTCGGCCGCATCGATGCGATCGAGCCCGGCCGTGACCGGGTGAAGGTGCGGGTGCGGATCGATCGTGGGATCGATATCCCCGCCGACGCACGCGCGGTGATCATTTCGCCGTCGTTGGTGTCGGCCAGGTTCATACAGCTCGCACCCGCCTACACCGGTGGACCGAAGCTCCGCGACGGCGCAGAGATCGGGCTCGATCGCACCGCGGTACCCGTCGAGTGGGACGACATCAAGGCCGAGCTATCCAAGCTGGCAACGACTCTCGGACCGGTGGGTAACGATACGCAGGGTTCGTTCGGGCGCTTCGTCAACACCGCGGCCGACAATTTGGACGGCAACGGTCAGCGGCTGCGCGACACGTTGCGTGAGCTGTCGGCGACCTTGAGCACGCTGTCCGACGGCCGCACCGACCTCTTCGGCACCATCCGGAATCTACAGAAGTTCGTCGAGGTGCTGTCGTCGAGCAACGAACAGATCGTGCAATTCGGCGGCAGGCTCGCCTCGGTGTCCTCGGTACTGGCCGGCGTCTCCGCGGATCTCGGCGCCGGACTGGACAATCTGGACACGGCCCTCGCGGACGTGAAGCGATTCCTGGAGGGCAGTGGCGCCGAACTCACCGAGGGCGTGCAGCGGCTGGCCGACGTCACCCAGACACTGGTGGACAAACAGCCGGAATTGGAACGGGTGCTGCACTCGGGACCGACGGCGCTGGTGAACTTCTATCAGATCTACAAGCCCGCGACCGGCACGGTCACCGGCGCCGTGGCACTGAACAACCCGGCGGATCCGCTCAGCTTCCTGTGCGGATCGGTCCGGGCGCTGGAGGCCAACGATTCTGCCCGCTCCGCCGATCTGTGTGCCCAGTACCTCGCACCCGTGATCAGCTCGCTGGCCATGAACTACGCGCCGATACTGCTGAATCCGGCCTCCAGTGTGACCGCGTTCCCGAACCAGCTGGTGTACAGCCCACCGAGCTTGGCGGCGCGGGCACCAACGACGGCACCTCAGCAGGCGCCGGTAACGGTGCCGAGTGGGATAGAGGGACTGGCTATTCCGGGAGGAGGGCGATGATGCGACCGCGTTCGATGCGCAGGATGGGTGCCCTCGCTATTGGCATCGCGGTGACGCTCGGCGTCTCCGGCTGCGAGTGGGACGGCCTGAATTCGCTGCCGCTGCCCGGCACCCAGGGGACCGAGAAGGGCTCCTACGAGGTGCGGATCCAGATGCCGAATGTCACCACGCTGACCAGGAATTCACCGGTTCGCGTCGATGACGTGACGGTCGGGACGGTGACCGAGATCGAGGTGGAGGGCTGGCATGCGCTGGTCACCGTTTCGCTCGATCCCGAAGTGAAGCTCCCGGCCAATGCGGTCGCGAAGATCGGTCAGACCAGCTTGCTCGGCAGCAATCATCTCGAGTTGGCCCCGCCGACCGATGTCACGCCGCAGGGGCAACTGCGCGCCGGAGATCTCATTCCGCTGGACCGCGCCGGGATCTACCCGACCACGGAGCAGGTGCTTTCATCGCTGTCGGTGGTGCTCAACGGCGGCGGCATTGCGCAGTTGGAGACGATCACCCGCGAGCTCAACTCCGCGTTGCACGGTCGCGAGAACGACATCCGTGATCTGTTGCCCCAGCTGGCCGAGCTCACCACCAATCTCGACGCGCAGCGCAACGACATCATCAGGGCCATGAGCGGATTGGATCGCTTCGGCGACCAACTCGTCCAGCAGCGCGAGGTGCTGGCCACCGGCATCGAGCAGATCCATCCCGCGCTCACCGTGCTCGCCGATCGCACGGCGAACATCACCCATGCGATCACTGCGCTAGGCGAACTGAGCGACGTCACCCAACGGATCGTCGCCGCGAGCGGTGAGAACCTGAAGTCGAATCTGCGCAGCCTCGCGCCGGTCGTGCAAACGCTGGCCGATACCGGCAACAACCTCATCGAGGCGCTCAAGATCTTGCCCACGTTCCCGTTCCCGATGAAGAACCTCAACAATGCGATCAAGGGTGACTACCTCAACCTGTACATCACCATGGATCTGACCGCGAAACGGCTGGACACCAACTGGCTCACCGGAACACCGCTCGGCGGCCGGTTCGGCGGCGTCGAAGGTGTGCTCGGCGGGTTCGCGCCCAGTACGGCCACCCAGAACGGGAACCCTGCTACCGGGCCGCTGCAAACGCCGCCCACCCAGAGCCAACCCACACCGACGATCCCCGGCCTGCCACCGATACCGGGGCTGCCCGCCATTCCAGGACTGACCGTGCCATTGCCGGGAGCCACTGCGCCACAAGGGGGGCCGGGACGATGACGCTCACTCGATTCGTCCGCATCCAGCTGTCGATCTTCGCCGTGCTCACGGTGATCGGCCTGGTGGTGATGGGCGGTATGTACGTCCAGTTGCCCGCGATGTTCGGCATCGGACGTTACGAGGTAATCGTTCAACTCGATGCGACCGGCGGCCTCTACCAGACGGCGAACGTTGCCTATCGCGGCACGAATGTCGGTGTGGTCAAAGAAGTTCGGCTCACCCAGGACGGTGTCGAGGCGAAACTGTCCATCGACAGCGACTACAAGGTTCCGGCCGATGTGAATGCCTGGATCCGCAGCGTTTCCGCGATCGGCGAGCAGTACGTCGATCTGGTGCCCGTCGAGCAGCCAAGGGGCGGAAATCTGGTCGATGGCTCAGTGATTCCGGTGGAGCGCACCAAGCTGCCGCAGGATGTGGGATCGCTGCTCGACCAGACCGACCGGCTGCTGTCCAGCGTCGCCGACACCCGGTTGCGGCAAGTCATCGACGAGGCGTTCCGGGCCTTCAACGGTGCGGGCCCCGATCTGCAGCGGTTCATCGATTCGGCGGCCCTGCTGGTGCAGGAGGCACAGAACAGCGCGGAACCGACCAAGAAGCTGCTGGATCAGATCGGCCCGTTGTTGGACACCCAGACACAGTCCGATGCGGCGATCCGTTCGTGGACACGTGATTTGGCGACGGTAACCGACCAGCTGCGCGGGCACGACCCCGCGCTGCGCAATGTGCTGCGCAACGGTCCCGCCGCGATGCAGCGGGTCAGCGCGCAGTTCAACGATCTGCGACCCACGCTGCCTATCGTGCTGCGGAATCTGGTCAGCGTCGGACAGGTCGCTGTCACGTATCACGCTGGGCTGGAACAACTCCTGGTGGTTCTCCCACCGCTGATCGCGGCACTGGAGACCATCATTCGAGGACCGATGGAATACGGCGTGTTGGTCGACTTCATGGCCGTTATCAACGATCCGCCCGCGTGTACCACCGGCTTCTTGCCGCCGAATCAGCGGCGCTCACCCAGTGAGCTCGACTCCATCGACACCCCGCCCGGCCTGTACTGCAAGGTGCCGCAGGATTCACCCATCGAGGTGCGCGGCATCCGCAACACCCCGTGCATGGAGGTACCGGGTGTGCGCGCTCCGACTCCGGAGCTGTGCCGCACCGGGTACGTGCCCGAAGGCGACAACCCGCCGTTCGGTCCGCCGCGGCCGGTGGCTCCCGCAAGCGCGCCGGGCGCGTCCGAGGCGGTGCCGGTCGCACCCGCGAGCTACGGTGGCGGCACGCCGGCGGCCGCCAGAACCTACGACCCCGGTACCGGCGTGTACATCGGTACGGACGGACGCACCTACCGGCAAGGCGACGTCGGGCCTGGCGGATCGGGCACGGTACCGTCGAGCTGGCAGGCAATGCTTGAGGAGCAGCAACGATGAGTGAGATCAACGAAGATACTCACCGCGCGCGGCGACGCGCGGTGCGTTCGGCGGGGCCTCCTGTCGAGGAGACCGGGTCGGGCGAGTCCGCGGCTGCCGCAGGCTCGATGTCCGCGGTCGCGAAGGGCTTCTCGGCTCGCGCCGTGGCGCGCGGTGCCGCGGCCGAACCCGAGGACACCGCGACTGCCGGTGCCGCCTCGGCCGCCACGACGGTGCCCGGCGCCGAGCCGAGGCCTGCCGAGGACAGCCCGGTCGACCTCGGCAAATCATGGGCGGAGACCGCACAAGATGCCGACGAGCCCGCCGACTCCGGGCCGGACGCGGAAGTGAACGCAGGCGGGGGACGCACCCGCATCCTGGCGGCGGCCGCCTGCGCACTGCTGGCCGTGGCCGCGGTGATCGGCGCGGGTTGGTCGGTCATGGCGATGAAGTCGATCGACGACCGCGATGCCCGCCGCACCGAGTACACCCAGACCGCCAGGCAGGCGATCCTCAACCTCACCACCATCAGGGCCGATACCGCCAAGGAGGACATCGATCGGATCCTTTCGGTCGCCTCCGGACAGTTCAAAACCGAATTCGACGGTCGGGTCGACCCGTTCCTCAACATCGTCAAGGAGGCCAAGGTCGTCTCCAACGGCGAGATCGTGGAGGCCGCGGTCGAGAGCGACGACGAGAGCTCGGCAAAGATCCTCGTCGCCGCCAAACAGACACTGACCAACGCGGGTCAGGCCGAGCCGCAGACGCGGTTCTACCGGTTCCGGGTCACCGTGACCCGCAACGGTTCCGGGCTGTCCGCGTCCAACGTGGAGTTCGTCGGATGAGTGGATTACGAGGCAAGATCCTGTTGCTCGTCACGGCCGTGATCGTGGTGGTCGCGGGAATCGTTGCCGGTATCAACGGATATCGATACTGGGATGATCGGCGGTCGGAGCAGTCACGCACCGAAGCGGTCGACGCGGCCGACCGCACGGTGTCGGCGATGTTCACCTACGACTACAAGACCGTGGACACCGAGCTGCCGAAGGCGGCCGATCAGCTCTCGGCGAGCTTCCGCGACGACTACCTGAAATTGATCAAGCAGGCGATCGCGCCGGGCGCCAAGGAAAAGCAGCTCAGCGTCAAGGCGACCACCGAGGCGCGTGGCGTGGTTTCGGCCGACAGCGCGCGTGCGGTTGTCCTGATCTTCCTCAACCAGGTCACCACCAGTCAGGAATCGCCGCAGGGCACCTCCACCGGCAGCCGGGTCCGGGTCACCCTGGACAAAGACGACGACCACTGGCTGGTTTCGCAGGTCACGCCGATCTGAGCCGGTGCACCACCCTGCTGTCGGTGCACCGGCGGCAGTTCACGATGCCATGAGCAGAGCGCGGTCGGCCGCGGTCGGAAACAGCGCGCCGTAGACCCGCATCAGTGCGGCGAAACGTGGATACAGCGCGATGGGTCTCGTGCGGATTGCCCGCACCAGCCATTCCGCCGCGGCCTCCGGGGCGAGGGTCGGAACACCGCGGTAGTCCTCGGTGCCATCGATCATGGGCGTCTGCACCAGCGGAAACTGGACCGTTGTCGCGGCAATGCCCCGGCTGCTCAGCTCCGCACCGAGGCTGCGACCGAAGGCGGTCAGCGCGGTTTTGGAGCCACCGTAGGCGACGTACCTCGGCATGCTGCCCATGTGCGCGCCCGCGGTACCGACATTGATGATGTGGCCGGTGCCGCGCTCGAGCGTGGCGGGCAGCAGTTGCATGGTCAGCGATCAGACATCGTTGATCCGTTGGTGCGCAGTGCCTTTCGTGCGGCCGAGCGGACCGATCTCGACGTGCATCGATGGTGCTGCGACGGTGCGGCAAAATTCCCTTCGTTCGGCGCCGTCGCTGTGTCAGCGGAGGGCGCCGGTCCCGTGTTCCCTATGTACCTAGAGCATGTTCTACCGCCAATGCCCTCAGAGTGATTGGCGTCAGCGGCAGGATTTACTTGCGTATATGTGGAGTCTGGTGACGTTGCGCAAGAGTTTGCTTGCTCAAATTATTACAGGTTTCCTCTACACGACCAGCAGCTGTCATTCGCTCGCCGGGTGGTTGTGCGGGTGTTGTCGACCTCGACTCGAGCTGTGACGTGGCCTGGGTGGAAAACCTGTGTCGCTCGCCCCACCCTGTAGTCGAAATCCCTTGTCGGTCAAAGACTGTCCGACGCGTCCGCTCTTCGCGACGATCGCGGAAGATACACGGTGAAAGTGGTGCCCGATCCCGGCACGCTGTCTGCGGTAACCGTTCCGCCGTGCGCGGCTACCAGGGCTTGGACTATCGATAGTCCGAGGCCGGTGCCACCGCTGGCCCGGGTCCGGGAGCTGTCGGTGCGGTAGAAGCGTTCGAAGATGCGCTCGGCCTCGTCGGCCGGTAGGCCGGGGCCGGTGTCGGCGACTTCGAGCAGGATCTCGTCGAGCTCGGGCGCCAGGCGCACCTTTACCGAGGCGTCCGGCGGGGTGTGGGTGAGTGCGTTGTTCAGCAGATTGGCCAGTACCTGGCGCAGCCGCTCTTCGTCGCCGTTCACCTCCAATGTGCCTTCACCGGAGGATATTTCCAGTTCGATGCAACGATGCGGGCCATCCGAGCCGTTAGCGGCCGCCATCGCTCGGGCGTTGTGTACGGCATCGCTCGCGACAGCGAGCAGATCGACGGGACCCTGCTCCAGCGGGCGCTGGGCGTCGAGTCGGGCCAGCATCAGTAGGTCCTCGACCAGCAGGCCCATGCGTTGGGCTTCACGTTCGATCCGGTCCATGAACAGGGCAGGGTCGGTGGTGGCACCCTGGCGGTAGAGCTCGGCGAAGCCGCGGATCGTGGTCAGCGGCGTGCGCAGTTCGTGGCTCGCATCGGCGACGAAGCGGCGCATCTTCGCCTCGGAGCGGCGTGCCGCGGACTCCGACGCCTCGGTCGCCGCGAAGGCACTCTGGATTTGGGCGAGCATGCCGTTGAGCGATTGTGACAGTCGATCGACCTCGGTATTGGTGCCGCGCACCGGAACTCGGCGTGTCAGATCCCCCGCGGCGATCGCGGCGGCGGTCTTCTCGACCCCGCGCAGCGGCCGTAGACTGCGCCGGATTACGAAGTAGGCGGCTACCGCGAGCGCGGCGAGGACTGCCGCGCCGACGATCAGTTGGAGCATGATCAGGCGGCGGACGGTCTCGATGTTCTGGGTGAGCGGCACCGCCACCGTCGTGGTGGCGTCGGGTGTTCGCACGGTAATGGCCCGCCACTGAACCGCCGCGCCGTTCTTGGAGCCGACCGTGGTGGGCTTGGTGATGGCGATAACCCCCGGCGGGGGATCACGGTCGGTCCGCCACGGCGGCGGATCCGGCAGCGCAGGTTTGGCGTCCACATTGAACGAGGGGTTCTCGAGCGGAATGCCGTTACCCGCGGTCGGTTCGGACCGGATGTAGAACACGGTCGGCAAATGCGGTGGGCCGGGTGGTACGGGCCGTGGTGGCCGCATCCACGCCACCGAGGCGTCCCGCAATTGCTGATCGGTGCGGCGCATCAGCGAATCTTCCAATGCCGAGGTGACCACCATTCCGGAAGCCAGCAGACCCAACCCGGCCAGTACAACGAGGGCGAGCACCAATGTCACCCGTAGTGGGATCGCCGACCATCTCCGTGCGAGCCTGCTGCGGACTTTCCGAATGCGCGCGTTCGTCACTTCTCGGCCTGTCGCGCGCGACTAGGCGCGCGCATCACATAGCCGACGCCCCGCAGCGTGTGGATCAGACGCTCGTTTCCGGTATCGACCTTCTTGCGCAGATAGGACACATAGGTCTCCACCACACCGACCTCACCCCCGAAGTCGTAGCGCCACACGTGATCCAGAATGCGCGGCTTGCTCAGCACGGTGCCCGCATTCACCATGAAGTAGCGCAGCAAGGTGAATTCGGTGGGGGACAACGGCACTGGCTCGCCCGCCTTCCACACCTCATGGGTGTCGTCGTCGAGTTCGATGTCCTCGAACCGAATGCGCGAACTCTCCCGCACCGGCGCATGGTGACCGGACCTGTGCAGCACCACCCGCAGCCGCGCGACAACCTCCTCGAGGCTGAATGGCTTGGTGATGTAATCGTCCGCGCCGAGAGTGAGTCCGGCGACCTTGTCCTGCACTTCGTCACGTGCGGTGAGAAACAGCACGGGCGCGCCGATGCCGTCGGCGCGCAGCCTGCGCAGCAGCCCGAAGCCATCCATGCCGGGCATCATCACATCGACGATCAAGGCCTGTGGGCGGAAGCTGCGCGCCTTGTCCAGCGCCTGCGCGCCGTCAACCGCGGTATCGACCTCGAAACCCTGGTAACGCAGACTCACCGACAGCAGTTCCACGATCATCGGCTCGTCGTCCACCACAAGGACCCGAGCCTCGGGTGAACTCTCCGCGGGCGCGCTCATTGTCTTATCGTCCGACACCTGTCTGGGAACTCGCTGGACCTTTTCTGGGTGATTCCTGTGTGTATCCGACAAGGTCGCGACAATCTCTGTCGACGCACCAACTGGGCGCGAGGGGTGTCATTGGAGCGCAGTGTGATCACTGGCGTTCGCGGTCCACCTTGCCGGCGCGGCCACTGAAACGCACCCACCGAAGTCGCGAGCTCAGCCACCGACGCCCCTACTGGGCACGATGAGGTCTTCCGAGCGCAGCGAGACCGAGCATTAGAGTTCGCGGCCCGTCTCGCTTCCGAGCCGTCGAAGCGCACGCGCCGAAGGCGCAACTATCCGCACCGGCGCTCTTTCTCGGCGCGCTGGCACCTTCCGGCCGCAGCACGATCCGGCATCAGAGTGTTCAGTGGCCCCCATCTCCACAGCAGTCCATGACCACCCACCGAAGTCGCGAGCTCAGCCACCGACGCCCCTACTGGGCACGATGATGTCTTCCGAGCGAAGCGAGACCGAGCATGAGAGTTCGTGGCCCGTCTCGCTTCCGAGCCGTCGAAGCGCACGCGCCGAAGGCGCAAGTCTCGACGGCTCGGAAGTGAGACCAAGGGGGCCGCGAACCCGCAGCGCCGAAGGCGCTGCCAAACAACACAGCAATTCAAACACTCGGGTACACGTCGTCGTCGGTGAGCAGGGCGCTGCCTGCGACCTGGTCCTGGGCCAGTGCGTCGAGGAAGGAGCGGGCCCAGCGGTCCACGTCGTGGGCGAGGACCTGGCGGCGCAGTGAGCGCATGCGGCGACGTTTGGTGTCGCGATCGTCCTCCAGTGCGGAGTTGATGGCGTCCTTCACGCTGTCCAGGTCGTGCGGGTTGCACAGGTAGGACTGGCGCAATTCGGCTGCGGCGCCGGTGAATTCGCTCAGCACGAGGGCGCCGTTGAGGCCGCTGTGGCAGGCCACGTACTCCTTGGCGACCAGGTTCATGCCGTCGCGCAGCGGGGTCACCAGCATGACGTCGGCGGCCACGAAGAAGGCGATCAGTTCGTCGCGGGGGATGGGGCGGTGCAGATAGTGCACTACCGGGTGGCCGACCTGGGAGAACTCGCCGTTGATCCGGCCGACTTGGCGCTCGATGTCGCCACGCATCTGGATGTAGCTCTCCACTCGCTCCCGGCTCGGTGTCGCCAGTTGCACCATGACCGTCTCCGCCGGATCGATCCGGCCCTCCACCAGCAGTTCCTCCAGCGCCCCGAGCCGGATATCGATGCCCTTGGTGTAGTCGAGCCGGTCGACGCCGAGCAGAATGTTCTTCGGGTTGCCGAGTTCGGCGCGGATCTTCGCGGCACGTTCGCGCACCGACCTACGTCGGGAATGCTCGTCGAGTTCGGCGGAGGCGATCGAAATCGGGAATGCGCCGACCCGAACCGTGCGGAACCCGACTTGCACGACACCGAGCTTGGAGCGCACACCGACGGTCCCTCGGGATGTCGGCTGTCCGGCCAGGCGTCTGGCCAGGTACAGGAAGTTCTGTGCGCCGCCGGGCAGGTGGAACCCGATCAGATCCGCACCGAGCAGACCGTCGATGATCTCGGCCCGCCATGGCATCTGCATGAACAGTTCGACCGGTGGGAACGGGATGTGCAGGAAGAAGCCGATGGTCAGATCGGGGCGCAGCATGCGCAGCATCTTGGGCACCAGCTGCAGCTGGTAGTCCTGCACCCACACCGTCGCGCCCTCGGCGGCCACCTTCGCGGTCGCCTCGGCAAAACGACGATTCACCTGTACATACGCGGTCCACCAACTGCGGTCGTAGACCGGTCGCACGATCACATCGTGGTAGAGCGGCCACAGCGTGCCATTGGAGAAGCCTTCGTAGTAGTCGGAGACCTCCTGAGCGGTCAGCGGCACCGGGTGCAGCTCGAGCCCGTCCTCGATGATCGGGTCGACATCGATATCGGGCACGCCCGCCCAGCCGACCCAGGCCCCCTTGTTGTTGCGCAGCACCGGCTCCAACGCGGTGACCAGGCCGCCGGGGCTGCGTTTCCAGCGGGTGGAGCCGTCGGGCAGTCGCTCCAGGTCGACAGGGAGTCGATTGGCGACGACGACGAAGCCGGAACCGGCGCCGTTCGTCTCGGCGCGATCGGTAGTCGCCGCGGTGAACGCGGCGCCATCGGGCAATGGCTCTGGAAGGGCGTGCTCGGAGTCGTCGGACGGCTGGTCAGTCATCTGGTCCACTCACGCATCCTTTGCGCGTCGCTTTTCCCGCTGAAGTTATCGGTTGATCGACGGCGCCGTTGTCGTCGAGCTCGAGTTGGTCGACTCGGTCGCTACTCGCCTCGGCCGCCGGGTCCGATGCCGAGCATCGACAACAGCATCCGGCACTCGTCCGCGTCCTCCGCGTACGCGGCGACGACGCGCTGCGCTTGGCGGGCGGTTTCGTCGGCGAGTGGTTCCAGATCGTCGTCCGCGATGTCGTTCGCGCTGCCCTTCGCGGCCATCTTCTTGTCCTCCCGGCTCGGTACGCTCGTACGTGCGAGTAGTCAATGGTATCCGGACCTGGTGCCTGCGCGCCGCACCCGGATACCTGTTCGCCCGGCCGGTGCGCCGCCGCGACGGTCCCTATACCGTGGGGGCCCAGCACTACTCCACGAAAGGGTTCGAAGATGCCGTTGGCCACGGTGAACGGAATTTCCCTCAACTACCAGGTCAAGGGTGACCGAACCAAGGGAACGGACACGCCGGGATCGGCGCCGCTGGTCGTGATGATCATGGGGACAGGCAGCCCGGGGCGGGTCTGGGAACTGCATCAGGTTCCGGCGTTGGTCGGCGCGGGGTACCGGGTGTGCACCTTCGACAACCGCGGCATCGCGCCATCCTCCGAGGCCGCCGCCGGCATGACCATCGACGAGTTGGCCGCCGACACTGCGGCACTCATCGAACTGCTCGGTGAGGGTCCCGCGCTGGTTGTCGGCACCTCGATGGGGGCGCGGGTGGCCCAGGAATTGGCGCTCGCCCGCCCTGATCTGGTGCGCAAGGCCGTGTTCATGGCCGGTCACGGCCGCCTCGACCAATTTCAGAAGACGCTCTCGCTCGGCGAACACGACCTCGATGCCAGCGGCGTGCAACTGCCCGCGAAATACGAGGCCGCGGTGACCGCGGTGATGAACCTCTCACCCGCGACCTTGGCAGACCCGAACGCTGCCCGCGACTGGCTCGACCTGTTCGAGTTCACCGGCGGCCCAGTGACGCCGGGTATCCGCGCGCAGCGCCGGATGGATCACGACTTCGACCGGGTGCAGGCCTATCGCGGGATCGAGGTCGCGTGTCTGTCCATCGGATTCGCTGATGATCGGATGATCCCGCCGTATCTGTCACGCGAGGTTGCCGAGGTGATTCCGGGCGCGCGTTACCAGGAGATTCCCGATGCGGGCCATTACGGCTACCTCGAGCGTCCCGAGGCGGTCAACAAGATCCTGCTCGATTTCTTCGGGGCCTGAGGTAATCGCCAACACGTAACGTCTACCTTGCTAGGGTCGACACAACGCTCGGGGATCTTCCGACGCTCCAGCAGCGCCGGACGGGTCCCGGAGTCGATCCCGTACATGCGCCAGTATCCAGTGAGGTGAAATTGAGCACCAACCCCTTCGATGACGAAGACGGCCGCTTCTTCGTCCTGGTCAACGACGAAGAGCAGCATTCGCTGTGGCCGGCCTTTGCGGAGGTTCCGGCCGGATGGCGAGTCGTTTTCGGCGAGGACAGCCGCGCTGCCTGCGTCGAGTACGTCGAAAAGAATTGGACGGATATGCGTCCGAAGAGCCTGCGTGACGCGATGGCCGCCGACGATGCGGCCCGACAGGGCGCCAAGTCCTGACCCCCGGCTAGATACTGCGCCGGGGCGTTCGATCGAACTGCCGCTGCGTGGCACCGTAATCCGGTGTCACGCAGTCGGCGCGCCCGGTTATGATGGTCACCGTTTTCCCGCCTCCTTAGCTCAGTGGTAGAGCACTCGCCTTGTAAGCGAAAGGTCGTCAGTTCAATCCTGACAGGGGGCTCTTCCAGTCGCTGCAACGAAAAGGGCGGTCACTGCGCATCTTTGCGTAGTGACCGCCCTTCGGCGTTTTCGTGAACGACGAGCTCAGTCCGGGACGTTGGCGCTATGGCCGAGGTCGCGCAGCGCCTGCTTGATTCGTGCTTGGGCGTCGTCGAGCGACTCGGGGGAGGGGTGGTGGTCGGCGCCGGAGATGTCGAAGTTGCCCATGGTGAATGCCGGGAAGACGTGCACGTGCAGGTGCGGCACTTCCAGGCCCGCGATGAGCAGGCCGGCGCGCGGCGCGTCCCAAGCCTGGCGGACTGCTTGCCCGATCTTCTGGGCGACGCCGTTGAGTCGGGCGAAGATCTCGGCGTCGACGTCCTGCCACTGGTCGATTTCCTTGCGGGGCACCACGAGGGTGTGACCGGGGGTGATCGGGGCGATGGTGAGGAAACCGACGAATTCCTCGTCCTCCCAAACGAATCGGCCCGGCAGCTGACCGTCGATGATCGCACTGAAAACAGAAGCCATGCCCGCAGGCTACGCGCAGGCCCTCGGGTCGGTGCGGCCGTGTCGACGGCAGCACGAGTTGACGCCATCCTGAAACTGTGTCTAGTATACGCATAATGGTTTCCATCGGACACAGTTTAGGAACGACATGATCGCCATCGCGCTCGCCGCCACTGCCGCCGCAATCTCCGCCGCCCCCGTCGGCCTGCTCGGTCACCGCCAACTGCGTCGCCGCGGCAACGCGAAGGCGCTGCGTATCGACACTCCCGACGGCATCTCCGAAGCCGGCTTCGTGCGCATCGGCGGCATCGATCAGTGGATCGAGATCCGCGGCGAGGACCTGGCCAACCCGGTCCTGCTCGACCTGCACGGCGGTCCCGGCGCCACGAACACCTACTTCGCCAATCGGACCCGGGAGTGGGAGCGCCACTTCACCGTCGTCCGCTGGGATCAGCGCGGCACCGGTAAGACCTTCGGTCACGGTGACCAGGGCAAGGTGAGCTTCGACGGGCTGCTCGATGACGCACTGGAGGTCACCGACTACGTGCGACGCAGGCTGCGCACGGACAAGGTGGTGTTGCTCGGCAATTCCTTCGGGTCGGTGCTCGGACTTCGCCTTGCCCGCAACCATCCTGAGCGGTTCTCCGCGTACGTCGGCACCGACCAGAACATTCTCGGCGGCGAGCGCGACGACAGCGCGTTCTCTGCGACCGTGCAGCGACTGCGCGACAACGGAAAGCGTTCCGACGCAGCGAAGCTGGAGCAGATCGGCCCGGACGAAACCAAGTGGTCGGCGGCGGACTGGGGCCTGCACGCCAAACTGAAGACCAGTTCCGACCCGTTCCTGGTCGAGATGCTGAAGAAGCTGATCCTGCCGTCGATGTGGTTCTCACCCGAGCACGGGTTGCGCGATCTCAAAGACTGCGCGAGCGGCATGAAGTTCTCCGAGCAGCTCGGCATCGAGTCGGTGCACTTCGATTCCTGGCGCGAGGGAACTCGATTCGAGCTCCCGTTCTTTATCTTCCAGGGCGAACACGACACCCTGATGCCCGCCGATCGGGCCCGCAGTTATTTCGACGACGTGCATGCCCCGCACAAGGAGTTCGCGCTGATCACCGACGCCACCCACTTCGCGTCTTTTTGGCAGCCCGCACAGTTCCTCGAATTGCTGCTGACCCGGGTGCGGCCGAGGGTGACCGGTGATCAGGCGCGGCTGTCCGCGTAGATCTTTCAGTGATGCGGGGCGCTCGCGCGACCTACACCGCGACGAAATGCGACAGGATGCCCTGCACCTCATAGATATCGACCTGGCGGTTGAACCGCTTCTGGATCGGCTCGTGGGAGCCCGAGATCCAGATGGCGAGTTCGGCATCCAGGTCGAAGGTGCCGGCGGTTTCCACCGAGAAGTGGGTGATCGCTCGGTACGGGACGCTGTGGTAGCTCACCTTCCGGCCGGAAAGACCCTGTTTGTCGACCAGGATCAAGCGTCGGTTGGTGAACAGGATGGCATCGCGGACAAGCAGATACGCGGCATAGATCTGTTCACCGTTGCCGAGAAGTTTCGCGTACTCCGTTTGTGCCTGGCCGGGATCGATACGCCCGGCATTGCCCATCAGTCCATCGATCAGACCCATCGGCTCCGCCGCCTCTCCGCGTATCTTGCCGGTCTCAGGTGCCTCGATATTCACGATACGGGCCGGCGGCCGGATGGCGGCGGCTTACGGGCGTACCCGGCGAGTTACCCATGTCCATGCGAAATCAGGTGGCGTGTTTCCCAGCTCTGCCGTCCAGGTAGGTCGGTCTCGGCCGTCACCTAAGCTGTTGGCCGTGCGCGTACTCGTCATCGGTTCCGGAGCCCGTGAACATGCCCTCGTCCTTGCGCTGCGCCGGGACCCCGCGGTGAGCGCGCTCTACGCGGCGCCAGGCAACGCGGGGATCGCCCAGCACGCCGAAATCCGCCCCGTCGATCCGTGCTCGGCAGAGGCGGTGGTGGCGCTGGCCAGCGAGCTGGCGGCGGATCTCGTGGTGATCGGCCCCGAGGTGCCGCTGGTGCTCGGTGTCGCCGACGCGGTGCGCGCGGCGGGCATCGCTTGCTTCGGTCCCTCCGCCGCTGCCGCGCGGATCGAAGGCTCCAAGGCCTTCGCCAAGGACGTCATGTCGGCGGCGGGGGTGCGCACCGCGCACAGCGAGATCGTGGACACCCCGGCCGAACTCGACGCCGCGCTCGACCGCTTCGGCCCCACCTGGGTGGTGAAGGACGACGGACTGGCCGCGGGTAAGGGCGTTGTGGTGACCACAGACCGGCATGCGGCCCGCGACCACGGCGCCGAACTGCTCGAAAACGGTCATCCGGTGCTGCTGGAATCCTTCCTCGACGGGCCGGAAGTTTCACTGTTCTGCCTGGTCGACGGTGAAACCGTGGTTCCGCTGCTGCCGGCGCAGGATCACAAGCGCGTCGGCGACGGCGACACCGGACCCAACACGGGCGGCATGGGCGCGTACACGCCGCTGCCCTGGCTGCCCGAGCGGACCGTTACCGAGATCGTGGAGGACGTGGTCAAGCCGGTCGCCGCCGAACTGGTGCGGCGCGGCAGCGCGTTCTCCGGCTTGCTCTACGCGGGTCTGGCGATCGGCGCGGCAGGCCCCGCGGTGGTGGAATTCAACTGCCGCTTCGGTGACCCCGAGACCCAGGCGGTGCTCGCCCTGCTGGAGAGCCCGCTGGCCGAGCTGCTGAACGCCACCGCCACCGGCACTCTTGCCGATGTCCCCGCACCACGTTGGCGCGATGGTTCCGCTGTCACCGTCGTGGTCGCCGCCGAAAACTACCCGGGCCGTCCGCGTATCGGGGACGTCATCACCGGCGCGGGAGACGGCACCCGTGACGACTCCACGGTTCTGCACGCGGGCACCGCACAGCGCGAGGACGGTGCCCTGGTCTCCGCGGGCGGCCGGGTTCTCAGCATCGTCGGCGTCGGCGCGGATCTGTCCGAGGCCCGCGCGCGCGCCTACGAGCGCATCGCCTCGATCAAACTCCCCGGTAGTCACTACCGCACCGACATCGGTCTCGCCGCGGTCGAGGACCGGATCACGGTCTGAGGCGAGTTATCCGAAGGTGAGGCCGTGGACAGCCAGCCATTGCTGGGGGTCCACGTGCTGGCCGCCGAGAATGACCTCGAAGTGCAGGTGCGGACCGGAAGAATCGCCGCGGTTGCCCATGCGCGCGATCTGCATGCCCGCCGGGACGCGCTCGCCGACGGATACGAAGAAGTCGTACATGTGCCCGTAGACGGTGATGGTGCCGTCGTCGTGCCGGATGCGCACCCACAGCCCGAAGCCCTGGGCCGGGCCCGCATCGATGACGGTGCCGTTGGCGACAGCGTAGATCGGCGTGCCGATCGGTCCCGCGATATCGATGCCGTTGTGGAAGGTGCCCCAGCGGGAACCGAATCCAGAGGTGAAGATGCCTCGAGTCGGCAGCACGAAGGCGGTGCTGCCCGGCAGGATCGAGCCGGGGTTCACCGGCGCGCTGCTGGTCATCCACGGTTGCCGCTCCCCGGCTACCGCGGCAGCGGCCTCGGCCTTGGCACGTTCGAGCGTGCTGCGCGCGGCGGCGGCGACCACCGCCTGCTCGCGCAGGAGCTCGCCGTTGGCGATCGCGTTGAGGTACCTGCGTACCGACGGCGGGGTCGACTGCATCTGCTGCGGATAGGCGAAGGCCACGCGTTGCGCTTCGCCCTGACCGGGAACCCGGTCGGTGACCCCCCAGGTGAACGACGAATCGGCGGCGGCGAACAGCGCCGTCGCGCAGAGACCGGCGATCAGGATCCGATGCTTACGCAGGAGCGCGCGGTAGTCGGGCTCCAAGCGCCGTTGCCAGAGCTCGCGCAGGTCGGGCCGTGGTCGCTGCCGCAGGGTGCGTAGTTCGCGCTCGGCGCGCGCAATCAGGGCGCTGACGTCGCGGTCGGGGTGTTCCCGCGGCTCGGCACGCCAATCGCGCGGAATGACCCCGATGCCACCCACTCCACGTTCGTGTTCGAGCCCCGCGCGGCGAGCTTTGTCAAGCATTGAGCCGACCATAACCTGATCGCGGACCCGACGAAGGCCGACCGCGTGCCGACACGCCTGGATCGACGAAGCGGAGCACTCCTGGTCGACCTGCGCAGGCGGAAGCGTCCGGCAAAAGCCGGGCGTCAGCGAGGCGCTGCCGGGCTCGACCATCTACCGTCTGACGGGTGCCAAGAGAATCTCGCCGGTCGACCATTCCACCTTTCTACGTGATGGATGTCTGGAAAGCCGCCGCTGAGCGCGCCAGATCGCACGGTGATGTGCTGGTGCTCGCGGCGGGGCAGCCTTCGACGCCCGCGCCCGCCCCGGTGCTCCGTGCGACGAAGGATGCGATTGATTACGAATTGCTCGGCTACACAGAGACTTTCGGGATTCTGCCGTTGCGGGAGGCGATCGCTGAGCACCACCGCGACACCTACGGCTACCAGGTCGACGCCGACGACGTGGTGGTCACGACCGGTTCCTCCGGCGCGTTCACGCTCATCTTCCTCGCCGCCTTCGACCCCGGCGACACCGTCGTAGTGGCCCGTCCCGGCTATCCGGCCTACCGAAACACCTTGGCGGCGCTCGGTTGCCGCGTCGTCGAGCTCGATTGCCGCGCCGGGACCAGGTTCCAGCCGACCGTGGCGATGCTGGAGGCGCTGCCGGAGCCGCCCGCGGGCCTGGTGGTCGCGAGCCCGGCCAATCCGACCGGCACCATGATCGATCCCGCGGAGCTCGCCGCCCTGGCGCGCTGGTGCGACGCGCACGGAACGCTGTTGATCTCCGACGAGATCTACCACGGCATCACCTACGCGGGCGATAGCGCGGGTACCTCCTCGGCGTGGGAGACCTCCCGCGAATCGGTGGTCATCGGCTCGGTGTCGAAATACTTCTCGATGACCGGTTGGCGATTGGGATGGATGCTGGCGCCCAGCGGTTTACGACCCGCGTTGCAGCGGCTCGCCTCGAATATGACGGTGTGCCCGCCCGCGATTTCGCAGTATGCGGCGCTACACGCCTTCGGTGCGGAGGCGAAGGCCGAGCTCGACGGGCATGTTCGGCGCTACGCGGTGAACCGGCGGTTGCTGCTGGAGGGTCTGGCCGAACTCGGCATCACCGACCTGGCGCCTGCCGACGGCGCGTTCTATGCCTATGCCGATATCGGCCACCTCACCGACGATGCCAGGAAGTGGTGCGCGGATGTGCTCGACCACACCGGGGTCGCGCTCGCGCCCGGCCTCGACTTCGACACCGTCGCAGGACATCGGACCGTGCGCTTCTCGTTTGCCGGAGCCACCGCGGACATCGAGGCGGCGCTGGTTCGGCTCGGTCACTACCTGCGTGGCTGATCCTCGTGTCCGGCAACGAGTTTGCACAGTTCGTCACCCCGAAGGCCCAGATGCGGTAAAACAACGATGGCTGGGTTTTCCTCTCTGATTTCGCACGGATGAACTGATGACGACTGGCACGATGGCACGGTGATAACCGCGACGACCCCGAAAGGCGAACGGCGTCGCCAGGCTCTGGTAGCCGCCGCCGCCGAGTTGTTACTCGAAGGCGGATTCGATGCGGTACGGCATCGCTCTGTTGCGACGCGCGCCGACCTTCCGTTGGCGTCGACCACGTACTACTTCGAGTCGCTCGATGATCTGATCGCGCGGGCGGTCGAATTCAGCGGCAATGCGGAGCTGGATGCGATGCGGCATCGGGTCGGCGATGTCAGCCATCGGCGGCGAGGCGCCGAGGCGACGGTCGACCTGGTACTCGATCTCTTGGTGGGGACCGACGGCAACGACGAAGACGCCCGCGGGCAGCTGATCGCGCGGTACGAGCGTTCGGTGGCCTCGGCGCGGCACCCGGAATTGCGGGACGTGCAGCTACGACTACGAGCACAACTGGACGAGCTGCTCGCCGATGTGCTGCGCCGGTCCGATCGAATGGTGCGGCCGGAGCAACTGCGCAGGTTGGTGGCCGTCGTCGATGGCGCCGTGGTGGCCGCGTTGAGCGAATTCGACCCGGAGCCAAGGCGAATGGCGCGTGGGGCGCTGCTCGAGGTGATCGATATCGTCGCGCCCGCTACGCCGCAGCAGATCGACAGATATCGGGCACTAGACTGACAACACGTGAGAGAGCGCAGCGAACGAGCCATGGGAACAGCGCCCTGGCTGACGACGGAGCCGAGCGTCAGCGAGGCGCGGTCGTGAGCCTCGTCCCGAATGTCCTCGCCACTCGATACGCCAGTCCGCAGCTGGTGCATCTCTGGTCGCCCGAGAACAAGATCGTGCTCGAGCGGCGGCTGTGGCTGGAGGTGTTGCGGGCTCAGTCGGAGCTCGGCATCGAGCTGCCTGCCGGCGTGATCGCCGATTACGAGCGGGTGATCGATCAGGTCGACCTCGCCTCCATCGCCGAGCGTGAGCGGGTCACCCGCCACGACGTGAAGGCCCGCATCGAGGAATTCAACGCGCTGGCCGGGCACGAGCACGTGCACAAGGGCATGACGAGCCGCGATCTCACCGAGAACGTGGAGCAGCTGCAGATCAGGCTCTCCCTCGAGCACGTGCACGCGCACGGCATCGCCATCGTGGCCCGGCTGGCCGAGCGCGCCGCCGAATACCAGGCGCTGGTGATGGCGGGTCGGTCGCACAATGTCGCGGCGCAGGCCACCACGCTCGGTAAGCGTTTCGCTTCGGCGGCCGACGAGCTGCTGATCGCGCTGACCCGGTTGCGCGAACTCGTCGAGCGGTATCCGTTGCGCGGCATCAAGGGCCCGATGGGCACCGCACAGGACATGCTCGACCTGCTCGGCGGCGATCCGGCCAAGCTGGCGAAGCTGGAGCAGCAGGTCGCCGGGCATCTCGGCTTCGCGACCGTGCTGACCAGCGTCGGCCAGGTGTACCCGCGTTCGCTGGACCACGACGTGCTTTCGGCGCTGGTGCAGGTTGGTGCGGGCCCGTCGTCGTTCGCGCACACCATCCGCCTGATGGCGGGCCACGAGCTGGTCACCGAGGGCTTCCAGCCCGGCCAGGTGGGCAGCTCGGCGATGCCGCACAAGATGAACACTCGCTCCTGCGAGCGCGTCAACGGCCTGCAGGTGGTGCTGCGTGGTTACGCGTCGATGGCCGCGGAGCTGGCGGGCGCGCAGTGGAACGAGGGCGACGTCTTCTGTTCGGTGGTTCGTCGCGTGGCGCTGCCGGATGCCTTCTTCGCGATCGACGGCATGATGGAAACCTTCCTCACCGTGCTGGCCGAATTCGGCGCCTACCCGGCGGTCGTTTCTCGTGAACTCGACCGTTACCTGCCCTTCCTGGCCACCACCCGGATGCTGATGGCGGCGGTGCGGGCCGGTGTCGGCCGCGAAACCGCGCACGAGGTGATCAAGGAACACGCGGTCGCCGTTGCCCTTGCGATGCGTGAACAGGGACGCGAACCCGACCTCCTCGACCGCCTGGCGGCCGATGACCGCTTCCCGCTCGACCGCCCGGCTCTCGACGTCGCCCTCGCCGACAAGTCGGCCTTCATCGGCGCCGCCGAAGCCCAGGTCGTCGACGTGATCGCCCAGGTGCAGAAGCTCGTCGACTCTTATCCGGAAGCGGCGCGCTACACGCCGTCTCCGATCCTCTGACCGCGGCTACTCCCACCGATCGCGCCGGTCGGTGGGAGTCCGGCACGGCGCCCGCGTGCGCTCGTTAGGGTGCCGTGTGGACCCTTACACGATTTTTGCCGACATCATCGCCGGGCGGGCGCCAGCGAGCACGGTGTACGAAGACGACGATGTGCTGGCGTTTATGGATATTCGGCCGATGACGCCGGGGCATCTGCTCGTGGTGCCGAAGGTGGCCGCCCGCAGTCTCGCGGAGTTGGATCCGACGGTCGGCGGGAAGCTGTTCCAGGTGGGGCAGCAGTTGGCGGCGGCGTTGCGGGCGTCGGAAGTGGGCTGCGACGGCGTGAACTTCTTTCTGGCCGATGGGGTGACCGCGGGCCAGGAGGTATTCCATGTGCACCTGCATGTGATTCCGCGCACGCCTGGTGACGGTTTCGGCCTGCGTGGCCGACCGACCAGCCCGAAACGGGCCGACCTCGACTATCTGGCCGGGTCTGTTCGCGGCGCGCTCGAGCGGAGTGCACAAGCTTCGTAAGCCCTGTGTGGGCGGCGGATGGGGAATAGACCCGCCGCCCGACCGGGTGTCCGTTCGGTCCGGACGCGATATTTGCGAAAGTCGTTTCATATCGAATTGTTTGCTGAGGAAGTGCTCGAATGTCGTTTTCCTCCGCGACTGCCATCGGTGAGTTACGTTCAATATCGAGTGTGGTGGGCTGACGGAGGCGAGACATGCGACAAAAAATTGTTGCTGTGATGGTGCTGGCTTTCTCGCTCGGTGTGCTCGGACCCCTCCTGTCGCTGCCCGCACAGGCCGCGGCCGCTCAGGTGGTCAGGATCGATGACCTCGGCCCGACCAGGTCGGCGGTGTTCATCGACTCGCCGTCGATGGGCAAGGTCATCCAGGTGCAGGTGCTGCACCCGAGCGGCGGCGGTGCCCGCCCCTCGTACTACCTGCTCGACGGCCTCGATCCCGGCGTCGCGCAGAGCACCTGGACCAACGCGACCGATGCCGAGAGCTTCTTCGCAAGCAAGAACGTCAACGCGGTGCTCCCGGTGGGCGGCCAGGCCAGCTATTACACCGACTGGCAACAGGACGACCCACGGTTCGGCCGCTACCGGTGGGAGACCTTCCTGACCGAGGAACTGCCGCCGATCATCGATGCCCGCTTCGGTGGCAACGGTGTGAACGCGATCGGTGGCCTGTCCATGGGCGGCCAGGCAGCCTTCATCCTCGCGGCCCGCAATCCCCAGCTGTATCGCGCGGTCGCGGGCTACAGCGCCTGCCCCGACATCGGTCTTGCCCAGGCTGCGATGCTGTTCTCGATTGCCAACCGCGGCGGTGACCCGATGCGGATGTGGGGCCTGCCGGGCGGCCCCGCCTGGTCCGAGCACGATCCGGCGCTGCTGGCCGAGCGGCTGCGTGGCAAGACGATCTACCTGTCCACCGGCACCGGAGTCCCCGGCCCGCACGAGACCGAGATCAAGCCACAGTTGGCCGAGAACGTCTTCCTCGGTGGCCCGGTGGAGGCCAGCGTCAACGCCTGCACGGTCGCGTTCGCACAGCGGCTGCGCGGCTTCGGTATCCCCGCGCACGTCGATTACCGCCCGACCGGCACGCACTCGTGGCCCTATTGGCAGGACGCCCTGCACGCCTCGTGGCCGACCATCGGTCAGGCCATCGGGGCCTGACCCTGCTGCCGGGAACGACGAGTTGGATTGGCTGCCCACGTCCGCCTCTGTGCGCTGGAGGCGATGGTTGCTCGGCAGGTAGAGCCGCACGGATTGCGGGTGTTGCGCGGCACTCGACATCCGCATCGGGTAGACGAAGCGGTCGGAATCGAAGGTCGGCCGAACGGGTCGAGCGCGCCGTTGAGCGGTTCGGTGCTGGTTGGTCGCAACGTAGGACCAGCCCTCCCGCAGATACGGGTCCAGTGCGCGGTCACCTCGGGTCGCATCTCGTAGCCGTTGTCGCTCAGCCATTTTCGAATGCCGTCCACTTCGCCGCCGGGCAGTGTGGTCGCCTCCAGTGGGCCGAGTCGAACCTGATCGAGCACCGTGGGACCGTCGCCGGGCGCCGGTGCGGCCCTACCGATTCCGGTGCAGGTGAGCAGCGCCGCGGCGACCGTGGCGAGCCGGACGGCGATGGTGAGGCGCATGGTCGCGAGCGTCGGGAGACGGGTATCGCCGCCCGATAAAAACAGACCGCCCATGGCGGAGTTGCCCCGCCAACACGCCGACACCGGGGTGCGCCGCTACGGTGGATCCCATGGCTCTCGACACAGGTACCGGAACGATCCCTAACCCCGACGGCGGGTCGGCGGTGGTGACGGCGCCGATCGCCAAGGCGGTCGCGACCGAGCGGGTGCACCATGGCGACACCTTCGTCGACGAGTACGAGTGGCTGCGGGACAAGGAGAACCCCGAGGTCATCGCGTACTTGGAGGCGGAGAACGCCTACACCGAGGTGCGGACCGCGCACCTGCAGCCGCTGCGGGAAAAGATCTTCGACGAGATCAAGGCGCGCACCCAGGAGACCGATCTTTCGGTGCCGACGCGGATGGGCGAGTACTGGTATTACTCGCGCAGCTTCGAGGGCAAGCAGTACGGCGTGCACTGCCGCTGTCCCATTGATGCCGCCGCCGAGGGGATCGACGCATGGACGCCGCCGCAGCTGGAGGTGGGCGCCGAGATTCCCGGCGAGCAGATTCTGCTCGATAGCAATGAACTGGCCGAGGGGCACGATTTCTTCGCGCTCGGCGCGTTCTCGCTCAGCCATGACGGCAATCTGCTCGCCTACTCGGTCGACACCGCCGGTGACGAGCGGTACGTGCTGCGTTTCAAGGACCTCCGCACCGGCGAGTTGCTCGCCGACGAGATCCTGGGGACCGCGCCCGGTGCGACCTGGTCGCTGGACGGCTCGCACATCTTCTATCAAACGGTCGACGAATCGTGGCGGCCCGACACCGTGTGGCGCCACCACCTCGGCACCGCGACCGACGCCGACGTCCAGGTGTTCCACGAGCCCGACGAGCGCTACTGGGTGAGCATCGGCGCCACCCGCTCGGAGAAGTATCTGATGATCTGGGTCGGCTCCAAGATCACCACCGAGGGCTGGGTGCTGGAATCCGATAATCCCGAAGGCGAATTCCGCGTCATCCTGCCGCGCCGCGAGGGCGTCGAGTACTCGGCCGAGCATGCGGTGGTCGGCGGCGAGGACCGCTTCCTGATCCTGCACAACGATGTCGTGGACGGAGTGAAGGCGGAGAACTTCGTGCTCGCCGACGCACCTGTCGCCGACCCGTCGAACATGACCCTGCTGATCGGGCATCGCGACGACGTGCGGATCGAGGACATCGACTGCTTCGCCGATCACCTGGTCCTCAGCTACCGCCGCGAGGCGCTGACCAGGGTGGCGGTCTGGCCGCTGACCGAATCCGGGTACGGACAGCGCCGCGAGCTCGAGTTCGATCTGGAGCTCTTCGCGGTCGGCTCGGGCGCCAATCCCGAGTGGGAGCAGCCGACGCTGCGGATCGGCCTCACCTCGTTCATCACGCCGCTGCAGGTGTTCGACTACGTGCCTGCCACCGGTGAGCTGTTGCTGCGCAAGGAGCAGCCGGTGCTCGGCGGATACGACCCGAACGACTATGAGCAGCATCGTGATTGGGCCGTCGCCGCCGACGGCACCCGGATTCCGATCTCATTGGTGTGGAAGAAGGGCATCGACACGTCCACGCCGAAGCCGCTGCTGCTCTACGGTTACGGCTCCTACGAGGCCAGCATCGACCCGTCGTTCTCGGTCTCGCGACTGTCCATGCTCGATCGCGGCATGATGTTCGCGGTCGCCCATGTGCGCGGCGGCGGTGAGATGGGCAGGCTCTGGTACGAGAACGGCAAGACGCTCACCAAGAAGAACACCTTCACCGATTTCGTCTCTTGCGCACGGCATCTCATCGACACCGGAGTCACCTCGGCGGAGGTCATGGTCGGCGACGGTGGGAGCGCGGGCGGCTTGCTGATGGGTGCGGTGGCGAACCTGGCGCCGGAGCTGTTCGCCGGCATCCTCGCAAACGTTCCTTTCGTCGATCCGCTCACCTCCATCCTGGACCCGTCGCTGCCGCTCACCGTGATCGAATGGGACGAGTGGGGTAATCCATTGGCGGACAAGGATGTCTACGACTACATGAAGTCTTACGCGCCCTATGAGAATGTCGTGGCCGCCGACTATCCGGCAATCCTGGCCGTCACCAGTCTCAACGACACCCGCGTGCTGTATGTGGAACCGGCCAAGTGGGTCGCCAAGCTGCGCGCGACCAAGACCGGCGACGCCCCGCTGCTGCTGAAGACAGAGATGAGCGCAGGCCACGGCGGAGTCAGCGGCCGCTACGAGAAGTGGAAGGAAGTTGCGTTCGAATACGCCTGGATGCTCGATATCGTCGGACTGGCCGACGCGTAACCGAGTGCTGGTTACTCGGCAGGCTTCGATACGAGGAGCTTGCCGAGTAGCGCGGTGAGCTGAGCGCCGACAAGAGTGTGACGGTGTGTTCGTCGCGAGGTCATCCCTGCTGCACGCTCAGTACATCTGGCCAGGGCATCGTGGGTTCATGAACGCTCAGCTGATCGTGTCCGTGTCGGGAATCAGGGACACCACCCGAGATGCCGCGATCGAGTTCGGCGCGGAGATGGATCGGCGCGGGGTGCCCATGTCGTTGCTGGTCGCGCCCCGGCTCAAGGGCCGGTATCGGCTGGTCGACGATCCGGCGACGCAGGCATGGCTGCGCGGTCGCCGCGCGCGGGGCGACGCCATCGTGCTGCACGGTTACGACCAGGCGGCGACCAAGCGTCGCAGGGCCGAGTTCGCCACCCTGCCCCGCCACGAGGCGCGGTTGCGGCTCACCGCGGCGGATCGGGTGATGGAGCAGGTGCAGCTGCGCACCAGGCTGTTCGCCGCGCCGAGGTGGGACGCTTCGGCCGGGGCCATCGAGGCGCTGCCGGAGGTCGGGTTCCGGCTCGCGCTCGGGCTGACCTCGATGCTCGATCTGGAACGCAACGTGGCGCAGAAAGCCCGCGTGTACGGCATCGGCGAGGGCTTCCGTGCCGAGCCGTGGTGGTGTCGCGCGCTGGTGATGGGTGCAGCCCGCACCGCACGTCGCGGTGGCGTGCTGCGCCTGGCCATCTCGGCCGCTCAGCTCGACCGATCCGGTCCGCGCCAGGCCATTCTCGACGCGGTCGATCTCGCGCTGCTGCACGGCGCGCTCGGGGAGGTCTATCGCTGGGAATCGTTCACGGCCGCGCGGGCGGCCTGAACCGGACAGGCGGGCGACGGCGCCAGCAGCCCGCGGCTCAGTCGGGTGAGTGCTGTGGTCGGGACCGCCGCTTGAGGCGCCGCCGCCCGTATGGCGTAACCGGGCGGCGGCGCGCGGCGGATCTTGTGTCGTCGTCGGACCTCGTCACTACTTCGATGTGGTCGGGGTCGCTTTCTTGTCCGGCACCGCCGCGGTCGCAGTGTGGGTGAAGCCGCCCGCTTCCGCCTTG
Organism: Nocardia sp. NPDC051463; assembly: GCF_040681975.1. Classification (NCBI taxonomy): domain Bacteria; kingdom Bacillati; phylum Actinomycetota; class Actinomycetes; order Mycobacteriales; family Nocardiaceae; genus Nocardia; species Nocardia sp. NPDC051463. The sequence continues at coordinate 35,139 of NZ_JBFBAB010000045.1, forward strand.
GTGAGCGGCGTCGTCAGCGGATGCCGCACCAGTTGGTTCATGCCGCGGATGACATCCGACAGCAGCATCTCCGCCATATCGATGGTGAACCCGTGCCGAATGAGGGCGCGCATAATGGTTTCGTTCTCGCGGTCGGCGGGCAGTGGGTAAGCGGCAATCAACCAGCCGCGGGTGCGCAGCCGATCCGACAGGTCGTAGAGATTGAAGCCTTGGTCCGCTTCGTCTTTCAGCCGCCACGACACCGCGGCGATGCCGTGTTGGGGATTGCCCGCGTGGATCATTTCGAAAGGACCGAGCTCTCGCAGGCCTGCCGCCAAGTGTTTTGCCACGTGGTAGATCTGGGACTGCACCCGGGTGTAACCGATGCGGCCGAGCCGGATGAACTCGTAGTACTGGGTGATCACCTGCCCGCCGGGGCGGGAGAAGTTGAGGTTGAAGGTGGCCATACTGCCGCCCAAGTAATCGACATTGAAGATCAGCTCCGAAGGCAGGTCGGCGGCCTCGCGCCAGATCGCCCAACCGGAGCCGAGCGGGGCAAGGCCGGTCTTGTGGCCGGAGGCGTTGATCGACTTCACCCTGGGCAGTCGGAAGTCCCAGATCAGGTCCGGTGCGGTGAACGGTGCGAGGAAACCGCCGCTCGCGGCGTCCACATGAATGGGAATGTTCAGGCCGCTGACCCGCTGCAACTGGTCGAGCGCCTTGGCGATGCTCTCGACGTCCTCGTAGAGCCCGGTGAAGGTCTGCCCGAAGGTCGGCACCACCATGATGGTGTTCTCGTCGCAGTAGGCGGCCACATCGTCGGGATGCATGGTCAGGCGATCACCGCGTAGCGGGATCTGCCGAATTTCGACGTCGAAGTAGCGGGCGAACTTCTCCCAGCACACCTGCACTGGACCGCAGACGAAGTTCGGTGTCCCGGTGCCGCCACGCTTGCGCCAGCGGACCTTGGCGGCGAGGCCGCCGAGCATGGCGGCCTCGCTGGAGCCGGTCGTCGAGGTGCCGTGCGTGCCCGCCGGGTCGGGGGAGTGCCACAGGTCGGCGACCATCCGCACACAGCGGCGCTCCAGTTCGGCCGTCTGCGGGTACTCGTCCTTGTCGACGATGTTCTTATCCAGCGATTCGGCCATCAACCTGCGGGCCTGGTCGTCCACCCAGGTGGTGCAGAAGGTCGCCAGATTCATTCGGGAGACACCGTCGAGCATGAGTTCGTCGTGCACGATTTCGTAGGCGACCTGGGGGATGAGCTCCAGCGCCGGGAACCCGGATTTCGGCGCGGCCCTGCCGAGGCCGGGCAGCGCGAAAAGGTCGTCGGGTTCAGAGGTGTCGGACATCGAAATGGCCTCCCGAGTAGTGGATCGCTTGATGTTTGCTATACGGCGGATAGTGGCGCCGATGCTTCGAAAATAATTGCTGTACCTGCATATTCATCGAAACAATTATGGATGCCGACCGTTTACTATGCACACCATGGACTATCAGCATGTCATAACGCAAGTGATGTCTGATACAGAATCGAGCATCGGTTCCGGCCAGGTCGCCGACTACATTCCCGATCTTGTGAAGGCCGATCCGAATCAGTTCGGCTTCACCATTGCCACCGTCGACGGGCACGTCCACAGCGTGGGGGAGGCGCACACACCCTTCGCCATCGAGAGTATTTCCACGGTCTTTGCGCTGGCTCTGGTGCTCAGCAGGAAGGAAACGCCGATCTGGCAGCGGGTGGGTCGCGAGCCGTCCGGTACGCCGTTGAACTCGCTCATCGAACTGGAGGTGGACAACGGCATCCCGCGCAACCCGTATCTCAATTCCGGCGCCATTGTGGTCGCCGACCAACTACTGCATGACACCGGCAACGGCTTCGAGGCACTGCGCACCTTGCTGCGCGCGGAAGCCGGAGATGTGGATCTGCACGTTGACACCGTGACGGTCGAATCCGAGGAAGGCGCCGGAGACCGCAACCGGGCGATGGCCTATCTGATGGCCGGTTTCGGCAACATGATCAATCCGGTGCAACAGGCACTCGACCATTATTTTCGGCAATGCTCGATCACCATCACCTGCGAGCAGCTCGCCAAGGCCGGCCTGCTCGTCGCGCGGCACGGGCTGTGCGAGGACGGCTCCCGGCTGCTGCACCGCGCCGATGCCAGGCAACTCGTCGCGCTCATGACCACCTGCGGGACCCACGACGCCGCAGGGGAATTCGCGTACCGGGTCGGTCTACCGTGCAAGAGCGGTGTCGGCGGCGGCATCCTGTCCATCGTGCCCGGCAAATGCTCGGTTGTCGCTTGGGGGCCCGGTCTGGACGTGAAGGGCAATTCGGCGGCGGGTGCGGTCGCCATGGCGTCCTTCGCCAGGACGACCGGCTATTCGGTGTTCTGACAGCGTGACCGGCGTACTGCAGGATATGAAGTTCGACAACACCACCGAGTGAGGCGCTGGCATGACTTCCGACGAACCCCCTACCGCCGAACTGCGCAAGCGGGTCGCCGCACTGATGTCACAGGCGAAAACAGATCTCGCCCAACTAGTTTCGTTCAAGTCGGTGGCCGACGCCCGGCAGTTCCCGCCGGTGGAATGCCACCGGACCGCGCAGTGGGTGGCGGATGCCTTCGCCGCGACCGGGCTGACCGAGGTCGGCCTGCACGAAACCCCCGACGGCAGTAAAGCTGTTATCGCCTCGCGCCCCGCGCCCGCGGGTGCGCCGACGGTATTGCTGTACTGCCACTACGACGTTCAGCCGCCGTTGGACGACGCCGCATGGCGCACCCCGGTCTGGGAGCTGACGGAGAAGGACGGGCGCTGGTACGGCCGCGGCAGCGCCGACTGCAAGGGCAATATCGTCATGCACCTCACCGCGCTGCGGGCGCTCGGGTCGGAGCTGCCGCTCGGTATCACGCTGGTGGCAGAGGGTTCCGAGGAACAGGGCACCGGCGGGTTGGAGCGGTTCGTCGAGGCCAACCCGGAGCTGTTGCGCGCCGACGCGATCCTGGTCGCCGACTGTGGGAACTTCGCCGTCGGCGTGCCGACCTTCACCGAAACGCTGCGCGGCAATGTGAATGTCGTTGTCACGATCGAAACCCTCGCCGGCCCTGTACATTCCGGCATGTTCGGCGGACCGGCGCCCGATGCGCTCGCCGCGTTGATCCAGCTGCTGGCCTCGTTGCGCGACGAGCGCGGCAACACCACCGTGTCCGGTCTGTCGAACGACCAGCGATGGCCCGGCGTGCAGTATCCGCACGAGCGGTTCCGCGCGGACGCGGGCGTGCTCGGCGGGGTCGAGCTGACCGGGGACGGCACCGTCGCCGATATGCTCTGGGCGCGACCGGCCTTGACGGTGCTCGGCATCGACGCGCCACCCGTGGTCGGCTCATCGGCATCCATCCAGCCCTCGGCGCGGGCCAGGCTCAACCTGCGCATCCCACCGGGCACCGACCCGGAGCAGGCCCGGAAAGCGCTCACCGCGCACCTGCACGCGAACACGCCGTGGCAGGCGAAGCTGACCGTGGAAACCGAGGGCACCGGCGCACCCTTCAAATCCCGTGGCGGCGGACCGGCCCGCCTTGCGATGGAGGCCGCGCTCGCCGCCTCCTACGGTCGGCCTGCGACCACGCAGGGCCAGGGCGGCTCCATCCCGCTGTGCAACGTCTTCGCCGCCACCTACCCGGACGCGGAGATCATGCTGCTCGGCGTCGAGGAACCGAAATGCCTGATCCACGCCCCCAACGAGAGCGTGGACCCCAGCGAGATCGAGCACCTGGCCTTGGCCGAAGCCCTGTTCCTGACCAGCTACGCCGAGCAGGCCTGAGACCTACAGCTCGGCAGTTTCCTCGGGCTGGATCACCCTGAATTCGGTATCGGCGGGGCGCATTTCGGCGAACCGGCCGAAGAAGATGCCCTGTGCTTCGGGCACGACGATCCCGTAGTGGATCGGAAAGGCAGTGCGCGGACCGACCGCGCGCAGATAGTCGACGGCCTCGCTGATCCGCATCCACGGCGCGACGGCAGGCAGGGCGAGCACACCGACCGGCACAGGCGGCACCCACAGCGAGTCGCCGGGATGGACGAGCTGTGCGGGGTCGTCGGGTGTGCCGAGCTGGAACACGGTGTTGTCGATCACCGGGATTTCCGGGTGGATGACCGCGTGCCTACCACCACCACCGGTGATCTGCAGGTCGTCGAGCGCAAGCACGTTGCCCGCATGCACCGCTTCCCACGGTGCGCCGCGCTGCTTCGCGGTCTGCGGATCGGCAAGCAGTCGCGCACCGGGATTGGCCTCGACGAGGGCGTCGATCCGCAGTGGATCGATGTGATCGGGGTGTTGATGCGTGATGGCGATCGCGTCGAGTCCGGTGATGCCTTCGAAGCCGTGCGCGAAGGTACCGGGATCGAACAGCACCTTCTTGCCGTGCAGTTCGACGAGAATGCAGGAATGGCCGAAGTGGGCTATACGCATGTGGCCAGGCTATTGGCATCCTGCCGGGTTGGCTATTGGCATCCTGCCGGGTTGGCTATTGGCATCCTGCCGGGTTGGCTATTGGCATCCTGCCGGGTTGGCTATTGGCATCCTGCCGAATGGCAATTGGCACGCTGCCGATTCCGAGCCCACCCCGAAGGCGGCTCGGACGGCTCCGACAACTACGCTGCACAGGTAACACCCCAATACCACCTGAGGAGCAACGCGTGGCACGAGTCGTGGTCGAGGTGATGCCGAAGGCCGAGATCCTGGATCCGCAGGGTCAGGCAATCGTCGGCGCGCTCCCGCGTCTGGGATTCGCTGGAGTCTCGGATGTGCGGCAGGGCAAGCGATTCGAACTCGACATCGACGACAGTGTCAGCGATGCGGAGCTCGAACAGATCGCTGAGGCGCTGCTCGCCAACACTGTGATCGAGGAATGGAAGGTCGTCCGCGTCTCATGACTGCGCGCATCGGGGTCATCACGTTTCCCGGCACGCTCGACGATGTCGACGCGGCGCGTGCGGTGCGGCTGGCGGGCGCGGAAGCGGTCAGCCTGTGGCACGCCGACGCCGATCTGAAACAGGTCGACGCGGTCGTCGTACCAGGCGGCTTCTCCTACGGCGACTACCTGCGCGCGGGTGCCATCGCCCGGTTCGCGCCGGTGATGGGTGAAGTAATCCGAGCCGCGGGCCGCGGCCTCCCGGTGCTCGGCATCTGCAACGGCTTCCAGGTGTTGTGCGAGGCCGGCCTGCTGCCCGGCGCGCTGACCCGCAACGAGGGCCTGCATTTCATCTGCCGCGACGAATGGCTGCGGGTGGAATCGGCCGATACCGCGTGGACCTCACGGTACGAGGCAGGCGCACAGATCCTCGTGCCGCTGAAGTCCGGTGAGGGTCGCTTCCAGGCGTCCACCGCCGTGCTCGACGAGCTCGAGGGCGAAGGCCGGGTGGTATTCCGCTACGCGGGCGCCAACCCGAACGGCTCGCAGCGCGGCATCGCGGGCATCGCCTCGGCCAACGGCCGAGTCGTCGGCCTCATGCCACACCCCGAGCACGCCACCGAGCCCCTGACCGGCCCGAGCGACGACGGCCTCGGTCTCTTCCTTTCGGTTCTGGACACCCTGGTCGCTGTGTAGTTTTGGCAGCGGCTGTTGTGTTTGGCAGCGCCTTCGGCGCTGCGTGTTCGCGGCCCCCTTGGTCTCGCTTCCGAGCCGTCGAGACTTGCGCCTTCGGCGCGTGCGCTTCGACGGC
>NZ_JBFBAB010000046.1:0-20843 GCF_040681975.1 Nocardia sp. NPDC051463
GCTGATCACCGAACCGGGCCAAATCCTCCTGAAACGACACGATCGCCGCAACCTCTCAAATCGAGAGTGTTGCGACGATCGCGTGAACCCGCCAGAGTGCTCGAGGGCCGTTCGGTTGCGCCGCAAGGTGATTCGTCGAGGTGGCCGCGACGGGCCTATCAGGTGGTCAGTGTCGGCCCGCGCGGGGCGAGGCCGCCTGGTCGCGAGAGGTCGAGCGAACGTGCGAGGTGCCGGTGCGGCCCTGGGACCGGCCTGCGGCGGCATCGGTGCCACGGGCAACGGCAACGCCTGCGCCACGGGGGTTTCGGCTGCGCTGCCCACCGGTTGCGCCACTGTGGTCGGTGCGGCCACGCGACTGACCGTCGAAGCCGCCACGCGTGTCACCGCTGCGCGACGAACCGGCAGGACGCTCGGAACGACCACTAGAACGACCATCGAAGCCGCCGCCACGTCCATCACTGTTACGCGCCGGGCCCGCAGGACGCTCGGCGCGGCCACTGGAACGGCCACCGAAGCCGGCACCGCGACCATCACCGCTACGCGACGAACCGGCGCCGCGCTCGGAAGGCCCGTCGAAGCCGGTGCCGCGATCGAACGAGTCGCTCGCACCACGCCCATTGCGGCTGCGTGACGACCCACCGGAGACCGCATCCCGACGCGACTGTCCGCCCGCGCCTTGACCACCACGGGTACGGGCAGCACCCGTTGCGGCGCCGCGCCCGGCGCTGCTCGGGCGGGTGTTCCGGTTGCGGGCCTGTCCACCGGTGTGTGTGGAGGCGGTCGGGTTGTAGGTCGGTGCGACGAGCGGGGCGATCTCGCCGACCAGCTCGGTCACCGGCGCCGAGTCCGCGGTCACGCGCTGCGGGCTCACCTGGATGCCTGCCTTGCGCAGCAGTCCGGCGACGTCTCTGCGCTGCTCCGGCAGCACGACGGTGACCACGTCACCGGCGCTGCCCGCGCGGGCGGTCCGCCCGGAGCGGTGCAGGTATGCCTTGTGCTCGGCGGGCGGGTCGACATGCACGACCAGCTCGACATCATCGACGTGTACGCCGCGCGCGGCGATATCGGTGGCGACGAGCACGCGCGCCGAGCCATCGGTGAACGCGGCCAGGTTGCGGTCCCGGGCGACCTGGGAGAGGTTGCCGTGCAGATCGGTCGCCGGGATGCCCGCGGTGGTCAATTGCTTGGCGAGCTTGCGCGCCTGATGCTTGGTGCGCATGAACAGGATTCGGCGGCCGCCGCCCGAGGCCAGGGTGCGCACAAGCGCGTTCTTGGCGTCGGCGCCGCCGACCTCGAAGACATGGTGGGTCATCGCGGCCACCGGCGAGTTGGCCTCGTCGACGGAGTGCGACGCGGGATCACGCATGAATCGTTTGACCAGCTTGTCCACACCGTTGTCCAGCGTGGCGGAGAACAGCAGACGCTGGCCGGTCGACTGGGTGGCCGCGAGGATCCTGGTCACCGAAGGCAGAAAGCCCAGGTCGGCCATGTGATCGGCCTCGTCGAGCACGGTGACCTGCACCTCGTTGAGGTGCACGACACGCTGACGCATCAGATCTTCCAGCCGGCCCGGGCAGGCCACCACGATATCGACGCCTGCGGCCAGTGCGCGGCTCTGCCGCACCTGAGAGACACCGCCGATGATCGTCGTCACGGTCAATCCGCAGGCCACGGCCATGGGCTCGAGCGTCGCGGTGATCTGAGTGGCCAGTTCACGCGTCGGGGCGAGGATCAGGCCGCTGGGCCGACCCGGCTTACGGACACCGCCCGCGAGCCGGTCGACCATCGGGATGGAAAAGGCCAGCGTCTTGCCACTACCGGTCTTGCCACGGCCGAGCACGTCACGCCCGGCGAGCGAATCGGGCAGGGTGGCGGCCTGGATCGGGAACGGTGCGGTGATGCCGTTCGCCACGAGGGCGTCGACCAGCCTCTTACGCACACCGAGCGCGGCAAAAGAGGTCACATGGGCAGAGCTCGAGGAACGAGTCGTCATAAGAAGTACGGGTGCCTTTCCGGCATCGGGGGTTGTACCGCAGCGGCACGCAGGATGGTGTGTCCATTACCTGCGTTCGGTGTTATGACACCCAGCTGCGGGGCCGACGCGAAAGAAAGACATCCACGACGGACATAGGGCGACCATGCAAGATCAACAATCGCCGACTAGCAACCATAGCGCAGTTGCGCGCCTTCTGCGGCAGGGGCGTCGTAGGTCACTATCGAAATGCCGACGCCGGGTACCGACATCCGGCTCTCCCGGCACCTCACCCGGCCCGACACCCGCTCCGCTGCCTGGGATTTCACCTTCGCGCACCCACCGGCCACACCACGAAGGTGACTTTCGTCATCGAACGCCACACGGCATTGCCGCAGATGCCCGGACAGCGGGTCGGCAGCTGCGGCGGCGTGGTGGATATTCACAGCAGCGGCGACGGCCGAGCAACCGACACCAGGGCGTGCTACGCCCCGAGTCGAGCTGCGGGGGTGACGATCCGGAGGACGGCCGCGACGGATTGGTCGGCGAGGGCGTCGGTCAAGGGTAGGTGGCCGAAGAGGGCGCGGTAGTAGATGGGGGCGGCGATGGCGTCGAGTAGGAAGTCCAGGTCCAGGTTCTGGTCGATCTCGCCGCGGCGGATTGCCGATGCGAGCGCGGTTGCGGTGGTGCGTCTGCGCGGCTCGAAGACGGTGGCCAGGAAGTGAGCTCGCAGGGCTCGATCGTTGGCGAGGTCGGCGACCAGGGCCGGGAGGACTTGGTGCAGTGAGGTATCTCGCAGTGCGGCAACGAGATTGCGCATCGCGATGGTCAGATCGGCGCGGAGGTCGCCGGTGTCGGGGGTCGGCTGGAGGCCGAGTAGGTCAGCGACCACGTCGACAACCAGGTGCCGCTTCGATGGCCAACGACGGTAGATCGCCGGGCGATGAATACCGGCTCTGGTGGCGATCTGGCCGATGGACAGGTCTGCGTAGCCGGTTTCGTCGAGCAGTTCCCGAGCCGCCGCCAGCACCGCCGCATCGATCCGTTCTTCGCGCGCCCTGCCCGCCATCAGAAGACCGGGCGCGGCATCAGCACGACCCGCCAGCCATCTGGATCAGGAAAGGTCAGTCCGCCGTGCTCGGCCCAGTACGGGTTCTCGGCAAGCACCGGCTCCACACCGAAATCGCCGAGCCGCTGCGCCACGTCGTCCCTCTGCGATTCGCCCGAGAAGTACAGCACCAAAAGGTTTTCCGCACTGGGCGCATCGCCGGGGCTGCCGTCCACGTGCGTGGTGAATTCCAAGTGGTACCCGGCCCCGGGCAGCCCGAGCATCACTCCGTCGTAACCGGCATGGTTCTGGAATCGATACAGCTCACGCAGCCCAAGCCCTTCCACATAGAACTGGACCACTGCTGCCAAACGATCGGTGGGACGAGCAATCCGAACTTGCGCCACCGGCAACGACTCGGGCCAGGTCTCGGTCGTATCCGTCATGATTCAACGATACGGAACGTACTGTACCGATTTCAAAAGACATCCATCCCCCGAATCAGCGGCCGAGAGTGCACCGGCACCCGGCCGACCCTCCGACACCACGATGACAAGCCGCAATAGCAAAGGCCGCCCCCACATCACTCGGACATGAAGGCGGCCTCGACTTTTCCTATTCGGCGGACGTCGCCCGCCGCCGAACCCGGCGTGCGGCCGCGACCATATTGCGCAGCGACGGCTCGAGCTGCCAGTAGTGTCGCGTCTTCAAACCACCATCCGGGTTCGCCCATAGTCGTTCCGGCGTAACGGCTTTGGCTGCGGCCGTGAGCAATTCGTCGAGCTCATCGATATCCGGGATACGCGCCGAACGGCTTTCGTAGACACCGGGGCCCACACCGTGGCTCAGGCCGTGGCCGGAGGCGCAGTCGTCCTTGAGCGCCTTGAGCACCCATTCGATGGAGCGAGTCGCGACGAGCGCGGTGACGTCGGCATCGAGCTGCTCGATCGCCTCGACTACCTCGGCGCGACCGGAATAGTTGATGTGCGTATGGATCTGAGTTTCCGGCCGCACACCGGAGGTGGCGAGGCGGAATGCGCCGACCGCCCAGCGCAGGTACTCGGCGCGGCCGACAGGACGCGACGGCAACATTTCGCGAATAGCGGGCTCGTCGACCTGAATGATCGAGATACCCGCGCGCTCCAGGTCGACGACCTCGTCGCGGATCGCCAACGCCACCTGGTCCGCGGTTTCGAACAGCGGCTGGTCCTGGCGGACGAACGAGCGCGCGATCATGGTGACCGGACCGGTGACCATACCCTTGACCGGCTTGTCGGTCAGCGACTGGGCGTAGGTGATCCATTCGACCGACATCGGAGCCGGACGCGACACGTCGCCATAGATGATCGGCGGGCGGACACAACGGGATCCGTACACCTGCACCCAACCGAAGCGAGTGGTCGCGAAGCCGTCGAGCAGCTCGGCGAAGTACTGGATCATGTCGTTGCGCTCATGCTCACCGTGTACCAGCACGTCGAGGCCGATGTCCTCCTGCAGGCGGATCGTGGCCTCGATCTCGGCCTCGATCTTCTTGCGGTACTCCGCGTAGGACAACCTGCCCTCGCCGAGATCGTGGCGAGCCTGCCGCAGCCGCGTGGCCTGCGGGAAGGAACCCAGCGTGGTCGCGGGCACCGGAGGCAGATTCAGCTTGCGCTGCTGGGCTTCTCGACGCACCTCATAGGGCACACGCTCACGCATATCCGGCGTGACCGCGTAAACCCGTTGCCGCACTGCGTGCTTCTGCTTGAAGTGCACCTCGGTCGGCCGCTTGCGCCACTTCTCCGACGGCCCCTCGGTGAGCGCCTTCGCGAGCGAAACCACCTCGCCCACCTTCTGTTTCGCGAAGGCGAGGCGATCGGCGACATTGCCCTCGATGTCGTATTCGGCGAGCACGTCGTAGGGCACGTGCAGCAGCGTCGCACCGGTGGAGACGACCAGGTCGGGGCAGACCTTCGCCAGCTCGTTGAGATAGGACAGCGTGACGAACCGGTCGGCGCGCCACACATTGAGGCCGCTGATCACGCCCGCGTACAAACGCTTACGACGAATGCCGGGAACCTTCGCGAGTTCCTCGGGGTCGATTCGGAAGCTCGCCAAGTCCAGTCCGATGGCCTCGACGTTGGTGCCTGCCAGGATGGTCAGCGCTTCGCCGAAGTCGCCGTACTGACCGGTGACCAGCATCCGCGGCCGCAGCGGCGCCTTCGAAAGTCGTTGGTAGGTCTTCTCGAACGCCGCGAGCTCAGCGGGGCCGCGCTCACCGGTGAAGCAGGGCTCGTCCAGCTGCACGCAGGTGGCGCCGCGCTTGGCGAGAATCTCGAACAGCTGCTCGTACACCGGAAGCAGCTTGTCGAGCAGGCCGAGGGTGTCGAATTCCGCCTCACCCGGCACGTGCCCGGCCTTGGACAGCAGCAGCAGCGAGACCGGGCCGAGCACCACGGGGCGCAGCTCGATATCGCGTTCCTTTGCGCGGTCGAATTCGTCGAGCAACGCCTCGGGATGCAGGGAGAACTCGGTGGATTCGTCGAGTTCGGGCTGCCGGTAGTGGTAGGCGGTGCCGAAGAACCGCACCAACTCCAGCGGCGGCAGGTCGGGACGACCGCGCGCCATCAGGAAATAGAAGTCCAGCGGGTCGAGTTCGTCCTGGAGCGGCTTGAACCTGGTCGGCACCGCGCCGAAGAGCAGCGCGTTGTCGAGCACATGGTCGTAGAAGGAAAAGGTGTTGCCGGGGACCTGGGTGAGACCGGTGGCGGCCAGCTCGTTGAACTGCCGTTCCTGGATGTCGCGCCCGACCGCGAGCAACTCGTCGCGAGATACCCCGCCGCGCCAATAGCCCTCCAGGGCCCGCTTGAGTTCCCGGTGCGGTCCGATCCTCGGATAACCAAGGATGCTCGACCCATAACCATCGGTGACGTTGACCATGCGCGGGATGCTCCCTTTCGATCACCTGCGCTGGCGCCCACCGCCGAACGGTGGAACGCCGCACAGCGCTGCGCTCTCGGTGTTCGAGCGAGCCGCGACCACGACCCGCCTTCTTGCAGCCTATGCCGATAACCCCATCCATCCGGCCGTTCCTGAGGCCGGATGATCTACCGCCGACCCACCCCCCACGGAGCGAGTCTTACGAGCGACCGTTCGCGGCCGGCTCGCGTCCGAGCGGCCGAAGCGCATGCGACGAAGTCGCGAGTCTCGACCGCTCGGACGCGAGCCTTCAGGGCCGCGAACCCGCAGCGCCGCAGGCGCTGCACATCAGACCCTGCGCCGCAATTAGACTTTGTACTGGTAGAAACCGGCACCGGTCTTCTTGCCGAGCAGGCCCGCCTCGACCATGCGCATCAGCAGCGGCGGGGCCGAGTACAGCGGCTCCTTGAACTCTGCGTACATGGAGTCGGCGATCGACTTGACGGTGTCGAGGCCGACGAGGTCGGTCAGCGCCAGCGGGCCCATCGGGTGGGCACAGCCGAGCACCATAGCCTTGTCGACGTCTTCCTTGGTGGCGAAACCGGACTCCACCATGCGGATCGAGGACAGCAGGTACGGCACCAGCAGCGCGTTCACCACGAAGCCGGAGCGGTCGGCCGAGCGGACGACCTGTTTGCCGAGCACGTCGCCGGCGAAACCCTCGGCGCGCTTGGACACCGACTCGCTCGTCTTGAGCGTGGTGACCAGCTCGACCAGCGGCAGCACCGGAACCGGGTTGAAGAAGTGCATGCCGACCACGCGCTCGGGGTTCGCCGTGGCGACCGCGATCTTCATGATCGGGATGGAGGAGGTGTTGGAGGCCAGCACCGCATCGGGGTCGGTGACGACCTTGTCGAGCTCGCTGAAGATCGAGGTCTTCACCTTCTCGTCCTCGAGCACGGCCTCGACCACCAGCTGGCGGTCGGCGAAGTCGCCGAGGTCGGAGGTGAACCGCAACCGCCAGGCGGCCTGCTCGCGCTCACGCTCGGTGATCTTGCCGCTGCTGACGCCACGGTCGAGCGACCGCAGGATGCGGGAACGGCCTGCGGCGGCTAGTTCCCGAGTCTGTTCGAAGACGAGCACGTCGATATGCGCGCGAGCGCACACCTCCGCGATTCCGGCACCCATCTGTCCGGCGCCGATAATGCCGACGCGTTGAATCTTCTCGCTGCTCACGTCCCGCTCCTGCTGGTTTGTCTGGCAATCGGGTGGCTTGTGGCGAAGGAGCGACGCGGTCCGCGGCGAACCTTCGATGGTCCAAGGTATAGGGATATGCCCTCCCCGCCGAGGGCTGTTCGGCGGGGAGGGCGGTACACCCCTACTGAAGTAGAGGGCTATAGGTATTCACGTCGGGAAACCTCAGTCCCTTTTGCGAATCACGGTTGGTGACGTCGGATGCTTTCGCAACCCTGTACGGGGTGAGCTCGACGAACCCCCGTTCGCGGCCGGCTCGCTTCCGACTACTCGAAGCGCAGGCGCCGAAGGCGCGAGTCTCGAGTGCTCGGAAGCGAGCCTTGGGGGCCGCGGACACGCGGCGCGGAGGCGCCGCCATGTCTCAGTGGAACTGACCCTCTTCGGTGGAGCCCTTCAGGGCGGCCGTCGAGGTGTTCGGGTCCACGGTGGTGGCGATCAGGTCGAAGTAGCCTGCGCCGACCTCACGCTGGTGCTTGGTGGCGGTGTAACCGCGCTCCTCGGCGGCGAACTCGCGCTCCTGCAGGTCGACGTAGGCGGTCATGCCCTCGCGGGCGTAGCCGTAGGCCAGGTCGAACATGCCGTAATTGAGCGAGTGGAAGCCGGCCAGGGTGATGAACTGGAACTTGAAGCCCATCGCGCCGAGCTCCTTCTGGAACTTCGCGATGGTCGCGTCGTCCAGGTGCGCCTTCCAGTTGAAGGACGGGGAGCAGTTGTAGGCGAGCAGCTGGTCCGGGAACTCGCTGCGGACGGCCTCGGCGAACTGCTTGGCCAGCTCGAGATCGGGCTTGCCGGTCTCCATCCAGATCAGGTCCGCGTAGGGGGCGTAGGCCTTGGCGCGGGCGATGCAGGGCTCGATGCCGTTCTTCACACCGAAGAAGCCCTCCGCGGTGCGGGTGCCGTCGAGGAACGGCTTGTCGCGGTCGTCCACGTCGGTGGTGATCAGGGTGGCGGCTTCGGCATCGGTGCGGGCGATGATCACCGAAGGCACGTCAGCGACGTCGGACGCGAGGCGAGCCGAGGTCAGGGTGCGGATGTGCTGCTGGGTCGGGATGAGCACCTTGCCACCGAGGTGGCCGCACTTCTTCTCCGAGGCGAGCTGGTCTTCCCAGTGCACGCCCGCGGCGCCGGCCTGGATCATGGCCTTCTGCAGCTCGTAGGCGTTCAGGGCGCCACCGAAGCCGGCCTCGGCATCGGCGACGATCGGGGCGAGCCAGTTCTTGACCGAGGTGTCACCCTCGACCTTGGCGATCTCGTCGGCGCGCAGCAGCGCGTTGTTGATGCGACGCACGACGGCGGGGACCGAGTTGGCCGGGTAGAGGCTCTGGTCCGGGTAGGTGTGGCCGGAGAGGTTCGCGTCACCGGCGACCTGCCAACCGGACAGGTAGATGGCCTGCAGGCCGGCGCGCACCTGCTGCACGGCCATGTTGCCGGTCAGGGCGCCGAGGGAGTTGATGTAGTCCTCGTTGTTGACGAGATCCCAGAGGATCTCCGAGCCGCGGCGCGCGAGGGTGGCTTCCTCGACGACGGTGCCCTGGAGCTTCGACACCTGCTCTGCGGTGTAGTTACGGGTGATGCCCTTCCAGCGGGGGTTGGTGTCCCAATCCTGCTGGATTTCCGCGGCGGTCTTCGGGGTGCCGGTGGTCATCTCTGACTCCACTTCCTCGTTTGGTCGGGTGTGCCCCACGGTCGAGTCTGGCTCGAACTGCTGGAGCGGCAATTTGCAGGCTTGCTAGGCCCATGGGGTGTACTTCCACACGATGGCACACCAGGAAATAGCCGTCTACCTGTTGCTAGTGTGAATCTCAGCTAGGTTTCCACAGGTGTTTGCTAACTTTGCGAAATTTGCCGATAAATTGCACGCATGAAACCTACCGACGGGTAGCTCTGACATGCGGTTTTAGCGTAACGCTCGTACTGTTAGCGATCTTCGAGTGGGCTGCCATCGACGCGCGCAGACATTCCGTCATGTGAGGACCTTCACAGCTTCGGGCGGGCGCCTTCGGTGTGGGCTGCGCCACCTTCGAGTGGGACCGGTCGCGTGCCGTCGGGCAGACTGGGTCGAATTCACTCCAGGACACGCGTCCAGCTGCCTCGGGTATCCGCGGCGGGCATCGGGCGCTCGATCAACCCGACAGGAGCACCATGCGGAAACTGTGGTTCACCACGGCAATCGCCTGCGCTTATGCCGCGAGCCTGCTGACACTGCCCGCAGCGACCGCCGACCCGGCCGCCGGACCGGGCACCGTCACTTCCGTCGCCCCACTCGGCGCGGTCGCGACCCTGCCGGGATCGGTGAACTCCACTCGCGTCCACTACCGCACCAGCACCGCGAACGATGTGCCGACTGTGGCGAGCGCCGCTGTCTATTTCCCGCCGGGTCCCGCTCCCGCGGGCGGCTGGCCGGTGATCGCCTGGGCACACGGCACTGTCGGACTCGGTGACGACTGCGCGTACAGCACCGCCGGACCGAGCGCCGCCGAGCGCGACTGGGCCTACCTGGGCACCTGGCTGCGGCAGGGTTACGCCATCGTGGCCGCCGACTATGCCGGGCTCGGCACGCCGGACGAGCATCCCTACCTCAATGGCATGGTGATGGCGCACAACGTCGTCGACGCAGTACTCGCCGCGACCAGGCAGTACTCGTCACTGGCGAAGAAGTGGGCCGTCGTCGGACAGTCGCAGGGCGCGGGCGCGGCCGCCTACACCGCGCGCTACGCCACCGAATTCGGCGGTCCCGAGCTGGACTACCGCGGCGCGGTCACCACCGGCGTACCCGCCTACATCGAGGATGTGCTGCTGCCGCTCGCTCCACATATGCCACCGATCAAGCTGAGCCCGCACAGCACTGCCTACGTGCTGTACATCCTCAACGGGCTGCGCACAACCTTCGCAGACACCGCCGGACACAGTCCGTCCGAAAACCGCGCCGGGCCGAGTACAGGCGAGGCAGCCGCCTACGGAAACGCAGCCGCGCACCCAACGTTGAATGTCGAGTCCTTCCTCACCGACTCCGGCCGGGAATGGCTGACCCGCGCCCGCGATGCGTGCATCGGGCCGCTCGGTGACGAGCTCGCCGCGCGCGGCGTCGTGCTGGGCGATCTGTTCTCCCGGCCGTTGCTGGAGATTCCCGACCTCCACGGGTTCCTCGCCCGCTACATGGCACTGCCCGAATCCGGCTACGACAAGCCGCTCTTCATAGGACAGGGCCTGCGCGACACCGATGTCATCACACCGGAATCCCTGCGCTGGGCAGCCGTGCTGAAGGCGAACGGCCAGCCGGTCACGCTGCATACCTATCTCACCGACCACAGCGGGACCGTCAACGCCTCGCTGCCGGATTCCCTGCCGTTCGTGCACAGCCTGTTCGCCTGAACCGCCGGCCGCCCGCGAACAACTCACATCGCGGCGAGCAGATCACGCAGGCGAGTGGCGTAGGCCAACGGGTGGGTCATATTGCCGTTGTGGCCACCGGGGAACTCGACCACCGCGGTATCGCGCAACACGGCCAACTCCTGCGCGCATTTGTGGTCGAAAACCTCATGCGGGGTGCTGCGCCCGGAGGCCGGAATGATGTGGACCGATGATCGCTGTAATGCGGCGGCATCGAGGTTGTCGGTGCGAACGGCGGTGAAGTCCTCGCCGATGAAGAACGCGAAGTTCGCGGCACGCTCCGCTGTGATCGGGGGCAGCTCCACCCCCGGCTCCAATTCCTGGTTCCGTGGATCGATGCCGAGGGTTTTCACAATCGGCGCCAAGGCGGCCTGCCAACCGCTCTCCCGGAAAACCTGTTGGCAGTGTTCGAGTTCGCGCAGATGGTGCGCGCGTTCGGCGGCCGCAAGGAGCCAAGGCGTGACCGGCTCGTGCGCGATCAGGGTGTGCAGCTGCTCCGGGTGTTCGACAGCCAAGTGCAGTCCGATGGCCGCCCCCATGCTGCAACCGAGCATGCGGGCTGGTTGATCTGTCAGCGCGGCGAGCAGACGATGCACGTCATCGGCATGCGTCGCCATGGTCACCGGCTCGGCCGAGTCGTGAATCGTGCTGCGCGACAGCCCCCTTCGGTCGTAGGTGATGACGGTATAGGCCTGCTCCAGCTGGCGAACCAGGCCCTCGCTGCGGTGCGCGTCCCCCTCGCCGCTCTGCGCGATGAGCAGGACCGGGCCGGTGCCCCGGACTTCGTAGTAGAGGTCGGCGCCGGGCACCGGAAGGGTGGCGTTCGAAATCGTGGTCATACCCAGAAGAGTAATACATCAAATCTGATACATCAATAGTGATGCATCAAACTTGATGTACTGTTGCCGCATGGACGGTGTGGAGCTTTTCCTGTTGGGCCGAACCCTGATGAAGCTCGGCGAAGACGCGCTGCCGACGGAGGGGCTCGGCGGCGGCCACCGGCCGGTGCTGATCGTGACCAGCGACATCCTGGAGCATCCGGACAGCACCGTCAGCGAAATCGCCTCGCGCACCGGTCTTCCGCAGAGCGCCGTATCCAACGCAGTCGCCCGCCTGAAAGAAGCGGGCTCGATCACCACGACCACCGACCCACGCGATCGACGTCGATCGCTGATCCGCAAGGCCGACCGAATCTCCACCCGCGTCGCACAGGTGCGGGCGACCACGATCGACGCCACACTGGCGGCCGCGCTCGGCACCGATGACCCCGAGGTGGTGAGCGACATCGTCACCGCCTTGGAATCACTCGCCCGGCAACTGCGCCCGAACCACCCACCGACAGCCGCGAATAGCGATCCCTCCCCCGCCCTCCGGGAGCAGCGCGGCTGATGTGCCACATAGGTGATCACCTATGAAACACGCGAGGTCACGGTGCCGCAGTGCTGCCCGTTGACATATGCAGGTAAATGCCTGCATAATTTTGGGCGTGCAATCCGAACCCGACATGGACGCGGTTTTCAAGGCGCTGGCCGACAGCACCCGCCGGCTGCTGCTGGACCTGCTGCGGGAGCACAACGGCCAGACGCTGCGGGAGCTGTGCGAGCGGGTCGATATGGCCCGGCAGTCGTTGACCCAGCATCTCGACATTCTCGAGCGGGCCGGGCTGGTGACCGTGCTGCGGCGCGGGCGCGAGCGGGTGCACTACATCAATCCGACACCGATTCACGACATCGAACATCGTTGGATCTCCGTCTTCGACCGCCCCCGGCTGGATGTCCTGCGCGCCATCAAGAACCAGGCAGAGGAGTACGCCATGACCACCACCGTTCCGAGCTACGTCTACGTCACCTATATTCACGCCAGCGCCGAACAGGTGTGGAAGGCGCTGACCGACGCCGACCTGACCGCCCAGTACTGGTTCCACGAGAATGTGTCCGACTGGGAGCCCGGTTCGCTCTGGGAGCACCGCCGCGCCGACGGCTCCGGCAAGATCGACGTCGTCGGCAAGGTGCTCGAGTCCGAACCGCCGACGAAACTGGTCCTCACCTTCGAGGATTCCCCCGAGGAGGATCGCTCGCCGTCCGTGGTCACCTTCCTGGTCGAGTCCCACCGGGACATCGTCCGGCTCACCGTCACCCACGATAATCTTCCGAATGAACAAATGCTGCAAGGTATTTCGCGCGGCTGGCCCTCGGTGATCGCCAACCTCAAGTCTCTGCTGGAAACCGGCAAGGTCCTCCCACAGGCCCCGTGGGAAATGGACTCGGCGGCGCACGCCTGATGTTGGACACCACCGCATTGCGCGAGGCCTACGACTCGCTCCTGGAAGCCGCTGTCACCGTGGCCGATTCGGCCCAACTCCGGACGCCCCCGCCGGGTGAATGGAATGCCGATCGGATCCTGGCCCACGTCTGTCTCGTCACCGCGGGCACCATCGCCGCCGTGGCGGCGGTCGCGGCGGGCGAACACACCACCTACGACAATCGCCACGCCCTCGACACCTGGACCATCGATCGCGTGGCCGAGCGGGCGGGCGGGTTCTCCGGCCTGCGTGAGCGCCTGCGCCGTCAGGCCGAGATCCTCTGCGGCTTCGGCGGACCCGCCCTGTCCGATCCCGAACTCGACAGCCCCGTCCCGCTCCTCGGACTCTCCGCGGGTGCCCTGCTCACCGACGCGGTCGTGCCGCTGCGCGGGCTGTTCGGGGGCCTGGCCGACATCGAAATCCCCAACCACACCCGGCAACTGCTGGCCCTATTGCCCGAGGACGCCGCCGTCTGACATACGAAAGGCACCGGAGCGAGGGACATTCGCTCCGGTGCCTTTCGCGGGGAACGCTTGCACGGGACCCTCACCATTTGAGCATCGGGTTCGCCACGACTACTGCGGACACGGCCACGTCGACGACATCGACGAGCGCCGCGAGTTCGGCATCGATGTCGACCTCGATCGCGCCGCGCGATAGTCCGGATCCGACAATTTCGGTATCACCGGTAGTGAAATGGTGGCTGTCGAGGAGGTGCGGACCGCCACTTCTCTCACGTCGATCTGAGCAGGCTGGTAGTGGGTTACGAACGGAGCGGTTGTGATTGCGTTCCTGGGGTTTGGAGTTGGAGTGGTGGCCCCTCAGGGTGTCGATAGTCCGGTCGGGCCGTGGGTTCGGTGCCAGTGTTCGGCGATGTCGATACGTCTGGTTATCCAGACATCGTCGTGGGATTGGACGTGGTCCAGAAAGCGTTCGAGGGCCGCGGTGCGGGCGGGGCGGCCCACAATGCGGCAGTGCAGACCCACCGAAAGCATTTTCGGGCTGCCCTCGGCGCCTTCGCGGTAGAGCACGTCGAAAGCGTCGCGCAAGTGGGCGAAGAACTGCTCACCGCTGGGGAAACCCGCAGGCGAGGCGAAGCGCATGTCGTTGGTGTCCAGCGTGTACGGGACCACCAAGTGACTGCGGTTGTGGACAGTGACCCAGTAGGGCAGGTCGTCGGCGTAGGAATCCGAGTCGTAGACGAATCCGCCGTGCTCGACCACCAACTGCCTGGTGTTCGGTGAGTCGCGCCCGGTGTACCAGCCCCGCGGTGGGGCGCCGGTCAATTCGGTGAGGATGCGCACCGCCTGGGCCATGTGCGCCCGCTCGGTCTCGCGGTCGGCGAGCTGATAGGACCTCCAGCGCAGGCCGTGGCAGGCGATCTCGTGCCCGAGCTCACGAAAAGCCGCTACCGCCTCAGGATTTCGCTGCATGGCCCTGGCCACCGCGAAGATGGTGAGGGGCAGGCCGCGGCGCTCGAACATCCGGAGCACTCGCCACAGACCGGCACGGGACCCGTACTCGTAGAGCGACTCCATGCTCATATGCCGATTCGGAAAGGCTTCCGCCGGAGTCATTTCCGAGAGGAAGGTCTCCGAGTGCGGATCGCCGTCGAGGACAGTGTTCTCCCCTCCCTCTTCGTAATTGAGCACGAACTGGACCGCTATCCGCGCCGCACCCGGCCACTTCGGATCCGGTGGCGTCGCCCCGTAGCCCACAAAGTCCCGCTCGCTCATGCGCCCAGCTCTCCGTACAGCCGTAGGCGCGCGAGCCCGCCGTCCGGGTAGATGTCGAGGCGCACTTCCTCGACCGGAGCGCCCATCGGCGCGATCGCGAAGCGGTGCCTGGTGTCGGGCAACAGTGCGGTGCGCGGCAGCAACTCGAGCTCGGTGCCATCGGTGGTGCGGCCGGTGAGCCGGGCGGCGCCGGGGCTGTTGCCGAGGAAGTACGACGTGTCGATCTCCGCGAGCCGGATCAGGCCCGGGCCTGCGAGGCGGATGCGCACCCAGTCGTTACGGTCGTCGCGGCGGCGGGCGGTCTCCCAGCCATCGCCCATCTTCCTGGCCAGGCCGGGATAGAGGAGCTGATTGGGTGAGCTGTAGAAGCGGTTGGAGCAGTCGATCACCAGCGCGCCGTTCTCCAGCGCGGCCAGATCCAGCGGGCCGAGACCGAGCAGCCTCGGATCGGGACGACCCTCCCCGTACACCCGCAGCCGCGCCACACCACCATCCGGGTGCATGATGAGTTTTACATGGGTCCAACGCTTTTCGCTCTCGATCGAGAACGGATTGCGGCTGTCGCCCGCGCACGGAGCGCGGTCGAGCAGGGTCAGCCAATCGTCGCGTTCGGCGATGGCCTCGGCGTTGGGGTAGCCCTCGATCTCCAGCGCGGACACCGATACGGCGGGCGGATAGTTCCCCTTGAACCAGGCGGTGTCCACCACGATGCCCCTGATGACGCCGGGCACGCCCAGCCGCACGATGGCGGAATCGTCACCCGGCCTGCCCCGATGCCTGCGGGTCTCCCAGCCGTCATAGATCTGGCCCTTGTGCCCGAAGGTCGACGGGCGGTATTCGGCGGGTCCCGGGTTGATCAAATTCTCCTTCTCCGCGAAGAATTCATCATCGGCCCAGATCACCGACCCGCCGAGGGGGCGGACCGCCAGGTCCGGCAGCAGCGTGAAGTCCACGTCGTGCACTACGCCTCCTGTTCGGGCCGGAGCCTGGTTGTCCATTACGCCTCCTATGTGATCGGCGCACGCGAGACCAGCGCTCGCAGCACCTCGATGCTCAGGTCGCCGATCTCATCCACGCCGCGCGCGCCGCAGTTCACGCCACGTAAGACGGTGGCGGCCAGGGCTTCCGCGGTGGCGGGCTCATCCATGACCCCACCGGATCGCCGCTCGAGATAGGCCTGCAGGCGTGGGACCGCGATGGCGGTGGCCTGCCGAAAGAACTCGTAGGTGGCCAGCCACCGGGTGACCAAATGTCCGGGGTGCATGTCCCAGCCCTGGTAGTACCCGCGGCGCAGCGATCGGGTAACCAGCCGATGATGATTGCGCAGTGCGGCTTCGGGTTCGGTGTCGGGCACGATCTGGGTGGAGCCGTCGCAGATCCACACGCCGGTTTGCGCCGCGGCCACCTGCATGACGGACTTGGCGTAGTCCGCGGCCGGATGATCGAGCGCCTGATCCGGCGCGGCGATCCCGCAGGCGGCCGTGTAATCGTAGGTGCCGAAATGCAATCCGCTGCAGCGGCCACCGGCAAGTCCGATCATTCTTGCTATCGGCGTGGTGCCGTCGGCGGCGATGACGGCCTGCGGGCTCTCGATCTGGAGCTCGAAACGCACAGTGCCTTCCGCAAGGCCATAGCCGCGCTCGAAGGCTTCGGAGAGTGCGGCGAGGGCCGAAACCTGTTCTGCGGCACGAATCTTGGGCACCGTAAATACAAAGCCTGCGGGCACACCGCCTGCTGTGTCGAGCACCAACTCGAGGGTGCGCAGGGCTCTGCGACGTTCAGTGCCCGCAAGGCCCTTCGTCCGAATCCCGAAACTTGTCGGACCGTGGGATTGTTCCGCCCAGGCGGACAGCGCCGCGCCCGCGGTGATGGCGGCGTTGTCCTCCTCGTCGTCGGAACGGAATCCGTAGCCGTCCTCGAAGTCGATGCGCAGATCCTGGATCGGATTGCGCTCGAGGCGGTCACGCACGGCGGGCAGAGAACGGGTGCTGTCGAGTTCGGCGAGCAGGTCGTGGTGGCGGTCGAGCAGTTCCGTCGCTGCCGCACCCCAGGCCACGGGCGTGTCGGTAGTGACGCGATCGGCGGACACATATGCCGTGTGAATCGGCTGCGCCCGGCGGCCGGGGCCTGGATACCGCGCAAGCAGTTCAGCGTCGACCGGGTCGAGCATCGCGTCGATTCGGGCACGAACGTCCTCGGGTAGCCGGGTCACCCCTGCGCTCCTTTCTGAATGACATGCCAAATCCGGTCGGCCGTCATCGGCAACCGGTCCAGTCGTGCCCCGACAGCATCGCGGATGGCATTGGCCAGGGCGGGGGCGACCGGGTTGTAGGGCGACTCACTCATCGACTTGGCACCGAGCGGGCCCAGGTCATCGGCGGTGTCGGCGAAGTACACCTCGGTGCGGGGCAGGTCGGCGAACTGCGGGATGTGGTAGTGCCGCAAGGTTTGGGTGGTCACCACACCGTGGTCGCTGCGCATGTCCTCGTAGAGCGCGGTGCCGATGGCCTGCGCCGCGCCGCCCTCCACCTGCCCGCGGCACTGCACCGGGTTGAGCACCGTGCCCGCGTCGGCGGCCTGGATGGACTGCAGGATTCGCACCGATCCGGTGTCCGGATGCACCGCGACCCGGAAGGCGTGCACGTTGAAGCTGACCGAACGTGGGCTGCCGTCATGATCGCCGCGACCCGACAGCGCGCCATTGGCCAGGAGTTCGGCCGCAACGAGCAGTCGATCACCGCAGCGGACACCGTCGGGGCGCAGTTCGCATCCGGACGCAGGCAGTCCCGACAGCTCGGACGCCCTGGCCAGCATCCGGTCACGCAGCGACAGCGCTGCCGCGTAGCAGGCTCTGCCCGCCACTGTTATCCCGGTCGATCCGAATGCGCCCGTGTCATGTCCGACCAGATCGGTGTCCGACTGCCGGATCACCACCTGCCGCACATCGGCATTCAACGCGGTGGCCGCGAGTTGGGCGTGCACCGTGGTGGTGCCATTGCCGAATTCCGCAGTGCCGACCCGGATCTCGTAGCGTCCATCGGCCAGCAGGGTGGCCGATGCTTCGGAGCGATGTCCGCGCGGCGGGATGGTGGCGATCATGGACAGCGCCATGCCCTCGCCGATGCGCCAGTCCGGGCCGGGAGCCGCAATACCGTTGCCGCGCCGCAGTGCTCGTTCGGCCAGGTCGATGCACTGGTCCAGGCCGTAGCTGCCGAACATCAGGTCGCTGTCGCCTGCCTCCGCACCGACGAGCCGGTCCCCTGGCACCACCACGTTGCGGCGGCGGAACTCGAACGGGTCGATACCGGTGGCCCGCGCGAGCTCGTCCAGCGCCGACTCGACCCCGAAAATGATCTGCCCGAGACCGTACCCGCGGAACGCACCCGACGGAATGTTGTTGGTGTACACCGCCTGCGCATCGACCCGTTTGTTGGCGCAGCGGTATACCTGCACCGACTCGCCCACACCGTGGAACATCACGCCCACACTGTGATTACCGTAAGCGCCCGCATCGGAGAGCACATCGACAGCGAGGGCGGTCAACGTACCGTCGGCGTCGGCGCCTGCCGTCACCTCGACGCGCATCGGATGCCTGCTCGTCGCCGCGGTGAACTCCTCCGACCTGGTGAACTCGTACTGGACCGGCCGTCCGGTGCGCAGCACCGCCAGCGCGATGAGGTCCTCGGCCAGCATCTCCTGCTTGGCGCCGAAACCGCCGCCGACCCGGGTCGCGAACACCCGCACCCGTTCCCGAGGCAGCCCGAACAATTCGCACAATTCGTCTCGCACCAAGAACGGAACCTGCGTGCTGCACCTGATCACCAGCCTGCTCTGCTCGTCCAACCAGCCGATGCCACCGTGGGTCTCCAAATGCACGTGCTGGGCACGCGGCGAATGCCACACCCCGTGCACCACATGGGCGGCCGCGTCCAGCCCCGCAGCCACATCACCCACCTCGCCGTGCACCTCGGCGACCAGATTTCGCCGCGCATCCGCGATTCGAGCCGAATTCGGTTTATCACCATGCAGTTTCGGCGCCCGCGGGGCCAGCGCCTGCGTCGGTTCGAAAACCGCGGGCAGCAGCTCGTACTCCACCAGCAATGCCCGACACGCCGCCCTGGCACCATCCAGACTCTCGGCGACGACAGCGGCCACCCGCTGCCCGACGAAGCGCACCGTCCGATCCAGCACATAGGTGTCATCGGGGTCGTCCATCCGGAACTCGTGGCGTGCCGTCGAAAACGCGACATCCGGTGCGTCGGCCCAAGTGAGCACCGCATGCACTCCAGGGAGGGCTTCGGCCACCGAGGTATCGATCGAGACGATCAGCGCGTGCGGGTGCGGGCTCGGCAGCACCGCGATGTGCAGTGGCGCGGTCGGCGGGGCCATTGCCGCATCGGCCATGGGGTCGACGTCGCGGGCACGGACATCGAAGGTGAATGCCTCCGTGCCGGTCACGACACGAACGGAGGCCGGTGCGGATGCTCCAGTCCCGATCTGCCCACAGCCGCGGCCAGATGTCCCGGTGGCAGCGTGCGGGCACAGGTCGGCAGCCGTACCGAGGCCGGCGGACGAACTGCCACCCGAAGCAGACCCCGAACCGGCAGCTGTCCCGAAAACCGAGGTCGTAGCCAGGGCAGCGGCCGTGCGAAGGTCGACCTGGCGCTGAGTGGGAGCGTCGAGACCAGCTTCGGCGGACACCGTCTGCGCTGCCGCGTCCGGCTCGGGTTTCGCGGACGCGGCGGTCAGTGCGTCGGCGATGGCGCGGTAGCCCGTGCAGCGGCAGAGATTTCCCTTCATCAGTTCGGGGAGGTCAGCCGTGTCGGGCGTTGTCGATCGGCTGCCGCAGCCCAGGCCCGCGGCGGTGACCACCATGCCCGCGGTGCAGAAGCCGCATTGGAAGGCTGCCGCGTCGATGAATTGCTGTTGCACGGGGTGTAGATCGCCGGTGGTGCCGAGGCCGGAGGCCGTGGTGATGGTGCGGTCGGCGGCGCGGTAGGCGGGGATGATGCAGGAGTGGACGGTCAGGCCGTCGAGTTGCACCGAGCAGGCGCCGCAGTCGCCCGCGTCGCAGCCCTTCTTCACGGCCAGGTTGCCGGTTTCGCGGAGCAGGGTGCGTAGGCACTGGCCGGGGCGGGGCTCCACCTGCACCAGCTTGCCGTCGACCTCGAATTTCATTGTGGCTCACCGGTTTCTGCACATAGCTCCGCGGCGACCTGTGCGGCCAGCCGGCCGGTGACGTGGCAACGCCAGTCCGGTGCGCCGTGCGGATCGTCGAACCAGAGCGCCGGATCGATCGACTCGATGGCCGTATGCACGTGGGCAGAGTTGGGTGGTTCGGCGAAATCCAGCACAATCGGGCGGCTGGTTGCCGCGGTGACGGTGAGCGTGCACCGATCGTCGAGCTCGCGCCGACCCATCACCACCGCTCCGGAGCGACCGAGCGGCGACAACGCTACTTTGCGGAAAGCAGTGCGCGACAGCAGTGTTCGCGTTGGAATGGTGATCGATCGCAGCACCTCCCCGGCCCGCAATACCTGGACTCCCGGGCCGATAACGAACTCCCGCAACGGGATACGTCGATCGGTGCCGTCCGGCGACCACACCAGCGCGACCCCGTCGAGTGCGGTCACCGCACCGAGCACCCCACCCGCGGGCAACGCCGAGCACACGTTGCCCCCGACGGTCGCGGTCCGCCAGATCTTGTGTGAGGCGAGTAGCGCCCGGCAGCCCTGCGCGAATAGCGCCGTCCCCGGCCACTCGTTTCGCAGCATCGGCATACCGAGTTCACGGCCGGGCCCCGCACCGGCGAACTCGGCCAATGTGCAGGTAGCCGCGATCTCCAAGCCGTCCGGCGTCTCCGATAACGCGGTCCAGCCGAGCGCGGTGATGTCGACAAGCCGCTCCAGTTGGTCCTGCGGCTCGGAGAACAGGAAGGTGCCTCCGGCGAGAACCCCACACGAGCCGCCCACCACCCCGAGGTCGGCCCGCTCCCGCGCCACCGTCACCGCCCGGATCGTATCCAGGTCCACGTGTCACCTCACTCCGCTACCTCTACCGCCACAGTAGAAGCCGAGAGTTGCCGCGTTGTTGCACGACACCCGCTCCACATTGCGCCATCGTTACCGCAACACCACCACCAGCTCCCAGCTCCCAGCTCCCAGCTCCCAGCTCCCAGCTCCCAGCTCCCAGCTCCCAGCTCCCAGCTCCCAGCTCCCAGCTCCCAGCTCCCAGCTCCCAGCG
>NZ_JBFBAB010000046.1:20940-31851 GCF_040681975.1 Nocardia sp. NPDC051463
GCTCCCGACCAGCGTCGCGCCATTCACCAGCTCACCGCGCCGTGATACCGCCATGCCCTCTTCGACCGTCCAGGATCACCTCCATACAACCGAGCCGGCCGCCCGAACCGGACATCGTCCAGCCTCCCACCCCGCCCTTGTCGCGGCTACATTCCGAGCCCGACCGTTCAGGGTGGCCGCCCGCACCGATCCCCAGCCGCCCGACTCCTTCGCTCCGCTCAACATGCCCACCGCACGAACCCTGTGCGAACCTCGACGTCCTCGCCACGGGCGGTCGCCTCGAGGCCGATCCGACGCCGCATCCCCTCTGGTCACAGACAGTAGATACAACCTGCTCGAATGGGCACTCTCGAGGCCGACGACTCCGATGCGGCACCCTCCACACCGAATCTATCCAGTGCAAACGTCGACTCGGCCACGCCCGCCAGTCCTGGTCGGGCGAATTCGGCGGCGCAGATCAGAATGCACCGCGATGCTGAATTCACTGAACAGCCTGCGACACCGGTTGCGTGATTCCGGCCAGGCTCAGCCGACGTTCCAGGAGGAGGTACAGGTGCGTCGATCCGCCGCAATCCCACGCCGAATCGCACCTCGACGTGAACGCGGGCATGCTCGCTCGGACCATCGGCCCCCTTCACTCGTACCTCGGTGTCGACAACCCCGATCCGGCCACATCCGCGATGAACGTCCGCTCTCGCGCAGACTGGGTCTGCCTCACTCCACGTCCGCAACGGATGCCGCCGACACCGAGGCTATCCGGCGGCGGATTCGACCCGCCTCCGCATCGAGTCGCATCCGCCATGAACGTCACCGCGCAGCCGGGTCGGATCAGCCCGCCTTCGCGATCAGCGCCGCCTGCGCCCGGGCTACCTGGGCTCCGACCGTCTGCTCGTCGACGGTCCGAACCGCACCGTCGCGCACGACCTCGCGTCCGTTCACGATCAATGCGGCCAGCGGTGGGGCCGAGCCGAGAATCAGTGCGGTGACCGGGTCGTCGATGCCCGCGTGGGCGGGGGTGTCGAGTCGCCACAGGGCCAGGTCGGCAAGCTTGCCCGGTTCGATCGAGCCGATCTCGGTATCGCGGCCGAGTACTCGGGCGCCGCCGATGGTGGCCAGCGCCAGGGCCGTTCGGACGCTCAGTGCCCGCGGGCCGCCGATGGCACGGGCGTAGAGGAGGGCGTTGCGTGGCTCCTCGATCATCGAGCTGGACTCGTTACTGGCCGCGCCGTCCACACCGAGGCCGACGGCCGCTCCCGCGGCGACCAGGTCGGCGGTGCGGGCGATACCTGCGCCGAGGCGACTGTTGGAGGTGGGGCAGTGTGCGATGCCGGTGCCGGACCGCGCGATCGAGGTGATGGCCGCGTCGTCGAGGTGCACGGCGTGCGCGAACCAGACGTCGGGGCCGATCCAGCCGAGCTGTTCCATGTATTCCGCTGGGGTGCAACCGAACTGCGCCGCACAGAAATCCTGCTCGTCGAGCGTCTCGGCCAGGTGGGTGTGCAGGCGCACCCCGGAATCGCGGGCGAGCGTGGCGGATTCCCGCATGAGGTCCGCGGTGACCGAGAACGGCGAGCATGGGGCGAGCGCGATGCGCAGCATCGAATCGAACGACCGATCGTGCCAGCGGGCGATCGCCTCCGCGCTCGCGGCCAGCACGGTGTCCAGCGATTCCACCACGCGATCCGGTGGCAGCCCACCGGAACTCGCGCCGAGATCCATCGAGCCGCGACACAGGTGGAAGCGCAGCCCGACCTCCTCGGCAGCCGCGATTTCCGCTCCGAGCAGGTCACCGGCCTCATGTGGAAAGACGTAATGGTGGTCGGCTGTGGTGGTGCAGCCGGTACGCGCCAGCGCCGACAAGGCTCCGGTTGCGGCGACCCGCAGTGCCTGCTCGTCGATGCCGGCCCAGATCGGGTAGAGCGTGGTGAGCCACTCGAACAGGGTGTTGTCCGCTGCCAAACCCCGGGTGATCCACTGGTAGAGATGGTGATGGGTGTTCACGAGGCCGGGAGTGAGCAGGCAGCCACGCCCATCGACGCGCGGCACACCACCGAAATCGGGGGCGTCACCTGCGGCGACCGCGCCGATCCTGTTGCCGTGCACTGTCACATAGCCGCGGCGGAACTCGGTGCCCGCCGGATCGACCGTGGCGACAGCACACCCGTCGATGACCAGCGACGGTTCGCTCACGCCTGCCATGCCGGCCCCCCGTCGGGCGCGTCTTCGCGGGACACCGTGGCGTGGATCAGCCCATAGGGCCGATCGTCGGCGTGGAACACCTCGCCGTGGGTATCGATGCCGAATCTGCCCAGTTCGTAGTCGAAGTGGTGTTTGTTCGGTGCGGCGAGCCGGATTTCGGCGAGCACCGGATAAGCCGCCAGCGCGGCCGCCCCCATCGCGAACAGCGTCTGCTGCAATGCCTTCGAATGCAGCGTCGCGAACGTCTCGACCAACCGAGCGCGGACACCGGTGTACACCGCGTCCCAATCGACGCCGGCAGTAGTCGCGAAGCGCCACTGCGCCACGAGCGAGGTGGCCAGCATGCGGTCGTGGGTCGGTGCGAGCACGGTGAATTCGTCGGTGAGGAAGCCGGCGAACTCGGAGCCGGTCGACTTCAGGATCACCAGGTCCCGCACACCGCCGATCACCCAGGCCCGCTGGTCGCTGCCCTTGCCCGCGACGGTGACCGTTGCCGTGCGCACCTCGGGGCCGGATCTGGTCCAGGTGTGGTCGTGTTCGCTGCCGTCGACCGAAACCCGCTGCCAGGCATACTCTTCGACCTCGATGCGCGCACTGTCGACGGGCTCGATGTCATCGACGAAGTGCCCGGCCAACGCGAGCGCGTAATCCTCGATGGTCTGGATCCCCGGCTTCTTCGCGTACGCGTACGCCGTGTGCTTCTGGGTGTCGGTGGGCAGCACCTTCGACTGGTCACCGCTGATGTAGGCGTCAGCGAAATCACCGCGCAGCACCGTGGATACGTTCAGGTCGCGGATCTCGTGGCGTACCTGGTCGCGATAGATGCGGACGACACGGTTCTCGGCCTTGCCGTACCGGTTGTCCGACAGCACGATCGGCCCGGTCAGTTCCATGAATGGATCAGCTCCCTCGATAGGTGGAAAAGGCGAAGGGCGACAGCAACAACGGGACGTGGTAGTTCCGCTCCTCGGTGATGACGAACGTGACCGAGACCTCGGGGTAGAACGAGTCGACCTGCTGCAGTGCGAAATACGAACCGGTATCGAACACCAGCCGATAGGTGCCTGCCGCGAGGGGCCCGCCGAGTGCGCCGATCCGGCCGTCGGCATCGGTCACGCCCGCATCGAGCCCCTCCGGGCCGGCGTGGAGCGCCACCGCCACGCCCACCGCGGGCACACCACGAACCGCATCGAGTACATGGGTGCTCAGCGTGCTCATGGGGTGGCACCCAGCAGGTGGCGCAATCGGATTCGATTGATCTTCGCCAATTCTGTTCGCATCACGCGCCTTTCGTTCTGCGGATCGTTGCCGAGCCTGGCGTGCAGCAGCTCGAGTAGCTCGGCCCCGGATTTGCCGGTCGCGCACACCAGGTAGAGGTGACCGAACCGCTGCTCATAGGCGCGGTTGCCCTCGGCGAGCGCGGCCCGTATCGAATCCGCGGCGATGGCCACGCCGGCCTGCTCTCGGGCCGCCGCCGCGGTGTCCGGCCGGTCCCCGATCCTGGGGTGCCCGTCGAGTGCGCGGTCGATCTCCGATTCGGGCAGTTCGGCCAGTACCGCATCGGCCGTGTCGAGGAGAACTTCGACGGTGACATAGGGTCGCCCGGATGCCACCGCACGGGCCCACGCGGGCACCGAGCAACAATCGAGCAATGCCGCGACGGCGTCCGTCTCGGGCAGGGCGTTGAACGGCGCCAGCCCGACCCCGTCCTGTGTCATCGGTCCAGCATCGAATACGAACAGCCGGCTTGCCACTCGAATGGAAGAGATCGCGTCCGGCGTGTCGTGTAGACGCGCCGAGATGGCTCTACGGATGCACACCACCTGTGGGAAACCTGCTGGCCACGGAGGCGGACTACCGTTTTATACATGGGTGTTCCCAACCACGGCGCCGGCACTGAACAGGGCGCCGAACCAGCACCTGGTGCGGGCCGGGCAGGCGCCGCCGACACCCCCGCGTGCGTAGGCATTGTGCTCGCAGCAGGCGCGGGAACGCGCTATGGAATGCCGAAGGTGCTCGCCGAAGACGGCGCTTGGCTGCGTGCGGCGGTGACGGCACTGCGCGATGGCGGCTGCGATCCGATCATCGTGGTGCTCGGCGCGACGGGGCCGTCGCCGGATATCGTCGACCTACCCCTTGGCGTGCGCCACGTGTGGGCGGCGGACTGGGCCACCGGACTCGGCGCCTCGTTCCGGGCCGGGTTGATCGCCGCGGCGGATACCGCCGCCGGGTACGCGGCGATCATGCCGGTGGACACCCCCGATGTCGGAGCCGACGTGGTCGCCAGAGTCACCGCCGCCGCCTTCGCCGCGCCGAGCGGCCTGGCCCGCGCTGTGTTCCACAACACACCGGGGCACCCCGTTGTACTCGCGCACAGGCACTGGACCACGGCGTGCAAGGAAGCCGTAGGAGATTCGGGCGCCCGCACCTATTTGTCCGGTAAGAACGATATGGTGTGCGTCACGTGCGACGATTTGGCGACGGGGAACGATCGTGATTACCCGGCCTCGGCCGCACGGTGATCGGAGCTAACTGATGCGTGACATTGTCGACGATTTATTGCGACTATGGCATTCCGGACGTACCGGAGGGCTGGCCACCATCGTGCGCACCGTCGGTTCCGGTTCACTGCCGGTGGGTTCAGCGATCCTGGTCGACGCGAACGGCTCCCTCTACGGCTCGGTGCTCGGCGGCTCCGTCGAATCGACCATCTACGACGCCGCCGTCGAGGCAGCTCGCACCGGCCGGCGCGGACTGCACCGTTTCGGCGTTCCCATCGGTGAGGCGGGCTTGGACTCCGGTGGCATGATCGATGTGTTCATCGAGCCGTTCTCCCGCCGGGATTTTCCCGAATTCCCCACTGTCGCAGCCGAAATCGCGGCCCACCGCCGGGTAACCGTATTCACGGTGGTGTGGAATCCGGACGCGGACCTGATCGGTCAGCATCTGGTCACCGACAAGCGGCACGCCACCGAGCTGGTCGCACTGCCCGAATCGGATCTGTTCGTCGCCTCGTTCCCGCCACCACCACGATTGCTCATCTTCGGCGCCAACGCCTTCGCCGCGGCACTCACCGTGCAGGCGAACCTGCTCGGCTATCGCGTCACTATCTGCGACTCGCGCGACAGCGTCGCCACCCCCGATGCCTTCCCTGGCGCCGAGGTGGTCGTCGACTGGCCGCACCGCTACCTCAACACGCTGTCGGCGGCGGGTGAAATCGACAGCAGTACCGGGATCGTCGTGCTCTCGCACGACCCGAAGTTCGAGATCCCCCTGCTGACGGTCGCATTGCGACTGCCCGAGCTCGGTTATCTCGGAGCGATCGGTTCGCGGGCCGCCCACGTCCGGCGCATCGAAGACCTCCAAGCGGGCGGCTTCGACAATGCCACCCTTGCCCGCCTGCACTCCCCCGCCGGACTCGACCTCGGCGCACGAACCGCCGCCGAGGTCGCGGTCTCGATCGCCGCACAACTACTTGCCGCCCGGTCCGGTCGGACCGGACGCCACCTATCCGAACACAGCGACCCCCTACATACCGAGCAGGCGTTCGCCTAATAGGCGCAGCCGGACAACTCCGCCCCACCCCGCGCACCGCCACAACGAACGCAGCAGCACGCACCCGTCGAACCAGCCGGGCAAAGCCCGCCCTAGACCGCGCACGGCCAGAGCGAAGGCGGAGGTACGCCTCCGTCGAACCAGCCGGACAAAGCCCGCCCTAGACCGCGCACGGCCGGAACGAAGACGGAGGTACGCCTCCGTCGAACCAGCCGGACAAAGCCCGCCCTAGACCGCGCACGGCCAGAGCGAAGACGGAGGTACGCCTCCGTCGAACCAGCCGGACAAAGCCCGCCCTAGACCGCGCACGGCCGGAACGACGACGGAGGTACGCCTCCGTCGAACCAGCCGGACAAAGTCCGCCCCTAGACCGCGCACGGCCGGAGCGAAGGCGGAGGTACGCCTACTTCGAACCAGCCGGACAAAGTCCGCCCCTAGACCGCGCACGGCCGGAGCGAAGGCGGAGGTACGCCTACTTCAAACCGGGATTCTCGGCGTACACCTCGCGCAGCACGGACAGATCGAACAGCTGATCGGCCTTGATGTCGATCTTGGCGTTGCGCAGCGCGGCGATATTCTGCTCGATCAGATGATCGGTCATGCTCAGCAGCCCGTTGGCCGTCGTGTCCTGCGAAACCACCAGACCGTTCTGCGCGATCGCCTCTTTGGTCTGCTCGGCAAGATCGAGCTTCTGATCCTTGCCGTACACCTCGACGGCCAGTCTGGCCGATTCCTCCGGGTTCCCGATGGCGTCCTTCCAGCCCTTGATCTCAGCGATGAGGAAAGCCTTGAGCTTGTCGCGTTCCTTGTCGATGGTGGACTGTTCGACCGTCAACGTCTCGGCGACCAGCGGCAGATTGTAATCCGCGAACAAGAAGTGGTTGTTCTCGAATCCCTTGGCGGCCAAGGTGATCGGCTCGTTGGTCACATAGCTGACCCAGCCGTCGACCTCGCCGTTGGCCAGCGGGGTCGGATCGAATTGCGCGGGCACGATAGTGACATCGCTCGGCTTCATACCGTTGGCCGTCAGCAGCGCACCGAAGATGAGCTGGTTGGTGTCCTGCACACCGATCTTGCGGCCCTTCATGTCCTGCGGCGTCTTGATCGGCTTGGCCGCGGAGCTGACGATCGCGAAGGGGTTCTTCTGATAGGTGGTCGCGACGATTTTCGCGGGCAGGCCCTCCAGGATCGCGGGCGCGGTGGTCTGTGGCGCCGAGGTGCCCAGCCACACTTTTCCGGTGTCGAGCCCGGCCTCCACCGAGGTGCTCGCGGCGCCACCCGCGATCAAGTTGACCGACCCGAAACCGGCGTCCTTGTAGTAACCCTTCGAATCGGCGAAGTATTCACCGGCGAATTCGATGTTCTTCAACCAGGAGAGCTGGATCGCGACGGTGCCGTATTGGGAACCATCGTCGATCGAGCCGCCCGATGAGCTGCTGGAATCGGAGCCACAGGCGGCCAGCAGCCCGGCGCCGCCCAGCACGGCTCCGGCCAGCGCGGAGTAGCGGAGGAACGAACGGCGGTCCAGGTGCGGCCCGAACGAAGAGCGTTGTGTCACAGAATCGAACTCTGTCATGCGCCGAATCTAGGTCGATTCCGTTTCGATTTCTTTACTTTGGGGTTCCGAGCAAGGATTTTCCCGAATTGACGATCAACGGCGACCGGCTTCCGGTCCGAATCGAGCGAGCACGAGATTTTCGATCACGCCGACGATCGCGTACAGGATCACCGACACGATAGTGACGATGACGATCGACGCCCACAGCTTGTTGTACTGGAAGGTCGGGATGGCGCGGATCAGGCTCGCGCCGAGACCGGTGCCGCTGCCGAGCCATTCACCCAGGAGGGCGCCGATCAGTGCGCCGGGCACCGAGATTCGAGCCGCGGCGAACACCGAGGGCAGCGCGGCCGGGACCGCGACCATCCGCAACCCGGTCCAGCGCGAGCCTCCGTAAGCGGTCACCAGGTCTATCGCATGCTGTGGCGCGTTGCGCAATCCCGCCATGATCATCACCAGCGCCGGAAAGAACACCACGATCGCGGCCATCACCGTGACACCGGCGAGCCCACGCCCGAACACCAGCACGATGATCGGGGTAAGCGCCACCAGCGGCACCGACCGCAGCAACATCGCGACCGGCAGGAAGGTCTGCTCGACCGCCGCGAACGAGACGAACAGCGCGGCGACCACCAGCGCCGCCCCCATCCCGAGCCCGAACCCGATCGCCGCATCACGCAGCGTGATCTGCAGATCGTCGAAGATCGCCTGCCGCGCCGTGCCAGCGTTGTCCGAGGTCACGAGGTATTTCCAGATATCACTCGGCGTCTTGCCGACCCGCGGCCCGACCTGCGGGAACGCCTTCAGGAAGACGTACCAGATGGCGAGCATCAGCAGCAGCGAGGTGAACAGCGGGAACAGGAAGTGCCCGATCCTCCGGAGCACGTCGATGGTTCCCGCGGCCGCGCCCGGCCGCGCCGGGGTGTCGGCGGTGACCGCCGGGGCGGTGGCCGCGGTCGGGTTCCGTTCATCGGATCGGTCGCTCATCGGGCCTCCTGTGTCGTCCACGGCGCGACCAGCCGGGCGGCCAACGCGACAATCGCGTACCCGAGTCCGGCCAATGCAGCGGCCGCGAGTGCCATGCCCCAGGTGCGCGGCACGTTGTACGCGGTTTGGGCGGCGGTCAGCGCGACCCCGATGCCGCTGTCCACCCCACCGAGGTATTCACCGATGATCGCGCCCAGCACGGCGGAGGGCGCGGCGATCTTCAACGCCGCGAACGTATTCGGCAGCGCGGCGATCGCCTGCACCCGATACAACTGCTGCCAGCGCCCGCCGCCGTAGGCACGCACCAGGTCGAGGCTGGTCTGGTCGGCCGAGCGCAGACCGGTCACCGTTCCGACCATGGTCGTGAAGAAGCAATACATCGCGGCGAGGAACACCGTCGGGGTGCGACCGCCGAAGACCACCAGGATGATCGGTCCGAGTGCGAGCAGCGGCGTGCAATAGCTGAGGATGGCCAGTTGGGTGGCCAGCGGTTCGATCGGCGGAATCAGCATGATCAGGATGGCCAGCCCGATGGCGAGCGCATTACCCCACACGAAGCCTTTCAGCGCACCCCACGCCGTGATCCGGAAGTTCGGGCCGTAGAGCGCCCAGCCGTCGTTGTACATGGTGTCCAGCACGTGCCAAGGGCTCGGAATGGTGCCGCCCGCCACCTCGAGCGCCGCGAGCAGCCACCAGATCGCGATCAGCCCGACGATGCCGAGCAGACCGCCCGCGTGTTTCATGCGACGCCGCCCTTACCCGACTTACCGAACAACAGCTCCGAGAGATAGTCGTGCAACTTGTGGAACTCGGGAGTCCGCATCATCTCGGGGGTGCGCGGGCGCGGCAGCTCGATTTTCACCAGCTCGAGCACGCGACCCGGCCGCGGGCTCATTACCGCGACCACATCGGAGAGGAATACCGCCTCCGCGATGCCGTGCGTAACCATCAGCGTGGTCGCGGGCTTCTCGGTCCAGATCCGCAGCAACTCCAGATTGAGGCGCTGCCTGGTCATGTCGTCCAGCGCGCCGAACGGCTCGTCCAGCAGCAGCACCGTCGGCTTCACCACGAGTGCGCGCGCGATCGAGACTCGTTGCCGCATACCGCCGGACAGCTGCGCGGGTTTGGCCTTCTCGAAGCCGTCCAGCCCGACCAGCCGGACCAGATCGGCGATCTGGTCCGGTTCGGGTTTGAGACCCGCGACCTGCAGGGGCAGCTTGATGTTGGACTCCACCGAGCGCCACGGCAGCAGTGCAGAATCCTGGAACGCGATGCCGAGCTCGTGATGACCGCGCAACTCGGCGGGCGTCTCACCGTCGATCAGCG
Source organism: Nocardia sp. NPDC051463 (assembly GCF_040681975.1). Classification (NCBI taxonomy): domain Bacteria; kingdom Bacillati; phylum Actinomycetota; class Actinomycetes; order Mycobacteriales; family Nocardiaceae; genus Nocardia; species Nocardia sp. NPDC051463. The sequence goes on from NZ_JBFBAB010000046.1 coordinate 30,566, forward strand.
CCTTGCCCGCCGTCGGCGTCTCCAATCCGGCCAGGATGCGCAACACCGTCGACTTCCCGCACCCCGACGGCCCGAGCAGCGAAAGAAACGCACCCTGCTCGGTATGCAGATCCACCGAATCCAATGCGTGCACCGTGCGTCTGCCGACGCGGAAGGTCTTCGTCAACCCGCTGATATGGATGCCCGTCCCCCCGATGGGCGCCTGCTCGCCGGTATCGCTCGCCGTGCTCATATAACAAACCCTAAGAGCAGGTCGTTGCACGGATATTGCAAATCGCCACCCCAGATTGCGCAATCGTTACGCACGGCGCGTCCGGACCGTTGTCCGTTCGAATCCGACTGAACGGAATACCGCCGGGCGGATGAGAAACCGCCCGCCGACGGTTACACCGGTCGTGAACCCGATTTATGCGCTGCTCGACGCCAAGCTGCATATCGCAGGCTCGGAGATCCTGTGGCGCGAGGTGATCGGCAACGGCTTCGGTTTGGCCTCGGCGATCGGTGGCATGCGGCGGCGGGTCTGGGCCTGGCCCATCGGGATCGCGGGCAACGCGCTGTTGTTCACGGTTTTCGTCGGCGGCGTCTTCCACACACCCCAGCACTTGAATATGGCGGGCCAGGCCGGCCGCCAGCTGATGTTCGTCGCGGTCAGCGTCTACGGCTGGTGGAGCTGGTACCGCCATGCCCGCATCGAAACCGGGCTGGAGCACCGCGGCGTCGATCCGCGCTGGGCGAGCACGCGGGAGCGCTGGCTGCTCGGCGCGGCCATGCTGATCGGCACCGCAGTCTTTGCCCAGCTCTTCGCCCTGATCGGCTCCTATGGGCCGTGGGCCGAAGCGTGGATCTTCACCGGCTCGGTGCTCGCCACCTACGGCATGGCCCGTGGCCTCGCCGAGTTCTGGCTCATCTGGATCGCCGTCGATTTGGTCGGGGTGCCGCTGCTGGTGCAGGCCGGCTACTACCCGTCGGCCACGCTGTATCTGGTCTATGCGGGCTTCGTTGCTTGGGGCTTCGTCGTGTGGGCGCGAACGTTGCGTCCGGTCGTCGAGCCGACGCAACAGCATGACGCGGTGCCGCTCACGCGTCTTTCGTAGCCGCTGTGGCTTCGCTCGCTAGTGCCCTATCCAGATAGATTGCTGCGCTATCCACTCCGGCAACTGGCCGAGCGTAGTCATATGGCGGTCGAATGCGGCCCTGGGTTCAAGGGGTGGATGCAACACCCACCCCTTGAACCCCGTGGAGTGTTGCGATGGCGCTGCCGCCGTTGAATGTTGTGACTTGCTTGT
>NZ_JBFBAB010000047.1:0-25773 GCF_040681975.1 Nocardia sp. NPDC051463
TAGACGCCCGACAGCAGCAGAATGATGAAGCTGTAGAGGGCGATCTCGCCGAGCAGGAACGACCAATGGGTCGGGAAGACCTTGTTGATCGACCGCTTCATGAACGACGCGGCCTGATACCGCTCATCCGCCGCGTTTACTTGGGCTGCGGCCTTACGACCGAGTGCTGAGGTCATGAACGACGCTCCCAATAGGCCGGGCCGAGCGGCTCGATGAAGTCGCCATTGGCGACCAAATAGCCCTCGGAGTTGACGGTGATCGGCAGCTGCGGCAGTGCGCGAGCGGCGGGACCGAAGACCGGCTTACCCCATTCGGTCGCCAAGAACTGCGACTGATGGCAGGGGCACAGGATCTTGTTGGTCTGCGACTCGAACAGCGAGGTGGGGCAGCCGAGGTGGGTGCAGATCTTCGAGTAGGCGAAGTAATCGCCGAAGTTGAAGCTCTCCTGGCCCTTGCGCTTGATGGCCTTCTGCGCGTCTTCGGTGCGCAGCCGGATCATCATGACGGCGTTACGGATTCCGCGCAGCGACTGCAGCGTCGCGTGCTCGTCGCCACGCCACTTTTCCTTCCACGGGAAGACCGTCTCCATCGCGCCCGCGTCCATGTCCTCCGGACGCACGAGCACGATGTCCTCGGGGCGACCGGTGTCGCGGCGGATGTAGATGGTCTCGCCGGGGAAATCCGGAGTCCAGCCCGAGACCCACAGCGGCGACTTGTCGCCCTTGGCCCACGGGTTCTTGATCATGCCGCCGACGAACACCAGCAGCGCGCCGATACCGAGCACACCGACACCGGCGCCCGCCGTACGGGTGATCATCTTGCGGCGGCCGAGGGTCGAGGTCTCCAGCGCGTCGCTCAGCTCGGCGACCAGCGTGCGCCGCTCGACCTCGGGCGACCTGCCGTCGTGGCGCTCCTGGATGGACAGCTCAGCGGGGATGAACTTCTTGCGGATCAGCACCACCGCGACACCGATGACCAGCACCGCGATACCGAAGCTCAGGCCGACCAGCGGCGTGAACAGCGAGTAGGCGGCGTTGCCGTCCTCGCCGTTGCCCTTGTACTCCCAGGGCCAGAACAGGAACACACCGACGAGCGCCGCGGCGGCCAGGCCGGACACCGCGAACCAGAACGACACCTGCCGCTCGGCCCGCTTCTCGGCGCGGGTGCCCGGAATCGGGAACCGCTCACGCCGGTAGGCGACGTCGACGCCGTCCCGCGCGGTACCGAGCTGGACCAGCTCGTCCCGCGACATCGCGTCGAGCTCTTCCTCGGTGGGATCCAGGTTCACAGTGCTGTGATCGGACGTTGCCCCGGCTTGCTTGGTCACAGCGGGGGTCGCCTCATCTTTCGACAGCTCGATGCTGTCGTCGCCCTCATCCGGCCGACCCATGTCGTTTGACTCCTTATCCGTCATGACCTTGATCCGATCCACATCGCGGCGCCGACGACGAGCACGATGCCGACCACCCAGATGGCCAGACCCTCGGTCGCGGGACCGAAGCCGCCGAGACCGTACCCACCCGGGGCGCGCTCCTCGGTGGCGTTCTTGACGTAGGCGACGATGTCGCGCTTCTCTTCCGGGCTCAGCTGCCGGTCGGAGAACTTCGGCATGTTCTGCGGGCCGGTGAGCATCGCGTCGTAGATCTGCTGCTCGCTGGCGGGCTCCAGCGGCGGCGCGAACTTGCCGGAGGACAGCGCGCCGCCCCTACCGGTGAAGTTGTGGCAGGACGCGCAGTTCATCCGGAACAGCTCGCTACCGCGGGCGACGTCAGGGCCGCGCAGCGATTCCTGGGCGATCTCGCCGTTGGCCTCGCGCACCACGCTCGGACCGCCGCCATTGGCCGCCACGTACGCCATCAACGCATCGGTCTGATGCTCGTCGAACTTCGGTGGCTTGCGCTGCGCCTGGGCCTCGTTGCGCGCCATCGGCATCCGGCCGGAGGACACCTGGAAGTAGACAGCGGCTTCGCCGACGCCGATGAGGCTCGGGCCGCGGTCGACCACACCCTGCAGGTTCGCACCATGGCAGGTGACGCAGGAGGTTTCATACAGCTGCTTGCCGTCGCGGATCAGCGCGGACTGGTCCTCGTGTGCGGTCGCTACCTGCGGATCCGGCGTGAAAACCGAGGCGAGGAAGCCAGCTCCGACCAGACCCACCAGCAGCGCGAGCCCACCCGCGATACGGCGGCGTGCGCGGCGCTGCTTACGCGTCTTGCTGGCCTGGCCGCTATCGGGGCCCACGGGCTCTGGCGCTGACGGGGGAGATGAACTCATCTGTGTCCCTTTGGAGTAGACGGAACCGACTTGTACAAGATTGGGGGTTGCGGCTGTGACATCGGGGACGCACAGCGTCGGGCTCAGCGGACGAAGTAGATCGTGGCGAACAGCCCGATCCAGACGATGTCGACGAAGTGCCAGTAGTACGAAACGACGATCGCGGCGGTGGCCTGCGCCGGGGTGAACTTACTGACCTTGGTGCGGATCAGCAGGAACACGAACGCGATCAGACCGCCGATGACGTGCATGCCGTGGAAGCCGGTGGTGATGTAGAAGACCGAGCCGTAGGCGCTGCTCGAGATCGAGGTGCCCTCGTGGACGAGGTTCATGTACTCGTAGCCCTGGCCGAGCACGAAGAGGGTGCCCATGACCAGGGTGATCACATACCAGCGGCGCAGGCCGAACACGTCGCCCTTCTCGGCGGCGAACACACCCATCTGGCAGGTGAAGGAGGAAGCGACCAGCACGGTCGTGACCGGCACTGCGAGCTTCAGGTTCAGCTCGGTCGGCTCCGGCGGCCAGACACCGTGGGCCTGGGCGCGCGCGACGAAATACATCGCGAAGAGCCCGGCGAAGAACATCAGCTCGCTAGACAGCCAGATGATGGTACCGACGCTCACCATGTTTGGCCGGTTCAGCGAATGCACACGCTGAGTAATGGCCGATCCTGGGGTCCCTACTGCGGTCGTCACGGGGGTAAGTATGACTCGTCGTAGTACGACACAGGTACCCGGGTACGAAACTTGTCCGTCCGTGTCGGAAAACGCACGGACAGACAGGCTCTCGTGTCCGATTCGCCGCGCCTTCGACACGGCGTATCAGCAGCGCCTTCGGCCTCGCGTCCGACCAGCCGAGACTGGCGGTTCGCCGCATCGTCGCGACCGCTGGGACGGCGGCGCCCGTCGGACTCGTACCGAGGTGGCCGGGCGCCGTGCGTGCTGCCAGTCTGGCAGGCGACGGTAAGTAGAAGCTGAGACGAGGAGGCGGATGTGGCCCCACGGTGGTGGCGACGACTGCGGGGACAGCATGGGTCTGCGGCCCTGGATCCGGATGCTGCCGATCTGGTGGTTGTCGCGACGAGTTTCGACGACGCCGAGGCCTGTTCGGCGGTGCTGGCGCGGGCCGACGCATGGCAGCCCGACGCGCCGGCGGTGTTGCGCCATCATCTGCGTGTCCCCACCGAGCAGGTCGAGCGAGTGTGCGACATCGCAGCCCAGGACGGGTACGCGCCTGCCGAGCAGTCCGGGGCTGTGGGTTCGGATGACCTGGCACCGGTGATCCTGCAGCGGGTGCAAGTGCTCGATGCGCTGCATTGCTCGCAAGAACGCTCCCGCATGGTGGGGCTCGCGCAGCGGCACGACGGCACGGCAGACGGATGGGACGCACTGCAACCCGGTCACTCAACCGAGCAGCGGTAATACGGTCTGGCCCACTAAGCTCCATCGCGACAAACTGGTGTGCGAACCAGTGTGACGGGAGAAGTGGACATGAGGGCGCGCAGCGAGCGAACGATCGGCGCGGCCGTGCATCGCACGGTCATGCCGGAGCCGAGCCTCGGCGAGGCGGAGGCATGACGGCACGCAGCTGGCCCCAGGTGCTCGGGACCCTCGCCGACGGTGGCGACCTGGCCGCGGACGACACGGCTTGGGTGATCAACGAAATATTCACCGACAATGCGACGCAGGCGCAGATCGCTGCGTTCGGCGTCGCCATGAAGATCAAGGGTCCGACACCCGCCGAGCTGTCGGGTCTGGCTTCCGGAATGCTCGCGCACGCCCGTCTGGTCCACGTGGACGGCGATGCGGTCGACATCGTCGGTACCGGCGGTGATCGGTCCGGCTCGGTGAACATCTCCACGATGTCCGCGGTAGTGGTGGCCTCGGCCGGTGTGCCGGTGGTCAAGCACGGTAATCGGGCGGCGTCCTCCAAGAGCGGGGGCGCCGACGTGCTGGAGGCGCTGGGTGTGAAGCTGGCCCTCGGGCCTGCGGCGGTCGCCCGGTGTGTGCGCGAGATCGGCATCGGTTTCTGTTTCGCGCCGCTGTTCCACCCCGCACTGCGCTTCGCCGGACCCGCACGGAAAGAAATAGGCATCCCCACCGTTTTCAACGTGCTCGGCCCGCTCACCAACCCGGCGCAACCGCGTGCCGGGTTGGTCGGCTGTGCCTTCGCGGATCTACTGCCGGTCATCGCGGGCGTGTTCGCCGAGCGCGGCGCGAGCGCGCTGGTAGTGCGTGGAAACGACGGTTTGGACGAGATCACCACCTCCGACACCACCGCCGCCTGGATCGTCTCGAATGGACGACTACGAGAAGCGACGATCGACCCGGCCCGGCTCGGTATCGCCCGGGTCGATCTCGATGCGCTGCGCGGCGGGGACGCCGAGGTCAACGCGGGCGTTGCCCGTGATGTGTTCGCGGGCTCCCCCGGCGCGGTGCGCGACGCGGTCCTGGTGAACTCCGCCGCGGCGATCGTCGCCTACGACCTGTCCCAGGGCGTCGGTGATCCCGATGCCGATGTGCACGACGCGCTTGCCGGCGGTATCGAACGGGCCGCGGCCGCTATCGATGCGGGCAAGTCCGCCGCATTGCTCGACCGGTGGTCGAAGCTGACCAACACGCTCGGAGACAGCTGAATGAGCCGCACCTTTTGTCCGGATTCGCATCGTAGTGACAACTGCGTGTCGCGCCGCATGTCGTCAGTCCCGTTGCGTCATGGACGGTTACAGTGACGGCGCAAATCGGCGCCTCGCCCCACGTTCGGCGTCGGGCGGGCGCCGGCCGGCTCGACTTGCAAGGAGCACACACATGAAGCGGGGCGTTTACGCGGTACCGGGCGCACTGGCGGTGGCCGCAACGATCGCGGCCGCCCCCGCCGCCTTCGCGGCGCAGGGCACCTTGGTCGTCAACAACACCGTGTACCGCCAGCCCTCGGGTTGCATGCAGATCAGTGCCGGGTTCGCGGCGTTGGCCCTCGAGAACCACACCGACCACAGAGTGACCATCTTCAGCGGTTCCGCCTGCCGCGGCGATGTGACGGCAACCCTCATGCCGGGTGAAGCCCGTGCCTCCAGCGGGTCCTCACTCCAGATCGGCTGATCCGCTCTGTCCCGGCTCACTCCCCCAGCGAGAAACCGGCCTCCACGTCCGCGCTGGAATAAGACTTGAACGCGATGTGGGTGATCGTGCGCGCGACACCGGGTGTTTTGTCGATACGGTCGGTCACCACCTCGGCGATCTGCTGGTGATCGCGCACCCGCACGATCGCGATCAGATCGACATCGCCTGCACACGAGTAGACCTCGGCGACACCGTCGGTGTCGGCGAGCGCCTGCGCGGTCTCCGGGATCCGGGCATTCTCGGCGTTGATCATGACGATCGCGGTAATCATGGGTGTCAGCCTAATGCGCACAACCTGCGGCAGTCCGTCGGTAATCTGCGCCGGGCCGAGCGCAGGCGAGGCAGCCGCCTCGGTGCTCGACGTACGTCTCTTCGGCGGGTGCGGCATGCCCCGCGGCATCCGCTATTTCCACCCATCCCATCCAGCGACCTGCCCCATAGGCGGGTTCGTGATAGCCGTCGGTGGTGCGCACTATCCGGGCCCCCGGGCGCGCCAGCCAGCGTGCGACCAGTGCTACTTCTTCCGGCGATGCCCCGCGCAGCGGAGGCATAGTCGACGCGGTGTTCCGATGTATCGCCGCAACACGGGGCGACCGTGAACCTCCAGAGCCCGCGCCGACCACCGCATCGCTGCCGCCGACACCATCGTCTTCGCCTTCGCTGACACCATCGCCTTCGCCTTCGCTGACACCATCGCCTTCGCCTTCGCTCTCACCATCGCCATCGGCATCGGCATCGGCATCGGCATCGGCATCGCCATCGGCATCGGCATCGGCATCGGCATCGGCATCGGCATCGGCATCGGCGGACCGGAGCGCACCGGAGCCCGGGTCACCACCGGTGGGGATGACGGTTTCCGATGCGGCAACAATGTGTTCGACGACCGGCATCGGCGAGACACCTCGCGCCGCGTTGCCCGCGCCCGCGAGGCGGCCGTAGCGGATCACCGAGAATTCCCATCCGCCTGAGCCATTCGGGTGCGCGACGATCAGCTCGGCAATCCTGGCGACGGCGGCCAGGCGCTGGGTGCGGCGCAGCGCGCGCACGACCGCGACCATCCGATCGCGCAGTCGGGCAGCTGCTTCGAAATGTTCGGCACGCGAATGGGTTTCGAGACGGTCGAGCATGGCGCGCAGCGGCACGTCGGAACTACCCGCGAACAGTGCACGGACAGCCGCAGACGCCGGCGCGTATTGCTCTCTATCAATAGGGATGCCGGTGACAACCGCGGCCGGGCAGCCGCCGACCATCGCATGCGGGCAATCATGCAGGCCCCCAACCGATAACCGAGTGGTGCAGGTGCGCAGCCCGGTGTACTCGGCGACGGTGACCGCCACTTCGGTGGCATCCATCCGAGAGTTGAAGGGACCCAGTGCATCCCGGTTCGGCGTTCGGACGATCGCGAAGCGTGGGAAGGGTTCGTCGGTCAGTGTGACCCACCAGGCACGCTTGGGAAATTTCGAGCGCCGGTTATAGGGCGGGGCGTGCGCAACGAGCAGCCGCAGCTCACGCACCCCCGCTTCCAGCGCGTGCGCGCACACCACGTGATCGACACGGGTGGCCAGCGACACCATCTCCTTCATCCGCCCCCTTGTCTCGGAACCGGTGAAGTAGTTGCGAACTCGGCGGCGCAGGTTCACCGCGGTGCCGATGTAGAGCACCTCGTCGGAGGGGCCGCGGAAGAGATAGACGCCGGGACTCGCGGGCAGGTCGGTGGCGAACACGCGCTTGGCGCGCTGCCGGGAGGTCACCCCCGGCAGATAGTCGAGCAGTTCGGTGAGGCTGTGTACCCCCTGATTGCCCACGCGGGCGATCAACGCGTGCAGGACCTCGACGGTGGCCCGCGCATCGTCGAGGGCACGGTGCGTCGGCCGCGTGGTCGCGCCGAGCAGTGGAGCGAGCAGCCCGAGCCGGACCGAGGGTGCCTCGTCGCGGGTGAGCACCCTCCTGGCCAGTTTCACGGTGCACAGCACCGGCGCCGAGGGCCACGCGGTTTCGCTGCGGGCCGCCGCGGCGCGCAGGAAGGACATATCGAACCGCGCATTGTGGGCGACCAGGACAGCGCCCGCCGCGAACTCCAGGAAACCCGGCAGCACCGCCTCGATCCGCGGCGCTTCGTAGACCATGGCGGTGGTGATCCCGGTGATCTGCACGATGGCGGGTGGGATGTCCCGCCCGGGGTTGACGAGAGTGGCGAATTCGCCGAGCACCTCCCCGCCGCGCACCTTCACCGCACCGATCTCGGTGATCGCGTCGCCCTGCGGGCTGGTGCCGGTGGTCTCCAGGTCGACGACCACGAAGGTGGTGTCATAGAGCGGCGTATCGAGCTCATCGAAGGCCAGTTGCTTGGCGGCGGCCGGGCGCGGCACAGGGTCGGGCACGGCCTGGAGCGTATGGGGTGGGTCCGACATGAACGCGCGAGGAGCCGCGCGCGTTCGCACTCGAAATGTCCGTATTTATCCCCGAGGATTTCGATCTGGTACCCGCTAAATGATCTTCAATTCCCAAAAGTGACTCAGATCACATTATTAGCAGAATTGCATCAATCGATGGAGGTGGCCCGCCGCCACGAGGTCAGTGCCACAGGCGCGCTACCGCGTGTCGCGCCGGGGCCGACCGCCCAGCCGGTGTCGAGTCGCTATCACCCTCACCGTCACCGCCGCGACCTCGGGGATGTCAGAAAATCTGAGCCACGGACCGAACTGGACCCCACACTCGACGCGCCTGGTGGCGACTCGGACGCCCCTCGATAACGGCCGGTTGTTATCGTTTCGTGATTGTTGTGACTCATCTCGCATTTCCCGCGACGCCGTTTTGTTGAATATCGACATTTCGGATGGACTCGACTTTACAAACCACCGTGATGTGTTCGTAACCTTTTTGAGACCTCACGGAGTTCCACCGCGCTGCAGGGCCGGTGAAACGAAGTCCGCTGCACCACCGGGTACAGCGTCGTGGGGCAGATTCGGAGTACCGCATCATGGCGATCAACACCGTCAAGCGACAGGCGCAGCGTGCCGTTGCCGCCGGAGCCGTCGGCGCTGCCACCATCGGCGCGTTCCTTCTTCCGGCCGCCCCCGCCGCAGCCCAGCCGGTGACCATCCCCGGCATCGGAACCTTCGAGGTTCCCAACGAGATCCCGATCCCGGCCGAAATCCCCGGCATCCAGCTGGGCAACCCGCCGACACTGCCCTTCATGGCGCCCATCAAGACCCTCGGCGAGGTCGCGCTCGACGCCGCGAAGTCCAAGCTCGGCGCGCCGTACGTCTATGGCGCCGCGGGCCCGAACGCCTTCGACTGCTCCGGCCTGGTCAAGTGGGCCTACGAACAGGCCGGCGTGGAGCTGCCCCGCACCAGCGGCGCTCAGCTCGCCGCCGGCGCCCCGATCTCGACCGACGATCTGCAGCTGGGCGACCTGGTGTCGTTCTACGGCGGCGGACACTCCGGCCTGTACGCGGGGGACGGCAACGTGATCCACGCGTCGACCTCCGGCACCCCGGTGATGATCGCCCCGATCTCGTCGATGCCGATCGCGGGCGCTCGCCGCTTCTGACCCTCTCACCCCGCGCTACGACACGGCGGGGCCGCGGGACGGCATACGTGATCAATTCGTGCCCTACTGGACACAGACGTACGCCATTCCGTAACCTAAATGAGACCTTCCGGAGCTGCGAGGAAGAGACCGCACGTTCTCGCAGCTCACGGAGCCGATGCGGCTCATCGAAGGCAATGCGGCTCATCGAAGGCAATGCGGCTCATCGAAGGCAATGCGGCTCATCGAAGGCAATGCGTCCGAGCACTTGACGAGAGAACGGGGCACGGCAGGCTGTGGCACAGCACCGGAGACACAGTACGAAACGTCTGGTGGGAGGGGCACTCGCGGCCGGAGTCCTGGCCGTATCGCTCTACGGTGGCAGTCCAGCCGGAGCCGATCCAGCCACCCTGCCGACCACGGCCGGCGAGGCCGTTCAGCAGATGATCGATCTGTCGCGGCAGTCCGAGCAACTCAACCAGCAAGCGCTGAACGTGCAGGCCGACCTCGATGCCAAACTCGCCGTCCAACGCGACGCCGACACCAAACTGTCCGCGAGCACCGAGGTCGCCGACAATGCGCGCAACGAGGTCCGCAAGTTCCAGCCGATGGTCGACCGCACGGTGATCGCCGCTTATCAGGGTGCGCGGACCAACCGCCTGTTCGCCGTGCTGGCGAGCAACTCGCCACAGCAACTGCTCGATCAGATGTCCACACTGGATGTGTTGTCGGCCAAGACCTCTGATCAACTGAACCTCTACAAGTCGGCGACCGCCGCCGCCACCGCGGCGGAAGCCGCCGCCCGCACCGCCGACGACGACGCCCGCGCCGCCGCGACCAAAGCGGATCAGGTACGTGCCGAGCTGGAACGCAAGCGCGCCGACCTGTCCGGTGCGATCGCGCAGGTGGTTTCGGCGTGGGGCACGCTGTCGGCCAGGGACAAGACCGCGCTGGCCGGCTCGCCCTTCCCCCCCGGCTTCGACCGCGACTCGCTACTGAGCGGCCTCGTGCCGGGTAGCGGAACCAGCGCCTTGGCCGCGGGACTCACCCGCATCGGCGACCCCTATGTCTGGGGCGCGACCGGTCCGAGCCAGTTCGACTGCTCCGGGCTGGTGCAGTGGGCGTTCAAACAAGTCGGCAAGGACGTGCCGCGCACCAGTTCGCAGCAGGCCGCCTACGGCACCCCGGTGGACAAGAAGGATCTGCAACCCGGCGACGTCGTGTTCTTCTACTCCGACATCTCCCATGTCGGCATCTACGCGGGTAACGGACTCATGCTGCACGCCTCCACTTTCGGTGTCCCGGTGGCCGTGGCACCCATGGGCTCGACGCCTTACCACTCCGCTCGACGATACTGAGTCGCTATGAGCGAACGCAGCAGTGTGGGGCAGGTCCGCGCGTGGCTATCGGCCCGGCGGCGATTCCAGTTCGTGGTCACCGTCGCGATGGTGATGCTGCTGACCGGCACGTGTGTCGGACTGCTGATGGTGGCGAACCCGGTGCTACCGAAACTGCGGGCCGCCCAGCAGGCCAGGGCCGAGAGCCTCGGGCAGGTCGCGGCCGCCGTCGACGATCCACGGCTGGCCCAGGTGCGCCGCACTGTCGAACCCTTCGGCGAACTCGTCACACGGGTAGTTCCCACCGGGGCCGGGCAGGAGTCGCTCGTCGTCGGCCATCCGGCCCAACGGATCGAAATCGATATCCTCGCACGCGAACTCGGCGCGGCGACCGCCGCCGTGACCGACCTGTGGGGTCCAGACTGGGCGCAGTCGGCGATGGTAGTCGTGGCGTCCGCGCCCGCCGAGTTCGCCACGCTGCTGCGCACCACCACCGACCTGCCCGCGGACGTCGCCGCCGCCTCCATCGCCGATCCGTTCGCCCCTGGCACCCGGCCGACAGCCCAGCGTGTTGTTTTCAGTCCTGACGCAGGCCGCCGCCTCTCCCCCGACGGACTGCGCACGCTGCTGCGCCACGAGCTCACGCACGTCGCCACCCGCGCCGAGACCGTCGACGGCGCGTCCCCCTGGATGCTGGAGGGCTTCGCCGAATACGTCGCCCACCGCGGCCAAGACCACCACTTCGGCGATGTCGCCCCCACCGTGACCACACGAGCCCGCGCAGGCGAACTCCCCACCGACCTCCCCGCGGCAGCCACATTCACCGGCAAACCGGCCGCCCTCGCCTACGAGCAGGCGTGGACGATCTGCGCCTACGTCGCCGACAAATACGACGAATCCCACCTGGTAGACCTCTACCGCCGCATCGCCGCGAGCAAACAGGACCCGGCCTCCGAGGACCGCATTCTGCAGGAAGTCCTGCACACCACCCGAGCGGACTTCGTCGCCGACTGGCGCGCCTGGCTCAGCCCCCACGTCGCCTGAGGTTCGCGAATCCCCACACCGACAGCGCATCTGACGCAGCTGCAAGAGCGCTGTCGGCACACTTGCCGACAAACAAGCCCTGCCAGCGATTTCGCAAGCACCCGGCAGGACCGAAGCGCACCCCGATCGCCGCACACCCAAAAGCCACACAGCGAGCCCTACACAACACCCGTCCGCAGCCAACTCTCGTTGCCGCGCCGAACCTGGTCGCGACCATCGACACCGAAGCCTCCCTCGGCACGATTACATCTCCCGAGCGACGCGAGACCCAGCACGCGCGACCGCGTCCCACCCCACACCGGCCCAGCCACCGAGGTCGCGAACATCCTCACCAACCCACCCACTCGGCACGACGATCGCTTTCGAGCCAGGCCCATCCAGCACGAGTGTTTCCGACCCCGTCCGACCTGCACACCAGCCCCCGCGCACTACCGAAGTCGCGAACCCATCGGCGCCCCGACTCGGCACGATGACACCTTCCGAACGCACAAAGACCCATCCCTGGACTTCGCAGCCCGTCCCTGCCCTCACAGCCGCCGCAGCGCATCCATCAAAGTCACGACCACAACCGACGACGCCCATTCGGCACGATGACGCCGTCCGAGCACAGCGAGACCCAGCACTAGAGTTCGCGGCCCAACTCGCTTCCGAGCCATCGAAGCGCATCCACCAAAGCCGCAACCTCAGCCACCCAACGCCCCCACTCGGCACGATGATGTCTTCCGAGCGCAGCGAGACCGAGCATTAGAGTTCGCGGCCCGTCTCGCTTCCGAGCCGTCGAAGCGCACGCGCCGAAGGCGCAAGTCTCGACGGCTCGGAAGCGAGACCAAGGGGGCCGCGAACACGCAGCGCCGAAGGCGCTGCAAAGACAACACAGTAGGTTGGTGCGCATGGCCCGAACTCTGCTGGTTACCAATGATTTCCCGCCTCGGCCAGGCGGTATCCAGTCGTATCTGCAAGCGTTGGCCGGTGAGCTGCCGCCGGATGATCTGGTTGTCTACGCACCGAGGTGGCGTGGCGACAGTCATCTGAAATTCGATGCCAAGCAGAAGTTTCAGGTGGTTCGGCATCCGACCACGTTGATGTTGCCGACGCCGCTGGTGATGCGGCGGGCGGCGCGGTTATTGCGTAGCGAGAACTGTGACACCGTCTGGTTCGGTGCGGCGGCGCCGTTGGCGTTGATGTCGCCGATGCTGCGGCGGGCGGGGGCCGAGCGCATTCTGGCGAGTACGCACGGGCATGAGGTCGGCTGGTCGATGTTGCCCGGCGCCAGGCAGGCGTTGCGGCAGATCGGTGAGCACACCGATGTCGTCACATATGTCAGTCGGTATACGCGTGGTCGGTTCGCCTCGGCGTTCGGCGCGAATGCGGCGTTGGAGTATCTGCCGCCCGGGGTGGACACCGAGGTGTTCCGGCCGGATCCGGCGGCGCGTGCGGAGCTGCGTGATCGTTATGGGCTCGATGATCGGCCGACTATTCTGTGTCTGTCTCGGCTGGTGCCCCGGAAGGGCCAGGATGCGCTGATCGTCGCCATGCGCGAGATCCGCGAGCGCGTGCCCGGCGCGGTGTTGGTGGTCGCGGGCGGCGGGCCACACGAGGAGAAGTTGCGCGGACTCGCGGCAGCGCTCGGTGTCGACGATGACGTGGTGTTCACCGGACGAGTGCCGTCCTCGGAGCTGGCCGCGCATCACACGCTCGCGGATGTCTTCGCGATGCCGTGCCGCACACGCGGTGCCGGTCTCGATGTCGAGGGGCTGGGCATCGTGTATCTGGAGGCGTCGGCCGCGGGGGTTCCGGTGGTGGCTGGGCGCTCGGGTGGGGCGCCGGAGACGGTGTTGGAGGGCAAGACCGGCCGGGTGGTGGACGGCCGCAAGACCTCAGAGATCGTCGAGGCGATTGTCGGCATCCTGTCCGATCGCGACGCCGCCGCCGAGATGGGCGCCGCGGGCCGAGCGTGGGTAGAGCAGCAGTGGCGATGGGATAGCCTCGGCGCTCGATTGCGCCACTTGTTGCGGTGAACACCACCCAACAGCACGGTATACCGCCGGTGGCTGCCTGTTACGACGTGAGCCGAGCGGAGCGGAGCATCGTCCTGGCAGGCCATCCATTACGCTCAGCGAGGTGAGCAGCATCCAGGTCGCAGATATGACCTTCGTCGCCGCCGACGGGTTCGCGGTCGCCGACGTCGTGTCGGCACCGAACAATTGGCGCCGCTGGTGGCCCGACCTCACCCTGGAGATCCGAGAGGACCGGGGCGACAAGGGAATCCGCTGGTCGGTGACTGGCGGGCTGACCGGAACCATGGAGGTATGGCTGGAACCCGCACTCGACGGGGTGATCCTGCACTACTTCCTACACGCCGAACCCTGGTCGGCGAACCGGATGTCGCCGCGTCAACTGCTCGCAGCCAATCGGGCACGACGGGTGGCGGGCAAGAACATGTCTTTCGAGGTGAAGGCGCGACTCGAGGCGGGCCGCCCGGCCGGCGTCGCACCCGCGAACGCATCCTGACGCGTACACCACACCACATCATCCAGGCCACAGCTCAATAGAAGGCACAGCACCGTATCTGGAAAGGAACCGTTGTCCGCCATGGCCGACAGGACCCAGAGGTCGATCATCATCGAGGCACCATCGCAGCAGGTGATGTCCGTCATCGCCGATCTGGAGTCCTACCCGGAGTGGGTTTCGGCGGCCAAGTCCGTCGAAGTATTGGACAAGAGTGCCGACGGCCGGGTTCGCACCGCGCGGTTCGTGCTCGACGCAGGCGTCGTCAAGGACACCTACGTGCTGTCCTACACCTGGCGTCCCGATGACAAGGCCGTCAGCTGGACTCTTGTCAGCGGTGACCTGCAGAAGGCACAGGACGGCACTTACGAACTCATCGACCAGCCCGATGGCACCACGCAGGTGACCTACGAGCTGACCGTCGACCTGAACATCCCGATGATCGGCATGTTCAAGCGCAAGGCCGAGAAGGTGATCACCGATACCGCGCTGAAGGAACTGAAGAAACGGGTCGAAGGCTGATCGCGCACAGTACCGCGCGCCGCACCCGGGTCGAGCTGTTCATCGGCAAAGGCGGAGTCGGTAAAACGACGTTGGCGTGCGCGACCGCGATGTCATACGCGCGGGCCGGCTCCCAGGTCCTGGTCGCCTCCCTCGACCAGGCACATTCGCTGGGCGACGCGCTCGGATTCCGATTCCCGCACGATGCGGGCACGGTGACCGGGATCACCAACGTCCTACCCGGCCTCGACGTCATCGAGGTGGATTCCCTTGCGCTGCTGGAGGATCGGTTTCACGACGTGGTGCGGATGCTGGCGTCGGATTCCGGGCAGGAGCACGGTATCGATGTCGCGGCGCTCGATCCCGCCGAGCTGACCGGACTGCCCGGCGTGCAGGAATTGTTGATGCTGGTGGAGATCACCGAGTTCGCGAACGAGGACGACTGGGATGTGATCGTGGTGGACTGCCCGCCCTCGGCGGACATGCTGCGCATCATCACCGCGCCCGACACGCTACTCGGCTACCTGGAACGCATCTGGCCACCGCACGCACGCGCGATGAGCACCATCGGTACCGATCTGCGCCGCGCGGTGCTGGCGGCGACCGTCGAGAAGGTTGTCGCCGCGGTCACCGAAGTGCGTGATCTGCTCGCCGACCACGACCGCACCGGGGCCCGGCTGATTACTGTCGCCGAACAGGTGACGGCCGCCGAATCCGAGCGGGTTCGCTCGGCGGCCGCCCTGCTGGGCCTACGGCTGGAGGCCGTCGTGGTGAACAAAGTGCTGCCGCCCACACCCGCGCCCGCGGAGCAGGCCGAGGCGGCGCATCCCGCGGTGGGTTGGTATCTGCACCGGCGTAGCGAACAACTGGATGTCATCGCGCGATTACAGCGTGATCTCCCGGGCATCCCGGTGGTGATCGCCCAGCACAGCGGCCCCGAACCGGTCGGGCTCGCTTCGCTGGCGGCGCTGTCGCATGCGGTGGACGCGGACTCGGCACTGCGCGACAATCCCGCAGAGGTTCGCACAAGTTCCGGGGATCCGGTGGTTCGATTGGAATCGGGCACCGGACTGCATTCGGTGTACGCGTTGCGGATGCACCTGCCCGTCGTCGATTCGGCGACGCTGCGACTGGGACGAGTGGAGGACGATTTGATCGTGGGAGCGGACGGGACCCGCCGCCGCGTGCGCCTGGCACCGGTGTTGCGGCGGTGCACGGTCGACGCGGCCGAACTCGACGATGGCTATCTGGTCGTCCGCTTTCGTCCCGACCCGGAGGCCTGGCCGACATGAGCGGCAGTGACGACGCGGGCGGCAAACGACAGCACGGCGGGGATAACCACAGTGCCCAGGCAGATTCCGCCCGCGGCCATCGTCCGGGATCGGGCGTTTTCGACGACGTCGATGGGCTCGGCGAGTTCGCGACGGAACTGAAATTGCTGGCCGAGGCCGTCTTGGAGCGAGTCGAACCGATGTTGCGGCATGCTGCCGTCGAAGGCCAGACCGAGTGGTCGAGTTGCCGTTGGTGCCCGGTGTGTGCGACCGCGGCGCTGGTACGCGGTGAGCACCACGACGTCCTCGCCGCGGTCGCAGAGCACGGCACCGCGATTGTCACGGTGCTGCGCGAGGCGCTGGCCGGGGTGCCCGTCGAGCCGGTGTGGCAACCCGACGACGATGCGCCGACAGCCCCATCGGACGATAACTCTGTGTCCCACCATCACACACCACGAGACGACTCGATGCCGAACAACGACAGCACACCAGAGCACCCGCGTGACGGTCACACCGCGCAGCACTCCGGCCGCAAGCGTTCCCGGTATGTCGGCATTCCCGTGACGATCAAGGCATGACGCGCCAGATGGCGGGCGCGCGTCCGCTGACGGTCGGTATCGACGTCGGCGGCACCAACATTCGCGCCTCGGTGGTCGACGGCGACGGCGAGATGCTCGACACCGTGCAGGCGCCGACACCGCATTCGGCGCGCGCTCTGGAAGACGCATTGGACCGGGTGGTCCGCGAGCTGTGCCGTCGGCACCCGATCGGCGCGGTGGGGCTGGCGGTGGCCGGGTTCATCACCGCCGACCGTTCGACCGTGCGGTTCGCACCGCACCTGCCGTGGAAGGACACTCCGGTCGCGCGGCGGCTGAGCGAGCGGCTCGAGCTTCCGGTGATCCTGGAACACGATGCCAATGCGGCGGCGTGGGCCGAATACCGATTCGGTGCGGCGGCGGGCGGACACAACGTCGTGCTCGTCGCGATCGGCACCGGCATCGGTGCGGCGCTGCTCATCGACGGCGAACTGTATCGGGGCACCCACGGTGTCGCGCCGGAGCTGGGGCATCTGCAGGTGGTGCCGGACGGTCGGGCCTGCCCGTGCGGAAAGCGCGGTTGCTGGGAAAGGTATTGCAGCGGAACAGCACTGGCCGACACCGCGATCGAGATGCTGGCCACCGACCCGGTGCATTCGACGGTGCTGGCCAGGGATATCTTCCGCGATCCCGGCTCGTTGACCGGACGTCGGGTCGCCGGGGCCGCACAGGACGGCGACCCGCTCGCGGTGCAGGTCATGGCGGACTTCGCCCGCTGGCTCGGACTCGGGCTCGCCTTCGTCAGCGACATTTTCGACCCGGATCTCGTCGTTATCGCGGGCGGAGTGAGCAGTTCGGCGCCGCTTTTCCTCGACGAGGCGCGCGAGGAATACGCCCGCGCGATCACTGGCGCGGGCCACCGCCCGCTGGCCAGAATCCGCACCACACAATTGGGGGAGGCCGCGGGCATGATCGGCGCCGCGGAACTCGCGCGGGCTACTCTCGCCGACACCGGTCGCGGCCGATCACGAGTCGCTCGTACCAGCCACTGAGAACAGACCAACCAGCCCCTGAGAACATGTGGTGAGATACGCCGCTCGGCTTGGATGTGATCTGCAACCAGCGGTAAAGTCGGCAATTGAAGCAGGTGTGCCCGCAACGATCCCGGTTTCGGGGGAAGGACGTCATGTTCTACTGGCTGCTGAAGTATGTGTTGCTGGGACCGTTCATGCATCTCTACAACAGGCCCACGGTCGAGGGTGTAGAGAACATTCCGGCGGACGGTCCGGCGATCATGGCGGGTAATCACCTCTCCTTCGCGGACTGGTTGTTCGCGCCGCTGCTGAGTCCGCGGCGAATCAACTATTTGGCCAAGGCCGAGTACTTCAACACCCCGGGCATCAAGGGCGCCTTCCAGAAGTGGTTCTTCACCACCTCCGGTCAGTTCCCCATCGACCGCACCGGCGCCGACGCCGCCGAGGACGCCCTCAACGCGGCGCGCAAGCTGCTCGATCAGAGCCGCCTCGTCGGCCTGTACCCCGAAGGCACCCGCTCCCCCGACGGCCGCCTGTACAAGGGCAAGACCGGTCTGGCGCGGCTCGCACTCGAGACCGGCGTCCCCGTCATCCCGGTTGCCGTCATCGGCACCGACGAGGTCAGCCCGCCCGGACCGTTCCGCTGGCGGCGCCGCAAGGTCACCGTCAAATTCGGTACCCCGATCGACTTCTCGCGCTACGAAGGCATGGGCGGCAACCGTTTCGTCGAACGCGCCGTCACCGACGAGGTCATGTACGAGCTCATGCAGCTCGGCGGCCAAGAGTACGTCGATGTGTACGCGGCCAGCCTCAAGAAGGGCGTCCCCTCCGGACCGCGCGAAGCCGCCCGCATTCCGGAATCGGCCGCCAGCTGATCCATTTCCTCCGGCCAGGAGCGCACGAGTCCGCGCTCCCGGCCGTTATCGTCTATCCGTGACGGTGCGCGCGAAGATCTGCGGGATCAGGTCCGAGGCAGATCTGCGCACCGCGCTGGCGGCCGGGGCCGATGCCGTCGGTTTCATCTCGGGTGTCACCCATCTCAGCGAAGACGCGCTCGACGCCGAGCAGGCCGCCGAATTCTCCCGTCTGGTACCCCCCTTCGTCACTCGAGTGCTGGTGACCCATCTGGAAGCGGCAGACGCGATTGTGGAGCTGGCCGAGCGCATCGGCGTCGACGTGATTCAAGTCCACGGCCTCGTATCGGCCGACACCGTCGGTGCCGTGCGTGCGAACGCCCGCGGTCGCAAGATCATCAAGGCGATCCATGTGGTCGGGCCGGAGGCGGTCGATGCCGCGCTACGGGCGGCGTCGGATTGTGATGCCGTGCTGCTGGATTCGCGCACCCGAGACCGGCTCGGTGGCACCGGACAGACCCACGACTGGTCGGTGAGTACGGCCGTTGTGACGGCACTGCGCGGCCTCGGCCGCCCGGTAATCCTCGCGGGCGGACTCGGACCGCACAATATCGTCGAGGCGATCGCGCGGGTCGACCCGTTCGCGGTGGACGTCAATAGCGGAGTCGAAACAGCCACGGGCGATAAGGATCCCGAGGCCTGCGCGGCCTTCGTGACGGCGGCACACCGGACCGGTCACACCTGTTAGCGCCGGCTATTCGAGAGCACATTTCGTCCAGAGGCTGAACGGCCCGGAGATGCCGTAGACCGTTTCGGCGTTGCTGATCGCTTTGCTTTCGGCCTCGGCAATGGTGTCGCCCCGTTCGGAACCCCAGCCGTCGGTTTCGCCGATGACGAGACTGACGCAGCCGTTGCGCGACCAGCGGGCGGGTGGGCAGCCGGTGCCGCACGCTGCCTCGGCCTCCTGCGCCGCGGCCTCGCCGCTGACCTGGCTGCGGACCCACGACACCTTGTCGGTCTGCGCGTTGTAAGTGGCGGCGATCCAGCGATCATCGGTATTCGGGACGCTCGTGGTGGTAGCCGCCGCGGGAGCAACCGGTTTGTCCGAGGTGGGTGCGGCCGGCGTGGTGGTCTGGTTCGCACCGGCGCCCGTGGCCTTGATGTCGGCCTGCTCGTTGTACTCGCGCACGCCGATGATCGCGGTGATCGCGAGCACCCCGACCAGGATCGAACCGAACACCACCACAAACCCGGTGGCGCCATCGTTTTCGTCGAGGAGCTCACCCTGTTCGTCCAGTTGCTCCGCCCGCGCGGACCGCCGAACCGGATCCCGCTCGGGCTCGTCCGGAAACGGCTGCCCAGGAGCATGCTGCCGCTCCGGAGGCGGCCGCCTCCGCGCACCCACAGGTCCACTCGGATACGGCGCGGCAGGCGACTGCTCCGCGGGCGGGCGGCGCAACGCTCCCGGACGGTGCGGCCCTGCGTCCGGAGACGAAGGATCACCCGACGGCTGCGACCGAGGTGGACGCACGGACCCGGACGGGTACGGCCGGCGAAGAGCCGAGGGCCCGGCACCAGCTTGCTCCCCGGGTCGACGCGGCGGAGAGTACCCCGCCGGAGGCTGCCGCCTGGATGGATGCACCCACTGATCCTCGAACTCATCCGCCCGGGAGTACGAGTCGTTCGATGATGGCTCTCTGGACGAAAGCTCCGCCGGTCGGGACCGCCCGGAAGGCGAGTACCCCGTCGGAGGCTGCCGTCGGGCGAGCCGCCCTGGCTCATTCGGGTACAACTCATCCGAAGGATGCCCACCGGAGCGCGGATCGACCTCTGGTCGGTGTGGCCCGGCCGGACGCGGAGGCTCGACGGGAGGCCGTTGTCTCGGCGGGTGGGCAGGCCCAGGCAGGTGCGGATATCCGGACGGCGGCGGCGCGCCGGGTGGTCGCCCGGAACCGGAGGGGTAGGGCCGATGGGACCGAGGCGGCTGCTCGGCCTCCGGTTGTTCGCTCGGCGGATGGACAGATCCAGGTGGCGACTGCCGCCCGATCGAAAATGACGGATCAGTCGGACGCTGTGGTCCCGAGGGACGAACGAACTCGGGTGAGTTCGGCGCGGACTGCTCGCGCGGTCGGTGCACGGGCTCGGAGCGGTAAGGCTGTCCAGGCCTGCCCGGTTCGTCTCCGGACGGACGCATCGGATACGGCTGCCGCAACGGCGCCTGCTGTCCGGCAGGGGGCTGCGGCCTCGGTCCGCGGACCGGCTCGGCCGGATCCAGCGGTTCGCCCGCCGGCCGGCGGGCCGGTGGAGCGGCATATCCTGGCGCGTATCGCTGCCCGGATGGAGGCGGGCTGGGCTGCTCGGGGTGGCGCCAAGGCGGGGATGACATCCGTCCCCCCAATCGTTCTCGTGCGAATAATCCAGCGGCCCCACCCTATCCGTCGGG
This sequence comes from Nocardia sp. NPDC051463, assembly GCF_040681975.1. Lineage (NCBI taxonomy): Bacteria > Bacillati > Actinomycetota > Actinomycetes > Mycobacteriales > Nocardiaceae > Nocardia > Nocardia sp. NPDC051463. The sequence goes on from NZ_JBFBAB010000047.1 coordinate 20,454, forward strand.
CGCTCGACCTGCGAGGGTCGCGCACGCGAAACGGCTCGGCGGCCATCCGCCGGGCAGGCGGGGGACGGTATTCGTCGTCCCGCCATAGCGCCACATCTACGCCTTTCCGATGACGACCCCTCGCGGTAATTCGCGCGACGACCGTGCTCGCCCAACTCGCCGTGCTCGGCTGTACTCAGCGCCCGTGGCCGGTCAGCCGGGACGTGTGCTGGTGTCGCCGCGACAGCATCGATCTCGCCGCCCGCCGTCCAGCACGATGCCGATGAGCTGTGCAGCCATCTGTCCGAGGGCTTCCTCACCCGCACTGGACGAGCTCCCCGACGGACCGCGAACCCGGCCTGCCACGAGAATCCGAGCGGCAGTCCGAGATCGAGCGCGCGAAGAAACGTAAGCGGCTCGCTGTTCTCCAGCGATATCGGAGCCGGATTGCCAGCGACGGCGGCAAGGTATGCGCAATGATGCTCGGCACGGACGCGCCCCGTGCCCAACGACAGGACTACCGCTTGCTTCGTCACAGCAGCAGACCTGCTGCCGTGACATTCGCCCGCACGATACGACTCCCGCTCCGCATCAACGGGATCCGGGCCGCGATCCGACAGCATAGATGCGACGCCCCGACTTCCTCGTTCGGGGCGTCGCATCGGCCGCAGACTTCGGGCAACCGCCCGACGCCGCGTAAGAGGTTACGCCGCAACTATTTCGGCGGCAGCGGAACCCGCCCAAATTGGGCTTTATGCGGCGGTCGCACGGTTCGATCGAAGCAGTCGGGAGTGCGATCGGCCCCCGACAGGTGCGGCCGTAGCGTGTTCGCCGCAACACTCCCCGCCGTCCCGATAGACCAACGGGGAGTCGGCGGTTTCGGTTCCGGCCCAGTGGATTCCACCGACCGGGCGAGCCGGTGCGGACTCCAGAGCATGCGGTTGCGGTGGGCCACCCGCTCCGGTCCATCAAGCGATGGCATCGAGATGGGCGATGGCCTGATGACACCAACCACATCGGGCAAGGTGGCCCTTTGTGGCCACTCGCCGTGTCAACATTGTGCAAAGCCGAGTCAACCCGCCAACAGCCGTTCACCCGCCGTTGAGCTCATTGCGCAAAGGTTGCTCCCATGATTCTCGATGGTTCGGACTTCGGAGTCTCACGACGCACCTTGCTGCGTGCCGCCGCTCTCGGTCTCGTCGCGCCCCCCGCGATGGCCGCCTGCTCGTCCGCCGACGGCCCCACGCTCCTCCGCAACCGCCCGAATCTCACCCACGGCGTCGCGGTCGGCGATCCGCGCTCCGACGGCGCGCTGATCTGGGCACGATCGGATCAGCCCGCGAAGCTGATCGTGGAGACCGCGGCCACCGAATCATTCACCGACGCCAAGCGCTTCATCGGTCCGCTGCTGACCCCGGACTCCGACGGCACCGGCCGCGTACGGGTCAACGGCATGCCCGCAGGCCGGCAGGTCCACTACCGGGTGATCCTCGAAGGCGAGGACGGCGCGCGCTCCGAACCGATCACCGGTGTCTTCCGCACAGTCCCCACCGACGCGTCCGATATCAAGCTGCAGTGGTCCGGCGATGTCGTAGGCCAGGGCTACGGCATCAACCCCGACCTCGGCGGCATGAAGATCTTCTCCGCCATGGCCGCGCGCGACCCGCACCTATTCATCCACTCCGGCGACTCCATCTACGCCGACGGCCCGCTGCAGGAATCGGTGACGCTGCCCGACGGCCGAATCTGGCGCAATGTGGTGACGGAGGCGAAAAGCGCTGTCGCCCAAACCCTCGATCAGTTCCGCGGCAACTTCGCCTACAACCTGACCGACCAGAACTACCGTCGTTTCAACAGCTCGGTCGCCCAGGTCGTGCAGTGGGACGACCACGAAACGGTCAACAACTGGTACCCGGGCGGTCTGGTCGCGGCAGCCAAGGGCTACACCGAGCGCAGCATGGACACCCTGGCGACCCGCTCCTGGCAGGCCTTCCACGAGTGGATGCCGGTGGAGCCGAAGGAAGCGGTGGACGGGCGCCTCTACCGCAAGATCTCCTACGGCCCGCTACTGGATGTCTTCGTGCTGGACATGCGGACCTACAAGGACACCAACGACATCGACAACGGACCCAGCGGACGCATCTTCGGTCCCGCACAAACAACCTGGCTGATCGAAGGGCTGCGCGATTCCGAGGCCGCCTGGAAGATCATCGCCAACGATCTACCGCTCGGCGTGATAGTCAAGGACGGCGAGCAGAAGAACATCACCGCCTACGAAGGACCGGCCAACGGCGACCCCGGCGCACCGTCTGGTCGCGAAACCGAGGTCGCCCGAGTGCTCTCGGCGATCAAGGCGAACAAGGTGGGTGGCGTCGTCTGGCTGACCGCCGACGTGCACTACACCGCTGCCCACCGCTATTCCCCCGAACGCGCCACGTTCACCGACTTCGACGAGTTCTGGGAATTCGTCTCCGGACCGCTGAATGCCGGTGCGTTCGGCCCGAATCCGCTGGACGCGACCTTCGGCGCGGAAGCGGTCTTCGTGCATGCCCCACCCGTACAGAACACCGCACCGCTCGATGGCGCCTTCCAACATTTCGGTGAGGTCCTGATCGACGGTAAGTCAAGGGAACTGACGGTCAATTTATGCGACGCGACCGGATCGGTGCTGTTCAGCCAGCGGCTTTCTCCGGAGGTTCGGTAAGTGCAGGCTTCGGGCGAGCAGGGGAGGCCGCGCTGTGGTTAGCTTTCGTGCCATGAGCACGCCGCACACTGTCGCCGCCGAAGAATATCAACCCCGTGACACTGCGGATGTCGTTCGCACTGTGCGAGATTCACGCAACCGCGCCGATCGGCTCACCGTGCGCGGCGGCGAGCCGCTCGACGACGGGCTGGCGCTGCCCGATCAACGCACGGTGCTCTCGCTACGGCAGATGAACGCGGTGCTCGATCTCAATCTCGGCAGGCGCACGGTGCGGGTGCAGGCAGGCGCCAAGCTGTCCGATATCGACCGCAGACTCGGCGCGCACGGCCTCGGCCTGCCGATCGTCGGTGACCATCGCGACATCACCGCGGGCGGCTTCGCATCGGTCGGCGGGGTGAGCACGGCCTCGCACAAGTACGGCATGTTCATCGACCAGATCGTCGATCTGGAATACGTCGATACCGACGGACGCATCGGCACCTGCGGACGCAACCATCACACCGAGCGATTCCACCGGATCCTCGGTGCGGGCGGACGAGCGGGCATCATCACCGCGCTCACCCTCGATGCGATCGACATCGACAAGGACCACACCTGGCTGACCACCCACGCCGGCCGGTTCCTGGATTTCGACTCCTTCGTGGAACACGCCTATGCCGAGGTCGCCCACCCCGGCAACGCGGCATTGCAAGTGGGCCGCTGGGTCGACACCGCGCCGCTGAAGGTGTCGCGACCGGTCGGCACCGGGCATGTGCAGTTGGGCACGGTGCGCTTCGGCCAGTGGTCGAGCCTCTACCCCACCACGCCGACCCGATCGCTGCGGGCGCGGCGTGAGGTCGGCACCAAGACCAGAAAGTCGTTGGGCGTCATCGCCTCTGCCGCGGGCGGGCGCGCGGGCGCCCCGGTGCGCAACGCGGCGGCGGGCGCACTGATGTTCGCCCCGAAGGTGCTGACGCTGCGCGATGCGGAATACCTCGCTGATACCGTGATCAGCTCGTCCGAGCGCGGACCCGCCTACCGGGTGGCCATTTTCGCGCCGCTGTCGCGCTACACCTCGGTGTTCTACCGGCTGCACGATCTGTTTGCCGGACACCGGGAGCGGACCGGATGCTTCACCGTCATCTCCGCGATGACCTACGGCGTGCGCTCCAAGTACCTGCGCTCGGAGGCCGAGGTACACAATCTGCCCGCGGAGGACCACGGTCTGATCACCTTCACCTGCCGTTTGCGGCCCTCGGCGCTGCCCTCGGAACTGTTGCGCGACATCGTGTCCGGAATCGACGAGATCTGCCGTTCCGAACAGGCCCTGCGCTACGACTCCACGAACTGAACTCCTCCTGCGCCGCACACAGTCGCCAGCCGGTAGCTCTTCGCTGTCGGCGGGCACGCGGTCCGACTTCGGCACTGGCGGCGGTGCCGATGCGGGGGTTCAGCTCATCTCCGGTGCGGGGTGCTGGTCCGATGCTCGAATTTCGCCCCGCCCCAACCCCGATTCATCGATCGCAGGCGGCAATGACCGGCCGAATTGCTCACCCCGGCCCGCTTCGGACCGCGCCTGCCTATCTCCTTTCGACCGGTCGCCGCCGTCGCAGACCACCCCACAACCGAAAAGCGGGTTCGAACATCCTGGCCCAGTGGAACGGCCGCGCAACCTCGCGGGCGGGAGGTCGACGAGGCGCTGCCCGCAAGGCTCGACCAGAACGGACACTGTCGTTGGTCCCGCTCGGCGCCATCAGCCGTAGTCGGCCCCGGTAGGAGGTACGTTATCGCTGGTCAACGGCATGACTGAGATGCCTTCCGTATCGTCCGAATCCACGAGTCGACCATCGACGTCCACACGGGACCATGACCCGTCCGAATGCTGAACGACAGCGTCACTGATGAGAGGGGCGATCGCCAGTTTGTGGGCGGTGTCCTCGTGGAAGACCGCGAGCAGCGCTTGTACCGATGGGGCCATCTCGTCGGGTGGCAGGTATCTGATCATGTCGGACACCGGTTCACGCCCCGCCGTGGTGTCGGACCCGGCGCTGACAGGCCGGGCGATCCCAGCACGGTCGGTCATCGACCACCCGGACAGCTGTCCATCGGCATCGCCGCAGCGCGTCGCCGCCGGTGTGCATCTCGATGCGGCCATCGAGAATTGACACCCATTTCCAACACGAATGCTGCGGGCATATCACCTTGATCAGGGACCCGTCCGCGCCGAAACCACTTCCACTGCAATGAGACAGAGTGATCCACGGTCCACAATCGCTGCTGTCACACATGAGCGAAACTCGCTGCCCGGCCACGTTCCGCGCGCAGTCGAATCGAGCCGACGACCACCAAGCCCGACATACGAAATGCGGTGTCCGGCCGACTGATCCAACGACGGAACATTCCCCCGCGATCCACCGGCGAGGGCAACGCGATCGAGCCGCCCTCCCGCACCACCGTGCCACCCGACCTGGTCAGTTCAGAAACAGAGTAGGACGCTTTCACCACAGGCGTGAACGACGGGGAACTCGACCACCCGAACGTAGTCGAATGGTGGTCGCCCAGGCCCTTGGGTTCAAGGGGTGGATGCAACACCCACCCCTTGAACCCCGTGGAGTGTTGCGATGGCGCTGCCGCCGTTGAATGTTGTGACTTGCTTGT
>NZ_JBFBAB010000048.1:0-25681 GCF_040681975.1 Nocardia sp. NPDC051463
GCGCACGCGTCGCGAGCAACCACTCCCACATTCTGCGCAAAGACTTCCGGGCCGTCGCCGAGGCCGTACGCGAGACGGCAGCCGCCCACGAACACCTCCCCGAACCGCCGGCTGGTCGTCAGCTCCGTCGGGCTGGACGGTAATCGAGGATGACAGTGCCGGAGTCGAAGGTGTGCGTTCCGGCCAGTCGCCACGTGGTCGCCGGAGTGTCCGTGGGAAAGACGCGCCGACCTGCGCCGCCGCGCACGATCGGATGGATGACGAGTTTGAGTTCGTCGACCAGGTCGTGTGTGGTCAGGTGATCGACCAGGGTGATGCTGCCGTAGACGAACAGGTCCTGACCTGGTTCCGAACGCAGTTTGGTGATCTGCTCGGTGATATCGCCGTCGAGCAGCACCGAATTGCCGCCGACCTGCCGCAGCGTCCGCGACACAATGTATTTGGGGATTCGTTGCATGCGGGCGGTGAAGGCGTCGGATTCGTTGCGGGCGAGACATCCGCGACACAGCTGCTCGTAGGTGATGCGGCCGAGGAGCAGCGCTCGGCTCGACATGAGCTGACCGTGCCGGTATTTCACGTAGCCGTCATCGACGAACGGGCGTGTCCACGACGGATCTCCGGCGATACCGTCCACGGACATGTCCAGTAGGACAACGACTTTGCTCACCTTGACGAACTCCGTTCAGTCGGGGCCCTCTTCGGGCACGGGATGCGCGCGGCGTGGTACTCCCAGCGTCGAGCGCAATCCGGCGGGTGACAAGTCCGAAACAGAACATGCAACGTAAAGCGACGCTTCACGACACGAGGAATTCACATGCTGGAACGCTACGAGCTGGAGGCCTTTCTCACGCTTGCCGAAGAACTACATTTCGGCAGGACCGCTGAGCGTCTGCATGTGACAACGAGCCGGGTCAGCCAGACGATTCGCAAGCTGGAGCGCCACATCGGCGCACCACTGTTCGAGCGCAACAGCCGCACGGTGACGCTCACACCGCTCGGCAAACAGCTGCGCGACGAGTTACGACCCGCATACGATCAGATCTCCGCGAGCGTCACCGCGGCGAGCCGGGGCAACAGCGTCAAACGGGCCATCACGGTCGGCTTCTCCGCACCCTGGTGCGGCAACCTGATCGTGCAGGCGACCGATCTGTTCCGTATCCGCTACCCGGACACCGTCGTCGACATCGAAGAGATCCAGCTGGCCGATCCGCTCGGCCGGATGCGTTCGGGTGCTGTCGATCTTCAGCTCACCGAATTCCCGATCGCCGAACCCGACATCACTACCGGGGCGATCATGTTCTCCGAACCGCGGGCACTGATGGTCCCCGAGGGGCATCCGTTTGCGGCCCGGGAGTCGGTGTCCATGGAGGATCTCGCCGACGCGACACTGATTACCCTCGCCGACGAGCTGATCCCGCGCTACTGGATGGACTACTACTTCCCGCGCCGGACCCCGTCGGGGCGGCCGATACCGCAGGGGCCTGCAACGAACTTCTGGCCCGAGGTCCTCGTGCACGTCAGCCAAAGTGTCGGCGTCAGTACTGTCTCCCTGCGCGCCGAACGGTTCCACTCCCGCCCCGGCGTGGTGTTCGTCCCCTTCCGCGACGCGCCGACGATCGACTACGGCCTGATGTGGCCGAGTGCGGGACGGAACCCACTCGTTCAACCCTTTCTCGACACGATCGCCGATGCGGCTGTTTCGGAGTGACCGGCACACGGTGAATTCCACTCGATGGCGTACTCCATGCCTCTGGGGAGCGCCGCTCGGATGGTGTCGCGGTCGCCGGACCCCGGATCGTTGACTCTGGCTACACCCGGCGTTGCGGAATTGCCGCTTGTTGCGCCCGTTGGCAATTGGTGATGATCGCAGTGCGACCCGCACAGATGCGTGTGGCATGCATCACATCGAACTTGCGGTGAATCGCGGAGCGGGCCGTCGTCTTCATGAGTGAGCGTGCCGGACATCGCCGCTGAAGACATTTGCTGAGAAAGGCATGAACGTGGAGACCATCACTACACCCGGGGGCATTGATCTAGCGTTCGACCGTATCGTCGGCGGTGACACGGGAACGGTGATCCTGGTCGGTGGAGCATTCAGTTACCGAAAATTTCCCAAAATGGTCGAGTTGGCCCAGAAATTGGCCGATGAGTACGGGCTCACGATTGTGAATTACGATCGGCGCGGCCGCGGTGACAGCACCGATTCGCCCGGCGTGTACGACGTCGAGAACGAGATCGACGATCTCGCCGCGCTGGTCGAGGCGGTCGGCGGCAAGGCTGCGATCTTCGGCTGGTCCTCGGGCGCGGGCTTGGCGCTGCTGGCCGCCGCCTCGCGGCGGATACCGGGCATTACCAAGGTGGTTGCCTTCGAGCCGCCGTTCATCACGAACCATGAAAACTTCGTTCCCCCAGCGGATCTGGCTGCGACGCTGCACGAGATGATCGCCGCGGACCGGCGCGCCGATGTGGTGAGGTACTACATGGCCAATGCCATGGGCATGCCGCGCTTGTTCGCCGCGATCATGCGCTTGACACCCTTCTGGAAGGGTCTGCTTGCCACCGCCCCTGCCACTGCTCATGATTGGGCGATCATGGGTCCGTATATGCGCGGTGAGACGCTGCGCCCCGACGATTGGGCGAGCGTCGAGGTTCCCACCCTGGTCATTTCCGGCGGCAAGAGCGGAGCCCTGCTGCGTACCGCCGCCCGCGCCATTGCCGATGTGCTACCGAACGCACGACACGAGGAAGTGACGAAGCTGAGCCACAATCCGAATATCGAACTCCTTGCCCCGGTTTCCGGCGAATTCCTCGTCGGCGCAGAACGATTCGCGGCCTGAGCCCGGCCGTTGTCTTCTTACTCACACAAATTATTGAAAGAGCTGCATAGTGTCGAAAATTACCGCAGGCCTGTTCATTTCGCTCGACGGCGTCATCGCCGATCCGGCGGACTGGCATTTCCCCTACTTCAACGACGAAATGGGAGCCGCTGTCGCCGCCCAACTCGGGGCCGCCGACACGTTGCTGCTCGGCCGTACCACCTACGAATCCTTCGCCGCGGCCTGGCCGCAGCGTGAGGTCGAGGGTGATGGGGACGCGGCCCTCGCCAGGTCGTTCGGCGATGCTCGGAAGATTGTTGTCTCGCATCGGCCGCTCGAGTTCGTCTGGCGCAATTCCGAACAGCTGAAAGGCGAACTGCTCCAGGCGGTCGCCGCGCTGAAGCAGGGGCCGGGTCGATCCGATATCGCCATTTCCGGTTCGGTCTCCATCGTCCGCCAGCTGCTCGCGGCCGGTCTCATCGACGAGCTGCACCTGCTCGTCCATCCGCTGGCCCTGCGCACCGGTGAGCGCCTGTTCGACGAGGGTTCACCCATCCCGTTGCGCCTGCTGTCCGCTCAGTCCTTCACCACCGGCGTGGTGCATCTGGTCTATGGCCCCCAGGCCGACGCCCCCACCGGCGACTATGGCGACGCCAAAGCGCACCTGCCCCAGTAGCCTTCATCATCCGAGAGGATCGAACCATGCGAATCCGCATCGTGTCGCAGGCCGCCTTGACCGCCGTGGCCCTGTCCGCCCTACTGATCAGTGGCTGTAGCGGCGACGACACCGCAGCCGGCACGTCCACGTCGGAAGCCCGGCCCGCTACGGCCGATCAGGTATCCGCGGACGGCAAAGGCCGCTACGCCGAGATCAATGGCAGTCGGATCTACTACGAGACGCACGGCACCGGGCAGCCGTTGATTCTGCTGCATGGCGGGTACTCCACCGCCGAATCCACCTTCAGCGCATTCATTCCCGAGCTGTCCAAGACTCGCCAGGTCATCGGGGTGGATCTGCAGGCCCACGGCCACACCCCCGATCGCGGCGGCCCGATCAGCTACGAGTCGTTGGCCGATGATGTCGCGGCGCTGATCACCCACTTGAAACTCGGCAAGGCCGATCTGTTCGGTTACTCACTCGGTGGCGGCGTGGCCTTGCAGGTGGCCGCCCGGACACCGGACCTGGTCAATCGGCTGGCCATCGCTTCGGCTCCCTACCGTTCCGACGGCTGGATGCCCGAGACTCGCGCGGGTATCGCCGCCATCAACCCCGATGCCATGCGTGAGAGCCCCATGTACCAGCTCTACAGCAGCGTCGCACCGGACCCGGCCGGCTGGAACGCCCTTGTCACCAAGACCAAGCAGCTGCTCACCCAGGATTTCGACTGGACCGCGCAACTGGCGAAGATCACAGCGCCCGCCCTCGTCATGACCGCCGAATCCGATGCCCTGTATCGAGACCACGTCACCGATATGGTCTCTCGGCTGAACACCGCAAAGCCCGGCAGCGCTCGACTCGAAATAGTTCAGGGCACCACGCATTACGACATCATGTACCGATCCGATCTGCTCCTGCCCCTGCTCACACCATTCCTCGAGTCGGCACCTGCCCGGTAGGTGTGCCGAGTAGGCCGGCCGCGATCGAGGCTTCGATCGCGGCCACGCCGCGTCACGATAGATCGTCGCCATACGTGGACAATCGGGATCTCGCGCGGTTCCCGCGCCGGGCGTCGCGGTGAGTTGTGGGCGACCGAAGCAGGCTCGCCCAGAAGTATCGGTCGCTGATCCGACCCGCCTCTCCGACCTTCGACATGCCATGCGCAATACCAGGATTGGCCAACCGAACAGTTTGCTGTGGCGGCGTGGACTGCGAATCAGCACCTGTGCGGGGGCTTGCGGTGGGATAACGGGCGGGATTCTCGAAACCGTCCGCGATCGACCCGGGGGCCGGAACGCGTGTTGGCGAGATTCGCACGGAGTGTCGTGAACGCATTTTGGCGAACGCGTAGTGCGGGATGCGGGATTGCTCTAGCGTGCGTGACGCCTAGATGAGCGGTCTCGCCGAGGACGCACCCCGATGTCCGTTGTGGACACCGGGGCGGTGGGTGGTGCGCGAGAGGGGACTTGAACCCCTACGTCCGTGGACACCAGAACCTAAATCTGGCGCGTCTGCCAATTTCGCCACTCGCGCGTGATGGTACGACCGTCCAAAGACTACCGGGCTCGACCGCGATCGCGAAGCTCTGCCCGGGCGTGGCGTACTCGCCAGTAACCCCACCTGGGACTATAACGATTAAGTAACGGACAACATGAGGAGCGCTCATGTTTCCTACGCGTTAGTAACCGAGTGGACCAGCGGGTTCAAACATGCGGGAGGTCATGTTCCCGGGCATTCTGGTACGGCCGTACCCGAATACTCGGGGGTAGAGGAGTGGGTGCGGAGCAAACGTGAGGATTTCCTCATGATTTTGTGCCAAGCTCGCCCTTATCAAGCCCATTGGTTGAGGAACACCTGCGAACCGGAGGGAGCGGCGTGTCCGCCAAGGGCATGTCGCCAGGAGAAGGAAGTCGAAGCGCCTTGACGATCAACGAGAGCACCGAAGCCGGGACCGCACAGAGCGCGAAGGTGGCCGCCGCCGCCAAGGCGGGTGGGGCACGGTCCCCGCTGCTGGATCGTTTGCTCGGCGGCACGCCCTACGCTGTGGCCTTCGGCGGCCAGGGCGCGCAGTGGCTGCGTGAGCTGGAGGAGATCGGGCGCGACAGCGCGCTGGAGCCGGAGCTGACCGCATTGGTCAACGAGGCGGCCGCGCTGCTGGAACCCGTTGCGGCACAACTGCTCGTGGTACGACCGGTCGGTTTCGACCCGGTCGGCTGGATGCTCGAGGAGGAGCTCGCCGACGGTGACGAGGCAGAGGCCTCCGCCGCGCCCTCGGAACAGGTGTTGCGTTCGGCCGTGGTGTCCATGCCGGGTGTGTTGCTGACACAGCTCGCGGCGATGCGGGCGCTGCGCCTGCAGGGGCTGGATCTGATCGAGAATCCTCCGGTGGCCGTCATCGGCCATTCGCAGGGCCGCCTCGCCGCGACGGCGGTGGAGACCGGTGGGCAGCGCGACGCCGAACTGCTGGCGATGGCGCAGTTGATCGGCGCCGCCGCGGGTCTGGTCGCACGGCGGCGTGGGCTGATGCCGGTCGGCGAGCGCTCGCCCATGGTCGCGGTGTCGAATGTGGACCCTGAGCAGCTGCGCGCTGTGGTCGCCGAGGTATCCGAAGGTGTGGATCCTGCCGCGGCAGCCGTGGTGTCGATCCGAAACGGACGGCGCAGGGCGGTGCTGTCGGGTACCCCGACCCAGCTGGAGCGGGTGCGCCTGCGCTGCGCACAGATCCACGATGAACAGTCCCGTTTGCGTGACGCGAAGACCCGTGGTGGCGCGGTGTTCGCGCCGGTCTTCGAGGACATCTCCGTGGACGTGGCGTTCCATCACCCGGCGCTGGCCGACACGGTCGACCTGGTGGCAGGCTGGGCGACCCAGTGTGGCATCGACGCGGAACTCGCCGGGGCGCTGGCACAGGAGATCCTGGTCGACCCGATCGATTGGGTCGAGACCGTGGATGGCGTGGTAGCCGCGGACGCGCAATGGATTCTGGACCTCGGCCCCGGCGATCTGCTCAGCAGGCTCACCGGTGGCTCGCTCAAGGGCACGGGTGTCGGCACCGTCGCCGCCGCGACACGCGCGGGCCAGCGCGAACTGCTGACGCCCGGCGCCGCGCCCGAGGTGGCCGCGGCGTGGACGTCGTTCGCACCGCGACCGGTGCGACTGCCCAACGGGCGCATCGTCGTCGAGACCGCGTTCACCAAGCTGACCGGCCGCTCGCCGATCCTGCTCGCGGGCATGACGCCGACCACCGTCGACGCCAAAATCGTTGCGGCGGCGGCGAATGCGGGCCACTGGGCGGAACTCGCCGGTGGTGGCCAGGTGACCGAGCAGATCTTCGCCGACCGGGTGGCCGAGCTGAAGACGCTGCTGCACCCGGGGCGGTCGGTGCAGTTCAACTCGCTGTTCCTCGACCCGTACCTGTGGAAGCTGCAGCTGGGCGGCAAGCGCCTGGTGCAGAAGGCTCGGGTGGCGGGTGCGCCCTTCGACGGCGTCATCGTCACCGCAGGCATCCCCGAGCTCGAGGAAGCTGTCGCGCTCATCGAGGAGCTGACCGAGGTCGGCATCTCCCACGTGGCCTTCAAGCCGGGCACGGTGGCCCAGATCCGCGCGGTCCTTCGCATCGCCGACGAGGTGCCGAACTACCCGGTGATCATGCACATCGAGGGCGGCCGCGCAGGCGGACACCACTCCTGGGAAGACCTGGACGACCTGCTGCTCGCGACCTACGCCGAGCTGCGCAACCGCGACAATGTGGTGATCTGCGTGGGTGGCGGCATCGGTACGCCGGAGCGTGCCACCGAGTACCTCACCGGCGAATGGGCGGTGCCGTACGGCTATCCGGTAATGCCGCTGGACGGTGTGCTGGTCGGTACCGCGGCGATGGCGACTCTGGAGGCCACCACCGCGCCTGAGGTGAAGCAGCTGCTGGTCGACACCCCCGGCACCCCGGACTGGGTCGGTGCGGGCACCGCCAACGGCGGCATGGCCTCGGGCCGTAGCCAATTGGGTGCCGACATTCACGAGATCGACAATGCCGCCTCGCGCACCGGCCGCCTGCTCGACGAGGTCGCGGGCGACGCCGACGCGGTCGCCGAGCGCCGCGACGAGATCATCGCGGCACTGAACGCCACGGCAAAGCCGTACTTCGGCGACCTGACCACGATGACCTACCTCGAATGGCTCGAGCGCTACGTGGAACTCGCCGTCGGCCTCGACCGCCGCAAGGACTTCGACTGCGGCAGCGACCTCGGCGACGCCTTCCTCGAGGCCACCCGCTCGGTGTGGCTGGACATAACCTGGCGCGATCGGTTCGCGGACATGGTGCGCCGCACCGAATCTCGGCTCAACCCGGCCGACCGCGGCGAGATCGAGACGCTGTTCGCCGCCGACGACGCCTTCGAGAGCCCGGTCGAGGCGCTGTGCACGCTGAAGCAGCGCTACCCCGTCGCCGAGCAGACCCTGCTGCACCCGGCCGATGTGCCGTTCTTCATCTCGCTGTGCAAGACGCCGGGCAAGCCGGTCAACTTCGTCCCGGTCGTCGACGGTGACGTGCGGCGCTGGTGGCGCTCGGATTCACTGTGGCAGGCGCACGATCCGCGCTACTCGGCCGACCAGGTCTGCGTCATTCCCGGCACGGTGGCCGTCGCGGGCATCACCCGGGTCGACGAGCCGGTCGGCGAGCTGCTCGACCGATTCGAGAAGGACACCGCCTACTCACTCGTCCGTGCGGGTGTGGTGCCGGTCGCGATCGACGGCCGCCGCGCTGCAGGCGTGACCTCCGGGGCCATCGACACCGTGCTCGCCGCTCCGGATGTCGAATGGTCCGGCCGCACCACCATCAACCCGGTGCACCGGCTCGGCGATATCGCCGAGTGGACCGTCGACGGCAAGGGTGCGCTGCACCGGCCGACCGGCGCGACCCTCGTCGAGACGACCGGACCGGATGTCGAGGACTCCTACCTCGAGCTCAGCGTGCCGCTGCTGGGGCGCGACGCTGTGCGCATCCGGATCACCGTGCCGGTCACCACCTTCAACGGCGGAGCTCCGGTCATCACCGAGGCCGACGCCGACGCCGCCATGTCCGCGTTGCTCGCGGTCGCCGCGGGGCAGTCGCTGCCGGAGGTGAAGGGCAAGGTCGCACACCTGAATGTGGCGTGGACCCCCGATCTCATCGCCGATCATGCGGGTGTCACCGGCTCTGGCCTGCCCGCAACCCTGAGCACGCTCGGCCGTACCGTTCCCGACGTCCTTGTCGGCGCCTGCTGGCCCGCCGTGTTCGCGGTGCTCGGCGCGGCGCGCAGCGCCTCCGGCGACAGCGTTATCGAGGGCATGCTCGACCTGGTCCATCTCGACCACCAGATTGCGCTGATCGGTGAATTGCCCACCGAAACCAGCGTTCTCGTGGTCCGCGCCGAGGCGGGCGAGACCATCGACACCGACCTCGGCCGCGTGGTCGAGGTGCATGTGAAGATCACCGGCATGCTCGACAAGCCCGAAACCGGGATGTCCATGCCGACCCTCGCGACGTTGACCGAACGTTTCGCCATCCGCGGTCGCAATGGGGCGGGCGAGCTGACCGACCCGCCACGCGCGGCGGGCACCTTGTCCGATGCGGCCACCGATACCTCGCGCAGGCGTCGCCGCGACGTCACGATGGTGGCCCCGCGCGCCATGCACGCCTTCGCGGCGGTCTCCGGCGACCACAACCCCATCCACACCAGCGTCGCCGCCGCCAAGCTCGCCGGCCTCGGCAGCCCGATCGTGCACGGTATGTGGCTCTCGGCCGCCGCGCAGCACGCGGTGTCGGCGCTCGACCCGTCGGCCACCGTGCCTGCCAGGACGCTGACGGCGTGGACCACCCGGTTCCTCGGCATGGTGCGTCCCGGTGCGGAGATCGACGTGCGGGTCGAGCGGATCGCCGTCGACGCGGGTAGCGAGATCATCGAGGTGTCCTGCCGGACCGACGGCGACCTGGTGATGACCGCGACCGGTCGCACCGCGGCGCCCAAGACCGTCTACGCCTTCCCGGGCCAGGGTATCCAGCGCAAGGGCATGGGCTTGGATGCCCGCGCCCGCTCCAAGGCCGCCAAGGACATCTGGGAGCGCGCCGACAAGCACACCCGCGCCGCGCTCGGCTTCTCGATCCTCGCGGTCGTGCGTGACAACCCGACCTACCTCAAGGCGCGCGGTGTCGAACACCGGCACCCGGACGGCGTGCTGCACCTGACCCAGTTCACGCAGGTCGCGATGGCCGTGCTCGGGGTCGCCCAGGTCGCCGAGCTGCGCGAGGCGGGAGCCTACGTCGAAGGCGCCATGCTGGCCGGACATTCGGTCGGCGAGTACAACGCCCTCGCGGCGGTCGCGGGCGTACTGCCGCTGGAGGCGGTGCTGGAGGTCGTCTTCCAGCGCGGTTCCGCCATGCACGAACTGGTGCCGCGTGATGCGCAGGGCCGCAGCGACTACCGGATGGCCGCCATCCGGCCCTCGCAGATCGGGCTGCCCGACGACGAGGTCGTCGGTTTCGTCTCCGGTATCGGTGTGCAAACCGGTGAGTTCCTCGAGGTCGTCAACCTGAACCTGCGTGGCTCGCAGTACGCAATCGCCGGCACCGTCGCCGGTCTCGAAGCCCTCGAGACCGAGATCGACCGGCGCCGTGCGGAATTCGGTGGCAAGCGCGCGTTCATCCTGGTGCCCGGCATCGATGTGCCGTTCCACTCCACCGTGCTGCGCCAGGGCGTTCCCGAGTTCCGGCAGAAGCTCGAGCAGCTGCTGCCCGCGGATCTGCACCCGGAAATCCTTCTCGGTCGCTACATTCCGAACCTGGTGCCCAAGCCGTTCTCGCTGGAGCAGGACTTCATCCAGGAGATCGCGGATCTGGTGCCCTCCGAGCCGCTCGCCGAGGTGCTCGCCGACTTCGACAGCTGGGCGGCGCGGCCGACCGAGCTGTGCCGAGTGGTGCTGATCGAGCTGCTCGCGTGGCAGTTCGCCAGTCCGGTCCGCTGGATCGAAACCCAGGACCTGCTGTTCACCGACACCGCGCACGGTGGTCTCGGGGTGGAGCGTTTCGTGGAGATCGGCCTCGGCGCCACCCCGACGGTGGCGAACCTGGCCAGTCAGACACTGAAGCTGCCTGCCTTCGCCACCGCCACGGTGGAGGTGCTCAACATCGAGCGCGAGGCCGGGGTCGTCTACTCGACCGACACCGATCCCGCACCCGTCGACGAGCCTGCCGATGAGCCGACCGCATCCGCGCCGGTGCCCGCGGCTGCTGCCGCCGCGCCGGTTGCCGCGCCCGCGCCGAGCTCGGGCGGCCCGCGTCCGGACGACATCGCCTTCAGCGCGGCCGATGCCACCCGCGTGCTCATCGCACTGTGGACGAAGCTGCGGCTGGACCAGATCGGCCCGGTCGACACCATCGAAGGTCTGTGTGACGGTGTCTCCTCCCGACGCAACCAGCTGCTCGTCGACCTCGGCTCGGAGCTGTCGCTCGGCGCCATCGACGGCGCGGCGGACGCCGATATGGGTGCGCTGTCCGCGACGGTCGAGCGCCTGGCCCGCACCTACAAGCCGTTCGGCTCGGTGCTGTCGGATTCCATCGGCGACCACCTGCGCAAGGTGTTCGGCCCGTCCGGCAAGCGGCCTGCCGCGATCGCCGAACGCGTCAAGAAGGTCTGGGAACTCGGCGACGGCTGGGCCAACCATGTGACCGCGGAGGTGTCGCTGGGCACCCGCGAGGGCGCCAGCATCCGCGGCGGTGAGCTCGGCGGGCTGGTGTCCGGTGCGTTGAGCGACGCGGCGTCGGTCGATGCGGCCATCGACTCCGCAGTCCAGGCCGTCGCGGCCCGGCGTGGTGTGGCGGTATCGCTGCCCAGCGCGGGCGGCGGTGGCGGTGCCACGGTCGATGCGGCCGCACTCGGCGAGTTCACCGAGCAGATCACCGGGCGTGACGGCGTGCTGGCCACGGCCGCTCGGGTGGTGCTCGAGCAGCTCGGCCTGACGGAGCAGGTTTCGGCGCCGGAGGCGAGCGACGATTCGCTGATCGACCTGGTCTCGGCGGAGCTCGGTTCGGACTGGCCGCGATTGGTCGCCCCGGCCTTCGACGCACGCAAGGCGGTGCTGATCGACGACCGCTGGGCCACCGCACGCGAGGACCTGGCGAAGCTGTGGCTACTCGATGACGCAGGCTCGGGCGAGGGTCCGGTCACCGGATTCCTCGGTGCGGGCGAAGCTGTTGCCGCACAGGCGAACTGGTGGCGTGAGCGGGCCAAGCACGAGGCGCGCTCGGTGCTCGCCCGGCTGTACGAGCGCATCGCCGAGGCCGCGCTGAGCACCGAAGAGCCCGGCCTGTGGTCGTCGGACATCGCCGTGATCACCGGTGCGAGCAAGGGATCCATCGCGGCCTCGGTCGCGGGACGGCTGCTCGGTGGCGGCGCGACCGTCGTCGTCACCACCTCCGGCCTGAACGACGAGCGGCTCGGCTTCTACCGGAAGCTCTACCGCGAGAACGCCAGGCACGGCGCAGCCCTGTGGGTCGTCCCGGCGAACATGGCCTCCTACCAGGACATCGATGCACTGATCGACTGGGTCGGCACTGAGCAGGTCGACAACGCGGGCGGCGCGAAGATCAAGACCAAGGACGCCATGACCCCGACCCTGCTGCTGCCGTTCGCGGCGCCGCGGGTGGCCGGCGACCTCGCCGACGCGGGCGCCCGCGCCGAAATGGAAATGCGTGTTCTGCTCTGGTCGGTGGAGAAGCTCATCGGCGGACTGTCCAAGCTCGGCGCCGACCACGACGTCGACGCGAAACTGCATGTGGTGCTTCCGGGTTCGCCCAACCGGGGCATGTTCGGCGGCGACGGCGCCTACGGCGAGTCCAAGGCGGCGCTCGACGCGGTCGTTGCCAAGTGGCGGGCCGAGAAGTCGTGGTCGGCGCGGGTCACCCTGGTGCACGCGCTGATCGGCTGGGTGCGCGGCACCGGGCTGATGGGCCACAACGATCCGATGGTCGAAGCGGTCGAAAAGGCCGGAGTGCAAACCTGGTCCACCGCGGATATGGCCGACGAACTGCTCAAGTGGTGCACTTCCCGGGCTCGTCAGGTGACCGTGACAGGCCCCCAGCAGATCGACCTGACCGGCGGACTCGCGCGGGCCAAGCTCGACCTGCCCGCACTGGCCAAACAGGCACAGGAGGCCGCTGACGCGACGACCGACGAGGCCGACTCGGTCGCGACGATTGCCGCGCTGCCTGCGCCGCCGACCATGTCTTCGGCCCTGCCGGTCCCCGAATGGGGCACTGTCACCGCTGATCTCGCCGACATGGTGGTCATCGTCGGTGCCGGTGAGCTCGGCCCGTACGGGTCCTCGCGCACCCGGTTCGAGATGGAGGTCGAGGACGAACTCTCGGCCGCAGGCGTGCTGGAGCTCGCCTGGACCACCGGCATGGTCACGTGGGAGAACGATCCCAAGCCCGGCTGGTACGACACCGAGTCCGGTGACTATGTGCCCGAATCCGAGCTGGCCGAGAAGTACCACGACGCGGTGGTCGCCCGCTGCGGCGTGCGTCGCTACGGCGACGACGGCGCGATGATCGACAACACCTCGCCGCTGATGACGTCGGTGTTCCTCGACCAGGACCTGTCGTTCACCGTCGGCAGCGAGGCCGAGGCCCGCTCCTTCCATGCCGCGGACCCCGAGCACACGGTGATCGTGCCCGCGCCGGAATCCGGCGACTGGACCGTTACCCGCAAGGCGGGCACCGAGATCCGGGTGCCGCGTCGGGCGAAGATCTCGCGGACCGTCGGTGGTCAGATCCCCACCGGCTGGGATCCGACCATCTGGGGCATCTCGGCCGATATGGCGAGTTCGGTGGACCGGGTGGCGCTGTGGAATATCGTCACCACCGTCGACGCGTTCATCAGTTCGGGGTTCAGCCCGGTCGAACTGATGCGCTGGGTGCACCCGTCGATGGTGGCCAACACCCAGGGCACCGGTATGGGTGGCATGTCCGCGATGCGCTCGCTGTACATCGACTCGCTGCTCGGCGAGCCGACGCCGAACGACATCCTGCAGGAAGCCCTGCCGAATGTGGCACTGGCACACGTGGTTCAGTCCTACGTCGGCAGCTACGGTGCGATGGTGCACCCGGTAGCGGCCTGCGCGACCGCCGCGGTGTCGGTCGAGGAAGGTGTCGACAAGATCCGGCTCGGCAAGGCCGAACTGGTGGTGGCCGGCGGCTTCGACGATCTCGGCATCGAAGGCATCAAGGGCTTCGGCGACATGTCCGCGACCGCCGACTCGGCGGCCATGAGCGCCAAGGGCATCAGCGACAGGTACTTCTCCCGCGCCAACGACCGCCGTCGCGGCGGGTTCGTGGAATCGCAGGGTGGTGGCACCGTGCTGCTCGCCCGCGGTGACGTGGCAGTGGAGATGGGCCTCCCGGTCCTCGGCGTGGTGGCCTGGGCACAGTCCTTCGGCGACGGAGTGCACACCTCGATTCCGGCACCTGGCCTCGGCGCGCTCGGCGCGGGCCGCGGTGGCCGGGAATCCCGGTTCGCCATCGAGCTGCGCAAGCTCGGCGTCGGTCCGGACGACATCGCGGTGGTCTCCAAGCACGACACCTCGACCGCGGCGAACGATCCCAACGAGTCCGAGCTGCACGAGCGGCTTGCCGATGCGATCGGTCGCTCGTCGGGCGCACCACTGTTCGTCGTCTCGCAGAAGAGCCTGACCGGCCACGCCAAGGGCGGCGCGGCGGCCTTCCAGCTCATCGGCCTGTGCCAGGTGCTCGAACAGGGTGTCATTCCGCCGAACCGCAGCCTGGACTGCGTCGACGACAAGATGCAGGCATACCCGCACCTGGTGTGGGCGCGCGAACCGCTGCGCTTCGGCGACCGCTTCCCGCTCAAGGCCGGTCTGGTCACCTCGCTCGGCTTCGGACACGTGTCGGGTCTGCTCGCGGTGGTGCATCCCGAGGCGTTCGTCCAGGCGATCGAGCCGGGACAGCGTGCGGAGTACCAGCGTCGGGCACAGGAGCGGCAGCTGGCGGGGCGCCAGCGGTTCACCGAGGCCATGTGTGGTGGCGCCGCACTGTACGAGCGGCCCGCCGATCGGCGCCTCGGCGCAGATGGCACGCCCACCAAGCAGATTCGGCAGCTGGAGGCCGATGTGCTGCTGTCCGCGGATGCCCGCCTCGCGGCCGACGGCACGTACCGTGCCGACGGCTGGGGCTGCAACACCGGCCGGGTCGCGAATGATTCGCGCGCGGCCGGTCGCGCGGAGTCGTAGGCTTCGCCCCTGTGACGATCCTCGGTATCGGCCTGGACTTGGTAACTATCTCCGAGTTCTCCGAACAGCTACAAAGGTCCGGAACCACCATGCTCCGGGAGAGTTTCACCGCGGGTGAGCGGCGCTACTGTCAGAGCAAGGGAACCGACCCCGCTCGCAGTTACGCGGCACGGTGGGCGGCGAAAGAGGCGGTGCTCAAGGCATGGGCATCGTC
This sequence comes from Nocardia sp. NPDC051463, assembly GCF_040681975.1. Taxonomy (NCBI): domain Bacteria; kingdom Bacillati; phylum Actinomycetota; class Actinomycetes; order Mycobacteriales; family Nocardiaceae; genus Nocardia; species Nocardia sp. NPDC051463. The sequence goes on from NZ_JBFBAB010000048.1 coordinate 14,969, forward strand.
TCGGTTCGCCCGCCGCCCGCAGATCGGGGACAACCCGTACCCACTGATCGAAGTGGTCAACGACGCGTGGGGCAGGCCGAGCATCAAGCTGCACGGCCTCGCCGCCGAATTCCTGCCTCGTGTAAGGGTTCACCTGTCGCTGACCCACGACGGCGACACCGCCGCCGCCATGGTCGTCCTGGAAGATCCCGGCGAACTCGCCGACCTCATCGAAGGCCGCGAAGCGAATAGCTGATCGGCAAGGTACCCATGTGCCGCGCTCAGCGCCGTAGACCAACGGTGACAACTGATTTCGCGAGCACATGGGTAACTCGTCGGGTACGCCCAGAACACAGCCCACGACGCAACCGCCGGCCCGCGAGGCTCGATCTCGCGGCACCTACCGGTCCGCTGAAGTCTCGGGGAGGCGGATCAGCGCTCGCTGGCGGAGCGGGATTCTTTTTCGGCGACGAGCAGGTAGGCGACCATCAGCCGCTTGAGCTCGGAGACGGCCTCGGCATGGCTTTGCTCGTCCTGAACGGAGAAGTTCAGCATCGAGTACACGACGTGCACGAGCACCTCGGCCATCATGGAACGCCGCGACCGGGGGGTGCGTGGTGTCAGCGGCCGCAGCATCCGGGAGATGACTTCGGCGAATTCCTTCTCGTGAATCGCGCCGGTGGCCCGCGTCGACGGTGTCGACTGCATGGCGAGCCAGACCTCGCGCCGCGACGGGTCGGTCATCCACAGGTTGGCCAAGTGGTCGACGAACTGGTTCATGTGCCGCAACCAGTCCAGGGACGGAATCTCGCCGTGGAAATCGGCTAGTTCCTGGGAAACGGCAACGAGGTCTTGGCGATTCAGCTCGCAGACGATGACATATTTGTTGGCGAAGAACTGATACAGCGTGCCGATCGGCACCTCTGCCCGCGCTGCCACCTCTTCGCAGGTGAACGACTCGAACCCGACCTCGACGAGCAGTTCACGAGACGCCTGCAACAGCGCGTCGAACTTGCGTTTACTGCGTTCCTGCGTCGGTCGACGCCGCGGCATGAGCTCCTGCGGGTCGTCCTGCAGGTCCAGCGCAGGGTCCAGACGTCGCTTAGACCTGGTCTCCGTGCGTACATCCACCTATCCAGGCTAGCGGTAGGGACACACGTGCGACACGCGCACGGCATCTGTGTGTTGAGGACTGTCACATTTCACCACCCATCCAAAGCCGGATGTGGCTGCGAACACCTAAGCGAGCCTGCGTGCATCTTGACCGCGTCACCGCGCAGTGCGTCCCCCGCGCAGGCGGGGAAGAACCCCGTTCGTGAGCTCGGCAAAACATTGGGAAGGCGTGATCTGTGGTAGCTCGATCTGTGGTAACCCTAGGCGTTTCCACCGAACGCGGCGCTGTTCACGCGGTAGCCCTCGCCGATTCCAGCGAGAGACTACCTGAGCGCGTGCTGCTTCATCGGGTGGTAAGGACGTACGGCGACAACAAGGCGGAACTGGCCGACGCCGTCGAGACAGCAATGGATGTACTGGCCGCCGAACTCGGCCCGGAGCAGGAGATCGGCGGTGTCGCTGTCACTTACCGCGATGCCGCCGAACGCCGGGCCATCGTCACCAGGTTGGCATCCGGACAGTGGCACTCGGCCTCGTTGGTGTCGGCCAAGGCCGCGCACCTCGCGGTCGCAGGCGCCATGACGTGGCTGAACGAATTCGACGATCTGCTGATCTGCGAGGTAGTTCCCGGCCATCAGGCGTTCACGTTGATCGATCGAAAACGCACCAGGGTCCTTGCGGCCAACAGCCACACCGGAGGCGCGGCGACAGCCGAGTCGATGGGTGTGGCGGTGACGGCGGCCTGGGATCAATTCGAAGCGGCCGCGGTAAGACCGGACGCGGTGGTGCTGATCGGATCGGGTGCGCGTGCGTCGGCGGTGCTCGCCGCGGCGGACGGATTCGGTGCACCGGTGATTCCGTGCAATATCGCGGCATCCGCATCCGCGGTGGGTGCGGCACTGTCGGTGATAGTCGACGTGCAGGAGTCCGGTGCAACGGTCGAGAGCGTGCACAAGGGCCGTGGCAGTGTGGCGCTGGTCGCGGCGGCCAGTGTGCTTGCGGGTGGAGCGGTCGTCGGCGGCGTCTACGCGGCGGGCGGTTTCGCACGGTCGGCGACCGGCGCTGTCGTCGCGGATGCGCGGGTAGCCGCGGATACCCGCGTGGTCGGCGGCGAAGCCGGATGGGCGACCGGATCGACTGCGGGCTCGTCGGTCGCGCCCGGCGTGTACGACTTTCGTGATTCGGTGGGCAGAGGTCGGGGATCCATGACCGGCGAACGCGGGTCGGAGCCGACCGCGGCCGGGCTGGATGCGCCGCAGTACTCGGCGCAGCGATGGGGCAGCGGTCAGCAGGATCGTCCGCTGTCGCTCACACCGTCGGGGTCGGTCGCCGAGACCGAGTCCGCGACACAGTTGCTGCCCGGGACGGGCATTCCGGCCTCTACCACCAAGATCGGCGCACCGAACGCCACGATGTTGTTCCCGGGTGAGAGTCCGCCGCCGGCAGCGTTCACGCCCGAGTCCTATCACTGGTGGGACAACCACATCCGCCTGATGCTGCAGTGGGCGTCGCAGCGGCTGCTGTCCACCTAGGCGGCCCTGCATCACAAGTGGAAGCCAGGAAAGGTCCGGCGCTGCCAGCGTCGGACCTTTCGCTTGTGCGGTCCAGGGTGCGGCGGCCGGAACAGGACGCCTGCCGCGATGAACCCGGCCGGCGCGATGTCCTCCAGTCAGGTTCGTGCCCAAGGGTGCGCTGACATTTTGGATTCGCGACAGCGGATTTCGCTGCGAGGCAGAGAATTCCGCTCGAGTCGATGCGGTCACCCGTCCGGCCGCACAATCGTCGAGCACGCATCGACACGCGCCGTCAGAGGCCGATCAAGCCACCGGAGACCCGCATGACCGAGTCACTCATTCAGCTGCCCACCGCTGGAGAATCTGTTATCGACACCTTCGACCGGATGATCCGGACCGGGCCCATCGTTCCCTACGAGCTGCCGGGCGGAGTTCGGGCCTGGATGGCGGTCAGCCATCAGGCGGTCGGGGAGGTCCTTGCCGGGGACGGCACGCTTTTCAGCAAGAACGCGAAGAACTGCCCCGTGATGCACGACGGGACCGTTCCGGCAGACTGGCCGTTACGTGTCCTTACCGACGCCGATCACCTGCTCAACAAGGATGGCGCCGACCACATGCGGATGCGGCGGGCCATCGCCCGCGCATTCACCCCCGTCCGGGTTGCCCAACTCCAACCGCGCATCCAGCGGCTCACCGACGACCTGATCGACAGATTCGCCGACCTGCCGGAGGTCGATCTCGTCGAGCACTTCACAATGCCGCTGCCTGTCGGGGTGATCTGCGAGTTGTTCGGCGTACCGGCGGGTGACCAGTCGAAGTTCCGCGGATGGACCGCCACGCTGGTATCGCACACCAGCACCGGTGAGCAGACCCAGGCCGCCATGCAGGAAATGGCCGGCTACCTCACCGGGCTGGTCAGCGACAAGCACGGCAATCCCGGTGACGACCTGACCTCGGACCTGGTGCGGGCCCAGAGCGAACACGGACTCGCCGACGCCGAGCTGGTCGAAATGCTGTGGATCATCATCGTGGCCGGACACGAGACCACGATGCATCTGCTCGGCAATGCGGTGGTGGCCCTGTCCGCCAATCCCGACCAGCTCGCAGCGGCCAAGGAAGGGGACCGATGGGCCGACGTCGTCGAGGAGACTTTGCGCTACCGGAACGCGGCCTGCGCCATGTTCAACCGGTACGCCTTGCGTGATGTCCAGATCGCCGGTGTCGATATCCCCGCGGGTGCGATTGTGGGCTGGTACGCGGGCGTCGGACGCGATCCGCGGAAGCATTCGGATGCCGACGTCTTCGATATCAACCGCGATAATTCTGATCAGCTGGCATTCGGTCGCGGTCCGCACTTCTGCCTCGGCGCTCATCTGGCCCGGCTGGAATCTCGCATCGCACTGGCCACCCTGTTCGGCCGGTTCCCGCAGTTGCGGCTCGCGTGCGATCCGGCCGAGATCACCTACGCGCCGCAATTCATGACCAACGGCCCACTCTGTGTGCCGGTGCAGCTCCGAACCCTCGGCTGATCGGGCACGCCCTCCGGGCGAGAAGCTGTCAGACTTATGTCGGAACACCACCGAGTGAACAGTGGAGATGAGCATCAGACCGACAGCGCAACCGTCATGCAGTATTCCGAGCTGACCATCGCGAGCGCAGAGGTGTGGACCGAGGTCACCGACCATTTCCTGACGGCGGACCACCGCTACCGTGATCCGGCCAACTGGTGGGCTCGGATCACGGTTCAGGAATCCTCGGGCTACACCCTGCTGCGCACACAGCAGCGCGGCGACCACCTGATGAACCGCAGCCGCTCACATATCCGGCGTGGTGGTCCGACCGATCACTGCTGGATCGTGTTCCCGAAACGGGGCGAATACGTCATCCAGGAGCCGGACCGGCTCACCCGGGTACCACCACATCGTGGGTTCGTCCTCGAGCTGGACCGAATCTGCCGAGTGCTGCTCCCCGGATCGACGGCCTACGCGCTACGGCTCCCCCGCGCGCAGCTCGATCAACGGCTGCCCAGCCGCGGCGCATCGCAGACGATGCTCGATATGTCATCGGGTCTCGGCCGGGTCGTGGAGAGCATGCTCGCCACCACACTTGCCGTGCGATCGAACCTGACGACGCTCGAATTCGACGCCGTCTGTGACCGCATCACCGAACTGTTGTGCCTGATGTTCATCGGCGACATCGGGCCGCAGCAGGCTCATGTGGCCGAAACCGTCGATGCCATCAGAGCATTCGTGCGTGCGAACATCGGGTCCGGTGACGTGCGGTTGCCCGCGGTGGCTCGTGCGCTCGGCTGGTCACCCCGCCAACTGCGGTCGGTATTGCACCAGACCGGCATCACCTATCGGGAGCTCCGGCGGACCGAAGCACTGCGCACCGCACGCGATCTGCTGGCGCGTCCTGGCCCGCTTTCCATCGGGGAGGTGGCCGCACGCTCCGGATTCACCAGCGCCGGATTCTCGACGGCGTTCAAATCCGAATACGGCGAAACGCCGAGAGACTTTCGCCGCCGCCGGTCCGATCAACTCGCCGTGACACCACCCGGTCCCTGATCCGTCGTGCCGCGGCCGACATCATTCGCGACTTCGTCGATGCCGACGGCGCGGCAACCGAGGACCCACCTGTCGTGCGGGAGAGACCTGGAAGTCCCGGGTCAGCATGGATGTGGAGCGCGCCGTCGTGGTTGCCGAGGCGCTACTTTCGTTTGCCCAAGATTCTTTCGATCTTTGTTGTCGTATGTGCAGCCTTGACGTTGTACTGGGCGACCTCGATCTTGCCTGCCTCGTCCACGAGGAAGGTGGAGCGGATGATCCCGGTCACCGTCTTGCCGTACATCATCTTCTCGCCGAACGCGCCCCAGGCGGTGAGCACGGTGCGGTCAGGGTCCGAAAGCAACGGGAAGGTGAGCTTTTCGGCGTCGCGGAACTTGGTCAGTTTCGCGGGCTTGTCGGGTGAGATGCCGATGACCTCGATGCCCGCGCCTTCGAGTTCGGCGAGGTTGTCGCGGAAGGCGCAGGCCTGCTTGGTGCAGCCGGGTGTGCTAGCCGCGGGGTAGAAGTAGACGATCACCTTGCGGCCGCGGTATTCCGACAGCGACACCTCTTTGCCGTCGGCATCGGGGAGTGTGAAATCGGGGGCGGTATCGCCGGGGGAGAGTGGTTGGTTGTCGGTCACGTCTTGCACGGTAACCGAAGGCCCCGACAGTACGTGGATGATGGCTAGACTCGTGGCAATCAGACACAGGAGGAGATACGTGGCTAGGGATACCGAGCGGATCGAGCGGGAGATCGAGGCCGCGCGGACACAGCTCGCGAGCACGCTCGACGAACTTGCCGTGCGGGCAGATCCGCAGCGGATCGCAGACGACACCAAGCACATGGTGCTTGCCAAGCTGAACGAGCCGAAGGTGAAGTACAGCCTGATCGGTGCGGGCGCTGTCGTCGTCGGGCTGGTGCTGCTCAAGATCTTCCGCTGACGGAAACGAAAACACCCGGTGTGGCACTGCCACACCGGGTGTTTTCGTTTTTCGGGCTATCAGACCGTCGGGCAGGCGAATCCATCGCCGTCGGGGTCCAGGTGCGGGCCGTAACCGGGTTCGCCACGGAAGATCGGCGCCCGACCGGCCGCACGGGCCGCGTCGCAGTTGGCGAAGGCGCCACCCGCCGAGCCGGTCTGCGACATGCCTGCCGATCCGGTCGCGGCCGAGCCGGTGTCGATGGCGGACGATCCTGTTCCTGCGGAACCGGTGGGAGCGGCCATGGCGGCGGGCGCCGCAAGGAAGGTCAGACCCGCGACGGCAGCGCTGACGGTGAGCCGGCGAACGTTCATGTATTCCTCTATGTGTTTGCTGCGGTGGATTGGCGCCGAAGGAGGGGAGGCGCCGCATCCACTGTTGTGACGGGCCGCGCCGTTGTCAACCGGGCTGCATGCGAAGGTTGTGCGCGCAACGCCGCAACTATGCGCCGAAATGCTTTCCTGCCACGTGCTCGGCCGGGATATTTCCCATTCGTCCGGCTTGGAAATCCTCTACGGCTCGAATGATTTCGGCGCGGCTGTTCATCACGAATGGGCCGTATTGGACGACGGGTTCGTTGATGGGGCGGCCACCGAGCAGCAATACCTCGAGATCGCCGGTCCGATCGTGTTGTCGGGCATCGGCCGACACGGTGATCGAGTCGCCGCGACCGAAGACCGCGAGCTGGCCCTCGCCGATCGGCCTACGTTCCGCGCCGACGGTGCCGCTGCCGGACAACACGTATGCCATCGCCGTAAAATCATGCGGCCATGGTGTTTTCAGCTGTCCGCCGGGGCTGATGGACGCGTGTGCATAGGCAATGGGGGTGTAGGTCGAGCCGGGCCCCGCGAATCCGCCGATTTCGCCGGCGATCAGTCGCACCAGCGCACCGCCGTCGTGCGAGCTCACCACAATCAGTTCGGAACCGCGCAGATCCTGGTAGCGCGGTGTGGCCATCTTCAACGCACGCGGCAGGTTCACCCACAGTTGGACACCGTGGAACAAGCCGCCGGCGGCGACCAGCTCTTCCGGCGGCACCTCGTCGTGCAGAATGCCCGACCCCGCGGTCATCCATTGGGTGTCGCCCTCGCTGATGACGCCGCCCCCACCGTGGGAGTCGTGGTGCACCATGGTGCCGTCGAGCATGTAGGTGACGGTCTCGAAGCCGCGGTGTGGGTGCCACGGTGCGCCCTTGGCCTCATGCGGCTCATAGGCGACCGGACCCATCTGGTCGAGCAGGATGAACGGGTCTGCCGAGCGCAGGTCCATGCTCGGGAACGGCCGCCGGACTTCGAAGCCTTTGCCTTCGCGCTGCTTGTGTGCGGTGCTGATGCTGCGCACCGGACGCTCGCGCGTCGGCTCGGTCGGCCTGGGCAGGCGGGGCAGAACCATGATGTCGGGGACGGTGATGGCGGGCACGGGCACCTCCTGGCAAGTTTGGTGTCCATGTCAACCAAAGGCTGGCTAAGATAATTCCCGTGGTCCGATGGTTGAGCGATGATGAGCAAACGACCTGGCAAGCCTTCATCCGGCTGCGCCAGCGAATGGACGCGGCGCTGGCAGCGGGCTTCGCCCAGGACGGCCTGTCGCCCGCCGACTATGAGATCTTGGTGCCGCTGTCGGCCGCGCCGGACGGCTGCCTGCGCGCCAAGGAGCTCGGTGCGGAGATCTGCTGGGAGAAGAGCAGGCTCTCCAAGCATCTCGGTCGCATGGCCGCTCGCGGACTCGTCGAACGCCGCCCCGCGCAGGAAGACGCCCGCGGCATCCTGGTGGAACTCACCAAGGCGGGGCGGGCGGCGCTCGAACGTGCCGCACCGAATCACGTCGATCTGGTCCGTCGCCTGTTCGTCGACGTGCTGACGCCGGCGGAGGCGAAGGCGCTGCGTTCACTCGCGGACAAGGTGGTGGTCGAAGCCGAACGCGGCACCGGCCTCAATCTCTGAGCGTCGTCACCACGGTGTGATCGGCGGCTTCACCCACATCAGCTTCTCATCGGTGTGGTTGCGCCGTGCCGCGGCATGATTCGGATGGTGCTCGGCCCAGGCGTCCTTGTCGTCGAGGAGCCGGGCGACGGCAGCCCAGGTCTCGTCGGTACTCGGCGGGTTCGTCGCCGCGGCACGCGCGAGCTTGCGCCGCAGCGTCGTAGGCATGGCCAGCAGTTCGGCTCCGGTGATTCCGCGATCCCAGATATAGCCCGCGAGCCGTCGCGCCTTCTCGGCGCGACTTTTCGACGCGGAGTCGGAGTGGGCGTAATCGGTCATGGCGCATTCCGCATCGGTGGTGGTTGGTCCCGGTCGACCCTAGCTGACGACAACGCCTCCCCGGCGATCGCCGGGGAGGCGTTGTTCTTACGTGCTGTCGGATCAGTAGGCCGAGTTCACATTGTCCATCGAGCCGTACCGGTTGGCCGCGTAGTTGCAGGCCGCGGTGATGTTGGCGACCGGGTCCCAGATGTCGAAGGGGGTGCCTTCGACGTGGAAGGCGGCGAAGGTCGGGTCGATGACCTGCAGCAGGCCCTTGGAGGGGATGCCCGCAGCGGCGTTGGAGTCCCACAGGTTGATGGCATGCGGGTCGCCACCGGACTCGCGGATGATGTTGCGGTGGATGCCGTCGTAGCTGCCGGGGATGTTCCTGGCGCGCAGGATGTCGAGGGACTGCAGGATCCAGCCGTTGAGGTTGTTCTCGTAGACCGGAGCGGGCGGCGGGGGAAGCACTTCGGGCATCGGAGGCAGCGCGGGCAGCGCGGGCAGGGCGGGCGCCTCGGGCAGGGCGGGCAGCTCGGGCAGCGCCGCGGCATCGGCCACCGGGGCGGCGGTCACCGGGGCGGCGGCCTGCTGCTCGGCGACGATGGCGACCCGAGACGGGACACTGTCGTCTGCGACGGACACCGCGGAAGAAGCGGCGACGGCGATGAGGCCTGCTGCGGCGACCGCGAAGGTGAAGCCTTCACGGAGCGAGGGACGGTGGGAGGTGAAGAAGCGTCTGTCAAGCATTGCGAAATCGGTTCCTTGTTCGGGGACTTGGGGTTCGATCCGGGCATGCGTGGCAATACGGATCCACGGCGGGCGTCAGGTGTAGTTGCTCGCCGAATTCGGCCTTATGCGGTTTTCGGATTTTGTTGTGAAAGACGGGGATTCAGTTCCCCGTGCAAGCGGCTCGGGTACCCGGGGCAATGGCTCCACGGGTGCCGCTGTCATCGAAAGGGGAGTAATGCGGTACCTTCGGTGCCGCGCGGTACTCCAGTGACCGCGATCGAACATCTTGCTGTTGCGGTCGTTTCCGAATGGCTGTGGATTGCTTCTCGGTGTAACCAAACTGTTGGTCTGTTCTTGACCTGATCTCAGGATGGTCACGACTGGTTAACAGAGGGTAAACGAGTAGTGAACCCAAGGATTTTTCGATCTTGGATTACCAAGATCATGCAGGTCGACACCCTACGTATGCGGGGAGTTTGCCCCTAAACGTAATGTGATGCAGGTCACGTAAATATAACGGTAACGCACGACACTTTATCGTTTTCGCCCCTACCAGGACGCCGGGCGCACCCTTCCTGGGGCTACAACGCGGGCCAATTCGTTACGTAATTCGGTGATCTTGGAATCACCGAGAATGGCCGCCCATTGTGCGGCGAAATCAGCGGCAGCGGCATCGGCCGCGCGCGTGCAGGCCCATCCGCGTTCGGTCAGGGTGATCAGCCGTGCACGGGCGTCGTCGGGATGTGGATTGCGTTCGGCGTATCCCTTGCGCACTAATTCGTCCACCAGTTGACTAGCCGCCTGCTTGGTTACCGCGAGGTGCTCCGCGAGCTCGCCGACCGTCGCGCCGTCCGGTGCCATCCGCACAAACGCGAACCCATGGGTGGGCCGCACGTCGTCGAACCCGGCTGCCTGGACGCCGTTGTGGATCGCGTCCGTCGCCGCTGCGCCCGCGGCGAGTAGCAGCAGGGCCAGATCTTGCCCTGGGCGCAGTGTCGAAGCGGGCTTCAGGCCGGTCATGAATTCCATCTTGACACATATGGTCAACATGCTTGACTATCTAGTCAAGTGAATTGACTAAATGAGGGAGCAACACATGCCGGTGATCCGTGCCGCCGAAGCCCAGGTCCACGAAATGCACAACGCCCGCTTCACCTCCTACATCCGCCCCGCGACAGGCAGCACCGAACTCTGTGTCTGGCAGACCGGGATCGATCCGGGCACGGTGGGAGTGGGCCACAAGATCCTGCGTGAGGAGGCATTCGTCGTCATCAAGGGTGCGGTGACGCTGCACATCGACGGCGAGGCGTCGGCGCTGGAACCCGGCGACGCGGCCATCGCGCCCGCAGGCTCGACCATCAGCCTGGACAACACCGGGTCCGAGCCCGCCGCACTGGTGGTGACCGTTCCGGCCGGATTCGCTGCAGAGCTCCCCGATGGCACCCGTCTGACCCCGCCCTGGGCGAGCTGAGGCCCCATCGGCACGACCGAGTCGGGCGGGGGCGGCCCACACAGGCATTAACGGCGCGCCCCGCGGGGGGGGCCCGGGCGCGCGCGCCGGGGCCCACCCCACCCCCCAACGTCCGAGCACACAGGTGGAGCC
>NZ_JBFBAB010000049.1:0-24904 GCF_040681975.1 Nocardia sp. NPDC051463
CGAACCATTTCGCGACGGGTGCGTCGCGCCAATCGAGGACCTGTGTCCAGGGCTGATCCCAGTGCAACCGCCCGGCCTGCTCGGCCCAGAACGCGTCGCGATCGGTCGCGGCCCGCTGATACAACGAGGCATCCGCGTTTGCCGCCGTAGCGAATTCCGGGGTCGGCGGGTACGAGTCCGTGTGGTCGGCGGTGGTATCGGTCATCTCGTCTCTTCCTTCACGAAATCTGCAGCGCTCGATTCGACGCGCCCGGTGTGGGCCAGTTCGACAGTAATCAACTGTGACCCAGGCCGCGTCCGGTGTGCCCACCGGGTTTCGATCCCGTCACCGCGGCGGGTATCCGGCCCGATCGCCTGACAAAACGACCCCGCGCTGGCTATCGTCTTCTTCAACCTCTTAGAACACCGGATGGCCCCAGTATCGGCATAGTTCCGGTAGATCAGCATTTTCATCGCTAAGTTTTGTGTGTTTCGGCCATGTTGCCGGATTGGTAACAAGTGGAACGAACCTTGGTCAATCCAATGACAAACGGTCGTCCGAATAGCTACTGTCCCAGGCATTCCAAGGCGATCGAGTCGAGGCGCGCTGGGAAGGACTCACGCGTGCGTCGCGGATCCCCTTCGCCTGTCTCGAAATCGGGAGAACGCGTTGAGATTCAACAGAGCTACAGCGTTGATCGCGGCAGTACTGCTGGCCACAAGCCTCGGGCTGTCCGCGTGTTCGTCGAGCGATAGTGCCGACGCTGACATCGTCACGACGAACGGTGGTGAACCACAGAATCCGTTGGTGCCCACCAATACCAACGAGAATATGGGCGGCCGCGTAGTCGACCGGCTTTTCGCCGGACTGAAATATTACGATGGCAAGGGCGTGGCCCACGATGAGCTGGCGGAGTCGATCAAGACCACCGATCGGAAGAATTACACGATCACCCTCGAGCCGAATTGGAAGTTCACCGACGGCAGCACGGTGACGGCCAAGTCGTTCGTCGATGCGTGGAACTACGGTGCGCTCGGAACCAACGCGCAGCTGCAAAGCTACGTGTTCACCCCGATCTTGGGATTCGACGAGGTGTCGGCGGAAAAGCCGACGGCACAGACGATGTCGGGCCTGAAGGTGGTCGACGATCGCACGTTCACCGTCGAGTTGAAGCAGCCGTCCATCGATTTCGAGACCGAACTCGGCTATGCGCCGTTCTATCCGCTACCCGAGGCGGCGTTCAAGGACATGAAGGCCTTCGGTGAGAACCCGATCGGCAACGGCCCGTACAAGTTCGCTCGCACGGGCGCGTGGGAGCACAACGTCAAGATCGACTTGGTGCCCAACCCGGACTACCAGGGGGGCCGCCCTGCCAAGAACAAGGGCCTGCGGTTCGTCATGTATCAGTCGTTCGACACGGCCTATTCGGATCTGCAGGCGGGCAATCTCGACTCCCTCGACACCATCCCGGACAGCGCGCTGACCTCCTACAAGAAAGACCTCGGTGATCGCGCGATCCTCGCGCCGACCGCGCAGAACCAGCACATCGGTGTCCAAGCCAACCTCGCGCACTTCGGCGGGGCAGAAGGGCTGCTGCGGCGCAGGGCGATCTCGATGGCGATCAACCGCCAGCAGATCTGCGACACCATCTTCAACGGCACCAAGACTCCGGCGCGTGACTTCACCGCAAGCACCCTGCCCGGGTTCGACGGGAACCTGCCCGGCTCCGAGGTACTGAAGTACAACCCGGAGGAGGCCAAGAAGCTGTGGGCGCAGGCCGATGCCATGTCACCGTGGTCGGGTCGTTACGAGATCGCCTACAACTCCGACGGCGGTCACCAGGCCTGGATCGAAGCCGTTGCCAACAGCGTGAAGAACACCCTCGGTATCGACGCGGTCGGTACGCCGTACCCGACCTTCAAGAACATCCGGGATCTGGTGAACGCCAAGACCATCGGTAAGGCGTTCCGCTACGGCTGGCAGGGCGACTACCCGACTATGCTGCAGTTCCTGACCTCGCAGTACTACAGCTACTCCGAGACCAACAACGTCGACTACAAGAGCACCGAATTCGATGGTCTGCTCGACGCCGCGCTCGCGGCGCCGACGCTCGAGGAGTCGTACAAGATCGTGGCGCAGGCCCAGGCCCTGCTGATCAAGGACATGGCCGATATCCCGGTGCTCGACTACCTCGCCGCGGCGGGACGGTCGGACAAGGTGAAGAAGGCCGAACTCGCGTGGAACGGTCTGTTCGACTTCGAGAACATCGAGAAGTAGCCGCTCGGCTCGGTCGTGCCGCCAACCCGGGGGCACGACCGCGCCGCTCACCCAGGAGACGAAATGGCCTGGTATGTCGTGCGGCGTCTGCTCCAAATGATCCCCGTGTTCCTCGGGGCGACGCTGCTCATCTACGCACTGGTTTTCCTAGTTCCGGGCGATCCGATCCACGCGCTGGCAGGCGATAGGCCGATGACGCCTGCGGTGGAAGCCCAACTTCGTGCCCGCTATCACCTCGACCGCCCGTTTTTCGTGCAGTACCTGCTGTACCTCGAGGGCATCTTCACGCTCGATTTCGGCACCGCCTTCTCCGGCAGGCCGGTACGCGACGAGCTGGCGCGGGCCTTCCCGATCACGATCAAGCTGTCGCTCATGGCGGTCCTCATCGAGGGCGTCTTCGGCGTCATCTTCGGCCTGATCGCGGGTCTGCGCAAAGGCAGGCTCTTCGACTCGACCCTGCTGGTGGTGAGTCTGGTTATCATCGCGGTGCCGATCTTCGTGATCGGTTTCCTCGCCCAGTTCCTGCTCGGGGTGAAATGGGGCATCGCGCCGGTGACTGTGACCGGCAAGGCGAGTATCGGCGAACTGCTCGTCCCGGCGATTGTGCTCGGTTCGCTGTCGTTCGCCTACGTGCTGCGGCTGACTCGAAACTCGGTGGCGGAGAATATGTCCGCCGACTACGTACGGACCGCGACCGCCAAGGGGCTGAGCAGGCCTCGGGTTGTCACCGTGCATATTCTGCGCAACTCGATGATCCCGGTCATCACCTTCCTCGGCGCCGACCTCGGAGCCCTGATCGGCGGCGCCGTCGTCACCGAGGGCATCTTCAACATCCCGGGCGTGGGAGGCACGCTCTACCAAGCGATTACGCGCGGCGAACCACCGACGGTGGTCTCCTTCGTGACGGTCCTCATCGTGATCTTCCTGATCTCGAATCTGCTCATCGATCTGCTCTACGCCATGCTCGACCCGAGGATTCGATATGCCTGACCTCGATAAACACGGCCCGGACAGGCAGCGGCACTACGTCGCACCACCTGAGGAGGTGGAGGTTCTCGCCACCGACCAGGTCGACGAATCCGGCTCGCCGACCAGCATCTGGCAAGACGCATGGCGGCAGCTGCGCCGAAATCCGATCTTCCTCGTCGCCGCGCTGCTGATCGTCTTCATCGCGGTTGTCGTGCTCTGGCCGGGACTGTTCAGCGATCAGGACCCGCGCTACTGCAACGGCGATTTCAGCATGGATCCGCGCGGGCCGGGCCATCCGTTCGGCTTCGACAAACAGGGTTGTGACGTCTACACCCGAACCGTCTACGGCGCACGGGCTTCGGTGCTGGCCGGTCTGGGCGCGACAACGCTGTTCCTGTTCATCGGCGGTACGCTCGGGGCGCTCTCCGGCTTCTATGGCGGGCCGCTCGATTCGGTCGTGTCACGAATCGCGGAGATCTTCTACGCGATTCCGCTGATGCTCGCGGCGATCGTCATCATGCAGCTGCTGGACTCACGGACCATCTGGACGGTCATCCTGATTCTGTCCGCGTTCACCTGGCCGCAGGCGGCGCGGATCGCGCGCAGTGCGGTGATCGAGGCCAAGAACAGCGAGTACGTCACCGCAGCGAAAGCGTTGGGCGTCTCACGAATACGGACCCTGCTGCGTCATGTGCTGCCGAATGCGGCAGGCCCGCTGATCGTGGTCACCACGATCTGGCTCGGCGCGTTCATCGTCACCGAGGCGACCCTGTCCTACCTCGGGGTCGGGCTGCCGCGCACGATCGTGTCCTGGGGTTCGGATATCAACACCAATCAGCACGAGCTACGCGGTGGTTCGCCGATCCTGTTCTATCCCGCAACAGCGTTGGCGCTCACCGTACTGAGCTTCATCCTGCTCGGTGACGCCGTGCGCGACGCGCTCGACCCGAAGGCCAGGAAGAGGTGACCGCGGCGATGTCCGATAAACCACTGCTCCAGATCGAAGATCTCAACGTCTGCTTCAGTTCCGAGGGCAAGAAGATTCCGGCGGTCCGCGACGTCAGTCTGTCGGTCTATCCGGGGCAGACAGTGGCGATCGTCGGTGAATCCGGCTCCGGGAAAACCACCACCGCGCACAGCATCATCGATCTGCTGCCCGGCACCGGACAGGTCACCTCCGGCTCGATCGTCTTCGACGGAAAGGACCTCGCGAAGGCGTCGAAGAAGGATGTCGTCGCCGTGCGCGGCAGCGGCATCGGCCTGGTCCCGCAGGACCCGATGTCGAATCTCAACCCGGTGTGGAAGATCGGGTTCCAGATCCGGGAGACGTTGGTGGCCAACGGAATAGCCAAGGGCAAAGCCGCCGAGAAACGAGCGATCGAACTGCTGGAGGAAGCGGGGATGTCGGACGCGCAGCGCCGCGTCAACCAGTATCCGCACGAATTCTCCGGCGGCATGCGCCAGCGTGCGCTCATCGCGATCGGGCTGGCGTGCCGGCCGAAATTGCTGATCGCCGACGAGCCGACGTCGGCGCTCGACGTCACCGTGCAGCGGCAGATCCTCGACCACCTCGACGGGCTCACCAGCGAACTCGGCACGGCGGTCCTGCTGATCACCCACGATCTCGGTCTCGCCGCCGAGCGCGCCGAGCACCTGGTGGTGATGTACCGCGGTCGGGTGGTGGAATCCGGTCCCGCGCTCGAGATTCTGCGTGAGCCACAGCATTTGTACACCAAGCGGCTGGTGAACTCGGCGCCTTCGCTGGCCTCGCAGCGGCTGTCCTCGGTGCGTGCGCGCGTCGAGATACGCACACAGGCCGTTGCGGTCGCGGAGGAGGCCGCCGCGGCTGACACGGAGTCGACGACGGTCTCCGATGATGTGGTGGTCGCGGAGAATCTGACCAAGGCGTTCAAGATTCGCGGTAACGCCCCGTGGAAGTCGTCGGACTTCATTGCGGTCGACGAGGTGTCGTTCCGACTGATGCGCGGCACCACCACGGCCATTGTCGGTGAGTCCGGATCCGGCAAATCCACTGTCGCGCACATGGTCCTCGGCTTGCTGGAGCCAACGGCAGGGAAGGTGACTTTCGACGGGAAAGAGGTCGCGAAGCTGGACCGCAAGGGCGCCTTCGCGTTCCGCCGCCGGGTGCAGCCGATCTTCCAGGATCCCTATGGCTCACTGGATCCGATGTACTCGATCTATCGCACCATCGAGGAGCCGTTGCGCACGCATCGGATCGGCTCATCCAAGGAACGCGAAGCGACGGTGCGGGAACTGCTGGACAAGGTTTCGCTGCCCTCGACGGTGATGCGCCGCTATCCGAACGAGCTGTCCGGTGGACAGCGTCAGCGCGTGGCCGTTGCCCGTGCGCTGGCACTTTCCCCGGAGGTGGTGGTCTGTGACGAAGCGGTCTCCGCGCTCGATGTGCTGGTGCAAGCCCAGATTCTGAAGCTGCTCAACGATTTACAAGCCGAGCTCGGGCTGTCATACCTGTTCATCACTCACGACCTGGCCGTGGTCCGGCAGATCGCCGACGATGTGCTCGTGATGCAGAACGGCAAGGTCGTCGAGGCCGCCACCACCAACGCGGTCTTCGACAATCCACGAGAGGAGTACACCCGGCGCCTGTTGGACGCGATTCCGGGACGCGACCTGTTGGCGGGGTGAGCGTTGCCGCGATCCCGCGCGGCCGGCCGGTACGCCGATCAGCGTGGTGGCCACTGCGGCACGCCGACGGATCAGGCGGTGTGCGCGAGGATGGCGGTGACAACCGAATCCCATTGTGCCCGTGGCGCGATCTCGTGGCCCGTGTGCTCCATCGCGAGGAAGCGGGCGCCGGGAATTTCGGTGGCGAGGGCTCGGCCGTGCCCGATCGGGAAGAGCGGATCCTCGGTGCCGTGGAGCACCAGGGTCGGCGCGGCGATCTTTCCCAGCCGATCCCGCCACGGCGCACCGGCATCGATCATGAACGGGTTGGTGAGTTGGGCCGCAATGTTATTCGCGCGGTCGATGATTCGTTCTGCCTTGGCCTGCCGGGCCGCGGTGTCGAACGGCTGGCTCGCCGCGGTGAAGGGGCGATCGGCCTCCGCGAGGTACTCGACAACAGCGGCCCGGTCCGACCAGTCCGGTTCGGCGGCCTCGCCCGCGAAGAAGGCGTGGAGTTCCGGGGTCATGTCCGGGAGGTCGGGGTACTGGTGGCCGGGACCGCCGGGTGTCGAGGAGGCGAGCGTCACGGTGGCGACCCGATCGGGGTGATCGAGTGCGACCAGTTGCGCGACCGCCGCACCCTGCGACATGCCGATCAGGTGCGCCCGCTCCAGGCCGAAGGCGTCGAGGAGACCGACGGCGTCGGCAACCAGATCCCGCAGGCCATAGGGCGGCGCGCCCACCGGATAGGTGGCCGACCGGCCTGCGTCCCTGCTGTCGTAGCGGATCACGCTGCGGCCGCCTGCCACCAAACGCTCGATGAATTCTTCCTCCCAGGCCAGGAGTGATTCGCCTGCGCCGTGGATGAGCAGGATTGCGGGCTGCTGTGCCAGGTCGCCGAAAGTCTCTGTGTACAACTGGGTTTCGTTGACTTCGTGGATGTTCTGGTTGCCGATCACGTGCACCCCTTCCAGTTCCGTTACATGTAACGAATATCCTATCGACAACTTCGTTACATGTAAACAAGACCGGGTAAGCTGGCCATATGCCCAAGACATCGAACCGTTACGCGGCCGGTGAAGCGCGGACCGCCTGGGCGGCCTACCGACGGCTGCCACTACTCGTGGACACCGAGATCGCCCGCGATCTGGAGTCCGGCACCGGGCTGTCGATGCCGGACTATGACGTACTCGCCGCTGTGGCGGAGCTGGCGGGCGAGGCGGAATGCGTGCGGGTCAGCGGCCTCGCGGCGCGAATGCACTGGCCGCACAGCCGCCTGTCCCGCCAGCTCGGGCGGATGGAGCAGCGCGGCCTGATCGCGCGTGAGCCGTGTGAACGTGATGGGCGCGGTGACGACGTCGTGCTCACCGAGTCGGGACGGCAGGCGCTGGCGGCGGCGGGGCCTGTCCATCTCGAGTCTGTGCATCGGCACTTGCTCGACCTGTTGACTCCCGAGCAGCTCGCGGCACTGACCGGCATCGAGGAGACCATCGCCCGGCACCGAGCCACGCTGAGCGGCTGAACTAGCCTCGTATCCCGTGACCGATCCGCTACAGCCTCTCGTCGATCTGCCCGGTGTGCGCGAAAGCGCCGATCGAGCCCGCGACGCGCTCGCCGACGTGCATCGGCACAAGGCCAACCGGCGCGGCTGGCCGACTACGGCCGCCGAGGCCGCGGTGCGGGCGGCCCGGTCATCCGCCGCGATCGAGGGCGGTTCGACCGAACTGCCCGCCGACGGCAGGGTCGGCGATCCGATCCTGGCAGGGTCGCTGCGGGTGGGGCAGGCGCTGGACGGCGATGCCCTACGCAATCTCGCGGGCACTTGGCGTCGGGCCCCCTTGCAGGCGCTGGCACGGCTGCACCTGCTGGCCGCCGCCGATCTGGTGACCGAGGAGGCGTTGCTCGGTCGGCCCCGTTCCGACGCGGGCGTTGCCGAACGGCTCGACCTGCTGGTGCAGACGGTGCTCGGGTCCACCGCGCCCGCACCGGTGGTCGCCGCGGTGGTGCACGGCGAGCTGTTGGCCTTGCGGCCGTTCGGTACGGCCGACGGCATTGTCGCGCGGGCGGCGTCTCGACTTGTCGCGGTGTCCAGTGGGCTCGACCCGCACAGCCTCGGCGTGCCCGAGGTGTTCTGGCTGCGCAGGCGGCAGGCGTATCTGGATGCCGCGGCCGGGTTCGGCACCGGAGAGGCGAATGCTGTCGGCAGCTGGGTGATCCTGTGCTGCGGTGCTTTCGAGGACGGCGCTCGCGAGGCCACATCGATCGCTGATTCGGCGTCGGGATAAGCGGTGGGTCCGGGCCCAGGTGCCCCTACACGTCAAAGCGGGCGGCGTTGTCGTTGAACGACCTCACCGCCCGCTAGCACGGAAACCCGGTTACCAAGCGTGCTAGGTGGGTTGTGGTCTTCGGCCTCGGCGATAATTCGAACTCCGCCGGTTCATCCCCGCAACCTGTGCGAGGCCCTCGCCGTCGACAATTCGAATCTCGCAGGCCCACAACGCTTCTGCCCTTGTCGCGGCGCGCTCCGCGTGGGTACCTGGCATCCGTGCTGGGAAGGGTGGACGGGAGACTGAGCCTTCTCTTCCGGCCCTGCCTTGGCCTTCCGACCTTCCGTAGTTACCTTTTTACACTGTGACAGCCCTCACATCAAGGCTTCGGAAAACATTCAATAATCGGCGTGCCCATCGGCGTTTCGTGGTTAAATCCCTGGTCGCGACATCGCGACCAGGGTGTCAGCAAACGCTCCGGCAAGCACCCCGCTGGCGCCCTATCAGCCGGAGCGGCGGGCAAGCGTGGATCAGTTAAGCCTCAGCGGCGGCGGCGCAGTAACCGGTAGCTGAGTGCGCCCGCCACCACCGCGCTCAATCCGACCACCGCGGTCGCGGCAAGGGTGGTCGACGACGGGGTCTGCAACCGCGACCACAGCGAAACCGGGTTGGAGAACGTCAGGGCCGGCCAGCCTTTGGCCAGCGCCTCGCGTCGCAGAGTGCGATCGGGGTTCACCGCCGTTGGGTGGCCGACCGCGCCGAGCATCGGCAGATCGGTCACCGAATCGGAATAGGCGTAGCACCGCGACAGGTCGTAACCCTCACTGGCGGCCAGCTTTTCGATCGCGGCGACCTTGCCTTCGCCGTAGCAGTAGAACTCGACCTCGCCGGTGTATCGACCGTCCACGACGACCATTCGCGTTGCGGCGGTGTGCGATGCGCCGAGCGCCTCGGCGATCGGGCCGACGATCTCCTCGCCGGAAGCGGACACGATCACCACGTCGTGTCCGCGGATCTTGTGATCGGCAATGAGATCGGCCGCTTCGGCGTAGATCAGGGGGTCGACCATCTCGTGCAGCGTCTCGGCCACAATGGATTTCACTTGCTCGACGTCCCAGCCCGCGCACATGCTCGTCAGGTGGGCGCGCATCCGCTCCATCTGATCGTGGTCCGCGCCCGACAACAGGAACAGGAAGTGCGCGTAGCTGCTCTCGAGCACCGCGCGACGGTTCAGCAGACCCTGTGCGTAGAACGGCTTGCTGAACACGTACGTGCTCGACTTCGCGATCACTGTCTTGTCGAGATCGAAAAAGGCAGCGACACGTCCGCCGCCGGTGGTTAGTTGGTCCGGTAGCCCGGTTCGGTCACCCTCGGCAGTCACCCGTTCAGAATAGGCGGTTACTGCGCCTACGCTCCGTCCAGCGCGGGCGAGGGACGGACTGCGTCCGGCGGTGCCTGTTCGGCGGTTACTGCGCCTACGCTCCGTCCAGCGCGGGCGAGGGACGGACTGCGTCCGGCGGTGCCGTTTCGGGTGGTTACTACGGACCTGCACACGCGGTCTGTCCAGCGCGTCTCAGAGCCGAATTTTGGGTGGGTAGCGGGCCGTGTTCCGGGGCCTCGCGGTGGGTTTGCCCAGGGGACGCCGGGCCGGTGACAGCCATAAAGTTCTTCAACGACAGACTTGCGTTGTGGCCGGGACTTGGGTGTAGTATTGCTGGCACCTGGACATGGTCCAGGCGCGTTCAGCCCGACCCCCCGGGGCTGAACCCGACGGCCCCAGCCTCCTCCCCCCCCGGCTGGGGCCGTCCTCTATTCGGGGGACGGTTGGACTTCCCTCCCACTCCGGATCTATCCACATCCCTGGAGTTATCCACATTCGGCATATTGCCTCTATTGCACTGCTTCGGCTTCGACCACGCTGAGCTGCATGGATTTCGACGCTGCGCTGCCGGTCACGACGCCGCCGGCACTCGTGCTCATCAGCGATGGCCGTCTTCGGGACGAAGTGCGCCGTGTCGCGGCGGCCGCGGAACGTGGCCTCCACGAAGGTGAGCTGCCGATGGGCAGGCACGCCTGGACCGGCGCCCCGCTGGTGATCCTCGACACAGCGCTGGCGGGGGAGTGCGCGGCGGCCGGATATCTGCGGCGTGTCGGGGTTGTTCTGGTGACCGACGGCGAGCCGGAACTGTGCGATTGGCAGGCCGCCGCAGCGGTCGGAGCCGAGCGGGTGATCGCGCTCCCCGGCGCCGCGGTCGGGCTTATCGAGAAGTTTGCTGAGTACGGTGAAAACCGTATGGGGGACGGTGTGGTCGTCGCGATTGCCGGGGCCGGCGGCGGTGCCGGCGCATCCGTTCTGGCCGCTGCCACCGCTCTGCGCGCCGCCGCCGAACGGTTCCGGCGAGACACCGTGCTCGTCGACGGCGCACCGCTCGGCGGCGGCCTCGACCTGCTGCTCGGCATCGAGATGACCGCTGGCCTGCGCTGGCCGGATCTGGTGATCGAGGATGGCCGGGTGTCCGCGGCGGCACTGCACAGTGCGCTGCCCGCAGCGGGCCCCGGATTGTCCGTGCTGTCCTGTGGGCGCGGTGGTGCCGGACGCTTGCCGAGCGAGATCGGCCCCACCGCGGTGCACGCTGTTGTCGAAGCAGGCCGTGCCGCAGGCGATTTGGTGGTGTGCGATGTCTCCGGAGAGCGCGGCCCGCACGCTGACCAAATGCTCGACTCGGCCGACCTCGTGGTGCTGGTTGTGCCGGCTCGACTGCGGGCGATGGCCGCGGCGGAATCGGTCGCCGCCTACATCGGCAGACGAAACCCCAACCAGGGCTTGGTGGTACGCGGCCCAGCACCCGGCGGGCTACGCGGAAACGAGGTTGCCGAGATGCTCGACCTGCCACTGCTCGCCGCTGTCCGGGCCCAAGCGGGCCTTGCCGCCCGCCTCGAGCGTGGCGGACTGACCGTCGGCCGCCGCGGCCCACTCCGTGACGCGGCGGACGCTGTGCTCGCGGTGCTGAGCGCCCCCGCAGGGTGGGGCCTGCGATGAGCGCCTTGGTGACATCCGAGCTGCTGGATCGGGTGCGGGAGCGTCTTGCGGGTGGGGCGGGGGATCCGGATCCGGCGCAGGTGGCGGCGGCTATTCGGGCCGAAGCAGGCGGAGTTCTCGGTGACACGGATCTGTTACGCGCACTCCGATTGTTGCAGACGGAGATGACCGGTGCCGGGGTGCTGGAGCCGCTGCTGCAAGATCCGCAGGTCGCCGATGTGCTGGTCACCGCGCCGGATGCCGTCTGGATCGACAGGGGTCATGGGTTGCGACAGACGTCGGTCACGTTTCCGGATGAGGCCGCGGTGCGCAGGCTGGCGCAGCGGCTTGCCCTTTCGGCAGGGCGACGGCTCGACGATGCGCAGCCGTGGGTCGACGGCAGGCTCTCGGGAAGGGAAGCGGCGCTGGGGGATTCCTTCGGTGTCCGGCTGCATGCGGTCTTGGCGCCGGTGGCGCACGGCGGTACCTGTATTTCGCTGCGCGTGTTGCGTCCCGCCACGCAGGGGTTGGAGGCGCTCGCGGCATCCGGTGCGGTGGCGCCGGAGGCGAAACTACTGCTGGAGAGGATCATTCGGGCCCGGCTTGCCTTCCTCGTCGTCGGCGGCACCGGTGCGGGGAAGACCACCTTGCTGTCCGGCCTCCTGGCGGAGGTCGGACCCGAGGAACGAATCATCTGTGTGGAGGATGCGGCGGAGCTCGCGCCTCCGCATCCCCATGTCGTACGGCTGGTCGCGCGCACCGCGAATATCGAAGGCGTCGGCGAGGTGACGGTGCGCGACCTGGTGCGCCAGGCACTGCGGATGCGCCCGGATCGGATCGTGGTAGGCGAGGTACGCGGCGCGGAGGTGGTCGACCTGCTCACTGCGCTCAACACAGGACATGACGGGGGAGCGGGGACCGTCCATGCGAACTCCCCCCGGGAGGTTCCCGCGCGTCTGGAAGCCCTTGCGGCACTGGGAGGTATGGACCGGGCCGCACTACACAGCCAGCTCGCCGCCGCGGTGCAGGTGGTGATGCACGTGCATCGAAGGGCGGACGGTTCGCGCGGACTGCGGGAAATCGGCGTCGTACGCCGCGATGACGACGGACAGGTCCGCATCGCGGCGGCCTGGCGAGCCGACCACGGCCCCACTGCGGCCGCTACCGAACTGGCCGAACTCCTCGACGAACGGCTCGACCGATGATCGTGGCACTGATCTGTCTGGCGCTCGCGCTGTTGAGCGCTCCACAGCCGCGGGCACGGCGCCGCTTCATCAACCTGTTCGTTCCCTCTCGCGGCACTCGGAAACCGCAGCTCGGGAGCCTGTTTCGCGCCGGCATCGGGATCGGCATCGCCGCGACGGCGGTCGCCGGAATCGGCCCGCTGATCGCTGCGGCGCTGGTGGCGGGCACGGTCGGTATCCGGCTTCGTCGTGCTCGACACGACCGTTTACGCAATGCCGAATGCGCGTACCTGCTCGACGCGGTCGAAGCCGTCATCGGGGAGCTTCGGGTGGGTGCGCACCCGAGCGTGGCCGCCGCGGTCGCGGCACACGAATCCGGCGGCGAGGCGGCGCGTGCGTTCGCCATCAGCGCGGCTCGCAGCCGACTGGGCGGTTCGGGCGCTGACGGTCTGCGCCATCCGGACTCCGTGGTGGCCCTCGAGCTGGCCGGGATTGCCGATGCCTGGCGGGTTGCCGAACACCACGGCCTCGCCCTGGCCGAACTGCTGGCCGCGGCCCGTGCAGATCTCCAGGGTCGCATCCGTTTTCGTGGCCGAACCGCCGCCGCACTGGCAGGCGCCCGCGCCACCGCCGCCGTCCTGGCCTGTCTACCCCTGCTCGGCCTCGCGCTCGGCCAACTGATGGGCGCCGCACCGCTGAAAATCCTGTTCACCTCCGCCGTGGGCGCCGTCCTGCTCCCACTCGGCACCGGCCTCGCGTGCGCGGGCCTGCTGTGGACGGATGCGATCACCCGAAAGGTGCTGGCATGAAACGACTTGTGGGCGAGCTTGCGGTGACAGGCCGGTCGGGCCGCCTCCGTGTGGGCGGCCGCCGAAATGGCTCCTCGCCACAGCGGCGCGATCGTGCGACGTATGGGCTCGACAAGCGCGACAAGGCTCGATTGCCGGGCCCGATGGCAGTCGAATGCGAGGAGGGGGAGTGATGGGGATTTCCGGTGGGGTGGTGTTGCTGCTGGCGCTGGCGCTCTTTGTGTTGCCTGGGCGGGTGGCGGTGACCCGGCGCCTACGAAGACTGCGCGGTGGTGGTTCGCGACCATTGGTCAGGGCACCGGGGCGCCGCGGTGGCGATGATCCGCTCGCGGTCGCGTCGGTGTTCGATCTGCTCGCAGCGTGCCTGCGGGCGGGGCTGCCGATGGCGGGTGCCGCGCGAGCGGTGGCGCCGGGCGCGCCGGTGGTACTCGGTGCCGCACTGGTCCGAGCCGCCGACCTGCTGGCGCTCGGGGCGGATGCGGCGACAGCATGGGAGCGAGCGGCTGTCGACGTTGTGGGCAGGCAGGGGGCGGCAGCGGTCGAGTCGCTCGCACGGATGGCGCGTCGGTCGGCGCGGTCGGGAGCGTCCCTGGCGGCGGCCATCGGTGAGCTGGCTCAACAGCATCGTGGTGCGGTCGAGGACATGGCGGCGGCCCGCGCCGAGCGCGCCGGAGTGATGATCAGTGGCCCGCTCGGACTGTGTTTTCTGCCCGCCTTCATCTGCCTGGGCATCGTGCCGGTGGTGATCGGTCTCGCGGGTCGAGTCCTCGATGGAGGTCTGCTGTGAGCGAGCGAATCACGAAACCAGCACACCGGACCGATGTCGCGGCAGGCCGGCGAGGAGTGGTCGTGGCCGAGCGTGCTGCGACGCAGGGGAGGGCTTGCCCGCGCGGATCGGCCGCGTGGGCCGGAGAGAAAGGGGACGACGGTGCGAATCGAGCGGATGACGGATCGTGCGGTGCATCGACTGGGCGTCGTATATATGGAGCTGAGATCGCGACTGGTGCACGCGGTCGTCGCGGACGAGGGCATGAGTACCGCGGAGTATGCGATCGGGACGATCGCGGCAGCTGCCTTCGGCGCTGTCCTGTACGGGGTGGTGACCGGCGACAGCATCGTGAACGCATTGACGAAGATCATCGATCGGGCCCTCAGCACTGCGGTGTAGTCGGTCCGGTAACCGCCTGTGGTGCAACGGTTCTCGGTGATAATCGGGGTTCGGTGACGGTCGAGGCCGCCATTGCGTTGGCCGCGGTCGTAGTCGCCGTGGTGTTGTGTCTGGGTGCGATTCTCGCGGCATCGGCACAGGTGCGCTGTGTCGATGCCGCTCGCGAGGCAGCGCGGCTGGCGGCCAGGGGTGACCAGTCGAACGCGGTGTCGGCGGCCGAGCGGGTTGCTCCGCCCGCCGCCGATATCACGCTGCGCAGTGAGGGCGACCGCGTCATCGCTGTCGTTTCCGCCCGTTTTCCGCTGTTGCCGCTGTTGGTGCTGCGTGCGGAGGCCGTCGCGGTACGTGAGCCGGGAGTTGCGGGGTGATCGAGCAGCCGGTGCCCGGCGCAGTGTGTTCGGTCGCACAGTGGCCGCGTACAGCGCGGTGTCGGACAGCCAACGGTGTGCGCTCGAATGGTCAGGTGCTGACCAGGGGGCAGGCGGAGCGAGGCGGCGCGACGGTGTCGGCCTGCCTCGCGCTGGTGGGGCTGATCGGGGTGGCGCTGCTGGTCGGTCAGGTCGGTGTCGTGGTGGTGAGTCGGCATCACGCGCAGGCTGCCGCGGACCTCGCGGCATTGGCCGCGGCCGGTGCGTTGGAGCAAGGGGCGGAGGCGGGATGTGCACAGGCGTTGGAGATCGCACGGCACATGCGAGCGCGGATTCACGAGTGTGAAGTCACGCGGTGGGATGTGACTGTCGCTGTGGTGCGGAATGTACCAATAGGTCTGTATGGAAAGTGGACTGTTCGCGCTGTCGCTCGTGCGGGTCCTGTCGAAGACGGAGTGTGACCCGTGAGTAACCGACTCTCGTCAGCGGTCGGGCCGGGGCGTGTAATTCGGTAATTGGAATGATCGAATAATTGCGGTCTGGCATCAATTCCCGTGCGCAGCCGGACAAAAGCAATGAATGAATGCGCATGTCGAGACGGAAAGCCTATGGCAATAGCCCAGTTAACATGAATCTATTCCTTTTTATTCGGGCCGCATGCCGGGTACAGCGCGACAGCGTCGCCCGCCGGTTCGTGCCAGTGATCCTCCGGCCATATGGACACCGGGTCACGCAGGGGGGTCGGCACCGTCACGGATCGACTGTGGCGGCTTGACCTGGGGCGGGACGGTCAGGGGCAGCGTTCGATTCGGCAAGGACGGCTGTGAGCAGACGCCCTGCACCTGCCTTGTCCAGCGGGTGGTTGCCATTGCCGCACTTGGGCGACTGGACGCAGGACGGGCAGCCCGTCGTGCACGCACAGGATTCGATCACCGCGAGAGTCGCCGACAACCAGCGCCGCAGCTGTGCGAAACCGCGCTCGGCGAAGCCTGCTCCACCGGGCTGCCCGTCGTAGACGAACACGGTCGGCAGCCCCGTATCCGGGTGTTCGGCGGTGGACACGCCGCCGATATCCCAGCGGTCACAGGTCGCCACCAGCGGCAATAGGCCGATCGCCGCGTGCTCGGCGGCATGTAGCGCGCCCGGTGCCTGCTGCGGATCGATGCCGGCAAGGGCGAGCAGCTCGGGCGTCACGGTGTAGAGCACCGCTCGGGTGGACAGGGTCTGGGCGGGCAGATCCAGCTCGACCAGGTCGAGTACTTCACCGCTGAGCAGTGTGCGCAGGTAGCCGATGACCTGGCTGGTCACCCGCACCTGCGCCAACGCGGTGGTCACCCGGCCGTGGCGATGCTGTGCCGTCGTCTCGTCGACCACGATGGAGGTGACCGACCTGGCGCTGGTGGTCCAGCCGGGATCGGCGGCGTGCACGAAGGCGACACCCTCCTCCAAGTCCAGCTCGTCGACGACGTAGGTATCGCCTTGGTGCAGATGAACCGCGCCTTCGTGCAGCGTGGCAGTGGCACGTCCGGCGTCGGCCGTGCCCAGCAGCCTGCCGGTCTCGCCATCGACGATGGCGACCGGCGTGCCGATGCCACCGCGCACATCGACGGCGTCGTGCGGCTGAGTTTCCGCGGTGACATACCAGCGTGCACCCCCCTTCGCCCCGGCGAGCACCCGGCGTCGAATCAGCCCCTGGCCTGCGAGATCGGTAAGCAATTCGTGGGCGTCGAGTACATCGACCTCGGCGTCGGTGAGCGGGAGTTCCAGTGCCGCGCACAATAGTTGCGGGCCGAGCACGTAGGGGTTGTGCGGGTCGGTGATGGTGGCCTCGACCGGCTTGTCCAGCAGGGCCTCCGGGTGATGCACGAGGAAGGTGTCGAGCGGATCGTCCCTGGCCACGAGCAGGACCAGGGAGCCTTGGGTGCGGCGTCCGGCGCGTCCGGCCTGCTGCCAGAACGAGGCGACGGTGCCGGGGAACCCGGAGATCACCACGGCATCGAGCCCCGCGATGTCGACGCCGAGTTCGAGCGCATTCGTGGTGGCCGCCCCGAGTAAGGCCCCGGTGGACAGCGCGGTCTCCAGGTCCCGCCGGTCCTCAGCCAAATAGCCCGCGCGGTAGGCGGCCACCCGCTCGGCGAGGCTCGGATCGGTCTCCGCCAGCAGCCTGCGGGTCTCCATGGCGGTCAGTTCGGCTGCTCGGCGGGATCGGACGAAGGTCAGTGTTCGAGCGCCTTCGACCACCAGGTCCGCCATGATCCTGGCCGCCTCCGAGGTGGCCGAACGGCGAACCGGAGCGCCATTTTCACCGGTCACGGCGGTGAGCAGGGGTGGCTGCCACAGTGCGACAGTGCGTGGTCCCTGTGGTGAGCCGTCCTCGGTCACAGCGACGCAGGGCGCACCGATCAGCCGAGATGCGGCGGCTGCGGGTTCTGCCGTTGTCGCAGAGCAGAGCACGAATATCGGGTCCGCGCCGTAGTGTGCGGCGATCCGCCGCAACCTGCGCAGCACCAGCGCGACGTGTGAGCCGAAGACCCCTCGGTAGGCATGGCATTCGTCCACCACTACATAGCGCAGCCTGCGCAGCACCCTGGCCCAGCGCTGGTGCGAGCGCAGGATGCCGACGTGCAGCATGTCGGGATTGGTGAAAATCCAGCGGCCGTTCGCCCGTACCCACTGCCGGATCTCGGCCGGGGTATCGCCGTCGTAGCCGGCCGGATGTATATCCCGCAGCGCGCCTCGGTGCGTCAGATCGTTCACCACACGCAGTTGATCGGCGCCCAATGCCTTGGTCGGCGCGAGATAAAAGGCGGTGGCCCGTGGGTCCTCGCGCAGTGCCGTCAGCACGGGTAGCTGGTATCCCAGCGACTTACCGGATGCTGTACCGGTGCTGACCACGACGTGCTTGTCGCCCGCCGCCAGGTCGGCGGTCTTGGTCTGGTGCGTCCACGGCGCCGCGATGCCGGTGGCGTGGAACGCCTCGACCACCTCGGGCGACGCCCAATCGGGCCAGTTCGTGGTGACCGCCGCCCGGGCGGGCAGCTCGACGACGTGGGTCAGCCGTGGGTCACCGTCCGGGGCTCCACTCAGGACACGATTCAGCAACGATCGCCCGTAGCCGAGCGGGTTGCCGGCACGCATTCGGGTTGTCGGTTCGGTCGGATTCATGACTCGGGTGTCGCCACACGCACAGAAAGTGTGAAACGTGTGCGCTTTGGAAGCTTCACCTGCCTTTTCGATACCCAATAGCGACCTGGGTCACAGCCGGATTGCCAGACACTCACTCGGTTATCAGGAAGCAAACGAACCTCAAGTCCGGATTCCACCATTGTGTCCCTCACCTGCGCATTCGCAAGATCAACTTTTTTGCAAATTGTCGGTAACTCGACTGTTGAATTGCTCGGAGACATGGTTCACTGGTTCCTGGTCGCAAGCTTCTGTGTTCGAGGGACGGATCCAAAGTCCAAACCGTCAGCAGGATCGATGTTGCGAACGCTGTGCTTGGTGCTTTCCTGCAGGGGGAACCAACAGTACAACGATCGGAACGGACCCGGTGGGCGAACCTACTTGTCCACCGTTCCGGTAAGAAAAGAGAAGGAACAGAATGGCACAGGGAACTGTGAAGTGGTTCAACGCGGAGAAGGGGTTCGGCTTCATCGCGCCCGAGGACGGCTCCGCTGACGTCTTCGTCCACTACTCGGAGATCCAGGGGTCCGGCTTCCGCACCCTCGAGGAAAACCAGAAGGTCGAGTTCGAGGTTGGCCAGGGCACCAAGGGCCCGCAGGCCACCGGAGTTCGCGCGCTCAGCTGAGCACGCAACGATCCACAGCGCGTCCCTCACCACCGGCAACGGAGGTGAGGGACGAGCTATATCTGGGGCCGATACAACGGACACGCGCACAACCCAAGCGCGCCAATACCATTCGGTCTGTCGACGCGATCGACGCACGTCGAAGCCCTGGCGGCGACAGCCGAAATGCCAGGCCGCGAACACGCCGCGCGATCGGTGCCGCTGAAAAACAGGGCATACTGGTCGGCAATGACGCGCGTACGCTCTGTGGTTCGGGTCGCAAGCACCCGAACACACACAGCGTCAAGGTATAAACGTGTCTGGTGGCGCTAGAAGGCTGTCGCCGCCGCTTGCCCCAGCCGCGCAGTGCATGAACAGCGTCGCGCGGGTCGACAGGAAAGGTGTATTCGCCGGTGGCAACACGAGACCGCGGTGCAGCCGACCAGGGCCGTCCCCTGCGTCGTCTCGTGATCGTCGAGTCCCCGACCAAGGCCCGCAAGATTGCGCCCTATCTGGGCCGCAATTACACGGTCGAGGCCTCGGTCGGTCATATCCGAGACCTCCCACCCCGTGCGGCGGACGTCCCTGCCAAGTACAAGGGAAAGTCCTGGGCTCGTCTCGGTGTCGACGTCGACAACGACTTCGAGCCGATCTATGTGGTGAGCCCGGATAAGAAGGCCAAGGTATCCGAGCTCAAGAGTCTGCTGCAGGATGCCGACGAGCTCTACCTGGCCACCGACCCCGACCGCGAGGGCGAGGCCATCGCCTGGCATCTGCTGGAGACCCTCAAGCCGAAGGTCCCGGTTCGGCGCATGGTGTTCCACGAGATCACCGAGCCCGCTATTCTCGCCGCCGCGGCCGACACCAGAGATCTCGACAACGACCTCGTCGACGCGCAGGAGACCCGTCGCATCCTCGACCGTTTGTACGGCTATGAGGTCAGCCCGGTGCTGTGGAAGAAGGTCATGCCGCGGTTGTCGGCAGGCCGGGTCCAGTCGGTCGCCACCAGGGTGATCGTGCAGCGGGAACGTGAGCGGATGGCATTCCGCTCCGCCGAGTACTGGGATATCGCGGCGAAGCTCGACGCAGGCGGGGAAAACGGCGATGCCACCAACCCGCGGACTTTCGGGGCGCGGCTGGTCAACGTCGCGGGAGCTCGAGTGGCCAGCGGCCGAGATTTCGGTCCGGACGGGCAGCTCAAGGGTAACGGCGTCGTCGTGCTGGACGAGGCGCACGCGCGGCGGCTCGCCGCCGCCCTCGACGGCGCCGACATGGCGGTGTCCTCCGCGGAGGCCAAGCCCTACACCCGTAAGCCGTATCCGCCGTTCATGACCTCGACGTTGCAGCAGGAAGCGGGCCGCAAGCTGCGGTTCACCTCCGATCGGACCATGCGGGTAGCGCAGCGGCTGTACGAAAACGGCTACATCACCTACATGCGTACCGACTCGACAACCCTGTCGGAGTCGGCGATCGCCGCGGCGAGGTCGCAGGCGACGCAGCTCTACGGCGCGGAGTACGTGCACCCGACACCGCGTCAGTACACCCGCAAGGTGAAGAACGCGCAGGAAGCACACGAGGCGATCCGCCCGTCCGGCGACACCTTCGCCACCCCCGGCCAGCTACACGCCCGGCTGGACAACGACGAGTTCCGGCTCTACGAGCTGATCTGGCAGCGCACCGTCGCCTCGCAGATGGCCGATGCCAGGGGCACCACACTCACGCTGCGGATCACCGGCGTCGCGAGCAGTGGCGAGGAATGTGTGTTCTCGGCCTCGGGTCGCACCATCACCTTCCCCGGGTTCCTGAAGGCCTATGTCGAGAGCGTGGACGAAGAAGCAGGCGGTCAGTCCGACGACGCCGAGTCCAGGCTGCCGGCCCTCGACGAGGGCCAGAGCGTCACCGCGGTGGAGCTCGATCCCGATGGGCACAGCACCAATCCGCCCGCGAGATACACCGAAGCATCGCTGATCAAGACGCTCGAAGAGCTCGGCATCGGACGCCCATCGACCTATTCGTCGATCATCAAGACGATTCTGGACCGCGGCTACGTCTACAAGCGCGGTAGCGCGCTGGTGCCGTCGTGGGTGGCGTTCGCGGTGATCGGCCTGCTGGAGTCGTATTTCGGCAGACTGGTCGACTTCGACTTCACCGCAGGCATGGAGGACGACCTCGATGCGATCGCCGGTGGGCGCGAGCAGCGCGGAAACTGGTTGTCCGGCTTCTACTTCGGTGGCGATCACGGTGTCGAGGGTTCGGTCGCGCGTTCCGGCGGACTGAAGAAGATGGTCGGTGAGCGGCTCGACGAGATCGACCCTCGCGAGGTCAACTCGATCAAGCTCTTCGTCGACGAGGACGGTCGCGATGTCGTTGTCCGGGTCGGTAAGTACGGGCCGTACCTGGAGCGAATGGTCACCAATCCCGATGACCCCGAGGGTGATTCGATTTCGCAGCGAGCCAACCTGCCCGACGATCTGCCGCCGGACGAGCTGACCCCCGAGGTCGCCGAGAAGCTGTTCTCCACCCCGCAGGAGGGGCGTTCACTCGGCACCGATCCGGTGACCGGACACAAAATCGTCGCCAAGGAAGGCCGTTTCGGCCCGTACGTCACGGAGGTGTTGCCGGAGCCGCCCGCCGAGGAGACGCCCGCGCCTGCGAAGAAGACCGCGAAGAAGGCGGCGGCGCCGAAGCCTCGAACCGGATCATTGTTCAAGACAATGGATCTGGCCACGATCACCCTCGACGACGCGCTGAAACTGTTGTCGCTGCCGCGTGTTGTCGGTGTCGACCCCGCCAACAACGAGGAAATCACCGCGCAGAACGGGCGCTACGGCCCCTATCTGAAGAAGGGCACTGATTCTCGTTCCCTGGAGAACGAGGATCAGCTGTTCACGGTGTCGCTCGAGGAAGCGTTGCGGATCTACGCCGAGCCCAAGCGACGCGGCAGGCAGGCCGCGAGCGCGGCCGCGCTGCGTGAGCTCGGCAATGACGCGGCCACCGGTAAGCCGATGGTGATCAAGGACGGCCGGTTCGGCCCGTATGTCACCGACGGCGAGACCAATGCCAGCCTGCGCAAGGGCGACGAGGTCGAGTCGATCACCGACGAGCGGGCCTCGGAACTGCTTGCGGATCGGCGGGCCCGTGGACCGGTGAAGAAGGCCGTGGCCAAGAAGGCGCCTGCTAAGAAGACCGCGGCCAAGAAGACCACCACGGCCAAGAAGACCACCGCGGCCAAGAAGGCTACCGCCACGAAGACCGTCGCGAAGAAAGCCGCCGCGAAGACGACCGCCAAGAAGTCCTGAGCTACCTCGGCGCCCGATCATTCGGGCGCCGAGGGCTCGGATGTGGTGTCGTAGTGTGCGAATCGTTGTTGCGAAAGGACCCTGATGGCAGCCGAACAGGAACGTGAGGATCTCATCGCCGCGCTCGCGGGTCAGCGTGAGCTGTTCCGGATCACGCTGCGAGGGATCGACGAGGACCAGGCCAGGCAGCGCACTACGGCCAGCGAGCTGACCCTCGGTGGGTTGCTGCACCATCTGGTCAGCTGCGAGCGGCACTGGGCGACGGTCATCGAGGAACGCGACGAGACCGCCGAACTGGACGTCTCGAAGTTCGACGGCGAATATGCGATGGGCCCCGAGGAAACGGTGGCGGGTTTGCTCGCCGAATGGGATGCGTTGGCAACGGGCACCGCGAACCTGATCCGCGCCGAAGCGAGCCTGGACACCTCTATCCCCACTCCGACCACCCCGTGGACGCCCGACCGGGTGTGGTGGACGGTGCGTTTCACTGTGCTGCATATCCTGCGCGAGATCACCCACCACAGCGGGCACGCCGACATCATCCGCGAGGTGCTCGACGGCGCGAACACCACCTATCAGCGAGCCTGACGCCGTACGGGTAGGACATCACGGATGTCGTGAACACCGGAATCCCTGAATGGATCGTCATCGAGGGTTACGAGCATGTTCCTGGCCGCCCGCATCCGAGGGCAGCCATCCGCGTTCGACTGTGAGAGCGAGGCATCGACTGGATGCCATTCTCCGACAACGAAATTCGCTTCGGCCCGGCCTATGGAAAGGCGGGGACGGCCGTTGGCGCGGTTAGGTCACGATCGACCGTCTCCGGGGAGGCGCTGTGGCGGCTCGGACTACATCCCGACCGACCGGCGGTGTGGGTGACCGGACCAGACCTACCTGCCTGGTGGCATGCCACAACGGAGCGCAACGCTGGGCGGTGGTAGGTCGCCGTGGGCGGCCTGGATCACGGTGTCAGTGCGGGCGGCTAGGGTGTACGGCGTGGCGGGTGTCTTCGATCGGCTGGTCGGCCAGGATGTGGTCGAGTCGGAACTGACCGCTGCCGCTATCGATGCGCGTGGGGGCAGTATTTCCGGCGCGATGACGCATTCCTGGCTGTTCACCGGGCCGCCTGGATCGGGCAGATCCGTTGCGGCGCTGTGCTTTGCGGCCGCGTTGCAGTGCACCGCCGAGGGTGCGCCGGGGTGTGGTCGCTGCCACGCCTGTACGACGACGATGGCGGGGACGCACGGCGATGTCCGTCGGGTGATTCCTGAGGGACTCAGTATCAGCACCAAGGAAATGCGCGAGATCGTGCAGATCGCATCGCGGCGGCCGAGTACCGGACGCTGGCAGGTGGTGCTCATCGAAGATGCGGACCGGCTGACCGAGGCGGCGGGGAATGTGCTGCTGAAGGTTGTCGAAGAGCCCCCGGACCGTACGGTCTTTCTGCTCTGCGCACCCTCGGTGGATCCAGAAGACATCTCGGTGACGCTGCGCTCCCGGTGCAGGCATGTGCATCTGGTGACGCCGTCGGTGCCCGCTATCGCGCAGGTCCTGCAGGACCGCGACAGGCTCGACGCGAAGACGGCCACCTGGGCGGCCTCGATCAGCGGCGGGCACGTCGGTCGGGCGCGGCGTCTTGCC
Source organism: Nocardia sp. NPDC051463 (assembly GCF_040681975.1). Lineage (NCBI taxonomy): Bacteria > Bacillati > Actinomycetota > Actinomycetes > Mycobacteriales > Nocardiaceae > Nocardia > Nocardia sp. NPDC051463. The sequence goes on from NZ_JBFBAB010000049.1 coordinate 23,415, forward strand.
ACCGACGAGGAGGCGCGCGGGCGTCGTCAGCGCGCGTTGGCCTTGGTATCCGCGGTGGCCCGGCCCGGCGCGGCCTACGCGGCGGCCGACGAGTTGGTCAAGTCCGCCGACGACGAAGCCAAGCAGATGAGTGCGGCCCGCGACGAACGTGAACGGGATGAACTCGCGACCGCGCTCGGTGCGGGTGGCACCGGTAAGGGTGCCGCGGGCGCGACCCGTGGCTCGGCCGGAGTGTTGAAGGACCTGGAGCGTCGGCAGAAATCCCGCGCCACCCGAACCGGCCGCGACGCACTCGACCGCGCCCTGATCGACGTCGCAGGCGTATACCGTGACGCGCTCGCGGTCCGCTTCGGCGCCGCGCGCAATGGTTCCGGTGTCGTGCTCACCCACCCGGACATCTCCGACCAGATCCACGACCTCGCCGACCGCGTCCGCCCCGAGGGCCTGCTGCGCTCGATCGAGGCCGTCCTCGCCTGCCGCGAAGCCCTCGACCTCAACGTCAAGCCCCGCTTTGCCCTGGCCGCTATGGTTGCCACCCTCATGTCCGCCCAATCGGGCTGAGCGCCGTCGTCCTGTATTGCCATGACCAGCCGTTTTCGCGATCCGGTCACCGAGACGATAGACTCGCCACGCCGAAAGGCACGCCGCCTTAGCTCAGTCGGTAGAGCGCTTCACTCGTAATGAAAAGGTCGGGGGTTCGATTCCCCCAGGCGGCTCAAATCCAATGGCCTCTGACATGCGGAAACGTATTCAGGGGCCTTTCTGGTATCCGAACACAGATTCGATATGCGTGCAGTGTGCGTGCCTGTGTCACCGAATAGGCGTTCGAGGGCTGCCCAATGCCTGGGCTCGTCGCACTGCGGCGATAGCGAGCTTGAGTGCTCGGAGAGATTGCTGATCCTGCTTGGTCGGTGTGGGAAGGCTGTTGACGTCCACACCCACCCGGATCGCGTCGGCGATGAGGCTCGACGGGTCTTCGGTCTTCGCTCGATCCCGGAATGTCTGCATCAGGCTCGGGGCGCCCCACCAATGCGCGTTGCTCATGCGCGAATGATAAGAATGTGGGTTTGACCGGCGGAGATACTGCGCTCTGAGACGTTGTGAACGTCTGGGGATAATTCTCGCGACAGTGTGTGTCAGTACGAACGTGCGGGCGCGTATGGACGAACCTAGACGCTCTTGCGGGTCCTCGGGATGAACGCGGTGACGTTGTCGGCGCTCGTCTGGGCTACGTCCTCGAACATGGACACGTAGACCTCCATCGTCAGCTTCATGTCGGCATGGCCGAGTGTTTCCTGAACGGTCTTCGGATCAGAGCCTGATGCGATCATGAGCGACCCGGCGGTGTGGCGAACATCATGCAGCCGGATCGGGGGCAGATCAGCCGCTGAGGCAAGGGGGACTGCCCCCGGTTCGGTTGACTCCTGACCTGTGAGGATTTCCTTGCAGTGGAAGGATCATCGATATGCCCAAGGCCTATCCCGAGGAGT
>NZ_JBFBAB010000050.1:0-23625 GCF_040681975.1 Nocardia sp. NPDC051463
CAAACTCACCCCGATCGAGTACGAGACAATAAACCGGCCCGCGCTCGCGGCCTGAAAGACCACACCCGCGAGTCAACCGAACTCGGGGCAGTCCCTTCCGGGCACGACGCCGTTGAACAGTAGCGAGCCGATCAACTGGCCTGCGATCGAGCCCAGGCCGAGCAGCAGCAGTCCGAGGCCACGCACCAGCAGCGCCATCAAACCGATGGACAGCAACCCGAGTGCTCCGCCGGTGTACATCCACCACACCGCCGGCAGGCTGAAGTGAGCTGCACCCAGGGCCGATCGGATCAGCAGACCCGCCGACAACACGACGAAACCGACAAAGAAGTTGAAGGCTATGGCGACGCTCAGTGATCCGCTGTGTCTGACCACTGCCGCGTTGCCGGCGGGCTGCCATCCCGCCAGTAGACCCGCACCGAAGGGCAATGCGGCAAGGAAAATCGCGTGCGGTACATGGAAATTCGGAGAGATCGCCACAGCGGTCGCTACGACGGCCAAGCCCGCTCCGAGGATTCGAACGCCGGAGAGGGGCTGCGGTGCCGCCGTCGTGACACCGATCCGGTCGCAGACAACGCCGGAAATGATCAGTCCGCAGATCAAGGAGATTTGAAACACGGCCACACCCAGCGATCCCACCGAAACACCTTCGGACAGCACGACCGCCGCCCCACACAAGCCCGCGAGGTAATTCCACCAGCCCAGGGTGCCGCGCCGGATGAGCCGGGGAAGCTGTAGCGCTTGGGTGCGCCATCGTCGATGAGCGCCCACGACAGCGATCATGATCAGCAGGCCGGTACCGAATGAAACGACCGCGGCGGCGTTTCCGTCCCCACAGTGCTGCCGAGCTCCCCGTTGACCGCCGATTGCAGTGGACTGAGCGTCCCGGCCGCAACCGTCGCGGCCAACAGCACCGCAACACGAGGTGTATGCCGCGCCGCAGCACTCGGATTCGATGGCACCACAATAGCTTTGGCTGCCTCGGGCATGGGGCTGCCTCCTTTCGGGTGACCGTCATGATCGCCCGCGCCCGATGCGACCGGCTCGAGCGCATTCCCATCGACGGGGACGACAGATGAGCTGCCCGCGATCGCCCGACAGGCAAGTCGGTCTACACGGACGCCCTCCGCAACTCGATTAACAAGCACGCGTGCTTGCTTTTTTCTTGATCGGATGTGATGCTGGTCTCTGGTATGCGGACTTCACCGGTGCGGCAATGCGGCGGCGCCGGGACGGTTCGCCGCAGAGGAGGGCCTCCCAGCTGATGCGTATGCTGGCCGCCGACCCGGATGTGATCCGGATCGGCAACTGTTCCGGGTTCTACGGTGATCGGCTCAGTGCTATGCGCGAGATGCTCGAAGGCGGGCAACTCGATGTGCTCACCGGTGACTATCTCGCCGAACTGACCATGCTCATCCTCGGCCGTGACCGGATGAAGGATCCGAGCCTCGGCTACGCCAAGACCTTCGTACGGCAGATCGAGGACTGCCTCGGGCTCGCGCTCGAGCGCAATGTCCAGATCGTCACGAATGCGGGCGGGCTCAACCCGGCGGGGCTCGCGGAGAAACTGCGTAAGGTCGCCGCGGAACTGGGTCTGGATGCCGAGGTCGCTCATGTAGAGGGCGACGATCTGCTGGGGCGGGCGACCGAGCTCGGCCTCGGCACGCCGCTGACCGCCAATGCTTACCTCGGTGCGTGGGGCATCGTCGAATGTTTGAACGCGGGCGCGGACATCGTGGTCACCGGACGGGTCACCGACGCCTCGGTGATCGTCGGCCCGGCCGCCGCCCACTTCGGTTGGGGCCGAACCGATTACGACCGGCTGGCGGGTGCGGTCGTCGCGGGCCACGTCATCGAATGCAGCACCCAGGCCACCGGCGGCAATTTCGCCTTCTTCAAGGAACTGGCCGATCTCGGCCGCCCTGGCTTCCCGATCGCCGAAGTGCGCGGGGACGGCAGCAGCGTCATCACCAAGCATCACGGCACCGGCGGCGCGGTCACCGTGGATACCGTCGAGGCGCAGCTGATGTACGAGATCCAGGGCGCGCGCTATGCGGGCCCGGATGTCACCGCACGACTGGACACCATCCGGCTCGGCCAGGACGGCCCCGACCGCGTGCAGATCAGCGGCGTGACAGGTGAAGCGCCACCGCCACAGCTCAAGGTCTCGCTGAACACGCTCGGCGGCTTCCGCAACGAGATGGAGTTCATCCTCACCGGGCTGGATATCGAGGCGAAAGCCGAACTGGCGCAACGTCAGCTGGAGGCCTGGCTGCCCGTGCGGCCCGCCGAACTGAGCTGGACGCTGGCTCGCCTCGACCGGCCGGACGCCGACACCGAGGAGCGGGCCAGCGCGCTGCTGCGCTGCGTGGTTCGTGATCCCGACCCCAACAAGGTCGGCCGTGCCTTCTCCAATGTGGCGGTCGAGCTGGCGTTGGCGAGCTACCCGGGCACCAGCTTCACCAGCCTGCCGGGCAACGGTTCCCCGTACGGCGTCTACACACCGGGTTTCGTCGATGCCACCGAGGTGCCGCACGCGGCGGTGCTTCCGGAGGGCACCAGGGTCGAGATCGCCCCGGCGTCGGACACGCTGGAGCTGGCCGACGTCGCCGAACCCGAACTTCCGCAACCGTTGCCCGCCGTCGAAACCCGCCGCCGACCACTGGGCACGATCGCCTTGGCGCGTAGCGGCGACAAGGGCGGCAACGCCAATATCGGCGTCTGGGTGCGCACCGACGACCAGTGGCGGTGGCTGGTGCACACGCTCACGGTCGAGCGGATCAAGGAGTTGCTGCCCGAAGCCGCCGCGCTGACCGTCACCCGACACGTACTGCCGAATCTGCGCGCCGTGAACTTCATCATCGAAGGTCTGCTCGGGAAGGGCGTGGCCTACCAGGCCCGATTCGACCCGCAGGCCAAGGGGCTCGGCGAATGGCTGCGCTCGCGTCATATCGATATCCCATTGGAGCTGTTGCCATGAGTGAGCACCGTGCGCCGAGCGCGCCCCCGACTCGAGCCGTCCACCCGCGGGAGGGGTCGGGGCTGTGAGTGTTGCCGTGAGCCCGTGGAACACCCCTGAGCGGCGCGAATTACGCTCCACCGTACGTGGTTTCGTCGAGCGCGAGGTCCTCCCGTATCTCGACGACTGGGAGCGCAACGGCGAGATCCCGCGCGAACTGCACAAGAAGGCGGCCGCGCTCGGTCTGCTCGGCATCCAATTCCCCGAATCCGCAGGGGGTTCCGCCGGCGACGGCATCGACGCGATGATCGTCTGTGAGGAACTGCACCAGGCAGGCGGTTCCGGCGGTCTGTTCGCCTCGCTGTTCACCTGCGGCATCGCGGTGCCGCACATCATCGCCTCCGGCAACGAAGACCTGATCGAACGTTTCGCGCGCCCCACGCTGGCCGGGGAGAAGATCGGCTCGCTCGCCATCACGGAGCCGGGCGGCGGCTCCGACGTCGGCCACCTCGCCACCACGGCCCGCCGCGACGGCGACCACTACATCGTCAACGGCGCCAAGACCTACATCACCTCGGGCGTCCGTGCCGACTTCGTTGTCACTGCGGTGCGCACGGGTGGCGATGGTGCGGGCGGAATTTCGCTGCTCGTCGTGGAGAAGGGCACACCGGGGTTCACGGTCAGTCGCAAGCTGGAGAAGATGGGCTGGCTCGCCTCCGACACCGCCGAGCTGTCCTATGTGGATGTCCGGGTGCCGGTGGCGAATCTGGTCGGTGCCGAGAACTCCGGCTTCTATCAGATCGCCGGCGCGTTCGTCAGCGAGCGCGTCGGCCTTGCGGTGCAGGCATATTCGCAGGCCCAGCGTTGCCTGGACCTCACCCTGGAATGGGTGCGCAACCGGGAGACCTTCGGCCGTCCGCTGATCAGCAGGCAATCCGTGCAGAACACGGTGACCGAAATGGCGCGCCGCATCGATGTGGCCAGGGTCTACACCCGAGATGTGGTCCAGCGCAGCGCGAATGGTGAGACCGACCTGATCGCCGAGGTGTGTTTCGCCAAGAACACCGCCGTCGAGGCGGGCGAGTGGGTGGCCAACCAGGCCGTGCAGCTGTTCGGCGGGCTCGGCTACATGCGCGAATCCGAGGTGGAGCGTCAATACCGCGATATCCGCATCATCGGCATCGGCGGCGGCACCACCGAAATCTTGACCGGTCTGGCGGCGAAACGATTGGGGTACCAGTCTTGACGACACTACGCACCACCCTCGACACCGGATCGCCGGAGTACACGGCGGCCGCCGAGGCGATGACCGCCAAGCTCACCGAGGTGGAGGCCGAGTTCGCCAAGGCGATCGCGGGCGGCGGTCCGGACAAGCTGGCCAGGCATCGCAAGCGCGGCAAGATGACCGCGCGCGAACGCATCGAGCTGCTTCTCGACGAGGACTCCCCGTTCCTGGAGTTGTGTGCGCTCGCCGGATGGGGCAGCGAATTCCACGTCGGCGCCAGCACTATCGCCGGCATCGGCATCGTCGAGGGCGTCGAGTGCATGATCGTCGCGCCCGATCCGACGGTGCGCGGCGGCACCTCGAATCCGTGGACGCTGCGAAAGACGTTGCGCATCAACGACATCGTGCGTGAGAACCGGCTGCCGGTGATCTCGCTCGTCGAATCCGGCGGCGCGGACCTGCCGACGCAGAAGGAAGTCTTCGTCCCCGGCGGCCGGATGTTCCGCGACCTCACCCAGGCCTCCGCCGCGGGCATCCCCACCATTGCACTGGTATTCGGCAACTCGACCGCCGGTGGCGCCTACATCCCCGGCATGTCCGACCACGTGGTGATGATCAAGGAACGCTCCAAGGTGTTCCTCGGTGGGCCACCACTGGTCAAGATGGCCACCGGTGAGGAGTCCGACGACGAGTCGCTCGGCGGTGCGGACATGCACGCGCGGGTCTCGGGTCTCGCGGATTACTACGCCCTCGACGAGCAGGACGCGATCCGCATCGGACGTGCCATCGTCAAGCGGCTCAACTGGAACAAGCAGGGGCCTGCACCGCGCGCCGCCGTGATCGAGCCGCTGTACGACCCGGCCGACCTGCTCGGCATCGTCCCACCGGATCTGAAGATTCCCTTCGATCCGCGCGAGGTGATCGCCCGCATTGTCGACGGCTCCGACTTCGACGAGTTCAAGCCGCTCTACGGCAGTAGTCTGGTCACCGGCTGGGCCGAGCTGCACGGCTATCCGGTCGGCATCCTGGCCAACGCGCGTGGCGTGCTGTTCTCCGAGGAATCACAGAAGGCCACCCAGTTCATCCAGTTGGCCAACAAGTCGAACACGCCGCTGCTATTCCTGCACAACACCACCGGCTACATGGTCGGCAAGGAGTATGAGCAGAAGGGCATCATCAAGCACGGCGCGATGATGATCAATGCCGTCTCCAACTCGAAGGTCCCGCACATCTCGCTGCTGATGGGATCCTCCTACGGTGCGGGGCACTACGGCATGTGCGGGCGGGCCTACGATCCGCGTTTCGTCTTCGCTTGGCCGAGCGCGAAATCCGCTGTCATGGGCGGTGCGCAGCTGGCGGGCGTGATCTCCATCGTCGGCAGGGCCGCCGCGGAGGCGAAGGGGCTGCCGTTCGACGAGAACGCCGACGCGGGGATGCGCGCCATGATCGAGGCCCAGATCGAGGCCGAGTCGCTGGCGATGTTCATGTCCGGTCGGCTCTACGACGACGGCGTCATCGATCCCCGCGATACCCGCACGGTGTTGGGAATGTCCTTGTCGGCCATTCACAACGCTCCGATCAAGGGCGCCGATGGCTTCGGCGTCTTCCGAATGTGAGGTCGAACATGACGGCATCGCGAAGCGATTCGAGCAAGGGCGGCGGCCAGGTGGCGGGTGGACCGATCACGAATGTCTTGGTTGCCAATCGCGGCGAGATCGCGCGGCGCGTGTTCGCCACCTGCCGCAGGATGGGCATCGGCACGGTCGCGGTCTATTCCGACGCGGATGCCGCCGCACCGCATGTCATCGAGGCCGATGCCGCGGTGCGGCTGCCGGGAAACACCCCTGCGGAAACCTATCTGCGCACTGAGCTCATCATCGAGGCCGCGCTGGCCACCGGCGCGGACGCCATCCATCCCGGCTACGGATTCCTTTCCGAGAATGCCGAATTCGCGCGGGCCGTGCAGGCGGCCGGGCTCGTCTGGATCGGCCCGCCTGTCGAAGCCATCGAACAGATGGGTTCGAAGGTCGCTGCCAAGAAGATGATGGATGCCGCGGGCGTGCCCGTGCTCGCCGAACTCGATCCCGCCGAGGTCACCGAGCAGCACCTGCCGGTGCTCATCAAAGCGTCCGCCGGTGGCGGCGGTCGCGGGATGCGCGTGGTGCGCGCGCTCGCCGAGCTGGAGCCGCAGATCGTCGCGGCGCGGCGGGAAGCCGAGTCCGCGTTCGGTGATCCCACCGTGTTCTGTGAGCGGTATCTCGAAACGGGCAGGCACATCGAAGTGCAGGTCATGGCGGACACCCAGGGCACCATCTGGGCGGTTGGTGAGCGCGAATGTTCCATTCAGCGTCGCCATCAGAAGGTGATCGAGGAGGCCCCCTCCCCCTTGGTCGAACGGACCGAGGGCATGCGGGAGCGGCTGTTCGAGGCGGCCCGTCTTGCCGCCGGGGCGATCGGGTACACCGGTGCGGGCACCGTGGAGTTCCTGGCCGACGAGGCGGGCGAGTTCTTCTTCCTGGAGATGAATACCCGTCTGCAGGTGGAACATCCGGTCACCGAATGCACCACCGGACTGGATCTCGTGCGATCGCAACTGGAGGTCGCGGCGGGTGGTGCGCTCGCGGCGTCGGCTCCCGCGATGCGTGGGCACTCGATCGAGGTCCGACTGTACGCAGAGGATCCGGCACACGACTGGCAGCCGCAGAGTGGCACGGTGCACCGCATCGATATTCCTTCGGTGACTACCGAATTCGGTGTTCTCGATCGGCCGGGTGTGCGCCTCGACACCGGTGTCGTCGACGGTTCGGTCGTCGGCGTGCACTACGACCCGATGCTGGCCAAGGTCATCTCCTACGCCGACACCCGCGCAGAGGCGGCTCGGCTGCTGGCTACAGCCTTGCACCGCGCGAAGATTCACGGTCTGGTGACCAACCGAGATCTGCTGGTGCGTGTGCTGCGACACCCGGCCTTCCTCGCGGGTGACACCGATACCGCGTTCTTCACCACCCATGGACTGGAGACCCTCTCCGCGCCCTTGGTGTCCGAGGCCGACGAAGCATTGTCGATCGTGGCGGCCGCGCTGGCGGATGCGGCAACCAATCGTCGCTCCGCGAGGGTCGGTGGTGGTTTTCCCGCGGGCTGGCGGAACCTGCCTTCGCAACCGCAGCGCAAGTCCTACGAGAGCCGGACCACCGGCATCCACGACATCGGTTACCTCTGCTCCCGCGACGGCGTGACGGTGGATGGTCACGACGGTCTCGAAGTGGTCGAGGCGACCCCGGATCGGGTCGTGCTCGCGGTGCCCGGCGAACGTGGCCTCGTGCGTAGGCAATTCGCTGTCGCGCGTTACGGCGACCTGGTGTGCATCGATTCGCCGTTGGGTCCGGTGAGTGTGCGCAGGCTGCCACGTTTCAGCGACCCCGCCGACCAGGTGGCCACCGGCTCGCTGCTCGCGCCGATGCCGGGCAGCGTGATTCGGCTCGGTGCGCAGGTCGGCAGTCTGGTCGAACAGGGCCAGCCGATCCTGTGGCTGGAGGCGATGAAGATGGAGCACACCATCTCCGCCCCGGCCGCCGGGGTGCTCAGCGCCCTCAACGTCGCCGTCGGCCAGCAGGTCGATGTGGGCGCCGTGCTCGCCGTCGTGGATCCAGTCGACGAAGACAACCAGGAGGCCCGATGAGAAACCATCGCGCAGCGATCATCGTGGCCGAACGGGTGCGGGGTTCCCGCATGACAAAGGAAGTGCAGGCATGAGCTTCATCGAAACCGAAGAGCAGAAGGCGCTGCGGGCGGCGGTCGCCGCGCTCGCGTCGAAGTACAACTACCGCGACTACGTGCTCCCGAAGGCGCGCAAGAATGAGCCGCTCACCGAATTGTGGGACGAGGCAGGCAAACTGGGCTTTCTCGGGGTGAACCTGCCGGAGGAATACGGCGGCGGTGGCGCGGGCATGTACGAGCTGTCGCTGGTGATGGAGGAGCTCTCCGCCCAGGGCGCGGGTCTGTTGCTCATGGTGGTGTCACCGGCCATCTGCGGCACCATCATCAGCAAGTACGGTACCGACGCGCAGAAGCAGGAATGGCTGACCAAGCTCGCCGACGGTAGCGGCAAGATGGTCTTCGGCATCACCGAACCGGATGCCGGTTCGAACTCGCACCAGATCACCACCACCGCGCGCCGTGACGGCGAGGACTGGATCCTCAACGGCCGCAAGATCTTCATCTCCGGCGTGGACCAGGCCGAGGCGGTGCTCATCGTGTCGCGCACCGAGGACCACAAGACCGGCAAGCTCAAGCCCGCGCTGTTCATCGTGCCGACCGATACCGAAGGCTTCCACAAGACGCCGCAGGAAATGGACATCATCGAGCCGGACCACCAATTCACGCTGTTCCTCGATGACGTGCGGCTGCCCGCGACCGCCTTGGTCGGCAGGGACGACGCGGCGCTGATGCAGCTGTTCTCCGGCCTCAACCCGGAACGCATCATGGGTGCGGCGATGGCCGTGGGTATGGGCCGCTACGCCATCGAGCGGGCGGTCGAATACGCCAGGGAACGCACGGTGTGGAAGACGCCGATCGGTGCGCACCAAGGTATTTCGCATCCGCTGGCCCAGGTGAAGATCGAGCTGGAACTGGCCAAGCTGATGATGCAGAAGGCCGCGACGCTCTATGACGCGGGCGACGAGATGGGTGCGGCCGAGGCCGCGAACATGGCGAAATACGCTGCGGCGGAGGCGAGTATCAAGGCGCTCGATCAGGCCATCCAGACCCATGGTGGTGCGGGACTGACCAAGGAGTACGGCCTCGCCGCGATGCTCGCCGCAGCGCGGATCGGTCGCATCGCGCCGGTCAGTCGCGAAATGATCCTGAACTTCGTCGCCCAGTACTCCCTCGGCCTGCCGAAATCGTACTGACACCCGTGCCCCATGTCGTCCCGACCGACATCGCCTGCCGGAGCGACGCGGTCGCCAGGAGCGGTTCCGTGGATTCCGGCCAGTGCCGGGATCCACGGAAGGCCTCGGCCTGCGCGATATGACCGGGGCTCGATAGCCGCCGCGGGCACCACGTGACGGGCAGCATCTGAAGAGACACAGGAGACTCGATGACCGAGACATCCACCGCGCCGTACGTGCGCTACGAGGTCGCCGACGGCTTCGCGACGCTCACCCTCGATTCACCGCACAACCGCAACGCCCTGTCCTCGCGGCTGGTCACCGAACTGTTGCGCGGTCTCGATGACGCCGCCGCCGATAACAGCGTGCGCGGCATCGTGCTCGCCCATACCGGCAACACCTTCTGCGCGGGCGCCGACCTCAGCGAAGCGAGCAACGCCGACCCCGCGGTGGCCGCTGACGAGCGCACCCGCGTGATGATCGATGTGCTGCGCCGATTCGTCGAAACCCCGAAACCGCTGATCGCGCAGATCGACGGCAATGTGCGTGCAGGTGGCATGGGCATCGCCGCCGCCTGCGACATCGTCGTGGCGGGTCCGAGTAGCAGCTTCGCACTCACCGAGGTGCGCATCGGCCTCGCGCCCTTCATGATTTCGCTGACCCTGCTGCCGCGACTGAGCCCCCGTGCGGCCGGCCGGTATTACCTGACCGGTGAGAAGTTCGGCGCCGATGTCGCCGAGCAGATCGGGTTGGTCACCGTCACCGCCGAGGACCCCCGGCAAGAGGTCGCGCGACTGTGCGGGGAGCTTCGCAAGGGTTCCCCGCAGGGGCTCGCAGAGGCAAAGCGCCTGGTGAACGCGACCGTCCTGGCAGGGTTCGACAGCTCCGCCGAGGAACTCGCCGCCCGTTCGGCAAGCTTCTTCGGCACCCCCGAGGTGCATGAGGGCATGATGGCCTTCCTGCAGCGTCGCGCACCGAGCTGGGCAGAATAGCCCCATGGCTACACCCCACGAACCCAAGCAGGACCGCAGCCGGGCCACCCGGCAGCGGCTGCTGGAGGCGACCATCGACTGCCTTGCCGCAACCGGCTGGGCCGCCGCCACCGTCTCGGTGGTCGCCGAACGGGCCGGGGTATCGCGTGGTGCGGCGCAGCATCATTTTCCGACCCGGGAAGACCTGATCACCGCCGCACTCGAGTACATGTTCGACACCCGGACCGACCAGGCCCAGGCGGAAGCCGAGACCGTCGCCGCCGTCGCCGACGGGGTCGCACGCACCGAAGCCGTGGTCGCCGGTCTGGTCGAGTCCTACACGAGTCCGCTGTTCAAAGCCGCACTTCAGGTGTGGACCCACGCGGCGGCCGACCCGGCCCTGCGCGAGCGCATCGTCCCCCTGGAAGCCAAATTCGGCCGTATCTCCCACCGCCGCGCGGTGGCGGCCCTCGGTGTCGACGACACCGACCCGGTCGCCCACCACCTGGTCCAGGCCACCCTCGACCTGGCTCGTGGCCTCGGCCTGGCCGACGTCCTCACCGACGACTCCGCCCGCCGCAAGGAGATCGTCCATCAGTGGTCGGCGACTCTGCACACCGCGTTGAACGCACCCCGCTGACGCACGGGCGGCGTCGCTTTCGGTGATGTCACACTCGCCCCGCCTGTGTCGTCCTCTCTATGAACGCGGAACACCGCAGCCGGACACAGGAGGAATCATGTCGAACACCAAGAAGATCGCAGTGGCCGGAGCGACCGGACGGCTTGGCCGCCACGTGGTGGATGTGCTGACCGAGCAGGGGCACGAGGTTGTCGCGTTCTCCCGGAGGAACGGGGTGGATATCGAGACCGGTGCGGGGCTGGTCGAGGCGCTCGACGGGGTCGAGGTGGTCATCGACGCGTCGAGCACGCCGTCCCCCGACAAGGACATCGCGACGGAGTTCTTCCGCGCCGCTGCCAAGAACCTGCACGAGGCGGGGCAGAAGGCAGGCGTCGAGCGGTTGGTCGTGGTGTCCATCATCGGCATCGATGGTTCCGTCGCGGGCTACAACGCCGCCAAGCTCGCCCATGAGGCGGCACTGCTGGAAGGGCCGCTGCCGGTGCAGATCCTGCGGGCCGCGCAGTTCCACGAGCTGGTCGAGGTCATGACCCAGTGGGGAACCCAGGGCGAGGTGGCGTACTTGCCGAATATGCGCACCCAGCTGGTTGCCGCCCGAACGGTCGCGGAGACTCTGGTCGAGCTGGCCGTCGCCCCCGCCCCCGAATCGACCGACGGACCGTTCCCCGAGGTTGCCGGCCCGCAGCCGGAAACCATGGCGGGCGCCGCCGCGACACTGGCTGCCCGCCTCGGTCACCCGGCCCAGATCCAGGAGACCAGCGACTCGGCCAACCCCGACCGCGAGCAGTTCGAAAATGGTGGCCTGCTGCCCGGCGCACACGCCAAGCTGGCGGGCCCCAGCTTCGCGGAGTGGGTCGAAGCCAACTACGCGGCGGCCAACTGAGGGCAGCAATACGCTCCACCCGAACTGCGTTCCTGAGTCCAGTCGAAGGTAGTCGAATGGTGGTCGCCCAGGCCGTAATCGATCGCCATATGACTACGCTCGGCGGGCAGTCGGAGTGGGTAGCGCCGCAATCTACCTGGACGGGCGCTAGCAGAGTCCTTGTTGCTGGAGGTGGGCGGCATCGATGGCGTAGGACGTGGAACCGATGAAGACGCCGAGGAGCCCGCCGATGATCGCCCCGGGGATCGCGCCGATGAAGAAGACCGGAAGGCCCACGATTCCGCCGAGGACCGCGCCTATCGCCGCGCCTATCGCCGTTCTGATCTCGATGGTGTCACCCAACGCCAGACACCTTTCGATCTCGGTCGCATGCGGAGTCGGCTCGGAGGCGGCGGCGATCGGAGCGGGCGATTCCGCTGGTGTGGCCGATGCGGTGGACGCGAATCCAATGGTGAGTGCGATCGCGACCAGTGCGCCGACAACGGATACGGCGAGTCTCGTCATGGTTCTCACGATTTCCCTGATTGTTCGGTGTTGGCACGTGACCTGATGGTGGCTGCGGGCCCCGACTGGCGTCGTCACGCTCGGACAATCATCGCCGGAGTCCGTGGCCCGCGAAGGGTTTTCGGGATGGAAGCCTCAGAACCGGCCCACGCCCGCAATGACATATCGGCCGGGCACTACCGGGCCCCGTTCCTACCGTGTCGGGGCCACGCGCTCTTGGTGTGGGTGACGGTGTGCGGAGGCACCGGGCGAGCGGGCAGACGCTGCCGGTGACCCTGGGTGGGGAAGGTACTGTGCGGCTTTCGCATAGAGATACTGCCTTTCGAGTGTTTCGTGAAACCGGTTGGGCCGGAACCTCGATGGATCGCTGGGCTCAGACGCGGTCGAACCAGGAGACTTGCGCGCCGTTGCTGAACGCTTCGCGCGCGGTGACCGTGAACTGTGTCGGCTGGAAGTTGCCGGTGAAGACCGGCACGCCCGCGCCTGCGATGACGGGGTAGCTCTTGATGATCAGCTGGTCGATCTCGCCGAGGAGTTGACCGGCCAGGTTGCCGCCGCCGCAGAGCCAGATATCCAGGCCCTCTTGCCTTTTCAGCTCCTGGACGAGCTCGACCGGATCGGTGTCGACGATCTCCACCTGTGGGTTGTCCACCGGTGCGAGGGTCCTGGAGATGATGTACTGCTTCAGATGGTTGTAGGGGCTGTCGATTCCGGCGGCGAGGCCGGGTTCGTAGGTGCCTCGGCCCATGACGAGGGTGTCCCACTTCTTGTTCGCGGCGTCCAAGGGCACGCCGCCCTGGCCGCGGATGTGGGTGGGCACCGACTCCGGGTACCGCTCGTTGATCCACGCCATCATGTCTTCGGAGGTCGGGTAGAAGTCGTATTCCCCTTGTGGGCCCGCGATGTAGCCGTCGAGGGAGGCTGCCATGTAGTAGACAAGCTTTCGCATTTTGACCGCCTAGCGTGTAGTACTCTGTGTGAACTGGTTGAAAGTTAGTACTACACATGGAGTGGTGTCAAGTGGTTCGTACGAATCCGGAACGGCGACAAGCCCTCCTGGACGCATCGATCGAGGTCCTGGCACGCGAAGGGGCCCGAGGACTCACCTTTCGAGCGGTCGATCAGGAGGCGGGGGTCCCCGCAGGCACTGCCTCCAACTACTTCCCCAACCGGGACGCACTGCTCGTGCAGGTCGGGAACCGCTATTACGAGCGGCTGATCCCCAGCGACGAGGTCATGGCGAAATCGCGCGGACCGCAGACCCGCGAGACCATGACCGAACTCATGACCGAAGTGGTCGAGCGCGTCTCCCATTTCCGCACCGGCTATCTCGCGGTACTCGAACTGCGACTGGAGGCCACCCGCCGCCCCGAACTCCAGGCCCTGCTCACCGAACGGGTGCGCGCGGATCTGGACTTGAATATCAGCAACTATCGGGAGTCGGAGATGCCCGACGACGAGGACGCGGTCGTGATGCTCTATCTCGCGCTGAACTGGCTCATCCTCGACCGGCTCACCCTCCCGGGCATTTTCGACGAACAGCGGGCCGCTGAACTGGTGCGAACGCTCGTGGAGCGCGCGATACCGGCCACGTAGGGCCTCGCCAGAGGCTACGCGAACTTCGTTGGATTTTCGGCGACTACTACCGGGGCACCAATCCGGCACTGCGCGGCTGACAAGCGCCAAGAAGCCCTGCACCCCAACGGCAAACGAGCTGCAGGGCTGAGCTTTCGGGGCTAGCGACGGGTACGCGACCTGCCCGCGAAACATCGACCCACCGAGTCTGGGTCGCATCATCATGAAGGCAACACACGTCTGGGCGTTGACGATGCCGACACCATCGGGGCAAGCCGTCGAACACGACATGAGCTGTCGCGGTGCCACTGTCGGGCCGATCGTGGCGCATCCACGTGTCCGGGGCCATCCGGCAGTGGATCGAGCCACCGCACGACACGTTCCGTCCTTCCGGACTTGTCGTCATCGCATCGGTTCGCGCAGGTGTCGCACCGCGAAGAATACCGGCGGTGCCGCGTGCGTGAAGGCGATAGCTGCCGGTGGATCAATCTGTCCCGGTGTGGCGGTTCAGGATCCGACCTGGAGGGCGCTTTGGTTCAGGTAATGTGCCCGGGTCACTACTGCCTGAATCGGGGGTCGCTGATTGGGGGTCGGATCGAGATACACACGGGCGGTGATCCGTTGGCACGCTGTATTTGGTCAAGTGTTCGGATCGTCGATAGGCCGTGACGCGCTGGGGATCGCCCGGCCTGCTAGCTCCCGATCCGATACCACGGCGAGAGTGTGAACCGATGTCCGACATGATTCTTCGATACCTGCCGCCCGGCGAAATCGCCCCACATGTGCGGGCGCTGCTCGCGGTCTTCCACGAGGACACCGCCGACAAACTCGCGATCGCGCCTGCCGACAGCCGGCCAACCATTCACGGGTCCGACGGCACCCTCTGCGCCGTCGACGAGCACGGCTGGCCCGAATTGCACGACGACCTCGACAAGCTCGAAGCGATCCCGGTGCGCCCCATCAGCGTCCGAGACACGGAAACACTATGAGCCCCAACATCTCCCCGAGGCCGGACGAGGCGGATGTGCACCTGAGTGTGTTCCTGCACGGCATCCGGCTGGACTTCGCCGCGTGTGTCACTGCGGCCTCGCGGTTCGTGGACGAACACCGATCGCGCCATTACGTGGATGCGGTGAACGTGATCCCCGGCGACGCAAGTGGGTTGGCGCGGCTACCTAACGAGCGATTGTTTCTGGAACCTGACCGTCGACTCGAATAGGTTCGACGGCGAGTCTGTCGAGTTCGAAGCGGGTCTTGCCGTCGAAGAGTGAGCAGGTTCCGCTCAGAGCACATTTCGGCAGCTTATTCGCGAGGATGTCCACGGAGTGTTGGAGCAGGATCAGTCTCCGGTCGAGTGGGCCGCGGGCTATGCGGCACTACCGGTTTCGCTGGTCGGTGCCGCACCCGGTCGGTGACTTCGGAGTGATCGAATCGGTGCCCGCGGAGTCCTTTTACGGCCGGATAATCGTCTTGATGGCTCGACGCTCGTTCATCGCTTCGTAGCCATGCGACACATCGCCTGGCGGGCTTGGATTACCGGATCGCTAGTCAGCGAACCAGAACTCTCGCACCACGGAAATGGAACCGATCCGAACGCGTCGACTGCCGCAAAGACAGAGGACGGGGCATTCCGCGCAGCCTGGCAAATGACTGAAATGGATTATCCGCGTCCCACCGGTGACATCCGCTGGCTGCGTGGGAGGGGGTGTACGGCTATAGGCCCACCGCACCGCCTGCCCAACCGGAGGATTCATCCAGAGCAGGCCGGTCTTAGGAGTCGGGCGCACGAAAACGGCATTCAGGGATACCCGGGGCCGACGTGGCATGTCGAGGATATTCGGCTGCGGAACTCCACGTGACGGCTCGGGCACTGGCGTGCGGCTCCGGTTGAAATTGTTGCGTGGCAAAGGTATTCGGCGTCGGCGGGTTCAGCGGCAGTGTCGGGTGGTCGGGCGACCTGCCTGCGAGGGGATGCCCGCGCCGGGCCCTATCGGCGGCTGGTGTTCGAGATCCGGCCGATTGTCGACGCATGCGGTGTGCCGGGCCGGGCAGCGGTGTTGGGTTCGGCCCGGTTAGCGTCCGGGCACGAGCACAGCCACCGATCCGTCGCGACTACCGTTGCGGGTTGTGTCTGTTTTGGAAGCGCGGCAACCTTTTCCCGGGATCGAGCCCTATGAGTCGGGGCTGCTCGAGGTCGGTGACGACAACCGGATCTACTGGGAGACCAGCGGGAACCCGCACGGCCGGCCTGCGCTGGTGGTGCACGGTGGCCCCGGCAGTGGCGGCGGGCGCGGTGGACGCGCGCGGTTCGACCCGAACGCCTTCCGGATCGTGCTGTTCGATCAGCGTGGATGTGGCGAGAGCCTGCCCCACGCCTCCGACCCTTGCATCGATATGGCGCACAACACCACCGAACGCCTACTCGCCGACATGGAACTGCTGCGCGAGCACCTCGGTATCGAACAATGGCTGCTCTACGGCGGCTCCTGGGCTTCCACCCTGATCCTCGCCTACGCCCAGCGCCACCCGCACCGTGTCACCGGGATCGTGCTGGTCGGAGTGACCATGACTCGCCCGCAGGAGATCGACTGGCTCTACCACGGCCTGCGGTTGCTGCTCCCGGTCGAGTGGGAGCGCTTCCGCACCGGGGTTCCGCTCGCGGACCGCGACGGGAACCTGGTCGAGGCGTACCGGCGATTGATGGAGCACCGGGATCCGGGCGTGCGCGAGGCGGCCGCGCGGGAGTGGTGCGCGTGGGAGGACGCGGTGATCGCGCACGAAACCCTCGGCACACCAGGCCAATACAGCGCCGAACCGGATGCCGCACAGTTGGCGTTCGTGCGGATCTGCACCCACTATTTCGCCCGCGCCGCCTGGCTCGACGACGGCCAGTTGCTGCGTGACGCGCACCGCCTCGCCGGGATCCCCGGCATTCTCATCCACGGTCGTCTCGACCTGTCCGCACCACTGCTCACCGCCTGGGAACTCGCCCAAGCCTGGCCCGGCGCAGAACTGCGGATCATCGACGACTCCGGGCACACTGGCAGCCCCGCCATGCAAGCCGCCATCCTGGACGCCATCGCCCGATTCGCTGACTGAGCAACCGCGGACCGGTACGCCCAGCACCGGCAGCACGGCGACCCTTGCTGCGCTACCCACCCCGGCTGCGCGCCGAGCGTAGTCATATGGCGGTCGAATACGGCCTGGGTGACCACCATTCGACTCCGTTCGGCGGACTCCCAGAACGCTTCACTACAACTGAACCGGCTCCTCCTGCGTTCGAATGAAGTCGTCCCAGAGGACATCCGCCAGGAGTCGACGCGTCACGTGAATCTCAGCGGCGCGGCCGCGCACCATCGTCTGAGCGACCCCGAATGTCGGTGTGCTGTGCATACCGTCACCGTCAAGGCCCGCGCGGTAGACCGTCGACTCTCGACCGCCGGCGACGACGAAGATGTGGAACGTGCCGATCGCGCCCATTGTGTCAGGACTGATCAGAGTGATGCGGCTGTCACTGTCTACCGTGTACTTCTGGACGTCGTATTGCTTCGAGTTCTGATCTTCGAAGAACACCCGGTCGGCTCCTAGGAAACCCGACCCGGTCACGATGACCTCGGTACCGCCGCTTACCAGGGCCTCGTCAGTACTCAGTTTGGTGATTTCAGGCATCGACCTGTCCTCCTCATATCATGAGCTGCTTCGGTGCGGTAGCAACCCAAAGCGTGACAGTTTCGCGGACGCCGGCGCATGCGATTGCCCCAAAACCCACTGTGAGCTGCGGATCCGTGTGCTCATGTCACCACATTCGGTGGCGGACGCTTCAGTAGCGCAAGGCTCGGCTGGAGGATCTCCTCAACGACGTCGCTCTTGGCGTCGGCGGACTAACCACCACAACCGCACCTCACTCGAACATCCGCGCGTCGGCCGCTGACCGCCCTGTTTCGACTGCCATCGCGGCTGCCGAGCCAGACCCGTGCGGAGTCCGGCTCATCTCGAGCTTCTGGCGGTGCGACTCGGCGATCTTGGTTCGGCGAGGAGGGCACCGCTACTTCGCCCGGGCAGACCCTTTCCCGCCACTCCCGCACGACACCCGATGAGAGGCCGGCCCAGTAACCCAAACGCGCGCGGCTGCGCGCTGCCGTGCGGCTGTTCGGACGTTCATCGCGACGCACGCCCGTGGCGGCCGTTTGGCGGATCCGTTCCGATGATGACGGTCATCGCTATTCCTCCTGGTCTCGCGACCCTGGTGTCCGTGTCGCGGCGGAAGGGTTGACCTTGACCGTGCGTCAGGGTTGGAGGCTTGTCGCATGACGAACAACAGCACTTCCTCGGCGCGGCTCGCTCCGCCGGTCGGTGGGTTCCAGGAGA
Source organism: Nocardia sp. NPDC051463 (assembly GCF_040681975.1). Lineage (NCBI taxonomy): Bacteria > Bacillati > Actinomycetota > Actinomycetes > Mycobacteriales > Nocardiaceae > Nocardia > Nocardia sp. NPDC051463. The sequence goes on from NZ_JBFBAB010000050.1 coordinate 18,012, forward strand.
TCGACGGTCGCCACCTTTTCGTGCATCGGTCGGGCAGCGGCGGACCAGCCGTCGTGTTCCTGCCGGGCGCGAGTGCGGTCGGTCTGGACTATTTCGGTGTCCAGCAACAGGTTTCGCAATTCACCACCGCCGTGGTGTACGACCGCGGCGGCACGGGCTACAGCGATCCCCTCCCGCTGCCGCGCACCGCCGCCGCGGTCGCCACGGAACTGCGCGAGCTGCTGCGCGCTCAGAACATCCCCGCCCCCTTCGTTCTCGCGCCGCACTCCCTCGGCGGCCTCTATGCGCATCGGTTCGCGCAGCTGTACCCGCAGGACGTGGCCGGACTGGTCTGGATGGACGGCCTGCACCGCGACTGGGACGACTTCATGCCGCCTGCGATGGGTCTGGCCGCGGCCGAGCAGATGGGACCCGATCCGCAGCAGCTCGAACAGCTGCGCCCGGCCCTGCGTGAGATGCACGCCGAGTTGCTCGCGGACTACCCGGAGCACGTCCGGCGGCCGCTGATCGATGCCAAGGAGAGTGACGAATGGATCCGCTTCGGCATCGCCGAGCGCAGCGGGTTGACCGAGCTGGCCACCGAACTACGGGCGGGGCCGAACCTTCCTGATGTCCCGGTGGTCGCTCTCAGCGTGCTGGGCACCGACCCCGCCCAGCCGGCGCGGACGCAGCAGCAGATGCACGATGGCAGGAGGCGAATGGACGCGGCCCTGGTGGGCGCGGTCTCGCACGGGGAACAACGCATCCTCTCCGACACCCTGCACCACCGGCTCTGCTTCGACCGTCCCGATGCCGTGGTCCAGGCGATCCGCGACGTCGTCGACCGGGCGGCTCGCCCCTAGACTCGACGCGATCATGTTCGGCGTAGACCCGAGGAGGACGGTGCTCACGATCGGCCAACTCGCGGCGACCGCGGGCGTGACGGTGCGCACCGTTCGTCACTACCACCACATCGGCCTGTTGCCCGAGCCCGAGCGCGATGCCTCCGGCTACCGCCGCTACAGCGCGCAAGCGGCAGTGGATCTCATCCGGATCAGAACCCTCGCCGACGCCGGTGTTCCGCTGGCCCGCATCGACGCGCTGCTGCACGCGCAGCCCACCGAATTCGGCGCGGCCATCACCGATATCGACGCCGAATTGCAGCGCAGGATCGACCAACTCACCGAATACCGCGGCCGGATCGCCGAATTGGCAAGCGGCGAAGGGCTTGTCCTGCCACCCGAGGTGGTCGCCATTCTGAACCGCATGCGCGGTCTCGGGATCAGCGAACAGCGGGTACGACTCGAACGCGACTCCTGGATCCTGCGGCAAGCACTCGACCCGAACTCCATGCCCCAGCGGATACGGGAAAAGAACGCCGACTTGGACGAGCCCGAGACGACGCGCCTGTATCTCGCGGTCGATCACTGCGTCGACTGGGACCCGCACGATCCACGCCTGAACCAGCTCATCGACGACCTCGACGCCTGGGAGATCGAACACGAACAAGACGCCGGCCCGCCGACGACCAAGAAGCTGGTCTCTTCCAGGATCTCCGAGGCATCACCGGCCTGGCAACGCATCGTCAACGCGCTCGCCCACCGTGCCGAGCAACGCCGAACCGCGGGGCGCGACGGGAGTGTCGGATGAACGGCGGATCTGATCTCGGCATTGTTAGTTGCCGGTTGGGGTGATCCGGCCTTCGAAGGGAACGCGTTCAACGCCGGCCGCCGTTCCCTCGCCCCTCGCGCCTTGCCGCGGCCGGTGGGTCGGGACCAGCTGAGGTACACACATCTGCTGGTTGGAGACTGGTGTCAGGACCCGATTCCGGCCTGAATTCGGCAGGTGCCCGGCGGGATGCAGGCCTTATTCGGGCCGCCCACCGTCATGATCGGTATGGCTCTCTGCGTGCAGGCAGCAGCGGCGCCCGCGCCCGCCGCTCATCGGAGGTGTGCGGCGGCGGCGACCGTCGGCAGGATGGCCAGCGACAGGATGCCGCCGCCGAGGGCCAGGACCGGGAAGCCCGCGGCGGCGACGACGAGACCCGAAGCCATGCCGCCGGTGGCGCCTGCGATGGCGATGGAGACGTCGACCAGGCCTTGGGTTTTGGCGCGGGTGGCCGGCGGGATCGCGTCGGTGACGATCGCGGTGCCGGTGACCAGACCGAAGTTCCAGCCAAGACCCAACAGTGTGAGTGCCACCGTGAACACTGCGATGGAGTCGTCGGGGGCGGCGGCAATGATCCCGGCGGTCAGCAGCGTCAGTCCGGCGGCGGCGGCGATCGGGAGTCGGCCGAAGCGGTCGACGAGCCAGCCGGTCAGAGGTGAGGGCAAGTACATCGCGCCGATGTGGATGGCAATGACGAGGCCGGCCGCGGCGGTGCTGTGCCCGTGATCGTGCATGTGGACGGGCGTCATCGTCATGATCGCCACCATGACCAACTGGGTGAGCACCATGATCAGCGCACCGACCAGCACTCCGCAGCGGCGCCGCGCGGCCGGGTGCGGTGGGCCTGCTCGGCACCCTCGCGTCTCCGCCGCGGCCGTGCGTTCGGACTCGAGGGTGCGGGCCAGCAGCAGTGGATCGGGGCGCAGCCAGGCGGCTAGTACGACTGCGGCCATCGCGTAGGCGGTCCCGGCGAGCAGGAATGGCCCGGCCAGGTAGGGGATGCCGAGAGTCTGCGCGAGGTCGCCGGTGAGCGCGGTGAGATTGGGGCCGACCACGCCGCCCAGAGTGGTGGCGACCAGCACGGTGGATACGGCGCTCGCGCGGTGCGCGGGGGCGGCCAGATCGGCTCCGGCGTAACGGGCCTGAAGGTTGGTGGCCGTGCCTGCGCCGTAGACGAACAGCGCGAGCAACAGCAGCACGATGTTGTCCGCGACGGCGGCCGCGATGACACCCGCGCTGCCGACGGCACCGACCAGATATCCCGCGGCAAGGCCGGGTCGACGGCCGCGGGCTTGCGAGATGCGGCCGACGGCAATGGCCGCGAGCGCAGAACCGGCGGTGCCCAGGGCACTGGGCAGACCGGCAAGACCGGTGGACCCGAGCATGTCCTGCGCGAGCAGGGCGCCGACGGTCACCCCGGCCGCCAGTCCGGCGCCGCTGAGGACCTGAGCGGCGACCAAGACGATCAAGATGTGGCGTTGCGTCCGGAGGTGCGGGAGGTGCTCGACCCGGTTCGTCGCAGCAGTCTTCGCGAGAGAGTCTTTTCGAGGCCCGGTCATCCCAGGTCGCCCAGATCCAGGCGGTCGCCGAGCCCGGCGTCGGTGAAAGCGGCCACCAGTTCGTCACGGCCCTCGGTGAAGTGGGCCCAACCCTCGTAGTGGACGGGAACTACCCGGCGCGCGCCGAGGATCTCGGCAGCCTCGGCGGTCTGGGCGCTGTCGAGGACGATCGGCGCGCCGTCGAAGAGGATCGGGAAGCGGGGCGCCCCGGCGAAGAGAATGGCGGTGTCCGGCGGGCCGCAGCGATCGGCGATCTCCTGAACCGCGGCGAGCGAGGCGTTGTCGCCGCTGACGTAGACCGTGGGCAGGTCCATACCGGTCAGGACGAATCCGACCACCTGACCGGTGATCGGTTCGACGTCCTCCCGTGCGCCGGGCCCGTGGATGGCGGGCACGCCCGTCACCGTGATCGTGCCGCCGCCGGGGCGGTCCAGTTCGATCGACTCCCAATCTGCCAGCCCCTTGGCCCCATTCCCCAGGCGCTGCGCGCCCCCGGGTGTGGTGAGGGTGAGCGGGATCTCGGCAAGCAGGGCCCGGCCGGCGTTGTCGAGATTGTCGGGGTGCTGGTCGTGGGAGAGCAGGACCACGTCGATGCGGCCGAGGTCGGTCGGCGCGGCGGACGCCGTCTTGGTCAGCACGCCGCCTGGCTGCTGGTACTCGCGAGGAGCGTCGAAGGTCGGGTCGGTAAGCAACCGCAACCCGCCGTATTCGAACAGGGCGGTCGGGCCGCCGAAGACGCGGACGGGGATGTGCGCATGGTTGGTGTCGGCAGCAGCCACGACGAAGACTCCTCACGGAAGAATGTTTCTATATCCGTGAGAACAGTAAAGATTTATCACGGATAAACGCAAGCTGTACCATGAGAGATATGAGGGAGACCTTGGCGGTGGAGTCTGTGCTGCCGCCCGCACCAGGGGCGGAGCGATACCTCGCTCTCGACTTCGTCAACAGCGCCATCGCGCTGCCCGGTGGGCAATTCGTCGATCTCCTCGGCAGCCCCGAGGCGACGAATCAGTGGCTCGCCAATCGCGACCTCGCCCCGGCCGACGCCGGCGTGCAGGAGATGTGCGCGACGCAGCTGCGCGTGCTGCGCGAACATCTCAGGGCATTGTTCGCCGCCTACGTTGCCGGGCTGATCCCCGTACCCGCTGCGCTGTCCGCCGTCAATGACGCGCTGAGCCGGGTTCCGACGGCTGCGCTGCTGCACTGGGACGAGAAGAACGGCCCCCACCGTACGGCGGTGTGTCCGCCCAACGAGATCCTCGACCGCGCTCTCGCGACCCTCGCGGCGGACGCGGCCGACCTCCTCACCGGTCCCGACGCCGAATCCCTCACCACTTGCGATTCCGCCCCCTGTAATCGCTACCTGCTGCGCCACGGCCGCCGCCACTGGTGTTCCACCCGGTGCGGCGACCGTGTCCGTGCCGCACGCGCTTATGCCCGTCGCACCCAGCCGAAGGCGGTCTGACGCCACGGCGACCAAGCTGAACCCCTTGTCGCAGAGGCTGTTCCGCTTCGGGACTCCACTCGGGGTGCTGCGGCTCTGGCGTGCCGGCGATCAAGTGCCAACGTCGCTACCCGGCTGATCGTCCGTCCGGCGGTCCTGCCTGCGGCGCTGAGCTGAGGTCGGGCCCGGCGACCGCACGTACGGCCGCGGCGACGGCACGGAAGTCCTTGCGCAGGATGTTGCCGTGGTTACTGGGGACCTTTGCGTGGATTGTGATGTTCGGGTTGCGTTCGACCACCTGATGGAGGCTGGCGCGGATGCGTTCCTGCTCATCACCCTTGCTTCCCACCGACTTTCCCGAGGCGTTCACATATCGCGTCAGGACGGTGATGTTGTCCAGCACGGGGCCCAGTTCGCGCTCGCGGGCGATCATGCCTGCCTCGATGTTGCTGTTCGCCATCTGTTCTGCGGTCATCCGCGGGGTCAGGCCTGTCGGACGCAGCAACACCATGAGCCAGCTCAACCGCCGCCACAGCTTCCGCATCTGCTCGACATCGATCTCATCGATCCAGTCGTACGGTTGCGCGCCCTCGACCAGCACCGCGCCCGCGGTACGGTCGGGATTGCGGCTGGCCCAGTGTGCCGCGACGAACGCTCCATAGGACCAGCCCACCACCAGCGCCCGCTCCACACCCCTCGCCGCGAGAACGGCCTCGACATCCCGGATGTTCGTCTCGAACGAATAGTCCGCCGAACGCCCATGAGGAACCCCTTTCGGCTACTCGGCGGCATCGCGGGATGTTCTGAGCCGCAGCGGTTTCGGGCCGTGTGAGTGGCGGCGGGTCGGCTGGTGTGTTGCTGGCCGGTCGTGGTGTCAGTGGAGGTGTCAGGTGTGTGTCAGGTCGGTGTCAGTCGGTCCGGCGAGGGTGTGTACATCGAACACAGCGACCGGCACCGACAC
>NZ_JBFBAB010000051.1:0-22222 GCF_040681975.1 Nocardia sp. NPDC051463
AGCTGATCACCGAACCGGGCCAAATCCTCCTGAAACGACACGATCGCCGCAACCTCTCAAATCGAGAGTGTTGCGACGATCGCGTGAACCCGCCCCTGCCACGGCGGGCCGATTGCCGTGTCGGGGCGGCTAGCTCGCGCGAGCGCCTGCCGCCGCCCCGATCGGCGTCGAGGTCAGATACCGCTGCACGGTCGGTGCGATATCCACAATGATTTGCTCCCGCGAGAGCCCGACCACCGGGGGCAGCCGCAGCACGTAGCGGCACAGGGCAAGCCCGAGCAACTGGGACACGATCAATCCGCCGCGGCGTTGCGCATCAGCCGGGTCGCCGAAGCGAAGCACAGCAGGCAATACCTGGTCCGCGAAGATTTGCCGGAAGCGTTCGCTCACCGCTTCGTCGGCGATGGAGGAACGCAGCAGAATCAGCAGGACCTTGTTGTCGGGCTGGTCCTCCCAGATCGCCAGAAAGCGGCGGACCAGCACCTCACCCACGGCGTCCGGCTCCGCGGCCGCCAGATCGGGCAGATTCAGTTCGACATCGACCGCGGCGGCGAACAGACCGTCCTTACTGCCGAAGTAGCGCATCACCATGGACGGATCGATCGCGGCGTCGGCCGCGATGGCGCGAATGGTCGCCTTGCGAAAGCCCTCCGCAGCGAAACGGGCGCGGGCAGCGTCGAGGATCGCCGCCCGGGTGGCATCGGAGCGGCGCGCAGGCTGTTGATCTGGGACGACGGTCATGCCAACAAGTGTATGCCAACAACTGTTGACTTACGAGGGCGGCCAGGTCTACCTTTAGCCAACAAGCGTTGGCCCACAGATGTTGACCAAGGAGTTCCGATGAACACCACCCCGAGCGACGAACTGCCCGACACCACCTCTGTGGTGATCGTCGGAGCCGGGCCCGCCGGACTGACCGCCGCGATCACGCTGGCCGACGCCGGTATCGACTTCGTACTGCTCGACCGGCTCGCCGAGGGTGCCAACACCTCTCGCGCCGCCGTGGTGCACGCACGGACCCTCGAGGTACTGCGCGAGCTCGGCATCGCCGATGAACTCATCGCACGCGGCATCGTGGTACCGAACTTCACCGTGCACGACGGCGGCCGGACGTTGGCCACTGTGCGCTTCGACGGACTGCCAACGGAGTACCCCTACACCCTCATGGTCGCGCAGGACACCACCGAAACGGTGCTGCTGGAGCGGCTGCGCGCAGCGGGCGGCGAGGTGCGCCGACCGTATCAGGTGACCAGGATGGCCGACGAAAACAACGGCGTCACGGTGGATTACGAAGACGGCGCGGGCAACCCGGGAACTATCAGGGCCGACTACGTGATCGGCGCCGACGGTATGCACAGCGTCGTCAGGGAGCAAGCGGGCATCGGGTTCACCGGCGACACCTACCCCGCCTCCTTCGTGCTCGCCGATGTCAGGATGGACTGGCCGATCGCGCGAAACGAAGTGGCGCTGCACCTTTCACCCGAAGGCGTCACCGTGGTCGCGCCTTTGCCCGACGAGGACGAACCGAACCGCTACCGGGTCGTCGCCACCCTCGACGAAGCCCCCGAACACCCGGACGCCGCCGATATCCAGTCGATTCTCGACACCCGCGGCCCCGGTGGCGCGGTGAAAGTCCGTGAGGTGCTGTGGGGCTCGCGCTTCCGGGTGCACCACCGGGTCGCCGACCACTACCGCGCAGGTCGCGTGCTGCTGGCCGGCGACGCCGCGCATGTACACAGCCCGGCGGGCGGACAGGGCATGAACACCGGTATCCAGGACGCGGCCTTCCTCGGACCGTTGCTCGCTCGCGCCGTCCAGGGCGAGCCGGACACCATCCTGGACACTTACGAAACCACCCGGCGCCCAGTGGCACTCGGCGTCGTCGCCTTCACCGACCGGATGACCAAGATGGGCACCCTGCGCCCGCGGCCCGCCCGCCTGCTCCGCAATACCGTCCTGTCGCTCGCGACCCGCATCCCCGCGGTCCGCCGCAAGTTGGCCTTCCAACTCGCCGAGCTCGCCAACCGCTGAGTCTTCGAGACCGAAAGATCGGCCCGCCAGGACAACTGGCGGGCCCTTCTGCTGGAATTCCTACTGGATGCCGGCTCGCGCCGCAAATACGGAGCCGTCGGCGAAATCGACCTGCCGATCGGCGTTCGACAGCGCGGTCACCAGGCAGGTCCCGAACGACCCGGAGCGATCGAACAGGGTCGCACTGCCGACGGCGACCCCATCTGCGCTGATGTGGCTGTCGGCCGCCAACCCGATCTCCGGCCCGATAGCGGGCCGCGCCAGCGCGAGCGTCAGATCGGTGTTGATGAACCCGATCCCCGCGCTGCCCCAGTTGGTCATCATGCTGGTCGCCTCACCGATCATCGCGGCGCCTGCGAACGCCGAAGGCGTCTCCCCCTCGATCACCGACATCGGCACCTGCCAGGTGCGCTTGCGCCCGCCGTTCTGATGCTCGCCGACCCGCGACGACCAGCCATCGGCGCGACCGTCGCTGTTCCACAGTGGCGGGGTCGGTCCATCGGCGATCGGCACCTCGGGCGGGCGCGGGCCGTCGGCCCTGGTCCAGACCTCTCCGGGCGGCTGCACCGACCGTTTCAAGAAGATCGCCGTCGCGCGGGCCACATCCGCACCGTCCTGCATCAGCGCGGCATCGGCCACCCTGATCCGATTTCCCGCCCTGACCAACTCGGTCACTACGGTCACCGGCTTGTTCAGCGTCGGCCGGAACAGGTCGACCGTCAACCGGGCGGGGGTGAACTCGGCCGAACAATGCTGCAGTTCCAGCGCTCTCGCCAGCAGCCCACAGATCGCAGGCCCGTTGATCATCGTCGACGACCACGCGCTGACAGCGAAGGGCAAGGGCTCGAAGCCGTATCCGGTCGCGGCGAAAAACGCATAGGGCGCTGTCAATTCGATCTCCTGTCTACCGCTCGCGACTGCCGGCAGGTCGCTCGAACCAACACCGCAGGTGACTGCTGGAACGGCAAAGGCCGCCGCAGGTCGCGGCAGCCCTCGCCGGTACCGGTCGCCTCTACTTCTTACTTGGTGCTCGCCTCGATGTGCTCATCGGCCGGACGCGCCTCGGTCTGCTCCTTGGCCCAGCGGTAATCCGGCTTGCCCGCGGGCGAGCGCTTGATCTCATCGACGAACCACAGGCTGCGCGGCTGCTTGTAGGGCGCGATCTCGTTGGTCAGCATGGGGCGCAGCTCTTCCAGCGACGGGCGGTTGTCGCCGCGGCACTGCACAACAGCGACGACCCGCTGACCCCACCGCTCGTCCGCAACGCCGACCACCAGCGCGTCGAAGATCTCCGGGTGCGATTTGAGCGCGCCTTCGACCTCTTCGGGGTAGATCTTCTCGCCACCGCTGTTGATGCTGACCGAACCGCGACCGAGCATCGTCACGGTGCCGTCCTCCTCGACCCGTGCGTAGTCGCCGGGGATCGAGTAGCGAACGCCGTTGATCTCCTTGAAGGTTGCCGCCGTCTTCGCCTCATCCTTGTAGTAGCCGAGCGGAATGTGGCCCCTGCGGGCGAGAATGCCGACCACACCCGAACCGGGCTCCACCGGATTGCCGTCCTCGCCGAGGACCACGGTCGACGCATCGATCTTCACGCGGGGCCCACCGGTGTGCGTCGCACCCTTGGTGACGATGGACAGTCCACCGAAACCGGTCTCCGACGAGCCGATGGAGTCCGAGAGCATCCGGTTCGGCAGCAGCTCGAGGAACTGGTCCTTGAGGGCCGGGGAGAACAGCGCCGCGCTGCTGGCCATCACATAGAGCGTCGAAAGGTCATAGGGCTTACCGGTTTCCGGATTGCCCTCGATCAACGCATCCAGCATCGGCCGCGCCATCGCGTCACCGGTGATGAAGATGAGGTTGATGCCGTGGCGGTCGATGTGCTGCCACACGCCGTGACCGCTGAACTCGGGGATCATCACGGCCTTGCCGCCACCGAAGAGGCTGTGGAAGGTGGCCCACTGTGAGCCGCCGTGGATCATCGGCGGAATCGGGAAGCGCACCATCTGCGGGTTGGCCGCACCGACCTTCGCCAATTCCCATTCGTCGTCGACGTATTCACCGGTGACGAAGTTGATGCCGGCTCCGAGCACCCGCCATACGTCCTCCTGCCGCCACATCACACCCTTGGGCAGGCCGGTGGTGCCGCCGGTGTAGAGCATGTAGAGGTCGTCCGGGGAGCGATCGCCGAAATCGCGCTCTCCGGAGGACTGCGCGAGCACCGTTTCGTATTCCACCGAATCCGCTGCGGTGGGGATCGTGCCGGTCGTATCGTCGTCGACGACGATGACCGTCTTCAGCAGCGGAGTGTTCGGGCGGACACCGGCAACTCTGTCGCTGAAGCGGCGCTCGTGAATCAGCGCGACCATGTCCGAGTTGTCGAAAATATGCTGTAACTCGTTCTCGACGTATCGATAGTTCACGTTGATCATCACGGCGCGTGCCTTGAAGATCGCGACCATGGCCTGGACGGCCTCGATCGTGTTGCGCGAGTAGATGCCCACCTTGTCGCCCGGCTGAACACCCTGTTCCAGCAGGTAGTTGGCCAGCTTGTTGGCCCGCTCCTCCAGCTGCGCGTAAGTCACCTCACGGCCGTCGTCGGCCAGCGCTACGCGGTCGGGCATGAGATCGATGGCGTGTTCGACCAAGTCGGCTATGTTGTAGCTCACAAACCTAAAAATAGAACGTGTTACTGTTTCTGACAAGGCTTGAAAGTCAGGAGAATCACCAATGCCAGATTGCCTCGTCGAGAAACGCGACCACGTCCTCATCGTCACCATGAATCGTCCCGAGGCCCGCAACGCGCTGTCGGGCGAGATGATGGCGATCATGCGCGACGCCTGGGATCAGGTCGACAATGATCCCGACATCCGGGTCGCGATCCTGACCGGCGCGGGCGGCGCGTTCTGCGCGGGCGCGGATCTGAAAGCGATGACGACCCAACACCCGGGCGACTCCTTCTCCGGCGGCGGCTGGGACCTGTCGAAGATCGAAGCGCTGCTCAAGGGCAGACGGCTCACCAAGCCGCTGATCGCGGCAGTCGAGGGTCCCGCCATCGCCGGTGGCACCGAGATCCTGCAGGGCACCGATATCCGGGTGGCCGGCGAGAGCGCGAAATTCGGTGTGTCCGAGGCACGTTGGGGCCTGTTCCCACTCGGCGGCTCGGCGGTGCGGCTGGTACGCCAGATTCCCTACACCGTGGCCGCGGACATCCTGCTCACCGGTCGGCATGTCACTGCGGCCGAAGCCAAGGAAATCGGCCTGATCGGGCATGTGGTGCCGGACGGTACCGCGCTGGACAAGGCGCTCGAACTGGCCGCGCAGATCGCGGCCAACGGCCCGCTCGCGGTCCAGGCCATCCTGCGCACCATCCGCGACACCGAGGGCATGCACGAGGAAGAGGCCTTCAAGATCGACGCCGAGCTCGGCACGGCGGTCTTCAAGTCGGCCGACGCCAAGGAGGGCCCGAAGGCCTTCGCGGAAAAGCGCAAGCCCACGTTCACCGGCTGCTGAAACGACGAAAACATGCGACCCCCTGCGCATTCCGCGCCGGGGGTCGCTTGCGTTGTGGCTCAGTTGCCGCCCGGGTAGTCCATCCAGAACGGCTCCCACTGGTGGCCGTCGGGGTCGATGAACGTGCGGCCGTGCATGCCGACCCGCGCCTCCTGCGCGCGCTTGTCCGCGTTGACCACCTCGGTGGCCCCTGCGCCCAGTGCCGCGGCGGTGAGCGTGTCGACGGCTTCGGCGCTGGCCAGCGCGAGCGCGTACACGGCGCCGATGGTCGAGACGGTGTCCGACAGCGGTCGGCTGCTGAAGGTAGGGAAGAATTCCTTGGTCAGCAGCATCAGACAGATGTTGTCATCGATCACGATGCAGGCGGCGTTCTCGTCGGTGAAGGCCTGGTTCACTTTCCAGCCGAACGCCTCGTAGAAGTTCTTCGACCAGCCCAGATCGGTGACAGGTAGGTTGATGAAGATCATCTTGCTGCTCATGTTCGGTGCCCTTTTCCTCAGTCCATGCGTGGTCCGCTTTTCGGTTCACCAGTAGAGACGGGCCGTCGGCAGAGAACTCATCGCCGACCCGGATGGTGATGCCCGCCACAACCCGCCCCGTGGCTCCGCCACCGTGATGATGATCTCGATTCCGCCGGTAGACCCGCTTCTGGGGTCTGTAATGTGTCGGTGGTCTGTGGCAGGGTGACGTTCATGACCGACTTGTCCGGCAATACCGCCGGCCTCGCCCCCGATGTGCTCTCCTCGTTCGAGGGACACCGGCGGGAGCTGTGCGCATATGCCTACCGAATGCTCGGCTCGTCCTTCGAGGCAGAAGACGCGGTGCAGGAAACCTTCACCCGCGCATGGAAGTCCTACGACTCGTTCGAAGGCCGCGCCAGCCTGCGGTCCTGGCTGTACCGGATCGCCACCAATGTCTGCCTGGACATGATCGATGGTCCGCAACGCCGGGCCCGGCCGATGGATCTGTCCGGGCCGTCGCGGCCGGACACCCCCCTGCCCATGCCGCAGCCCGACTACGTCTGGATCGAACCGATCCCCAATGCCCTCGCCTTCGGGTCGGACCCCGCCGAACACGCGTCCGCGAAGGACACACTGCGGCTGGCGTTCGTCGCCGCCTGTCAGCATCTGCCCGCCACCCAGCGGGCCATCCTGATCATGCGTGAGGTACTGCGCTTCTCGGCCAGTGAGACCGCCGATGCCCTCACCATGTCGCCCGCGTCGGTGAACAGCGCGCTGCAGCGCGCACGAGCGACCATGTCGAAGGTGCAGCCGACGAGCACCGACACCTACGACGAGACCAATGAGGACCAGCGCAAACTGGTCGACGACTACGTCAAGGCGTTCGAGGCCTACGACATGGACACGCTGACCACCCTGCTGAAAGCGGATGTCGCACTGTCGATGCCTCCGATCGAGCTGTGGATCTCCGGCCCGGAGAACGTGGCCGCGTTCATGCTCGGCACCGGCCAGACCTGCCGCGATGCCAGGCTGGTTCGACTCGACGGCGCGAACGGCCTCCCCGCCTTCGGCCACTACAAGCAGAGCGAGCCCGGCGTCTGGACTCCGTGGTCGATCACCGTCCTGGAGCTCGACGGCCCCGCCATCGCCGGCCTCAACTTCTTCCTCGACACCGAAAGACTGTTCCCCCTCTTCGGCCTCCCCCCGGAACTGCGCGAAGAAGTCTGACCAGCGTAGTCAGATGGTGGCTGCCGAATGCTCCACAGCCACCATGTGACTACCGACGTTGCTGGAACCGTCAACGCGACACCGTGTTGGTCGGCAGGAGTCGGGTAGCGTGCCCCAGGCTCTGTCGATCCGCCCTCCCCCATGTCGATTCGAAGGCCCATCGCATACGAACACCCCGTGTACCAGGTGTCTGGTTGCAGCACGGGGTGTTCGGTGCGGAGCAGTGGTTATGATGCGGCCAAGTAGCTTTCCTTGAGCTTGCGCTTGTAGAGCTTGCCGTTGGGGTCGCGCGGGAGTTCGGGGAGGTAGTCGATCGAGCGCGGCATCTTGTACTTCGCCAATTGTGTTGCGGCGAAGGCGAGTAGCTCGGCGGTGAGGTCGTCGTCGCCCTCGAACCCGTTGGCGGGCTGGACCACAGCTTTTACCTCTTGGCCCCAGTCGGCGTGCGGCAGACCGAAAACAGCCACATCGGCGACCTTCGGGTGAGTGATCAGCACGCTTTCGATTTCGGCCGGATAGATGTTCACACCGCCGGAGAGAATCAGATCGGATCGGCGATCGTGCAGGTAGAGATACCCGTCCTCATCGAGATGGCCGATGTCGCCGACGGTGAAAAGGTCACCGACCCTCGACTCCTCGGTCTTCTCCTTGGCGTGGTGGTACTCGAAGCTCGAGGCACCCATCTTCATGTAGACCAGCCCGGTCTCGCCCGCGGGCACTTCGGAGCCGTCTTCCTCGCTGAGCACCTTGATCACCGACCATGGCCAGGCTTTGCCGACCGAGCCGGGTTTGAGCAGCCACTCGGTGCCATTGATTACCGTGCCGCCACCCTCGGTCGCCGCGTAATACTCGGTGACCGTCGGGCCCCACCACGCCAGCATCTGCCGCTTGGTCTCCTGCGGACACGGTGCCGCACCGTGCACCATGCTGCGCAGCGAGGACACGTCGTACTTGGCGCGCACCTCCTCCGGCAACGCCAGCAGGCGGTGGAACTGGGTCGGCACCATGTGGCTGTGGGTCACCCGATGCTTCTCGATGAGCCGCAACATTTCCTCGGCATCCCAACGATCCATCAGAACAACCTTGTGCCCCAGCTGAATCGAGATCGTCGCCCAGTTCAGCACCGCGGTGTGATAGAGCGGCGAGCCGCAGATATGTACGTGGTCGTCATAGGGCGCGAGGTCGAACAGCCCGAAGAACGCATTGGTATGCGGTGGAACGACATCCGGATCGGCGCCGGTCAAAGGGCGGCGAACACCCTTGGGGCGCCCCGTTGTTCCCGAGGTATAGAGCATCGGCGCGCCGGTGGTCCGGTTGTCGGGCCGGCCGGTGTCGGCCGCGCCGAGCCAGGCCACCGATTTGAAGCCCTCGATCTCACCCACCGCGAAGCGTGCCGACGCCGGTAGTCCGGCTTCGTCGGCCGCGGCGATCGCGGCCGCGGCGAACCGGTCGCTGGCGATGAATGCCTTTGCCTCGCTGTCGGAGAGGATGTAGGCGACCTCGGGGCCGGTCAGGTGCCAGTTCACCGCAACGATGTACAGCCCGGCCTGGTACGCCGCGAAGTAGGCGGCGACTGCCTCGACACAGTTGTGCACCATGCTGACGAGCACGTCGCCAGGCTGTAGGCCCAGCGCTCGCAGGCCGGTGCCGTATCGATTGGCCAGCGTGGCCAGTTCGCGATACGTCACCTCGCGGCCGATCGGATCGACCAAGGCGATCCGATCGGGTTCCGCGTTCGCGATATTCCAGAGACCGAGAATTTCTACTGACTCCTGCGTCGTCACCCCTACGAATTTAGAACGTGTTCTACATCTGTACAAGGGGTGCGAGCCGATGCAATTGCTCGATATCGGGAACAGACACCAGCATCTGGGTGACCCCGGCCGCCTCCCACACCCCGAGCTGCTTACGAACATGGTCCTCGTCGCCGATGATCGCGGTGTCCAGAATCAGCTCGTCGGGAACCAACGCGGCCGCTTCCGCCTTCTTGCCCGCCTGGAAGAGCCTGCCGATCTCATCGACCTCACGCTCGTATCCCATCCGCCGGTACACCTGCGCGTGGAAGTTCATTTCCGGTGCGCCCATGCCACCGATGTAGAGCGCCATAATCCAGCGCATCCGCTCGATCTCACTGTTGGCATCATCGGTCAGCACCACCTGGCAGCTCGCGGCGATCTCGAAGTCCGCCCGCGAACGCCGCGCGCCCGCCCTGGCGAAACCCTCGTCGAGCCAGTCGTTGTACATCCCGGCCAGCCGCGGCGCGTAATAGATCGCCAGCCAGCCGTCGGCGATCTCGGCCGTCAGCGCCACATTCTTCGGACCTTCCGCGCCGAGCCAGATCGGCAAATCCGCTCGTAGCGGATGCACGATCGGCTTGAGCGGCTTGCCCAGCCCGGTCGAACCCGGGCCCGTGTACGGCAGCGGGTACTGCGGTCCGGCATTGGTGACCGGGGCCTGCCGTGCCAGTACCTGACGAACGATCCCGACGTACTCTCTGGTGCGCTGCAACGGCTTGGCGAACGGCTGGCCGTACCAGCCCTCGACCACCTGCGGACCGGAGACGCCGAGGCCGAGGATCGCCCGGCCACCGCTGAGATGATCCAGCGTCAGCGCATGCATCGCGGTCGCGGCGGGCGTGCGCGCCGACATCTGCACCACCGAGGTACCCAGGCGCACCCGCTGCGTCGAGGATCCCCACCACATCAGCGGACCGAAGGCGTCCGACCCCCAGGATTCGGCGGCGAATACGGCGTCGAACCCGGCCGCCTCGGCGGCCACCACCAACTCACCGGCATTCTGCGGTGGTTGTGCCATCCAGTACCCGAGTTGCAATCCGAACTTCACCATCGACCTCTTTCCAGCCAACTTCTTGCCAGCAGAATAAGAACCTGTTCTACTCGACATTGTGACTCAGGGGAATACTGCATCCGGCACAATCGCGAATGAGAGAGGGTCGGAATTGAACACTGCGTCGCGCAGCGACTCCACAGCGGGTGGTGGCCCGGCGACGGGTGCGCACTCCGTGCCCGACGTACTGAGCGCGCCCCTTCGGGTGCGATTCGACTACACCCGATCGGTCGGACCGACGATCGGCAACTTCCTGACCAAGCTGCGCGGCCGCAAGATCGTCGGCGTACGCGGTTCGGACGGGCGGGTGCTCGTGCCGCCACCAGAATATGATCCGATCACCTCCGCGCCACTCACCGAGTTCGTCGACGTGGCCGATACCGGCACTGTCGCATCGTGGACCTGGGTGCACGATCCCTTGCCGGGACAACCCTTCGATCGCCCCTTCGCCTGGGCACTGATCAAACTCGACGGCGCGGACACCACCCTGCTGCACGCCGTCGACGTGGCCGAGCCCGGCGCCATCCACACCGGCCAGCACGTCGTCGCCAGGTGGGCGACCGAGACCGCAGGCAGCATCAAGGACATCGTCTGCTTCGAACCCGGCGACACATCGCACGCACCGGCGGAATCTGTCGACGATGCCGAGCCGATCACGGTGATCACCACTCCCGTCGACCTGGCCTATAAACACACCGCCTCGCCGCAGGAAACCATCTACCTGCGCGGACTGGCCGAAGGCAAGCTGCTCGGCGGACGGACCGACGCCGCGGGCAAGGTGTACTTCCCGCCGCGCGGCGCCAACCCGACCGACGGCAGGCCGACCGACGAAATCGTCGAGCTGCCCGACCGCGGCACCGTCACCACCTTCTGCATCGTGAACGTGCCGTTCCTCGGCCAGCGGATCAAGCCGCCGTATGTGGCGGCCTATGTGCTGCTCGACGGCGCCGACATTCCGGTTCTGCACCTTGTCCTCGGGTGCGAGGCGAGCGAAGTGCGGATGGGCATGCGAGTGGAGGCCGTGTGGAAGCCGCGCGAGGAATGGGGCTACGGGCTGGAGAACGTGGACCACTTCCGTCCCACCGGCGAGCCGGACGCCGAATACGACACCTACTCCCATCACCTCTAGAGAGGCCCACGTGACCGACAACGCCACCGACATCGCGGTCGTGGGATTCGCCCACGCGCCGCACGTGCCGGAAACCTTCGGCACCACCAACGGTGTCGAGATGCTGGTGCCCATCTTCCAGCAGCTCTACGCCCAGCTCGGCATCACCAAATCCGATATCGACTTCTGGTGCTCCGGCTCCTCCGATTATCTGGCCGGACGGGCCTTCTCGTTCATTTCGGCAATCGACGCCATCGGCGCGGTGCCGCCGATCAACGAATCCCACGTCGAGATGGACGCCGCCTGGGCGCTCTACGAGGCGTTCGTGAAACTGCGCTCGGGGCAGGCGGAGACCGCACTCGTGTACGGCTTCGGTAAGTCCTCGGCAGGCACGCTGCGGCAGGTCCTCACCATGCAGCTCGATCCCTATCTGGTCGCGCCGCTGTGGCCGGACTCGCTGTCCATCGCGGGCCTACAGGCGCGCGCCGGACTCGATGCCGGTCGCTGGACCGAACGCGATATGGCCGCCGTGGCGGCAGGCGGTGCCGGCGATATCGAAAGTCTGCTCGGCACACCGTATGTCGCCGATCCGCTGCGCGCACATGACGTCGCGCCCATCACCGACGGTGCGGCGGCGATCGTGCTCGCCGTCGGCGACCGGGCCCGCGAGCTCTGCGCGCGTCCGGCCTGGATCTCCGGGATGGCCCATCGCGTCGACACACCTCAGCTCGGCGCCCGCGATCTGACCGTCTCCTCCTCGACTTCGGCTGCCGCCCAAGCGGTTACCGGCGGCGACACCAGCGGCTTCGATATTGCCGAACTGCACGCGCCGTTCAGTCACCAGCAGCTGATCCTCGCCGAGGCGATCGGCCTGAGACCCGAGACCACAGTGAACCCCTCGGGTGGCGCATTGGCGGCCAACCCGATGTTCGCCGCGGGCCTGGAGCGGATCGGCTTCGCGGCCGAAGCGATCATGGCGGGCACCGCGAATCGTGCACTCGCCCACGCCACCAGCGGCCCCGTGCTGCAGCAGAATCTTGTGACCGTTTTGGAGACTCGATGACACTCCCCGCTGCGGTGCTCGGCACCGGACAAACCCATCACGTGACGAAACGGACCGACGTGTCCATGGCGGGCATGTGTCGCGAGGCAATCGATCGCGCGCTCGAGGATTCGGGTCTCACCATCGCCGACATCGACGCGGTCGTGGTCGGCAAGGCACCCGATCTGTTCGAGGGCGTCATGATGCCAGAGCTGTATCTCGCGGATGCGTTGGGCGCCACCGGAAAACCACTGCTGCGCGTACACACCGCAGGCTCGGTCGGCGGCTCGACCGGCGTGGTCGCCGCGAACCTCGTCCAGGCCGGGGTGCACAAGCGCGTGCTCGCGATCGCCTGGGAGAAGCAGTCGGAATCGAATGCCATGTGGGCGCTGTCGATTCCGGTGCCCTTCACCATGCCGGTCGGTGCGGGTGCGGGTGGGTATTTCGCCCCGCACGTCCGTTCCTACATTCGCCGTTCGAACGCACCCGGACACATCGGCGCGATGGTCGCGGTGAAGGATCGTCGCAACGGCGCGAAGAACCCGCTCGCGCACCTGCACCAGCCGGATATCACGCTGGAGAAGGTGCTCGCATCACAAATGCTGTGGGATCCCATCCGCTTCGACGAAACCTGCCCGTCGTCGGATGGCGCCTGCGCGGTGGTGATCGGCGACGAGCAAGCAGCGACCGCTGCCGAAGCCGCGGGCAAGAAGGTGGCCTGGGTGCACGGCACCGCGATGCGGACCGAACCGACCACCTTCGCCGGGCGCGATCAGGTGAGCCCGCAGGCAGGCCAGGACGCGGCCGCCGCACTGTGGAAGGCGGCAGGCATCACCGACCCGCTCGCCGAAATCGATGTCGCCGAAATCTATGTGCCCTTCTCGTGGTTCGAGCCGATGTGGCTGGAGAACCTCGGCTTCGTGCCGCCGGGCGATGGCTGGAAGCTCACCGACAAGGGTGAGACGGAAATCGGCGGCACGCTGCCGGTCAACCCCTCCGGTGGGGTGCTCTCCTCGAATCCGATCGGCGCGTCCGGGCTCATCCGCTTCGCCGAGGCCGCCAAGCAGGTGATGAGCCGGGCCGGGGCCTATCAGGTGGACAATGCCAAGAAGGCCCTCGGCCACGCCTACGGCGGTGGCTCACAGTACTTCTCGATGTGGGTGGTCGGGTCGGAGCGCCGATGAGCACCGCACCGATGAAATTCACCCTGGGCATCGCGCTCAGCCCGCTGGAGCAGCTGCCAGAACTGGCGAAGACGGCGGAGGAATGCGGCTTCGCCTCGATCGGCCTGCCCGACTCGCTGTTCTACATGAAGTCCGCGTCGGCGAAGTACCCCTACACCGCCGACGGCAGCCGCTTCTGGGGGCCCGAGACACCCTGGGTCGACCCGCTCATCGGTGCGACCGCGATGGCGGCGGTGACCAGCCGGATCCGCTTCTACACCAACGTGCTCAAGCTGGGTTCGCGCAACCCGCTGCTGCTGGCCAGACAGGTCGGTTCGGTGGCCAACCTGTCGGGCAACCGGTTCGGCTTCGGCGTCGGGATCGGCTGGGCACCAGAGGAATTCGAGTGGTGCGGAGTGCCCTATGCCCGGCGCGGCGCGCGGGTGGACGAGATGATCGAGGTCATCAAGCTGGTCCTCGGCGGCGGCATGGTCGAATTCCACGGCGAGTTCTTCGACTTCGATCCATTGCAGATCAGTCCGGCGCCGACCGAGCCGGTGCCGTTCTACATCGGCGGACACACCGAGCCCGCCCTACGGCGCGCCGCCCGCGTCGGCGACGGCTGGACCTCGGCCATGATGACCTACGACGAGCTGTGCCTGACCATCGGCAAGCTCGAGGCGCTGCGTGCCGAATTCGGCCGTGCGGCAGAGCCGTTCGAGATCCAAGCGGTGTGCATCGACCGATACGGGCGCGCCGGGTACCAGGATCTGGCCGATGCCGGGGTCACCGACGCGATCGTCGTTCCGTGGCTGGCAGATGGCATCGGCTTCGACGGCGAGCTCGCGGCCAAGCAGGACTCGCTGCGCCGCTTCGCCGCGAAGAACATCGAGGAACCCATCGTCGCGAAGGCAGGCGCATGACTATCACCGAACATCCAGCACGGGCCGCCGGCCTCGCCTCGCAAGCCGCGGTGCGAGCCAGAGACAAGCAGGCGTGGGTCGCGCTGTTCGCCGAGGACGGCATTGTCGAAGATCCGGTCGGCCCTTCGGGTTTCGATCCCGAGGGCAAGGGCCACCGGGGTAAGGAAGCCATCGCGGCGTTCTGGGACATGGCGATCGCGAAGACCGATTCCATCGAGTTCCTGTTCGGCGATTCTTTCGCCTGTGGCAACGAGATCGCCTTCACCGGCACCATTCGCTCCACGCTCGGTGGTCATCGCATCGATGCCGAAGGCGTGTTCACCTACAAGGTAAACGAAACGGGCAAAATCGCTGCGCTGCGAGCCTTCTGGGAGGTCGACCGCGCGATGGCGACCGCGAAGCCCGTCGGCTGAGGGTGCTGCCCCCAGCGGACAGCACGACAAAGGGCCCTCGTCAGCGGCACGAGAAATGCCGGTGGCGAGGGCCCTTTGTCGTCGTCAGTGCGCGACGGGGCAGCCGCTCGAGGTCTTGTAGTCGACCGTGAACTCCTTGACACCGTTGAGCCAGCCGGAGCGCAGGCGCTTCGGGTCGCCCAGCCTGGTGATGTCGGGCATGTAGTCGGCGATGGCGTTGAAAATCAGATCGACCTCCATCCGCGCGAGGTTGGCGCCGATGCAGAAGTGCGCACCGGTGCCACCGAATGCCAAGTGCTGGTTGTCCTTTCGGGTGATGTCGAACTTCTCCGGGTGCTCGAAGACATCCTCGTCGAAGTTGGCGGAGCGGTAGAGCATGACCACCCGCTGCCCCTTCTTGATCTGCACTCCCCCGAGCTCGGTGTCCTCGAGCGCGGTCCGCTGGAAGGAGGTGACCGGAGTCGCCCACCGGATGATCTCGTCGGCAGTCGTGGCCGGGCGCTCCTTCTTGAACAGCTCCCACTGGTCCGGGTTGTCCAGGAAGGCCGCCATGCCATGGGTGATCGCATTGCGGGTCGTCTCATTACCCGCCACGGCCAGCATGATCACGAAGAAGCCGAACTCCTCCGGCGTCAGCTCGTCGCCGTCGACATCCGCCTCGATCAGTTTCGTGACGATGTCGTCGGCCGGACATTCCTTACGAGCCGCGGCCATCTGGTAGGCGTAGCCGAGGACCTCGGCGGATGCCGCGACCGGGTCGGCCTCGTTCTCCGGATCGTCGTACCCGGTCATATCGTTCGACCAGGTGAACACCTTCATGCGGTCTTCCTGCGGGATGCCGATGAGTTCGGCGATGGCCTGCAGCGGCAGTTCGGAGGCGACCTGGGTGACGAAGTCGCCGGATCCGGACGCCACCGCCGCCTGCACGATCGACTCGGCCCTGGCCTTGAGTTCCGCGCGCAGCCCGTTGATCACGCGCGGGGTGAAGCCACGCGAGATGATCTTGCGGAGTTTGGTGTGCTGGGGCGCGTCCATATTGAGCAGGACGAATCGCTGTAGTTCGATCGCCTCGCGGGTGATCTCGTCATTGAACCGCGGGATCGCGGTGTTCTCGAATGAGGAGAACACATCGCTGCGCCGCGAGACTTCCTTGACCTCAGCATGCTTGCTGACGACCCAGAAGCCGTCGTCATGAAATCCACCCGTCTCGGGGGACTTCGGATTCCACCAGATCGGGGCGGTCCTGCGCAGTTCCGCGAACTCCTCGACCGGAACACGCTCGGCGTAAATGTTCGGGTCCGTGACGTCGAACCCTTCCGGCAGATTGGGCCGAGCATTCCGAGGGTCAACCACCAGATGTCTCCTTCGACAAACTGAAACACGTTCTACAATCATTGAAGCATAGGCTGGATAATGAGGGAAGAACTGGACAGATCCGCCTGTCGCTAACGTGGACACACGTTTCAGTTTTCTGTTCCGAAGGAAAGGTTGGTCATGGGCACACCCGTAATCGTCGAGGCCGCTCGCACCCCGATCGGCAAGCGCGGCGGCTGGCTCGCGGGCCTGCACGCCGCCGAACTACTCGGCCTCGCGCAGCGCGGACTGCTCGACAAGGCACACCTGGACCCAGCCCTGGTCGAGCAGGTTATCGGCGGCTGCGTCACCCAGGCGGGCGAGCAGTCCAACAACATCACCCGAGTCGCCTGGCTGCACGCAGGCCTGCCGTGGCAGGTCGGGGCCACCACCATCGATACGCAGTGCGGTTCGGCCCAACAGGCCAATCATCTGATCGCCGGCCTCATCGCGACCGACGCCATCGACATCGGCATGGCGTGCGGCGTGGAGGCCATGAGCCGAGTTCCTTTGGGCGCCAACGTCGGCACGAATGCGGGCCCGCGCAGGCCCGCGTCATGGAGCATCGATCTGCCCAACCAGTTCGAGGCGGCCGAGCGTATTGCCAAGCGGCGCGGCATCACTCGCGACGATGTCGACGCGCTCGGCGTCCGCTCGCAGCAGCGCGCCGCACAGGCATGGGCCGAGGGCCGCTTCGACCGCGAGGTGCTGTCGGTGACCGCACCCGCCGTCGACAAGGAGGGCAACCTCACCGGCGAGAAGCTCGAGGTGAGCAAGGACCAGGGCCTACGCGACACCAACCTCGAAAGCCTCGCCAAGCTGAAGCCGGTGCTCGAAGGCGGTATTCACACCGCGGGCACGTCATCACAGATCTCCGACGGCGCGGCCGCGGTGCTGCTGATGGATGAAAAGGCCGCGCAGCGAGCAGGATTGCAGCCGCGCGCCCGGATCGTCACCCAAGTCGTGGTCGGCGCCGAGCCCGAGTTCCATCTCGACGGACCCGTTCAGGCCTGTACCCGACTGCTCGAGCGGTCGGGCATGAATATCGGTGACATCGATCTATTCGAGATCAACGAAGCATTCGCGGCGGTCGCACTTTCGTGGGCATCTGTACACAATCCGGACATGGACCGAGTTAATGTCAACGGCGGCGCGATCGCGCTGGGGCACCCGGTCGGCTCCACCGGATCTCGGCTCATCACAACGGCTTTGCATGAACTGGAGCGCACCGGAGGCAGTACGGCGATGGTGCTCATGTGCGCGGGTGGCGCACTGGCGACAGGCACGATCATCGAGCGGCTGTAGGAGTCGTGAACCATTTCCCACGATTGGTTGAACGTTCATCCCAGGGCCGCCAAAACGTGTCGTACGCCACACAAAGACAACTAGGGCCAGGTAGATGAGATGTCAGCTATCTTTAGGCTATCATCGATCTGCGGGGCGAGACCCCTGCGACGGGCCAGAACCGGAGAACGCCACCCCTTCGCAAGAGCCGTTGGGGTGACCCGCAAACGCAACGGTCGCAGTCACTTCGCCGCAGCTGGACCTAGAAGCTTCAAGGAAATCCTGAATCAGGCGTAGGTTTTCAGTTACTGAGCCGCTAATATCAATGATACGTATCCGAGATAACGACTGTTAGTACAGCGAAGGGAATTGGGCGGCTCACAATGGCTGATTTCGCGGCGCGGCTGAACAAGCTGTTCGAAACCGTGCATCCCCCGGGGCGCAAGCCGCACACCAACGCGGAGGTTGCGGCTGCGCTGACGGCCTCCGGGCATCCGATCTCGAAACCGTACCTCTCGCAGTTGCGGTCGGGTCAGCGGACGAACCCGTCGGACGAAACGGTGGCTGCACTGGCCAAGTTCTTCAAGGTCAAGCCGGACTACTTCTTCAACGACATCTATGCCGCCAAGATCGATCACGATCTGGAGTTGCTGTCCCAGCTGCAGGGCTATGGACTGCGGCGGTTGTCGAGTAGAGCGTTCGACTTGTCCGAAGAATCACAGAACCTCCTCACCTCCATGGCGGAGAAGTTGCGAGCAAGCGAAGGCTTGCCCGAAATTCCTCCGGACGGTACCGAATAGGTTCTCCTACAGTGCGGTACGGTGCGGCCTTCGGGCCGCACCGTACCGCGTCATGGGTCGGGTGCCCCAAAGTTATGGGGTAGCGGAGAGCGCGGGGGCGAGTTTTAGGCGTCCCCGCGACTTACCCATGCATGTGCGAAAAGAGTTGATCGGATACCTGGTGGGCATACACAAATCCGGCTCGGCGATCGTCGAGCCGGATTCGTTGTTGTGTCCGGAGATTCAAAACGGGGGGTTCACGAAGAATGCGTCGAGATGATCGGTATTGCGGCGAGTCGATCAATTCCGGGCGTGGACGGGAGTTGACGCGTCATAGGCACGAGCGATGGCCTGAACCCAACCGCGCGGACTGATTCCCTCCGGCGGAGCAATCCACCGCGCATCTACCACTACGTCGCCCAAGGGATTACGTGCCCATTCCGCCACGCGGTCGGCGCGCTCGACCGGTGACAACGGCGGTGGGCCTGCGGCGACCAGCTCGACGCCACCACCCGACTGCAGATACAGCGCGTCCATGATCTGCGCCACCTGATCGGACGCCTCGAGCTGCGTGGAAGAACTCGTCTGCTCATGCGCGATCACCTCGGGGAACCGGCCGATCATGACGCGGTGCAGTGGCCGAATCCGGCTCAGCAGCACCCGCGCTCGCACCCACAGCTCCACGACGATCCACACCGAACCGAACGCGA
Source organism: Nocardia sp. NPDC051463 (assembly GCF_040681975.1). Classification (NCBI taxonomy): domain Bacteria; kingdom Bacillati; phylum Actinomycetota; class Actinomycetes; order Mycobacteriales; family Nocardiaceae; genus Nocardia; species Nocardia sp. NPDC051463. The sequence goes on from NZ_JBFBAB010000051.1 coordinate 18,855, forward strand.
GGAGCAGACCGGCGATCTCCCACGCCTGCCAAGCCCACGCCGCATGGCCGGGAGCCGTTCGCGGCGCATCGATCAGGGCCTGCCGAATCTGTAGCACCGCAAGCACTGCCACGAATGCCGTACCGGTGGTGTAGATCGCGATGCCACGACCGAGCGCCGTCCAGTCGAGGTTGCGCAGTCCGGTGACCACGATGAATATGCTGCCGAGTGCCACCACCCCCCAGCCGAAGGTGGTCGACCAGGCCAGGGTGATCGCAACCGCGATCACACCGACACCGTAGATCACCATGGCGACCTGGCGCAGGTTCCGGCGCGACACCACCGGCCACGCGGCCGCGGCGACCACCGCGGTAGCCGCGGCGAAAATCATCCAAGCCGACACCACGACACCTGCGGAGAGTATGGCGTCGGGCAATCCGCGCGGCAAGAGATTGTCGATCGCCAAAGCGATCTCGGGAACCGCGACCGTCGTGGCAAGCGCGACGGCGGCGACCGCGACGACGATGGCCACCCGAGCGGTGGTCGCGGGCTTCACCAGCACGCGACCCACTCGTGCACCGGCGGCGACCCAGACCAGCAGGGCAGTCAACCAGAAGGTCATCCGAGTGCCTCATCGAATCGAAGGGCCGAGACGCCTGCGCCCCGGCTGTTGAATACGCGCAAACGGGTCATCAACATGGCGGCGAAAGTCTCGGCCTCCCATTCGGCGAGTTCGTCGGAGCCGTCGTCCATGATCTGCTGATGTGCCCGCTGGCTGAGCATGTACGCGATCAAATCGTCGCTGGCCTCGAGCGTCACCTCCGGCGCGGGCGCGCCTTCGTGATCGAACACGATGTGGCCCAACTCATGTGCGAGGGTGTGGTCCCGGCTCGGCAGCGCGGTGGCGAGCACGATCACGTCCCGGTCCGGATAGAACCTGCGCTGTCCACAGACCCCGGGGCCCAGTTGCGCACTAGCGATCTCGATCTGCCGATGGCGCTCGATAGCGATCGAGGCAACCACCTCGTCGAGTGTGGTCGCATCGGAGTCCGCGGCGACGGCGCACACAGCGTCGACCGCCGCGGCGACCCGACGATAGGACCGAGAACTACTGCGCGTCCTGCTCTCACTCATGCCGGCACCTCGCCGACGCTCATGCGCGATGCGCGCTGAAACACGGCTCGCTCACTCAACAGTCGCCCCTCACACCCGCGGTCCGAAGAACTCGGCGCGTGCCGCATCGACACGAGCTTGTGCGGCCGAAGCGCTCTGGAAACTCACTACGCCGGAACCGGTTCCGACCAATGCCATGGCGATGAGACCGCCGATCACCGACAACAGCTTCGGCTCCGGTAGTCCGTTGTTCGCACTGGTCGGCCGAACGTCGAGGTTCGGCTTTGCGGGCGCGGCGGGCGGGGTTGCGGCCGGCGGTGCGGGCGGGGGCGGGGGTGGTGCGTCCGCCGGGGCGGGTGGCCCTGCCACCGGGACCGGCGCGAGCTGCGGTCCGGCGGGTGGAACGACAATGGGCACCGGTGGGACGACCGGGGCCGGTGGGGTTGGCAACGGTATCAGGAGCAGTAGTAGCGGGCTGGCCGAACCGGCTGCGGCCGAACCGACTGCGGCCGAACCGGAACCGATGCCAGCGGAACCGAGACCAGCGGAGCCGACACCTGCCGAACCCACACCCGCCGAACCCACACCCGCGGAGCCGACCGCGGCGGAGCCGGTCGCGCCGAGTGCCGAACCCGTGCCGAGGACCGCCACACCGGTGCCTACCGCGGCCGAACCGACTGCCGCAGAACCGGTACCGACAGCAGCCGAACCGGTGCCGAGCGCGGCGGAGCCGGTCCCCGCAACAGCGGAGCCGGTGCCGACTGCCACGGCACCAAGAGCGGCCGAACCGGTGCCGAGCGCGACGCCGAGCCCTGCCGAACCCGAACCGAGCAGCACACCGAGAATCACCGAGGTCGCCGCCGCAGATCCGGCCGCGGCCGAACCAGCAGCGGCGGAGCCCGCCACCGACGACCCTGGCACCAGCGCCACATTCCCCGCGGCATCGGTCGGCTCTAGTGGGAGGCCGATGGGCGACTGCTGGCCCGGGATCGAAAGCAGCTGCCAGCCATCACCATTGTCAGGACCGGACGCATCTGATGAGCCGGACGAATCGGGCTGGGCCTGAGCCGCAACACCCCCGAGTAGCGCAATGCCGGCAACAGCCGCAGCTACTGCAACTACGCGCGACGTGCGACCAACGGCCATGCGCCAGCCTTCCCCTCATTCGATACAGCGCAGATCTTTGCCCGGTCGCAACGCACAGGTCCGGGACTTTTGACGGACGGGAGCCCATAGTAAACCCCAGCCCAGATCGGCGCAGAGGGTCGGCTGCGGCGCTCCAGACAACACGCCCGACACGCGGAGCAGCACACGCCAGCGATCACCCGGTAACCCCGCGCATCCGTCCGCGTGAATACCCGACACGCGCCCACACCCCCTCGCAAGCCACACAACTCCACTAGGCCGAATACAGCAGCCAAGCCACACACCCCAGCCAAGCCACACACCCAGCCAAGCCACACACCCCAGCCAAGCCACACACCCCAGCCAAGCCACACACCCCAGCCAAGCCACACACCCCAGCCAAGCCACACGGTGTCGTCATTGCATGCTCCGCACAGAGGGTGTCCAGTTTCAACACCGGGTTCAGCACACCGTAAGGGCTGTTCGAAAGGCGCTTCGTAGCAACAGTTTCTGATCCGAGATCCCTACAACGCCACCACAACCAGTCCCGACGCCGGAAGCCGTGGGCCTGCTTACCCAGGTTGCGGAAGAGAAAGCCGGGAACGGCACACGACGTGCCCAGCACTGCCCGGAAACCACCCCAACGCAACCCACGCGCCCAAACCCGCCCGAGCGGGTGCATTCCGGGAACCACCCCAACGCAACCCACGCGCCCAAACCCGCCCGAGCGGGTGCATTCCGGGAACCACCCCAACGCAACCCACGCGCCCAAACCCGCCCGAGCGGGTGCATTCCGGAAACCACCCCAACACAACCCACGCGCCCAAACCCGCCCGAGCGGGTGCATTCCGGGAACCACCCCACCACGATGCCGTCCCGGAAAGGCGTGCCCGCCAGGGGATTGCCGGGGCAGTGCTGGGCGCGTCGGGTGCCGTACCCGACTTACCTCCCGCTGCCAGGTGCGCGGTGTCGAGTTCCGGCGTGGTCATCTGGCTGTGGTGCCGTTCTCGAGAACCCTTTCTCGAGCGGGCGTAGTGAAATGGTGGTTGGCGGTGAGCCTGGGTTCAAGGGGTGGATGCAACACCCACCCCTTGAACCCCGTGGAGTGTTGCGATGGCGCTGCCGCCGTTGAATGTTGTGACTTGCTTGTT
>NZ_JBFBAB010000052.1:0-18192 GCF_040681975.1 Nocardia sp. NPDC051463
GGAGCTGAGCTGCGACCCTCAGGCGTGCGCGCTTTCCGGATACTGCCTGGTCAGTCATGGATTCAATGTACACCCTAATGGCTTTTATTCACCGAGATCGACGGCGAGGACATCCACTTCCTGCACATCGAGTCCTCCCGGGCCGACGCACTCCCGGTGGTCCTCAGCCACGGCTGGCCGGGCTCGATCCTGGAATACCTCGACGTCATCGCACCGCTCACCGAGCCGGAGTCCCCCGACGCCCCGGCCTTCCATCTGGTCATCCCCTCGCTGCCGGGATTCGGATTCTCCGGCCCCACCCGTAGCACCGGCTGGGGTCGCGACCGTACCGCCAAGGCGTGGGTGGAGCTGATGAGCAGGCTCGGCTACGAGCGCTACGGCGCGATCGGCAACGATGGCGGCTCGATGATCTCCCCTGAGATCGGGCGCATCGACCCAGAGCGCGTCGTCGGCGTCCATGTCACACAGCTGTTTTCGTTCCCGTCCGGCGACCCGGCGGAATTCGAGGGCCTGTCCGAGGCCGACATGGCCGCGCTGGCGCACCTGCAGTGGTTCCACGACAACAAGATGGCCTTCAACACCCTGCACAGCCAGCAGCCGCAGACCCTGGCCTTCGCGCTGAGTGATTCGCCGGTGGGCTTGCTCGGCTGGAACGCGCAGCTGTTCGGCGAGGGACTCGACGACGACTTCGTGATCGGCAATGTGGCCATCTACTGGCTGACCGGCACCGCGGGCTCGTCGATTCGCTTCTACTACGAGGACGCACACGTCGCGCAGCAGCCGTCCGCGCCGACCGAGACGCCGACCGGGCTCGCGATGTTCAAGGGTGACTTCCAGTCGATCCGCCGCTTCGCCGAGCGCGATCACCGCAACATCGTCAGCTGGAACGCCTATGACGTCGGCTCCGTCCAGGGCGGCGCCAACGACGCGGCGGGGCACTATGCCGCACACGAGGCGCCCGAGGTATTGGTCGCCGATATCCGGAGCTTCTTCGCCCAGCTCAGCTGAGCATTCTTCGCCACTCGACGGCCCGGGCTCGTCTTCCAGAGCACGGGCCGTGGTGCGTTCCACGGGCCCGAGACAGTCTCTTATGTCATCGAGACGCGCGGCCATGGTTCACCGGACTCGGCGCTGATGTACTGGATTCACCAACAGCCCAACAGCTTTCGAAACAAGGAGAACACCGTGAAAATCGCAGTCTTCGGAGCGACAAGCACCGTCGGTCGTCAGGTCGTCGAGCAGGCCCTCACCCAGGGTCACGAGGTGACGGCCTTCACCCGCAGCGCGGCGGGAGTCGAGCAGCGGCACGAGCGCCTGCACATCATCGAGGGCGATGTACTCGACACCGCATCGGTGGAGCGGGCCGTCGTCGGCCAGGACGCCGTGCTGATCTCGCTCGGTGCGGGCCGTAAGGGTGTCATCCGGGCCGAGGGCACGCGCGCGGTCATCGAGGCGATGCACCGGACCGGGGTGAAGCGGCTGATCGCGCAGACCACCCTCGGCGTCGGCGACAGCCGCGGCAATCTGAACTTCCTGTGGAAGTACGTCATGTTCGGCATGCTGCTGCGCCAGGCGTACGCCGATCACGTGCAGCAGGAAGCCTATGTCCGTGCCAGCGATCTGGACTGGACCATCGTGCGCCCGAGCGCCTTTACCGACGGCCCGCGCACCGGCAGCTACCGCCGTGGATTCCCGGCCGACGAGACCGGACTCGCGCTGAAGATCGCCCGCGCCGATATCGCGGACTTCATGCTCGAGCAGCTGACCGATACGTCCTACCTGCGCCAGACTCCCGGCATCTCGAACTGAGGCAGCAGCCGTGCCGCGCCGTTGGACCGGCTCATGTCTCCGGCCCGCCCGACCGCGACCCACGCGCCGACCAGGGGTGTGTGGGTCACGGTCGTGGAATACCTCGACGTCACAGCCACTTGAAATGAGTGTGACCGATCACAAAATCTTCGAGCTCGGCGACTTCGCCTTCGATGGTGGCACTGTGCCCGACGCCCGGCTTGCGTACCAGACCTACGGCGAACTCGCGGACGACAAATCGAACGCCATACTCTTCCCGACCTGGTTCGCGGGGACCCACATCCACAACGAGTGGTTGATCGGCCCGGGCAAGGCGCTGGATACCAACCGCTACTTCGTGATCGTGCCGAATCTGTTCGGCAACGGGCTTTCCAGTTCGCCGAGCAATACCCCGGCACCATACGACCGCGCGCGGTTCCCGAATGTCACCATTCTCGACAATGTCACCGCCCAATACCGCTTGATCACCGAGCATTTCGGCATCACCCGACTGCCCCTCGTCATGGGCGCCTCGATGGGCGCGGCGCAGGCCTACCAGTGGGGGGTCAGCTATCCGGACATGGTGCAACGCCTGGCGTCGATCACCGGCTCGTCACACACCAGCCCGCACAACAAGGTGTTCCTCGACGGTCTGCGATTCGCCCTGACCGCCGATGCGGCCTTCGCCGACGGCGACTACCTGCAACCGCCGCGTCTCGGGCTGCGCGCGTTCGCCCGCGTGCTCGCGGGTTGGGCCCTGTCGCAGGCGTTCTATTGGGAGCGGGTGTACGAGAAAGTCGGCTTCGCTACCCTTGAGGACTTTCTCACCAACCTGTGGGAGCCGATCTTCGCGGCGGCGGACGCCAACGATCTGCTCGCCCAGATCTGGACCTGGAAGCACGCCGACATCGGCCTGACCCCGGGTTTCGACGGCGACACCGAGGCGGCATTGGCCGCCATCACGGCGAAGACCGTGGCCCTGCCCGCCCTGAAGGATCTGTACTTCCCTCCCGAGGACGAGGCGTGGGCCGTCGATCGCATGCGCGACGCGAAACTTGTTGTAGTACCGGGCATTTGGGGTCATCTCACCGGTGGCGGCAGCGATCCCGACGGAGCGGTATTCATCGATAGCGCGCTGCGGGAACTGCTGGCGCGCTGAGGGCCGTCACGACCGACCGAAGCGAAGCTGTCCGATGGCCGGTTCCGAGCATTGTGCGCGCAAACCCGATCCTCACCGCGCTGAGCCGATGGCGCTATGGAGGCCGCTACCGCTCATGGGTGTTCGTGCAGCTCGCCCCAAGCGGGAAACGGATCGGGGTAGCCGGCCCATTCCAGTGGTCCCGCGGCGAGTTCGGCGTCGGTGAGCAATGCGGCGTCCAACATCTCGCGTACTCGGTCGCGCTCGAGCTTTACGCCGATGAAAACAATCTCCTGTCCGGGTGGCACCTCCAGCGAAGTCCACCAGGCGGCCGGTTCGAATACCAGGTTCGGGCCCGCCTGCGACCAGACCGCCGCCAACCCCGCCCGGCTCGCGATCCAGCAGAAACCCTTGCTGCGCAACAGACCTCGCATTCGATCGAGCGCATCGGAGAGGCGGGTCGGATGAAAGGGGCGGTCGGCGGTGTAGGTCAGGCTGCGGATGCCGTATTCCTCGGTCTCCGGGAGGTGTCCACCCGCGAGTTCGTCCTCCCAGCCCACAGCCTCGGCGGCGACGACCGGGTTGTAGCGTCCGGTGCCGAGCACCTCCGCCAGGTCCACGATGCCCTGCTGCGTGCGCAGCACTTCGGCGCGCGGATTCAGCCTGCGCACGGTGGCTTCCACCGCCCCGGCGACGGCGTCGCTCACCAGATCGGTCTTGTTGACCAGCAGCACGTCGGCGAATTCCACCTGATCCACCAGCAAGTCGGCGATGGTGCGCGTATCCGCTTCCGCTGCTTGTAGATTGCGTTCGGCAAGCGCCTGCCCGCGGGCCACCTCCACGAGGAAGGTCGATGCGTCGACCACAGTCACCATGGTGTCGAGCCGGGCGATATCGCCGAGCGTGAAACCATCCTCGAATTCCCAGTCGAAGGTGGCGGCCACCGGCATGGGCTCGGAGATGCCGGTGGATTCGATGACCAGCTGATCGAAACGGCCGTCGCGCGCCAGACGGCCGACCGCTTCGATCAGGTCCTCGCGCAGCGTGCAGCAGATGCAGCCATTGGTGAGCTCGACCAACTTCTCCTCGGTCCGGTCCAGGTGCCCCTGGCCCGCGACGAGCGCGGCGTCGATATTCACCTCGCTCATGTCGTTGACGATGACCGCGACGCGGCGGCCGTCCCGGTTGGCCAGGATGTGGTTGAGCAGCGTGGTCTTGCCCGCGCCGAGGAAGCCGGACAGCACGGTGACGGGCAGCAGATCGGCGGGCGATGGAGTGGTCATACGTTAATGATAATGGTTTTCATTTACATCTGGGATTCCGGGGCGGTTACCCGGTGTGGCAGGTCGTAGGGTCTTGGGTGTGAAATTGCTGCCTCTTCCCGCCGAGGGACAGACCCCGGTCCGCGCTCTCACCATCGCGGGCACCGACTCGGGTGGGGGTGCCGGAATCCAGGCCGACTCGCGCACCATGGCACTGTGCGGGGTGCACGCGTGCGTCGCGGTGGCAGCGGTGACGGTGCAGAACTCGGTGGGCGTCAGCGGCTTTCACGAAATTCCGCCACAGATCGTGGCCGATCAGGTGCGCAGCGTGGTCGGCGATATCGGGATCGGCGCGGCCAAGACCGGGATGCTGGCCTCGACCGCCATTATCGAGGCCGTCGCGGGGGTCTGCCGGGAGGTCGGCATCGGACGCGAGGGGACGATTCCGCTGGTGGTCGACCCGGTCGCGGCGTCTATGCACGGCGATCCGCTGCTACACGAGGAGGCGCTGGACGCAGTGCGGCACACGCTGATTCCGCTCGCGACGGTGGTAACCCCGAATCTCGACGAGGTCAGGCTGATCACCGGCATCGACGTCACCGACGACCCGAGCGCCCGCCGCGCCGCCGAGGCGCTGCACAGGCTCGGCGCGCAGTGGGCGATCGTCAAGGGCGGGCATCTGCGTTCCTCCGATTTCAGCACCGATCTACTGTTCGACGGCGAGCAGTTCCTGGAATTCACCGCGCCGCGCATCAGCACCGGCAACGACCACGGCGGCGGCGACACCCTGGCCGCCGCGATTGCCTGCGCCCTTGCCAACGGCTATTCGGTTCCCGACGCGGTGGCCTTCGCCAAAGAGTGGACCTACCGCTGCCTCGCCGCGTCCTATAACCTCGGCGCCGGGCATGGGCCGGTGTCGCCGCTATGGCGATTGAGCCACTCGTAGAGCGCACTCCGGGCAACCGAGCCGCACTCAGAGCAACCGAGCCGCGCTCAGAGCAACACCGAGCGGACTACACGGAAGCCGACGTCGTCGGGCCGAAAGCTCGGATGACTGCGACGACGCACCGAGGCGCGGCAGCTCCAGTGCTCGTCGAACCACCCGCCACCGCGCAGCACCCGATAGGCGCCGTAGACCTCGGCGTCGTAGACGTCCCAGCACCAGTCCCACACGTTGCCGAGCATGTCGTACAGGCCGAATGCATTGGGCCGCTTGCCGCCCACGTCGTGCATCCGACCATCGGAATTGCCACGGTACCAAGCGATCTCATCGAGTTCGCCGTAGCGCGGACCGGTTGTCCCCGCACGGCACGCGTGCTCCCACTCGGCTTCCGTCGGCAACCGGTACCCGTCAGCGGAAGCTATCCATTCGATACCGTCGCCATCGGCACCGGCTTCGGCTTCGGGACCGCCGCCAGCTCCAGCACTGGCATCGGCACCAGCATCGGCGCCGACGTTTGTCTCGCTATCACCATGAGCGCCGATGGTCGCGGCACCGGCGCCGGCACTGATGCGATATGCCGGTGACAACCCCTCGTTTCGAGACAGCGCGTTGCAGAATCGGACCGCATCCCACCACGAGACCGTTTCGACCGGCATACGGTCGCCGTGCGCGGCGCTCGGGCGTTGACCGGTGACGTACGCGTATTGCGCTTGGGTAACCGGAAACCGCGATATCGAATACGACTCCACCTCGACCGACCAGCTGCGCCGCGTCCGCCGATCCGACAGCGTCACCCGTCCGGCGGGGATGGCGACCATCCCGATTTCCGTATTCACTCCCACGAGGAGGTGATCCTATCGTCGCGGGTCGGCTGGCACCGTCGGCCGCAATCCCGTAACAGCAGGTATCGGCCGGATTTCTCGGATGCCCGTCGGGCCGCGCTCGTGTCAGCGCGATATCAGCGACGGTCGGCTTTGTGCTGTGCAGGCTGAACGCACGGGACACAGAGACCGAAGGAGAACATCATGAACGCCACCCAGCCACGCGGGCTGCCATTGAAGGGCCGCGACGTCGCCGACCTCGCCGACCTCGTGCTCCCCGCCCTCACCGCGTCGATGCAGATCGTGCACACCACAGCGCCCGAGGAGATCGACAACTTCCGCAGGACAATCGCACCGCCGTCCATGCCACTGAACAGTCGGACAGCAGTCGGCCGCGGGGTAGCCGGGCGCGAACTGGCCCGCAAAATCGCCGTCGCCCTCGACCGGGCAGCACCGCGGCCGCCGGCTCCGGGGACCAATACTTGTCGGTGGGTCGGTTCATACTGAGGGCGTCGCGAACACAGTTGGCCTCAATGGCGCGGCACAACAGGAACAGCGTCGTTCCGTGTGGATGCGGCAGCAAGGCCGTTACAGCACTCGTGGCAGGCGCCACCGGTGTTCCGCTACGGCTTATACACTCGAAAATGCTTGGTGCAATGGCAGACCGGCGTCGATGACGATCCCGTTCAGGCGAGCGTTCGCCTCGGCGAGGGCCGAAATGATCTCGGCCAGGTAGGCGACGAACTTCTCGATCGGCATCGCGTTCGCCTGCGGACGGTTCGCGCCGAGCCACCAGTCGGTGGCCGAAGCGACCGCGCCGAAAATCGAATAATTGACCAGCTCCACGCTGGCCACCTCGACAGACTTGTCCTCCAGCATGCCCGCGAACAACTCGGCGGCCCGCTTGGCCGATTGACGGGCGGATTGCAATGCGCGCTCGGATTCGTCGGCCTGCTGGGTGAAGTGGCTGTGCAGCATGAAGCGGAAGACATTCGGATGCTCGGTCACCACGAGCACGTATTCGGCCGCACCGCGGCGGACCAATTCGCGAGCTGAGTCGTGGGTCAGGTCGATGCTGGAAATAATTCGTTCCCACAACATGTCGCGGACCCGGTCCACGATGGCGTTGTAGAGATCGGTTTTGTCCTCGAAATGCCTATACAGCTTGGGTTTCGCCGCACCCGCCTCCTTGGCGATGTCACCCATGCTGACTTCGGGGCCGAACTTGTCCAGGGCGCGGAATGCCGCGTCTACGAACTCGTCACGCACCTTTTTGCGATGCTCGCGCCACCGCTCGGTGCGAGCGTCGACGCGCTTGGGCGGCGCTTCGTCTGGATCCCGGCCGCGTTGCGTCACGAAATCGACCGTACCAACCACCTACTCCACCTCGAACAACTCGGTAGGAACAGGAAAGGGCGGCGTGCTCTTACCCATGATCCAGAAACGGCGCCACGGGTCGGGATCGCCGACGAAACCCTCGCGCGCGCCGCGCTCGGCGCGGATGGTCACCCTGGTTCTGCCGGCGAAACCGCTGCCCATCTCGACTCCTTCCGGATGCCGCCGAAGCTGCGAATACCGAACGCGCATCTCCGCGTTGACATCGGATGAGACGTGCGAAACACTCGTAAATGTACACGGAACTGTCAGTATTGGATACCTTGGGTATTAGATATTTGAATTCCGCAAGTCAGGAGAGAGAGCTGGTGGGGGCAATGGCACCCGGCCACGATTACGGTTTCCGACCCACCACCACTCCGTCCGGTGCTGCCGTGCATCGACGCCGCCGCATCGGCGACCGGCAAGCCACCGCACGGCGGTTGCTGCTCGCCGCAACGGCGCAGAGCGCCTACGACCGTGCCTGCGATGTGCCGACTCACCTGTACTCCTACTCGTTCGAACCGCGCGCGGACTGGCAGCGCCTGTTCTCCGAGCAGCCGGAGATCTTCGGCCCGCTCGGTGTGGAACGGCGGCAAGAGCTGGTATCTGGACGAGCACGGCAACAACCGGACGCTGTGGTCGGGCTTCACCTGGGAGTACTGGCGGCAGATGGAAGACCTTCCCACACAGTCGTTCCCCACATCGATCACGTCATAGCGTGAGGACAGCTCATGAAAAGCTTCGAGAACAAAGTTGCCGTCATCACCGGGGCCGGCTCCGGGATCGGCCGCGCGCTCGCGCTGGGTCTGGCGCGGCGTGGCGCGCGGCTCGCGTTGTCGGACATCGATACCGGCGCGGTGGCCGATACCGCGGGCCGTTGCGAAAAGCTCGGCGCGACAGCCATTCCCTATGAGCTCGATGTCGCGCATCGGGCCGCGGTGTACGCCCATGCCGACGATGTGCGCGGCGAGTTCGGCGGCGTGCATCTGGTGATCAACAATGCCGGTGTCGCGTTGAGCGCCAATGTCGAGGATATGGCGTGGTCGGATTTCGACTGGTTGATGAACATTAATTTCTGGGGCGTCGCCCACGGCACCAAGGCTTTCCTACCGGATGTCATCGCGTCAGGAGACGGGCATATCGTCAATGTGTCGTCTGTCTTCGGCCTCATCGGCGTGCCGACCCAAAGTGCCTATAACGCAGCGAAATTCGCGGTACGTGGCTTCACCGAGGCGTTGCGACAGGAGATGCGGATCGCCGGACACCCGGTCGGCGTGACCTGCGTGCACCCCGGCGGAGTCAAAACGAATATCGCGGTGAACGCGCGCGGTATTCCCGATGACGTCGACATCGACGTGGTGCGCCGCGGGTTCGAATCCATCACGATGACACGGCCGAGCTCGGCGGCCGAGATCATTCTGCGCGGCGTGCAGCGGAACAAGGCCAGAGTGCTGATCGGCGTGGACGCGCGCGGCTTCGACCTGATTCCTCGGGTTCTCGGCCCGAGCTACGAGGACCTCTGCGTGCCGCTCTACCGCCTGGGCCGCCGTGCTGCTGCGCGTTTCGGGATCGAGCTGTAGGTGGGGCTGTGGCGAATGCACACCTACGGGTTCGGTTGCCCGCTGCTATTCGGTGTCCAGCTCGCCCGATCTCGACGACGACGCCATCGACGCTGCTGGCCGATGGCTACGACGCCCCGTATTCCTGCCGGACGGGCGAACACAGCGCCTGCGCCCGCACGGTGCGCGCGGGCGAGGTCAGCGTGCTGCGCAACGAAACTCTCGTCGACACCGACACCGACACCGACACCGCCGTCGCCCTCGCCCTCGCCCTCGCCCTCGGCCTCACCCTCGCTTGCCAGTCGGTGCCGCTGGCCGACCACGTCGAGATCGACTTCGAGTGACCGGCGCCGAGGACGAGCCCGCGATCAGCGCTTCTTGGGCGGGAAAGTGGCCTCGGTGCTCACATCACCGGCCGACTTTGCCTTCTTCTCCGCTCGCTTTTCCTCGAGAGACTTGCCGGACTTCTTCGTCATGCCACTACGCGGAGATTTATCGGACATCCTGGTCCTTCGCTTGGAAACCTGAACGGTCCCGATGCCCCGACTTTCCGCTGGAGAGTGGATTTTCAGCCCAGCTGTTCGGCGAGAAAGTCTTCCCACGTGCGCTTGCCGATTCGAGCGTTGTCGAGATTGAGATTGACCCCCGCGCGGTAAGCCTTGCCCGCCTTGCCCGGCACCCGGATCGGCAGGAACGGGCGGCGTTTGCCGACCGCCGCCAAGTAGCTTCGGATCAACTCCGGCAGCGTGTACACCCTGGGACCGGCCAGATCGGTCACCAGACCCGACGGGTCGCCGTTCGCCAGCTCGACCAGGCGGGCGGCCACCTCACGCGAATCGACCGGCTGCCACCGGATCGCGTTGGGGGCCGGGACGATCGGCATCTTGGCCATCGCCTGCACCGTCTTCAGCGCCAGGTCGTGGAACTGGGCGGCACGCAGGATCGTGTACGGCAGGCCGGACTCGATGATGGCGCGCTCCGCACCGAGCTTGGCCTTGAAGTACCCGAGCGGGATGGTGTCCGCGCCGATGACCGAGATGTGTACGAAGTGCTGCACGCCAGCGGCCGCGGCGGCCCGCACCAGGTTCTGTGTGGCGGTGTCATCCCCCTTGGGACCGCCTGCAAGGTGCACGATGGTGTCGACACCGGCTACCGCCGCATCGATACCTTCGCCTTCGAGGAGGTCGCCGGTCACGTATTCGATGCCCTCGGCGGCCTCGCGGGTACTACGGCTCAGCAGCCGAATCCGGTAGCCCGCCTCCCGCAGCAACGGCGTGACGTGGCCGCCGAGGGTGCCGGTGCCGCCGGTGAGCAGGATGGTCGAGGTCATTGGTCTCTCCGATCATGGCGGACTGGGAGTCATCCCAGTCGCTTCGTTGATGGTCTGCCTAGATGACTGCGCAGGCGGCCGGAATGTGACATCGAGTCCATAGTGCGCCGCGTCACCGTTGCCGTGATTTGCCGAAACAGCAAAGAAAGTGGCCCCGGCAAGCCTGGCGCGGCCATCATTCGGTGACGGTGGACAACCACACGCCTGCGACCCCGACAGGAGCACAACCTCCATGACCGAGATCTCTGAATCGAGCGCCACCCAGCAGTTCTGGGAGGAGTTCTACCGAGACCGCGACCAGGTCTGGTCCGGGAATCCCAATCCCCTGCTGGTGCGTGAAGTTGCCGACCTGACACCGGGAAGCGCCCTCGACCTCGGCTGCGGTGAAGGCGGCGATGCCATCTGGCTGGCCGCACACGGGTGGCGGGTCACCGCGGTCGACGTATCCGCGACCGCCTTGCGGCGCGCCGCAGGGCACGCACAGGACGCGGGTGTCGGGGATCGGATCGTCTGGGCCGAACACGATCTGACGCAATCGTTCCCGGATGGGTCGTTCGATCTGGTGTCCGCGCAATTCTTCCACTCGCCGGTGGCGCAGGCCGATGAGCGGACCGATGTGCTGCGGCGGGCCGCTGCGGCGGTGTCGCCCGGTGGCGTGTTGCTGATCGCCGGTCATGCTGGATGGCCGTCGTTCGTGCATGAGCACAACGCGCCCTTCGATGTGCACTTCCCGACGATCCAGGAGGTCATCGACGGACTCGGCCTCGATACGGCGGCCTGGCGGGTCGAGACGACCGACGAAGTCCAGCGCGAGGTGACCGGGCCGGACGGCCAGAGCGGGCACCGGGTCGACAGCGTCGTGCGCATTCGACGCCTCGGGTAGGACTCGGGTACCCAGCAACCTCACAGCTGAGGCCCAGCTCCACACCAGCGCGGTTGTCGAAGGTAGTCGACATGACCGAAACCGCGACCGCCGGACACCGGGCGGAGCCGACCGAAGCGGTGATCACCCCTGTGCTGGATGTGGTGATCCCCGTCTACAACGAGGAGACCGACCTCGGGGTATGCGTGCGTCGGCTGCACGAGTACCTGCGCGCCGGGTTTCCGTTCCCAGCGCGCATCACCATTGCCGACAATGCGAGTACCGACGACACCATGCAGGTCGCACGACTGCTGGCCGATGAGCTCGGCGACGTGCGAGTAGTGCATCTGGACGCCAAGGGGCGAGGCAGAGCGCTGCGGACGGTGTGGGAGCAGTCCGATGCCCAGGTGGTCGCCTACATGGACGTCGACCTGTCCACCGACCTCAATGCGCTACTCCCCCTGGTCGCTCCACTGATCACGGGGCATTCCGATCTCGCGATCGGCACCCGATTGAGCGCGTCGTCGCGCGTGGTGCGCGGCCCCAAGCGCGAGATCATTTCCCGCTGCTACAACCTGCTGCTGAAAGCCTCACTGCAGGCGCACTTCTCGGACGCGCAGTGCGGATTCAAGGCCATGCGCACCGAGGTCGCGCGCAGGCTGCTGCCGCTGGTGCGCGACGGTGAGTGGTTCTTCGACACCGAGCTGCTCGTGCTGGCGGAGCGGACCGGGCTGCGCATTCACGAAGTGCCGGTCGACTGGATCGATGACCCCGATAGCCGCGTCGACATCGTCGACACGGCGCGCAAAGATCTGCTCGGCATCGCCAGGCTCGGTCGGGCGCTGGCCACCGGCGCGCTGCCGCTGGAGGAGTTGCGTCGGGCGATCGGGCGCGAGCCGCTGGTGGCGGGCGTGCCGCTGGGCATGGTGGGGCAGTTGGTGCGCTTCGCCATTGTCGGGGTGTTGAGCACCCTCGCTTACCTGCTTCTCTACCTTGTCTTGCAATCGTTGATCGGCGCCCAGCCCGCCAACTTCCTCGCGCTGTTGATCACCGCGGTCGGCAATACGACCGCCAACCGCGCCTTCACCTTCGGGGTACGCGGGGTGCGCGGGGCGGTGTCACATCAGTTCCAGGGTTTGGTGATCTTCGGAATCGGCTTGGCGTTGACCAGCGGATCGCTGTTCACGCTGCATCATTGGGCCCCGGACGCGCCAGTCCACCTCGAGCTGTTCGTGCTGGTGATGGCCAATCTGATCGCCACGCTGACCCGGTTCGTCGGGCTGCGCTGGGTTTTCCGGAACCCCGCCGATCGACCGGCCCCGGATGCCGTGGCACCCCGCGCGCAAGGAGGTCTCCGATAATGACCCCATTGATCACTGCGCCCACCGCGACGATTCCCGAATCGCCGGACAAGCGCGATATCCGTGGAGAATACCCGGCCTTGGCCGTGCTGCTGATCGGCACCGCCGTCGCCTATCTGTGCAATCTCAGTTCGAGCGGCTGGGCCAATTCGTTCTATTCCGCCGCGGTGCAGGCCGGTTCGGTGTCGTGGAAGGCGTTTTTCTTCGGCTCCTCGGATGCCGCGAACTCGATCACTGTCGACAAACCGCCCGCCTCGCTGTGGTTGATGGAACTGTCGGTGCGCGCGTTCGGCCTCAACAGCTGGAGCGTTCTTGTTCCGGAAGTACTGCTCGGTGTCGCTTCGGTGGCGCTGGTGTGGGCGACGGTCCGTATGCCCTTCGGCCCAGCCGCCGGCCTGCTCGCCGGGCTTACACTCGCGGTGACTCCCGTTGCGGCGTTGATGTTCCGGTTCAACAATCCAGATGCGCTGCTGGCGTTCTTGATGGTCGCGGCGGCATGGGCGATGACACATGCGGTGGCGGACGGGCGCACCCGCTGGCTGGTGCTCGCCGGCGCGCTGATCGGACTCGGGTTCCTCACCAAGCAATTGCAGGTACTGCTCGTAGTGCCCGCGTTGGCCCTGACCTATGTGATCGCAGGTCCACCGAAGCTCGGCACGCGGATCTGGCAGCTGCTCGCCGCGGGTGCGGCGATGATCGCCGGAGCGGGCTGGTGGCTGCTGATCGTGGAACTCTGGCCTGCCTCGTCACGTCCATGGATCGGCGGTTCGCATACTAATTCGATCCTCGACCTGACCCTCGGCTACAACGGACTAGGCCGATTGAACGGCAATGAGCGCGGCAGCGTCGGTCCCGGGGGTGATCTGCCGATGGGCGGCAACGGAATGTGGGGCAGCACCGGGATCACCCGCATGTTCGAGCCCGCCCAGGGTGGTCAGATCGCCTGGCTCATCCCAGCCGCGCTTGTCGCTCTGGTCATCGGAATTCTCTTGCGCGGCAAGGCTGCTCGCACCGATCAGCAGCGGGCGGCGCTCGTCGCCTGGGGTGGCTGGCTGCTGGTGACCGGGCTGGTCTTCAGCTTCATGGCGGGGATTTTCCATCAGTACTACACGGTGGCCCTCGCTCCAGCCGTTGCCGCGTTGGCCGGGGCGGGTGCGGTACTGCTGTGGCGAGGTCGGCACCGATGGTGGGTGCGACTGGCATTGGCGCTCGCCGTTGGACTCACCACGGCGACCGCGTGGATGTTGTTGTCGCGCAGTGCGAGCTTCGTGCCGTGGCTGCGATGGGCGGTGCTGGTCGTCGGCGCGATCGCGACGGTTGCCGTTGCGGTCCCCGCGCCACGGCGGCTTGCGCTCGTGTCGGCATCGGCTGTCGCATTCGTCGCGCTGGCCGGACCCGTCGCCTACACCATCGACACGATCGCGACCGGACACGCGGGGGCGATTCCCTCCGCGGGACCGAATGTCGGCAGAGGTGGGCATCGGCCGCCGTGGGGTGAGGGCCCGTTCGGGATGAATGGTCCGGATGGCGGACCCGGCAGTGCGATGCCGGGCGCGGACGGGCGGAACTCGAAGCCCAACAGCCGCATTCCGAATGATGGCGGGCGCACCGACGGTGGATCCACGGCCGGACCGAACGGCGGACCTGGGATGCGTGGGGGTGGCATAGCGCCGGGTGGCGGCGCGCCCGGCGGGACCGTGCCCGGTGGCGGCGGCGTGACCGGTGGCGGCGTGCCAGGCATGCCGGGCGGCCCGGGCAGCCCGGGCCAGGACGGTGGGCCCGGCAACATGCTCATGGCCAGCAAGCCGAGCGATCAGGTGGTCGCGAAGCTGGAACAGAACGGAACCGACTACACCTGGGTCGCCGCCGCGGTCGGCTCCAACAGCGCGGCCGGATTCCAGCTGGCCACGGAACTACCGGTAATGCCGATCGGTGGCTTCAACGGTAGCGACCCCTCGCCCACCCTCGAGCAGTTCCAACAGTATGTCGCCGAAGGAAAGATCCACTACTTCATCGGCGGCGGCCGTGGGCCGGGTTCCTCCGGCACCTCGACCAGCGCCCAGATCGCGCAGTGGGTACAGGAGAACTTCACTGCTATCGATAGAGACGGCATCACGATGTATGACCTGACAGTCGCACACTGAAAGACCGCGATTCTCTTGCACACAAGGTAATTCGCTCGATTCTGCGGTCACGGCACGGGCGGCGGCGCGATCCACTCGCGCCGCCGCCCGACTCTGCTTTCCGGTGCCGGGCACCCGATCGACCGAAGCTCAGCGCACGGCATGCTGCCTGCCGTCGCATACCCCGGAGCCCCCAGACCTGGAGGCACCGCAAGACACGGTTTCATCGCGCGCGGTAGTTTCGCACCCATGCCGACATCAAATAGCAGTGTGCAGTGGAAACGCGGGATCAGTGGGCTGGTGTTGGCCGGCGCGGTAGTTGCGAGTGTGCTGTCCGGGTCGACGGCCACGGCTTCGGCCGACAGCGGGCAGGTCGCCATCAGCGAGGTGGGCGTGTCACCGGTGGCGAATGACGGTTGCACCTTCTCTTCGGTCGGTGGTTCGTGCACCGATCCGGGGCCGGTCGGCGGAGCATTGATCGCTTTTCGGAATTGGCTTGTGAGTATGGGTTACGGCACTGGCAGTTCGTCGGGTTCCGCCTACTTCTTCTGACCGTCGAGAGCTCGATCGGAATTGTCGATCGACGCAGACGGTCGGTCAGCCATGAGGAAGACCGGCTGCGGCAGGCAGTGCTTTCACGCCATCAGCCCAGCTAGAGGGCAGCTGGATCGAGGCAGGTGCGACCCGGCCAGCCGCGTCGGCAGCCGGAAGACCGCCTCGCGGTCGCAGCATCGACCTGTAACGTGCCGCGACACAATTTCGGATACATCCTACGTAATCAACGACAACCAACGATCGGAGCTCACCTTGCGAACCTCGGCTCGAGCAGTAGCCATGTGCCTGGCCGCTCCCATTGCGGCAGTCGCCCTGACCGGGATAACCGCTGGAACAGCCGCCGCCGCGCCGGGCTGCGAGGGGTCGATGAACGCCGGATTCTCCTACAACGGTGTATGCCGGGGCGAGGAGGGCACCTACCGACTCGAGATCGATTGCATCGGATACAACTTCGCCGCCAATCCGCCGGTCGTGGGCCAGTTCACGTCGCGCCAAGATTTGCCTGTCGGGCAAGCTGGCACCGTGGCTTGCTTCGGGCCGAACTGGTCGAGCGCCGGGTGGGCGGTGGGTGCGCGGATCTTCCGGCTCTGACTGCCGAACGCGGCCGTGGCCAGTACGCAGTTCCCGGTTCGAGGGCGTTGTGCAACAGCACCTCGAGGTAGCCGACCACCTCGAAAGACGCTGCGGCAGTTCGACTGAAACCACACGTACACGTCACGATCACTTCCGGCAGCCTTCAGAAACGGATCGACCCTCGACTCCCAGAGCAGGTCCCACATCAGCTGCGAGATAGACCCCCGTCACTCGCAATTGCCACCCCAGTGTGAACGCCCCAGTGCCGCCTCTGAAGCAATTCATGCGCCTGGGGCGCCCTCATTTCTTCCCGGGCACAGATTCCGCGACCTACGGCAGGGTCGACCTGCTGGCGTAGCTTCTCGTACTCCCACAGCGGGCGAACCGCACGCATTCTCGACCTCGATCGCCGAATCCGGCTGAAGCCGAAGAGGAAGAGGAGATGAATCGGCTCGACCAGCGCAAGAGCACGCTCGAGTGGTGGGCGAAGCGAGACGGACGATATTGCGGCTGATCCACGGAAACCGGATGCGAGAAAGCTTGCGCAACAAGCCACTTCCGCGACACTGCTCCGGAGTCAACTACGCTCACCGCAATGTCGGCATAGGTCACGTGATCAACGAGGGGAAGGCATAGTGGAGGATCTCGCCGCGCGATTCGAGGAGCTGGGTCGCCTGGTACCGATCCCCTACCCATGGGACATAACGGAATACATCGCTCGGGTGGCAGAGTACCGGGGTCGGCCGATCACGTTGTGCCCGATCGACGTCGGCGCGCTCTCGGGGAACGGATGCGGTACCGGAAGCGGCCTGTGGATTGCCCGGGAAGGCGACGACGTGATCATGTACGGGGCCGACACCGAATGGCATGCCGATCACATCATCGCCCACGAGATCGGTCACATGCTGCTCGGCCACACCGGGACCGCGAGCGGCCCCGGTGGCGGCGCGGCTGATCTGCCGTTGCGCGAATTGATGCCCTCGCTGTCGCTGGAAACCATCCGCAGCGTACTGCGCCGCCAGGACTACGGCAGTGAGCGCGAGCACGCCGCCGAAACATTCGCCGACCTGCTGCTGGTCGAAGCGATGCTGCCGAAGCGGTCAGCGAGCCGGTTCCGCTCGACGTTCTTCCGAAACCGGCACCGCTGAGATGACCTCCCCGATTCCGGGTCTGATCACCTTGCCCGTCCTGGCAGGTATGACATTGGTGCTCGCCGGTCGGTGGTGGCTGTTGCGGGACAGCATCGTCGACCGGCTCATCAACCGCGGGCTCGTCGCCGCTCTCTTGGAGAACCTGTTACGCGAGGGTTGGTTCGAACAGTCACTGGCCTGGCTGCTGCCCGGTGACGACAGCGACGTCGTGAACATCGCCCGACAGCTCTCGCTGGGAGCGACCTTGTTGACCATGTCGAATATCTACGGCCTGGCCAAGTTGTGGGCAGGCGCCGATCCCGCCCACACGTGGCGCAGGCAGTGGCGCTATTACCTCGTCACGATCACCGCCACCGCCGTCATCCTGATCGCTGGGACGCCCGCCCGCCACGCCGACCTGTTGATCGACCAAGCCCTCGGCTGGCCG
Source organism: Nocardia sp. NPDC051463 (assembly GCF_040681975.1). NCBI lineage: Bacteria > Bacillati > Actinomycetota > Actinomycetes > Mycobacteriales > Nocardiaceae > Nocardia > Nocardia sp. NPDC051463. Next base: position 17,271 of record NZ_JBFBAB010000052.1, read on the forward strand.
GCTGTCGTGGTCTGCATCGCGTTTTCCGTGCCGCTCGGCGCGACCGCCCTACTCCTCGGCCGGGTGAGTGTGCGTGAGATGCGCGCCGCAGGCGCCACCACCTGGCAGGAACGCGCACTGTACACAGCAGTCCTGGGCACCATTGCGGGCCTGGGAATCGTCGCGGTCGGATACCCGCTCGGGACCATCATCAGTCTCATGACAGGCCGACCGTCATTCGATCCCGAGATGCACTGGGAAGCATGGAGCGCCTTCCTTCTCTCTGCCGTCGGAGCTCCCGCCACGATCACCGTGCCGCTGATCAGCACCCTGCTCACCCACATCGGATGGGACCGCACCGGCCGATACTGCCGCCGCCTGCGGCCGATGTGGGCCGATCTCACCGCGGCCGTACCCGAAATCGTCCTAGAAATGCGGCGCGACCAGAACGGCCGAACAGACCCGGCCATCCGACTGCACCGTATGACGGTCGAGATCCGCGACAGTCTGCTGCATCTCAAGCGCTACAGCGACAGTCCTGACGATCTCACCGCCGCCGGCGGTGACCCGCATCTCCATGGCCGCCGCATCGCCGAGGCCATTGCCACCAAAGCTGCCGGACACCCCCCGAGCGCGAGCCGGTTCACGCCTCGGCACCAAGTCCGACCCGGGGCACGGGATCTCACCGCGGAGCTGCGCCAGCTACTCGCACTTGCCAAGGCATGGCCACACGTCCGCGGCCTGGCACAGTCGCCGTAGCGTCGACCTGGAACCACCTGAGGTCATGTGGCGGCCGGGTGATTCCGTGTGGTGATCGGATCGAATGTCGGTGTGCCGACCAACTACCAGCCGTGCTGCACCCCGCACCCCTCAGACGGCGTCGAGGGCCGCGACGATCTTGCGCGCCATCGCAGCCACAGCGGGGGTGGGCTCACCCTTGCCG
>NZ_JBFBAB010000053.1:0-17978 GCF_040681975.1 Nocardia sp. NPDC051463
CAAACTCACCCCGATCGAGTACGAGACAATAAACCGGCCCGCGCTCGCGGCCTGAAAGACCACACCCGCGAGTCAACCGAACTCGGGGCAGTCCCGGACGTCGGTGAGGGTCCGTTGATGGTAGCTATGTACCTGGCCCGACCGGGTTCCGCCGACCGGACACACCGCCGGGCCCCGCGGTGTCCGCGCCGCTACCAGAATTCTTCGACCATCATCACCCACACCCTCGACAACAAGCGGCCCCAATCCCGAAAACGCCACTTCGACAAACACATTCGACACATACACCGACGTTTCGTGCCGTCAGCCGCGCTGATCTACCACTGGAAGTGAGCCAGAGCCGTGAGCGAGATAGTCCCCTCGCGTGGTGTGGTGCTGATAGACCTGTCGGGTGGTGTTGGATCGTGCTGTGGCCGAGCTGGATTCGCCGATGGACAGGATTTGGGAGCGGTTCACCCGTGCCGAGCCGCGTGGGCGGGCGAGTTTGTGTCGGGGCTGGTTGCGGGTTGGACCGTAAGAACGGGCGGACGCTGGCCGAACGTGCTGGCGAGGGCGGCCGGATGGGATGCAGCGGCTGCCGCGCGCCGCCGATTGGGATGTCGATGGGGTTCGCGACGACGTGCGTGATTATGTGGTCGAACATCTCGGGGACCCCGACGCGGTGCTGGCCGGCGACGAGACCGGGGTTCTGAAGAAGGGCGTGAAATCCGCTGGGTGCAACGTCAGCACTCCGGCACCGCCGGACGCAGGGAGAACTGCCAGATCGGGTTGTTGCCGGCGGATGCCTCCCGGCACGGGCACGCACTGATCGACCGAGAACTCTACGTCCCCGAATTGTGGACTTCGGATCGGGATCGCTGCCGCGATGCCGGGATCGGTGACGAGGTCGAGTTCGCCACCAAGCCGCGCCAGATAATGACCATGCTCGAACGCGCCCTGGTCGCAAAGTGCCGTTTTCGGGTGGCCAGGAGAACGAGAGCCGGGTGACGAGAGATTGGCGCGCAGAGAGCCGGAGGGTGAGACCCATCCGGCCCGCCATTCGACAGAACACCGCGGGCGCGGAACGTCTCGACGAGACTGCTTCACGCCGTTATATGGCTTTGCCCGGATTTAGGATGTTGCGGGGGTCGAACGCAGCCTTGATCCGGCCGAGCAGCGCGCGTTCGGCGCTTCCAAGCATGTCTGTCAGGTAGCGAGTCTTGAGGATTCCTACACCATGCTCGCCGGTAATGGTGCCGCCGAGGTGGAGCGCCGCCTGCACGATGTCGTGGAAGGCCGTCATTGCGGCTTGCCGCTGGTCTTGTTGAAAGACGATTGTGGGGTGGAGGTTTCCGTCGCCCGCGTGCCCGAACGTTCCAATCGTGACCTGGTGGCGGCTGGCGATCGATTGTATTTGCCCGATCATGGCGGGTATGGCGAGTTTCGGCACGGCGACATCATCCAGCAGCGTAGTGCCATGCCGTTCTAGCGCGGGTAATGCTTGTCGGCGGGCGGACAGGAACGCCTCGCCTTCGGCGGGGTCTGTGGTTTGGGCGATGTCCCTCGCTTCGATGCAGGCTGCCGCATATGCGTCGATGTCGTTGGCGGCGGAGGAGGAATCCGACTGCACGATCAGCAGTGCTCCCGCTTCGGTGTCCAAACCCATTCGGGTCGCCTGCTCGACTGCCTGGATAGTAGTTCGGTCCATCAGCTCCATCAGGGAGGGATCGCCGACCTGCCCGATCGCTGTGATTGCCGCGCCGGCCGCTTCGACGGTGTCGAAGAAGGCGGCCAGGGTCGCCGCTGGGTGTGGTGGCGGTCGGAGCCGAAGTACGGCCTCGACGATGACGGCTAAGGTGCCCTCGGAGCCGACAAGGAGTCGAGTCAGATCCAGACCCGCGACATTCTTGAGGGGTGTGCCACCAGTTCGGATGACCTCACCCGAGGCGAGTACGGCCGTGAGGGCGGCGATGTGATCGCCGGTGACGCCGTACTTCAGGCAGCAACCGCCACCGGCGTTGGTGGCGATGTTCCCGCCGATCGTGGAGAAGGCCTTACTGGCCGGGTCGGGTGGATACCACAAACCGTGCTTGGCTGCCGCAACAGCCAAGTCGCCCCCAAGGACCCCGGGCTGGACGGTTGCTGTCCGCTGAACCTCGTCGATAGCGACGATGCGGTCCATCGCGGTGGTGGCCAGAATGATGCAGCCGTCCACGGCGTTTGCTCCTCCTGCGAGGCCTGACCCGGCGCCGCGTGTGACGACCGGGATCTGGTGTGCGGATGCGAGTCTCAGAGTAGTGACGACATCGGTCACCCCGCGGGCGCGAACAAGAGCCAACGGCGTCTGCGCTTCAGCCAGCGCCGCTTGGTCACGTTGGTAGGCAAGAAGGATATGAGGGTCGGTGACGATGTCCGCGATCTCAGCGGTCAATTCTCGCAGCACGCTCATGCCGCCTCGCTGAAGTCGAAGCTCGAGGTGTGCGGGTGGCTCCGCCCAACCGTCTGTCCGTGTTTGTGGTCGATCGCGTGCATGTCAGCCTGTTCATCCTGGCCACGTTGCTCGGCGTTGAGGTCTGTAGCTGCGGTAAGCCGCGGTTCTCGGATCTGCGTTGAGCCGAAGCGATTCAGCTGAACGCGATTGACCGTGCGAAACGCACTCTTTATTGCGGCCGGGGCCAAGAGAGTTCTCCTCATGTCGATCCCGTTTCCGGGGTGGCGAAGCCTTGACCGCTCCGCCTTGGGGAGTTAGCGTACACATATTACGTCCTCATCGCGGACAAAATAAGTCGAACTCGGACTATCACCTCACCCCCAATGTGGAGGGACCATGTGGCATCACAAAACTCGTGCGGCGGCGGCCGCGACCCTGGCAGCGTTGATCCTGGTCAGCGTGGTGGCGTGCTCGGGTGACAGATCAACCTCAGGTGGACGTCATTCACAAGGTTCGTTCGAGGTGGGCGTCATCCTTCCCGATACTCAGAGTTCCCCCCGCTACGAGGAGCAGGATCGGCCCCTGCTGCAGAAGGTCTTTGACACGGCCGGGGTCACAGTGGACATCCAGAATGCACAGGGCGACAAGGCGAAATTCGCCACCATTGCCGACGCCATGATTCAGGAAGGAGTGCGTGTTCTCATCGTCGACGGCTTGGATAGCCCATCTGCTGCGGCCGTGGAACAACGTGCCAAGGCTGCGGGAGTGACGACCATCGACTACGACCGTCTCACCTTGGGGGGGTCGGCCAGCTACTACGTGTCGTTCGACAACGTGGAGGTAGGCCAGTTGATGGGCAAGGGTCTGGTGAGTTGTCTGGGCAGTAACTCCTCGGCTCGGATCATCGAAGTCAACGGCTCTCCAACAGATAACAACGCGACCCTGTTCAAGCAGGGATACGACCAGGTTCTCAACCAGAGGTACGCGGCCGGGTGGAGCAAGGTCGGCGATCAGTCCATCCCGGGCTGGGACAATGCCACCGCGGGCGCATCCTTCGAACAGATGTTGTCGGCTGCCGGCGGAAAGGTCGATGGAGTACTCGCTGCATGGGACAGCGGTGCTCAAGCGATCATCACCGTGCTGAAGAAGAACGGTCTCGAGGTGCCCATAACAGGTGATGACGCGACTGTTCCCGGTCTGCAAAGCATCCTGCGTGGGGATCAATGCGTCACCGTGTACAAGTCGGTTCGCAAGGAAGCTGCGGCCGCAGCGCAACTGTCGATCGCTCTCATCAAAAATCTGCCCGCACCGCCGACTGTCGAGCTGAAGGACCCACAGACTGGTCGCATGGTGCCGTCGGTGTTGCTATCGGCAGATGCAATCACCAAGGCGAGCGTAAAGGACGTCATCGCTGATGGCGGCGCCGACTACTCGAAGGTCTGCACCGGCGATGTTTCGGCATTGTGCGAAGCGGCAGGCATAACACGATGACTGGTCGACACAGCGATCGTGCAGCAGCGACACCGATCCTGGAACTCGAGGGAGTCAACAAGAGCTTCGGTGCTGTTCACGTACTCAAAGATGTTTCTCTACGAGTATTCGCCGGCGAAGTAATGGCGCTGGTCGGCGACAATGGCGCGGGCAAGTCCACCCTGGTCAAGACAATCGCCGGCCTGCATGGGGTTGACTCCGGAGATATTCGCTTCGACGGGAAGCCTGCGCATTTGGCCGGCCCGAGAGGGGCTTCCGAGCTCGGCATCGAGGTGGTTTATCAGGACCTGTCGTTGTGCGAGAACCTCGACATCGTCGAGAACATGTTCCTCGGTCGTGAGAAGCGCACCCGAGCGGGGTTACTGGATGAACATGCGATGGAGGGAATGGCTGCAGAGACGCTGGCTTCTCTGTCGGTGCGAACAGTGACCTCGCTGCGCCAGCCGGTCGCCAGCTTGTCCGGCGGCCAACGGCAAACCGTCGCGATCGCAAAGGCGGTGTTGTGGAACAACAAGATCGTCGTGCTGGATGAGCCCACCGCGGCTCTGGGTGTGGCCCAAACCGAGCAAGTACTCGCATTGGTTCGCCGACTGGCCGAACGTGGCCTGGGGGTGCTGCTGATCTCGCACAACATTAGTGACGTCTTGGCAGTCGCCGACCGAATTTCAGTGCTATATCTCGGCCGCAGGGCCGCTGAGCTGCAGGCCAGTGCCACTAGTCAGCAACACGTTATCCACCTCATGACAACCGGACAGCACTTGGTGGCCTCAACAATGGAGAATCGGTCATGAGCGTTGCCGACACAAACTCGGCGGACACAGCACTGGATTCGGACAGCGCCGCGGTGGACGCTTCGCCTCATGCACCCACGGTGTCCATCCAAGCCTTGACGCGCAGAGTTACGCAGGGTGATCTGGGAATCCTTCCGGCCCTGACAGGTGTCGCCGTTCTCGCAGGCGCCTTCACCACCAGCAGCACCCAGTTCTTGACGGCGGGCAACTTCGCCAACCTGATCACGCAGGCGGCCCCGACGGCCCTGCTTGCGCTCGGCCTCGTCTTCGTCCTGCTACTAGGCGAGATCGACCTGTCAGCCGCAACAGGCAGCGGCATCAGTGCCGCGCTTATGGCAGTTGCCCTCAATCACGGTGGTGATATTCGTAACCAGCTCGGGATCGGCACCTTCATCGCAGTTTTGGCACTCATATGTGCGGCGGCCGTCGTCACGGTGGCGTCGAGATTGTGGCTCGCGGCGGTTCTGATCGCGACTACCGGGATCCTGATCGGGTTCGGGCTGGTGGGCTCCGCGGCCGCTGCTGTGATCGTCGTGGCTGGTGTGGGCACGGCTGTAGGAACCCTCACCGGGTTCTTGGTAGCCAGGGTCGGCATTCCCTCTTTCGTTGTCACGCTGGCGCTCTTCTTGGCTTGGCAAGGAGCACTACTGCAGATCGTAGGCCAGGGGAACGCGATCGCGACGCAACAGATCGACTTCCTCAACGCGCTGTCCAACAAGAACCTGCCTCCAGCGTGGGGATGGGTACTTCTGATCGTTGCCGTCGGCATCTATTCTGCAGGTTTGCTGAGCCGGTCCGTGGGGCATCGGCGGCGAGGTCTGCCGACTAAACGGCCCACGATTGTGCTGCTCCAAGCCACGCTCGTACTTGTCGTTGCGGTCGCGGCGCTCTTGGTCCTCAACCAGGAACGAGGTCGGCATCCCGATGTCGTATCTGTGCGAGGGGTCCCGATCGTCGTACCGATCGTGCTGGCCTTGGCCGGACTGCTGACAGTGGTGCTTCGCCGCACGTCCTTCGGTCGACACCTATATGCGGTGGGAGGGAGTAGCGAGGCAGCACGGCGCGCGGGGATCGACGTGACGCGAATGCGCGTGGCAGCGTTCGCGATCTGCTCACTGATGGCCGCCTTGGGCGGCGTGCTGCTCACTTCGCGAATCGGCGGCGTACCCGCAGACTTCGGTGGCGGTAATACGCTGCTGTATGCCGTTGGCGCGGCGGTCATCGGTGGCGTATCGCTGTTCGGTGGTCGCGGTCGGGTCCGGGATGCGATTGTCGGGGCCTTTGTCGTGGCGATTATTCCCAACGGTTTGGGTTTGTTATCGGTGAATTCTTCCTACAACTTCATGATCACCGGCGGAGTGCTGCTTGTGGCGGCGGGCATAGATGCGGTCTCGCGCAGTCGTGCTCGGAAAGCAGGAAATCGATGAACCTCAGCAGAACTCGGCAGAATCCGAGTCGTGGTATAGGGCGGTCGACGGACGAGATGACGAATGGTGAATCTCTGATCGTTACCGTCGTGTGCGACCGAATCAACTCGGAATCGTCTGCCCTCTTATCATGCCTGGGCGGGCCAGCAGCGGTCCCATCAAGTGCTCGGCTGCGCCGAGCAGGCTTGAATTCGCTTGATCCGAGCAGGCTACGTGATTTGCCAGGTCGCCGGGTGCATCCAACGATCGAGCCGTGGCAACCGCACACACCTGCTCGGATGCCATTTCCCACAGTCGACGAAATAGCCCGCCGAGCACGACCACGTCGGGGTCGAGGATGTTCAGCAGGCTACCCAGTCCCTCTCCGAACCAGATCGCGGTCTCGGCGACCGCGTGTTGGGCAGTTTCCGACCCAGCTTGTGCTGCTGTCAGCACGTACTCCGCCGCTGCCTGATCTCCAAGCGATGCGGGCGCTCGGCCGCGCCGACGCAGCGCCCTCTGGTCGACCTCGGTTTCCCAGCAGCCGCGTCGCCCGCATCTGCACAGCGCGCCACCAGGATTGATGAGCATGTGGCCGATCTCCCCGGCATATCCGCGGCGGCCTTGGACCAGTTCCCCGTGGACGACCAGACCACCGCCAACACCATCGGCGCTATAGAGATACAGCATCGAGTCCGCACCACGCCCGGCCCCGTAGCGGGCTTCGTGCAGCGCCGACATTGATGCGTCGTTGGCGGTGAAGATCGGAGTTCCTTGGGGCAGCGCATCGCGGAGGAAGCCGGTTACCTCGATGTCGTGCCAGCCAATGTTGGGGGCGTTGCGGACCATCCCGTCGGCGTCGACAAGGCCATAGATCGAGACCGCCACACCTTGGCTTGCCGCGCCCAGTTCCTGCAACCGAATTCGGGCCTGGTCAGCTATCCAGATCAAGGCTTCTCGCGCGGATCGGTCGGCGAGGTCAACCCGCTGCAGCTGCTCGACTCGTCTGCCCAGCAGCACTGTGGCAACTCGGACCTCTTCGGGCGTTACCTCGGCGACGACGACACCCGGCAACTGCTGCCCAAGACGTAACTCGGTGGTGGGTCTGCCCCGACGTCCGGAGGGGCTCGCGGCCGACTCGACGAGCAAACCGAACTCGACCAGATCAGAAACGATCTGGGCTGCTGTATTGCGTGAGATGCCGAGCTGTTTGGTCAGCTCGCTGCGGGTCAACGACCCCGCTATCTGCACTGCCTGCAGTGCACGGGACAAGTTCGCCTGGCGCAGGTCGGTGGTGGTTTCGCTGGACATGGATTTACCCCTATGCTAGACATATAGTCCTCGACAAGGACATAATACTAAATGGCAAACCCGATCGTCGCACGCGGACGGGTCGATCCAGGAAGGAGATTGGGGTGCAAGCATCGCAACGGGCGCGCCCGACAAGATCAACGGAGCGCACAGGCGTCATACCCAGCCTCCGCCCACCAACCGCCGCTCGTGGTCTGATCTTCGACTTCGACGGGACCTTGGTCGACAGTGACGTGCTGAATTTTCACGCGCTCAACTATGCGCTCAACCAGACTTCCGACCGATCGGACTTGCAGGTCACCTTCGGCTGGTTCATGGGTCACTCGGGCCTGTCGCTGGAGGACGCTCTGTGCATATTGACCTGCGAGCGGGTCGCCGCGATTGATCTGGGCGCTGTTCGAGTTGCCCGCGAAAACTACCTCCTCACCCACCTCGACGAACTGGCAGTCCGCGACGAGGTGGCAGCCATCGCCGACAGCTACCAGCATCATCCGTGCGCAATCGGCACCGGGGGCAACGCAGCCGTCGTGCGACCGGCCCTACACGCACTGGGACTCTCCCATTTGTTCGACGTGGTGATCACCCGAGACGACGTCACTGCCGGCAAGCCATCGCCGGAGATCTTCCTGCGCGCCGCTGACGCACTCGGCCTGCCCGCGCACTTGGTTCACGTCTATGAAGACACCGCGGAAGGGCTTGCCGCCGCGGCAGCTGCCGGTATGACCGCTACCGATGTCAGATCCCCGACCATCGAGGCAGCCGAGTGCCTTACCACCCTTGCTCCATTAAACGTGGCCTCCACGGATCGGAGAAAGCCATGAAATTGGCTGCTTTCCCCAAGGCGTTCATCGATCAAATCAGTAGCGGCCAAATGCCGCTGCCTGAATGGATATCAATCGGTGCCTCCCTGGATGTGGACGGACTGGAACTGTATGAACATTTCTTCACCAGCTTCGATTCCGCCTATCTCGACGATATCAGAGCACGCTTGGACGACCATGGCATCGTCATGCCGATGCTGTGTTGCTCGCCCGACTTCACGCATCCGGACCCGGCTGCGCGGTCCGCCGCCATCAACCGGCATGTCGAACTAATACAGGTCGCCCGTCACCTGGGCGGACCGGGAGTGGCATGTCGTGTGCTGAGCGGCCAACGTCATCCCGGTGTCGACCGGGCCCGCGGCGTGCGCTGGGTCCTGGATGCATTCGCAGAACTGCTGTCGGTGGCCAAAGAATTGGATGTCGTATTGGCGATGGAGAATCACTACAAGGACGGAAACTGGCGCTATCCCGAGTTCGCTCAACGCCGAGAGGTCTTCCTGGAAATCGTCGACGCTGTTGAAGACCGCACGCATTTCGGGGTCCAATACGACCCGTCGAACGCTCTCGTCGCCGGCGACGACCCGGTGGATTTTCTGCGTGCTGTTGCTAACCGTGTGGTGACCATGCAGGCATCCGATCGCGCGTTAGCCCCAGGAGCGTCGCTCAACGATCTGCGCGAAGCTGACGGCACACTCGGCTACTCGCCACTGCTGCAACACGGAGTGGTAGGACGCGGCCTTAACAACTACGACGCGATTTTCTCAATTCTGCGCGAGGTCGGCTACGACGGCTGGATCAGCATCGAGGACGGCGTCAACGGCCTGCAGGAGATGGCCGACAGTCTCGCCTTCCTGCGCACCAAGATCGCCCAGGTCCCCGCAGAAGATTCCGGGTCAAGAATCGGAGATTTTTCGTGAAGGCATTGGTCAAGTACGGACTCGGCGACGGTGAAGTCGAGGTCCGAGACATTCCACAACCGAAACCCCAGGTCGGGCGAGTGCTGATCGAAGTAGAAGCCGTCGGAGTCTGTGGCAGTGACGTGCACATGTGGCGTAACCATCAGTCATGGCCAATGTCTATCCCGGTGGTCATGGGCCATGAGATGGCCGGACGTGTCGTCGACACCGGTGGGGTCGCCTCACGTACCACAGGCGAACGCGTGGTCATCGAGACCGCTGCCACAGTGTGTGGTGAGTGTGGCTACTGCCTCAGTGGCCGATACAACCACTGCCCCAGTCGGACAGGCTGCGGTGCGCTGGCCGACGGCGCGTTCAGCCGCTATGTTTCGGTTCGGCCGCAGATCGTGCACCGGATCCCGGACTCGGTGCCGACCGAGCACGCAGCGCTCACTGAACCAGCCTGCGTCGCCTACAACGCCCTGGTCGAGCAAATCCGCATTACCCCAGGTGACACCGTCGCCATTCAGGGCTGCGGAGCGGTCGGCATCATGGCGACCCAAATGGCTCGGATCGCTGGAGCCGGCGCGATCGTGGTCATCGGGACATCGAGGGACTCTGCACGTCTGCAAATCGCTGGTTCGGTCGGCGCAACACAAACGGTCAACCTTGACGCCGAGGATCCAATCGAAACTGTCTACGGTCTCGGGGATGAACTCGGCGCCGACATTGTTGTCGACGCAACCGGCGTCTCGTCAGCCCTCCGGCAGTCACTTGAACTGGTCCGGCCATTAGGCACGATCGCCAAGATCGGCTGGGGCCCGCAACCACTGGACTTCAGCCTCGACCCACTCGTCGCCAAGGCGGTCACACTGGTGGGCTCATTCAGTCACACCCATCAGACGTGGGAGCGAGTTCTGACACTGATGGCGACCAAAGCGCTGGACATGGGCCCCCTCATCGGCGGCCGATACGCCCTGCAGGACTGGGCTGAAGCCTTCACCGCGATGGAGGACGGTCGCAACGTCAAGTCCGTCATCACGGGATTCGGCGCAGGTCAGGAACCACAATGACTAGGACACCACGACCGGCCGTGCAGGTCGCCGGAAGCATCTGCCTCGACCTGCTCCCGCGACTACCGCGCGGTCTCATCTTGGAGGAGGGCGCGCTGAACAATATCGGGCCGCTCGCGATCCAAGCTGGAGGCAGCGTGGCAAATACTGGGCTCACTTTGGCCGCAATTGGTTCCGACGTCGTCCTGACAGCTGATATCGGCGACGACCTCTTCGGCTCGATGCTCCAGGCGCAACTGGCTGAAACCCATGCACGGCTCGAGTTGAACAAACGTTCCGGCCGAACAACGTCCTACTCCGTCGTCCTGGAGCCACCAGCACAGGACCGGATGTTCTTTCACCATGTGGGTGCCAATGTCGACTTCGATGGCACTGCGGTCCAACCATCCGCCGCCGATGTACTGCACCTGGGTTATCCACCACTGTTGCCGGCTCTGACCGCAGATGGCGCACGACCACTGCGCACACTCCTCGAGCGCGCCCGAGCCGTTGGCGTCACGACATCTATCGACATGGCTTACGTAGACCCGCAATCACCTGCTGGCGCGATCGACTGGCCGAAGTTACTGGCCGACACGCTACCGCTAACTGATGTCTTCACCCCCAGCCTCGATGACCTGAGCTCGACTCTCGGGCTCGTGATAGACAGTGACCCGCACTCCCTGGTGACAACTGCGCAGAGCCTCGTGGACCGTGGCGCGGCCATTGTCCTGCTGACCGCAGGTGCCGCAGGTTTGGCACTTGCCACCGGCAGCCGCCACCGGCTTGCCGCCAGCCCGGTCACCGCCGCCGTCTCTGATCAATGGGCCGACCAGAGGCTGTTCTCTCCAGCAGCACCGGTCAACGTGGTGCGCACTACCGGCGCTGGTGACGCCGCCGCCGCAGGTCTACTCGATGCATTACTCCGCCGTCGGGGGCCTCGACTTGCGTTGGCATGCGCGGCACACACCGCAGCGGTCCGCGTGCGAGGCGACAGTAACTACACCCATGTCTTGGACAACGCGATCGACGCTGTCGGGTCGGTCTCCGATCACAAACGCTGAGGGCACACCCGCGCTCACAACCGCATCACATCTGCCACTCGAGAAGGATCACCGTGATTTCCTACCGCATGAACAGGCTCTTCAACCCTGACTCCGGCCGATGCCTCGACGTTGCCGTCGACCATGGCTTCTTCGGAGAACCGTCATTCCTCAGCGGTATCGAAAACATCCACACAGCAGTCGCCACCCTGGTCGGTGCCCGACCGGATGCCATCCAGCTCAGTCCGGGACAGGCGCCAGTGCTGCAAACCATCCCCGGCCGTCACAAGCCGGCGCTTGTCATGCGAACCGATATCGCCAATGTTTACGGATCCCCTCTGGATACACACTTGTTCAGCCTGCTCCATCCCGACGCAGTCGAACAGGCGCTGCGATTGGATGCGGCCTGTGTTGTAGTGAATCTCCTCCAACTGCCGGGCCGCCCCGAGGTCAGGGAAGCCTGTATCGCCAACATCATGGCCCTGCGCCAGACCTGCACGCAGTACGGGATGCCGTTGATGATCGAGCCGCTGGTCATGCAGGACAACACTGTCGCTGGCGGATACATGGTCGATGGCGATACCGCAAAAATCGTCGCACTGGTCCGACAGGCACGAGAGCTCGGTGCCGACATCATCAAAGCCGACCCAACCAACGACATCGACGACTATTACAAAATCATAGAGACTGCCGGGGGAGTACCCGTTCTGGTGCGCGGGGGAGGACGCGTCGACGACATAGAGCTGCTGCAGCGCTCGGCCGCCCTTCTGTCGCAGGGGGCGTCCGGGTTGGTGTACGGCCGCAACATCATTCAGCATCCGAGGCCCGCGGCAATCACCGGTGCGCTGATGTCGCTGCTGCACGATGAGGCCGGCCTCGACAGTGCCCTGGCAATCCTGGAGACTCAGCGGTGAACACCCAACAGAAAGTCACGGTCGGGATCATCGGCGGCGGTCTGATGGGCCGCGAAGTCGCCGCTACCATTGCCCGCTGGCCAGCTCTTGTCGATCATCCAGTACGTCCGGTACTTGTAGGAGTTTGCGACACCAATCCGGCTGCGCTGGCGGCATTCGACTCCGTCGACACCATCATCACCCGCGTCACCGACTACCGTGACTTGCTCGCAGACGACAACATCGATGTCGTATACATCGCCGTTCGGCACGACCTACATGCGCAGATATACCGGGACGCCATCCGGGCGGGAAAGGATGTACTCGGAGAGAAACCGTTCGGGATCGACGCCGCCGCGGCTGCAAGCATCATTGATGAAATCACTGAAAATCCGAATGTGTTTGTTCGTTGCTCCAGCGAAATGCCGTTCTTCCCGGCGGCGCAAGCTGCGATCTCCCTGATCACCGGTGGTGCACTCGGGACCTTGATCGAGGCCAGCAACGAGTTCAGCCACTCCAGCGACTTCGACACTGCCAAGCCGATCAACTGGAAACGTCAGCGTCGTTTCTGTGGTGATGCCGGCGTCATGAACGACCTCGGCATGCATGTGCTTCACGTGCCACTGCGCCTGGGCTGGCAACCCGACACATTGTATGCCGTGCTGCAGAACTTGGTCGCTCAACGTCCAGGACCCGATGGTGATCTCGTTCCCTGTGACACCTACGAGAATGCCCACCTGTTGTGCCGAGTTGTTGATCGAGGTGACTTCCCGCTTACTCTCGGGATGCGGCGCATCGACCCGGGTCAGAAGAACTCCTGGACGCTGCGTGCTGTGGGGATGAACGGCGGTGTCGCCTTTTCCACCCGCTACCCGAAGACGCTGCGTGTCATGAAGCTTGATGGTCGCGAACAGGTTTGGCAAGAGGTCGAGATCGGTAGCCAAGGTCCATTCGCCACCGTGACCGGCGGCATTTTCGAAACCGGGTTCTCAGACGCCATGCTGCAGATGTGGGCGTCATTCCTGGCTGAGCGGGCCGGTCAACTGGGCGACCGGTTCGGTTGTGCGACGCCTGCCGAGGCATTGCGTACGCATGAGATCTTCGCCGCCGCGCTACAGTCGCAACAGACACATCAGGCGGTCGCGGTCGCCAACAGCGCAGTGAAAAGCGGCCGGTAATGATGGCTCCTGGGCTTATACATCCAACAGCGCAGACGAAAGCGGCGAATCTCGCCGTTGTTGTCTACCCCGAACAACACCGAGCCCCAGGGCTTATCGACGTCGGTCCGCCGCCATCGAGTGAAGGCAGCGTGCTCGTTGAGGTCCTGGAGGTCGGCGTCTGCGGAACCGATGCCGAGATCATCGCCGGCCGCTTCGGTACGGCTCCCGCGGGTCAAACGCATCTGGTTGTTGGCCACGAAGTGATCGGTCGAGTCGCTGAAGCTCCGTCCGATTCTGGGCCGCTAGCGGTTGGTGACTTGGTCACTGTCATGGTGCGCCGAGCTGGCGCGGTGACCTGTGCCGCATGCGGTGCGGGCGACTTCGATATGTGTCGCGATGGAAACACCATCGAACGCGGAATCACCAGCATCGACGGGTTCGCCCGCCAATACTTCCGCGCGCAACCGTCCGACATCCTCACCCTGCCCGAAAGGCTGCGGGCGACGGGCGTTCTCACTGAGCCGGCCAGCGTTGCCGCCAAGGCATGGGAAACCGTCGACAGGATAATCGGGGGCCATTCCTGGAACCCGCGCCAAGTATTGGTCACCGGTGCCGGACCGATCGGATTGCTAGCCGCACTGCTCAGCCGACAGCGTGGACACAGCACCGTTGTCCTCGAGCGTCACCGTGGCGCCAAGGCTGACCTCGTCGAAGAGATCGGCGCCGACATTCGGCACAACTTGGACGAACTGGGGTCGGACATCGACGTGGCCATCGAGTGCACCGGTGATCCACATGTCACCGCGCACCTCATCCGCCAGTACCCAGGCGCGGTGATCTGCCTGCTCGGTCTACCATCGTCCGCCGGGTCCTCGGTGGACGTCGCGAAACTGGCCGCCGACCTGTTGCACCACAACGGTCACCTCTTCGGCAGTGTCAACGCTGGACGACGGCACTATCAAGACGCTATTGGCGTGTTGTCCGCGGCGCCGGCCACCTGGCTGCAGCGCCTCATCACCCGCCGCGTATCTCTGGACGCGTTTGCTGAGGCATTCACCTATCAACCCGGCGACATAAAGGCAGTCATCGAGTTCGGCGCCGAATCCCTGTAGGACACCAATGACAACCTTGTCGACTACCCAACGACTTCTGCCCCGCCACCACCCCGGCCACACCACCCTCACAGCTGCGTGAGCAACGCGGAATCGCCTCCCACCGAGGCATACCAGTGAGGCGTATCTTCTCCCGTCATGTGGATATCGCTGTCCAAGCTGCCGCTGCGCTTGGTGAAGGACCAGCCTGGGACGCGGGTACCGACACACTCCTCTGGGTCGATATCGTTTCCAGCCAGGTACACCGCAGCCGATTAGATGGAAGAACCGACACCATCGAGTGCAGTCAGCCCGTCACCGCCGTCATTCCCGATGACGGACCGCTGCCGGTTTCCGCGCGTGATGGCTTTGGTTACCTGCACGACGACGGCCACGTGCAACTGCTGGCGCGAACCGTTGAAAGTGACTGTCTCACAAGGATGAACGATGGAAAGTGCGATCCGGATGGTGTGTTCTGGGCTGGGTCCATGGCCTGTGACGAACAGTCACCGATCGGCAACCTCTATCAGTGGGGAGGCGGCAACCACACGGCGACGTTGCGGTCGGGAACCGTGATCAGCAACGGTCTGGACTGGAGCCCCTGCGGAGACACCGCTTACTACATCGACTCCTTCCATCGGCGCATCGACCGGTTCGAACGCGCCGACACGGGAGTGGGCTGGCGAACCGCCAGCCCACTTGCTGTGGTCGATCCGCGCATGGGAACACCAGACGGCCTCACGGTCGACCATGACGGCGGTATATGGGTGGCGTTGAACTTCGGCGGACAAGTGGCCCGCTACACGCCCGGCGGAGTGCTCGACACGATTGTGCATCTACCCACGCGTTGCCCGACATCGCTCACATTCGGTGGCCCGAAGGGCGAGGTGCTGCTCATCACGACCGCAAGAGTTTTTCTGTCGCCTGCGCAGCTCAGTGAGAATCCACAGGCTGGGTGTGTCCTCGCTCTCGACGTCGGAACTACGGGCCCTCCAGCCAGGTCGATGAGAAGGTGACTGTCGTTTCGAACTGCCGTTGGGGATGCGCAGGCGGCAGGCCCAAGAGCGCCGACCGGCAGTTTGTCGTCGAGAATCGGGAATTTCTGGCGCCACATGATGTCGGTGCCAGGCCCAGCGCGGACAGGAAGCGTCGTTTTCGGCCCTCGCTGGTGCGCGGCGCGGATCACCAGTTCATTCGAGACCTGTAACGGTCGCAATCGCAGCGGATCGATCGCCTTATCGAACCGTAGATGAGTGGCAAGCCCCCGGCCGGTATTCGGTGCGGTGTGTGCATTGACGGAGTTTTGGCGCGCGGGTACTGCGAGTTGGAACACGTCAACGCTGTGTTGCGTTCTGCGAGTGTGTATTTCGCCTCAGAGCTCGACCAGGCCCGGAGGTGATCGTGCGGTTCGTGAAAGACCACCCGCAGTACCCGGTCGAGCTCGTACGACGGGTTCTCGAGATTCCGTCCTTGAACCGCCCCGAGTTTTTAGACTGAGCCGGACGGAATCGCCAGCACGCCAGACGACAACGACTTCCTGCGCACAATTAAAACCGGGCCGGGGCTGCCTCCGGAGCAGAAGGCTCACCGCGGTGTTCCCAGGTCGCGCAAAACTGTTCGCAACCACCACGTTGCCGTGACCTGCAGCGATTCAGGACAGCAATCTCAAAATCCTTCGCACGCGGTTTCTGACGCTTGCGCGGAAGGTCTGCGACCTCGCGGACCGGGTTGCGGTTGATCGCGTCGTGGCGGACAGCCATGCTCATCATCTCCGACAGGATGACCCGGTGCCGCCGCGCCTTCTCCCGGTGTCCATCGAGCACAATCCGCTTCAGATGGGCATCGATGCGGGAGGTCGTGGCCTCCCACACCCGCAGGCCGCCGAGCGCTGACTTGATCTTGACGGTCCCTTTGCTCGCCCTGCAATCGATGGAAACCTCGATCTCCATCCGGTACAGGTCCAGCGACTGCTCGGTAATGCCTTCTTGGAGAACTTTTTCCGCCAGCCATAGGTCGGCCAGATCGGTGAGCTTCGTGTCCCGGGTGATCAGTCGGCCACGGGCCCCAGTGCGATGAGTGAGCGATTCACGCAGGGTGCCTTCAGCTCGGCCCTTGGTGGTTCCGAACCTGTGCACGGGGCGGGTGATGCCGTCGTCGTCTCGGTAGCGCGTGGTTGCACGCCAGCTTCCGTTCGGCTGCCGCTTGGAGGTGATCCGGCCGTAGGTGCCGAGTGGAAGCGATTGTCTGGACATCGGTTGTTCTTCCTGTGGGGTCGTTGGGCTGTCGCGTGACCGCGAACGGGCTGGATGGCCATCGGGACGCGAGGAGTTTGCGAAGGATGGTGAGACATCGAGCAAGGGATTGAGCGTGCCGATCTTTGATAGCTGAACCACCGAACAAACTGCTATATCCCAGCAGTTCGACACAAGGCCTGATTGATTGCTAGAAAGTAGCTAAATGAGGCGATGTTTATACTCAGTGGTCCCGCTGGCGGCCTCGCTCTCGCCTCGTTGGTGGTCGGCGTCGAGGGTGTCGTGCCCGATCGGTCGACTCATCGGCTCCGGGCCGCCGACTCTTGTCGAGTTGGTCCTGCTCCCACTCGAGTAGATCGCTCAACCGATACCGTCGGTATCGCCCTATCCGTGCGTATCTGGGCCCCCGCCCAGCGGAGGCCCAGACCGCGAGCGTCTTCGCGGGAATCTTGAGGCGTGCAGCCAATTCGTCTGTGCTCAGCCACACGTCATCGGGTTCACCTGAGCCCCTGGAGGGTAGCGATTCTGTCGCGCAGTCCTACATCCAACCTGATCGGATGAGTCTGCGGCAGAGATGAATTCGATTGCCGTCTACGCCCTGCGTAGTGGTAGTTGTTCTCGCGCAAAGGGATTGCCACGCGACGGAGGGGCGAATACATGCGGAACTCGTTTCTGAGCCGGTCCGCGATTCTCCCCCATTCCATGAAACACCAAATTCCACATCCGCACCAGGGCTTTGACAGGCCGGCACGTTCGCATCCCCTGACCCGCTCTCCACGGCGGAAGGCGACGTATCCAGGAACCCAGAGCGCGGCCATCATGACGCGGGTACCCCAGATGCGGCGCTACTGCGCCCGGTGTGGGACCAGGAAGAACAACTGCAACCTCGAATCATTATGCGCTCCTAATGAATCCGCACTTCATGGTCGCTGGCAGCAACCTCCACTGTTGCCGCCAGCCTTTTGGCACACCGGCCAGATGTGTGATGCCAGCTCGCCACCTGGCACATGGGCCGGGTGATCTTCGCCTACCGCCCCGCACCCGTTCTGCCGCGCGATTGAGTCGCTCAACGCCACGTATCGGCGCGCGATCAAGGCCCATGGGTACTACCGTCCGAGCAGGCCGCGCTGAAATGCCTGTATCTGGTGACCTGTTCACTGGATCCGACCGGGCGGGGCAGGGCACGATGGGCACTGAGGTGGAAGCCAGCGGTTAACGCGTTCGCTATCACTTTCGAAGGCTGCATCACTCCGACCGGTAGCTAGCTGTACTGACCTGAGAGGTTGGGAACGCGGCTGGCTGGTGGATGTCCGCCGAGTGCGGTGTGGCCGCGGTGATGATTGTAGGTGTGTAGCCAGGTA
>NZ_JBFBAB010000054.1:0-13563 GCF_040681975.1 Nocardia sp. NPDC051463
CGGCAGTTCGCCTACGCCAGCACAGCAGTAGGAGCGGTAGTAGTGGCCCGAAGGGATCGGTCCGCCGTGGTGACGCAGAGTCCCGTCCTTCTTCAGCAGCATGTCCCGGTCACAGACCGGGCAACGTCCACGTTTCTGCTCGACCATCAGTCGTCCGCCTTCTCGGTCTGGGTGTCGCGGCAGTTCATGCAGTAGCAACCGATCGGCGTAAACGCCGCCAACTCCTCCGCGCTGCCGCCGTACAGCAAGACGGCCCCGCCGGTCTCACGGACCACGACCCAGTCGGCACCGATAGCCTCGACACGTTTGTCGTCGTAGGAATCACGACCGAACGCGCCGTGGCAGAACCCGCGCAGCAGCGTCCCAATTCGAATCTCAGACATCAGCTCTCCGCCTTCTCGGTCGGAGCGTAAAGGACGGTCACGCTGTCGCCGTCGGCCACGTCGACCACTTGCTCAGTGCTGAATTGGCGGCGGCGGCCGATCGCCTCCCACCAGCCCGACCCGATGCCCTGGTACACGTAGCTGCGGATCTTGATGACAGTGTCGTGCGGGAGGGCGTCGAGGGCTGCGATGGCCGCGGTGTAGTCGCCTTCGTTCTCGGGTGTCTCGATCACCTGGGCGGGTGGACGCCAACCAGCGGCGATCACGGCATCGGCGATGCCGTTCGCCGAGTCGTCTCGGGAGTCGTAGATCAAGTCGGCCAAAGTGTCTCGGTCACTCATCGTTCGTCCTCCCATTGATCCATCTCGGCGGCCTCGTCGCGGCAGTCGGGGCACAGGCAATCCGGCGGGTCCCACGGCTCACCGAATTGGCCGGCGCCCAGGGCGATCTGGCAGATTTCGGTGTCACGGCTACGCGCCATCGGACTGCACCTCCGTGGCGGGGACGAGGCGCAGCCAGTCCTCGGACGGTACGTGCAGCATGGTGACGATGCCCATCCCGAGCAGCTGCTCCGAGGTGGCGGCGCGGACCCAGTTGTTCCGCGCGGGCCACCACTCCGTCGTCGCGGTAACGGCTTTCTGCCAGACGCGCCCGTTGCGCGTGAGGACAGCCGAGCCACGTGGCAACGCATCGAGCTCGGCAGGGTCGACGATCCCGCGGGCGGGGGGACGCCAACCTGCCGCGTGAACCTCCTCCGCGACCTCGATCAGGTTGAAGTTCCCATGCAGCGACAGGTGGTTGAGGTCAGAGCCCGCAGCGAACGGCGCGAACGGGTTGCGCTCACTGCCCTGATTCGTGAACTGGTCATCGAGCAGTTGCGCCAGTTCCAAGTTGCAGTCGCTCATTCGGTGGGCCTTTCGGTGATGTCGAACCGCTGCATGAGTGCCCGAGCAACCTCGACGAGATCCACGTCGCCCTCGATGAAGAGATCGTCAACGGGACCTCTGACGGTCACGAAGTTGTCGACCGCGATCTGATATGCGATGCACTCGGCGACGGCTTCCGGTGTCGGCGTACTCATTCGCCAGCTCTTTCGGTGATGTCGGTGAGACGGAGGAGGCGCAGACCTCGCTCGCCGTACTTGGCGTTCAGGCGGTCGAGCTCGGCGCGCGCCATGTCCTCGCGGGGGAACGTCAGCGAGTGGGGTGCGAGCTGCCCGATGACGAACCGCTGGGCGTCGAGTCGGTAGGCGACGAGAGCGTCGAGGAGTTCGGTGTTCGCGAGGATCGCGTCGGTGATCACCTGAGCGGCGTCGTGGCGCACGAGGTCTCGTTCCGGCAGGTGATCGTCGATCACGTCCCACAGGAGCTGATCCAGCTCCTCATTGCTGACCGCTTGCTGGCTCGCTGACGGCTTATCGGGTGGGGTCTCGAGTCTCTGGATGGTCGAGAGCTTCCGGGGGCGCTGAGCGCGTTGCGTCATGCCCACACCTCCGCCTTCGGGATGAAGATCAGGCGCGGCTCGTCCTGGTCGTCGTAGTCATTCCTGGCGTCCTCGTACAACGCATAGCCGAGGAAGTCGCCGGGGTACCCCGCCACGAACGGCACGATCCAGTCGACGAACGCGTCAATCTCACCGCCGTAGTTCTTCAGCGAAGAGTGAACAATCACCTGCGGCGGTTCGTAGCCTCGGTCAGTGCCACGAGTGAACCGCAACGCCTGGCTGATCTGATAGACCGCACCACCCCCGTACAGCGCGGATTCCCAACGCTCGCATTTGAAGAACGCGTGGCCGTCGTACGGGACTGCCTCCCCATCAGGGTTGTTCGCGAGATCGTCGAACCAGTCGATCAACTCGGCCGGTGCGTCCTTACGCAGCGGTGCTCGGAAGAAGAATTCGGTGTACATGCCCATCAGGGGATCTCGCTTTCGTTGGCGTTGATTGCTTGCTGGGCCAGAGCGCTGGGTATGCGCTCGGCGTAGTCGGTGATGTCGGATTTGCGGGGCGGCCGGCAGTGCGGGCACGGGATAGCTACATCGGCGTCGTGCGCGGACAACCAGCCGTTGCGGCAGGAGTGGGCGGCCTCGGTCTCTCCGTAGCGGTCAGGGCTCACGACGGCCCCTCAGGCAGGTGCACGGTCACCACCGGGCGAGGCGCCACATAGTCGCCACACTCGCAGGGGCACCGGTACTCCGGCAGCTCATCCCGCTCGGCCTCCAGGTCGGCCACGCGCGCCTTGAGCCGCTCGGTTTTGCGTTCACCGCGGGCGCGCACCTTCGCCATGCGGGTCAGTTGGGATTCGTGCGCGGCCTGCACGGCCTGGATGGCGGCGAGGGCGTCGGCGTTTCGCTGGCGCAGCTCGAGCAGCTCGGCGGCCATCGCCTGGGTGTAGTCCCAGTTCTCGTCCTCCCAGTACGGCGGGAACGGTTCGCCGGTATCAGTGGCCCAACCGGTCAGCTGCTCGTCGGTCAGGCGGATGGGCTCAGGCATCTCGAGCCGCCGCTCGCATCTGCCCCAGCAGCTGGTCGGGGTTGAGTCCCTGCATCTCGACCAACGCCATCCACGCCGAGGCGAGACAGAATATTGTCGGTGCTGGGTCGCAGTCGTTCAGGACAGCGTGGACGGTTTTGACGTCGCCGCGGACGAAGGCGTCGAGCAGGTCGATAGTGGAGCGGGCTCCAGCGTTGGTACGGGCGTCAGGCATGGGGATGGCTCCTCGGTGTCGGTGCGGGGTCGGTGTCCCCGGCATTGGGAGTGCTGTCGCCTTGGGTGGGAAGCTGTTCCCGCGTTTGGGGAGTCGCCTGGAGATTCAAGGAGGGCTCGCCGAGAAGTTCGGTCACTCCCTGCATCCACCGCATCACCGTGTTGATGCCAGCGTGGAAGTCCGCATGCTGGTTGACGTCCGCGATCCGCGCCCCGCAGGCAAGGCACACGTCCGGATCAGAGGCGGGCGTAGCGGTGGCCAGATCGCCCGCTGAGGCTCTCCGGGACGGGGTGGGTACCCGGCGGATGATCCGGGACGGTTGCTGGCTCATTTGCTGTACCTCGGCACGGTGTCGTAGTACTCAGGATCGGCGGGCATCCACGGAAGGATGTGAGAGTGCTGGAGTTTCGATGGCCACGACCGCTCCTCGCGGGATCCGCGCCACGACAGGACATCCACGATCGATGCGCGCGGGCCACCGGGGTCGGTCTTGGAACGCAGCAGGCCGAACCCGAACTCCGGCCACCGCCGGAACAGGCTCGAACCGATCGGGCGCATCACCCGATCGCCCGATGATTCGGTCGCATTGCCGGCGTGCGCCTCGGTCAGCAACGCGAACCCATGCCGCTCACGCAGGTTGTCCAGCACCCACACCAGCTCGCGGGCGGCGGTCTCGTCGTTCGGATTGGCGTGATGCAGCTTGTACAGCGGACCCAACACCAGCAGATCCGGTGCGGTGTTGGTGATGGCTTGGTCCAGCCACGCCGCATCCGAGCCCGCCAGCAGATCGATACCGGCCGGGCGCATGTTGATGAACATGCTCTGCGACCAGTCCATCGGCGACACTCCCACCCTGTGGCGGGCGGCGTCGGCCTGCCCGATCATCCACCGGAACCGCCTGCGCGACTGGGCGGGCGAGTTCTCACAGTCCACGACAAGCACCCGGATACCGCGATCTCCCGAACCGAGCGGGGACGCTGTGAACGGGTGCAGCCCACCGGCCAGACACGTAGCTATCTGGGTAGCGAGGACGGTTTTGCCTCCGCCTTCCGCGCCCGTGAGCACGATTCGTTCCATGCGCTCGAGCAGGCCGGGAATCAGCCAGTCGTGTTCGTCGTGGACCGCGAGGAACTCACCCATCGGGATCGGTGGTTCCGCGGTGACATCCGCGGCGATCCGCTCTGCCTCGTCGCAGGCATGCCGGGCTTCGGCGATCGCGGCCGCGATGTCCACCGGGTCGACACCGGTCACCCATGCCGATTCCATCCGCTGCCCCAGCCGGGCCGCGACCTGCGAGAGCTTCCGCGCCGCCGACAAGTCCCGGATGCGTTGAGCCAACAGCGATGCCGATTCCGGCGACCACGCCAGCTGTGCGCATTCGAACAGCACCGTCGGCGACACCCGACCGGGCACCAACCCTCGCGCCTGAGCCTCCACCAGGACCGTGTTCGGGTCGACCGGGCGGTCCGCGGTCAGCATCTCGGCGATGACGACCGCGATGTTGCGGCTGGTGGGGCTGTACCAGTCGTCGGCACGGATGGCGAGGAACACCGTCCGGCACGCGTCGGGCGCCAGCATCGTCACACCGATGAGGGCTTTCTCGGCAGTGACGTCGTAGGGGTTCTCGCTGCCGTCGCTCAGTCCTGCCACAACCGCCCCGATTCACTCACACCCGAGGTGACAACCGGGCGGGGGCGGGCGCTTTCCAGCCAGCGGGAGAACGCCGAGTTCCACACCACCACGCGGCGATCGTTCTCCTCGGCGTGCAACCGGAACTTGCGTGCTTCCGCGTCGAGATCCAGGCCGCGCTTCGCCGCGAACTCACGGTGAGCGGCGGTCGGTTCCCAATCGTCAGGGAGGCGGATCGCTGGCTTCTTGCGAGAAGGCTTGTCCGGCGTTCGCGCCACGGAGGAATCAAGGGAGGTATTAAGGGACGTATTGTCGGACACAGTTGTCCGGGGCGGGCGGACATAACTGTGTCCGGGGCGGGCGGACACTGGTGACCGGCCGGACAAATTGTCCGCGCGGTCATCCGGTGTATCCGGTGCACCATTTGTCCGCGCCGCACTTGGTGTTTCGGGATTCACGACGACATCGGACTCGACCAATGCCATGTTCAGGTCCCATACGATGGGCCGCCGGTCCACCGGCAGGTGCTCCACCATCCGTTGATCGCCCCGCCGCAACAGCCCCCGAGCCTCCATTGCCGACAGGTGCCGACGCACGGTGCGATCCGAGCAACGGCCCCGCTGCGCAAGCCACCGTTGCGACGGCCACGCCGACCGACCGCCATCGTCGGCGCGATCGGCCAACGCGATCAGCAGCACATGTTCCTGAGCGTTCATCACCGGCGCGTGCTTCAATGCCCACGCCATCGCCTCTAGGCTCATTCACCACCGCCCGAGGGTTTGTCGAACTCCATCCCTGGCGTACCCTTCGCACGCCGAACCGCTTGGCGCACAGCGCCTTCGCTCATGCCGAGGACGGCCGCGATCTCCGCGTGAGACAGCCCATACTTACGGGCGAGCAACATATAGCGCGGCTTGTTGCACTGGATCAGCTCGGTCTGCCTGCGCAGCTCATCGAGCATTTCGACGACATACCGCTGTGCCGTTTCCGGCTCAAGGGTCGCCAAAGTAGGTACACTCATTGACGCCTCATCTCCTGGTTCAAGGGAATTCCTGAGGTAAGGCCCCGGCAATATGGTGTTGGTAGCACCGCCGGGGCCGTTCTCAATTTTACCCCAGTTACGTGACAGCACTCGCATTGCGATGTCACGAATTCGCGTGTCGCGCAGGCCATTCGGCAAACATTCGTTCCCATTTGGAACCCCATCCGGCGACCACTCGGCAACCATCGCCGCACCTTCTTCTCCGCGGCCTCGAGGACGGTCCGCATCAACGTGATCGCCCCCAACCCGTTCTCGTGAGCGATCTCGCCGTGCCAGCGCTGATCCCCTACAGCGACTTCAGCGGCGTACACCGACAGGTCGCTGTCGGGGTCGTCGCGTACACGGCGGGCACCGAACCAGCCGATCTGCTCGTGGTTGACATAAAGCGGGCACCACAGGGCCATCACGACACCTCCAAAACGAACTGATCGCCAGATTCCGACGGCACGGTCTCCAACTCCTCGTCGCTGTGCGCGCTCACGGTGTGGCTCCTTCGATCGGGGCGAGGTGGGCGCGCTGACGCTTGCGGATATGCACAGACAATCTCGCGCGTCGCCCACCCGAGGTTTGGATTCGCTTGTCCCGCCAGCGCTTCCGGGGCGTCTCCCCCTCCATCCACAGCTCATCGAATCGGAGCCGTGCGAGCCTGATGCGGGCACAGAACGTGTGGTACTTCAGCCCGAGCGCGTCAGACGCGGCCGTATAGTCCTCGTACGCGGCCAGCGCCTGCAACGCCTCCCGGTGGGCCGGTTTCAGGCGCGGCCAAACCTGGGCGAGGGCAAGCCGTTCCACCACGGGGTCATCAACGCCACCGACAGTGTGGTGAGACCAGTACGCCCAAAACTTCGGTGTATCGTCGCGGCCGGTGTAGCTGTCGCCGCGCCGCCGCGGCACACCATGCTCGGTGCCGTCCCGTCCGGTCCAGTTGTCTGCTGCACGCCATGCGGTGTTCATCAGGTCCCATGGCTTCGGCGCTGTTTCGGAGGTGTACAGCAGCTCGATGGCGGCGTGCCACCCTGTCGCATACCGCTCATCGCGGTCTATGCCCTGATACCAAGCGTTGCGGACGATGCCGCGGCGCACCAGGATGTCGACGGCTTGGAGGGTGTAGCCGTACCGGATTTCGGTCATGCCGCCTCCCGGCCTTCAGAGTGGCGGGCGCAAATCTGTTTGATCAGCTCGCAATGCCAGCGGGAAAGTTCGATGCGGTCCGCACGCGCTTTACGCAGTGCCTCCAGGGACCGCTGCCAATACAGGTCGGCGTACTCCTTGCCCGGGGGATCGGTACGCCAACGGCCGAGAGGACCGGTGAGGCGGTAGGTGATCCACCCCTCATAGCTGGCACGGCACGACGGGCACAGGCGGCTCACTGGTCACCGCCGATCGGGCGGATACTGCCGTCATCAGCGAGCAGGACGGACCGGCCGCGGTACAGCACGGGCACGTCCACGGCAGTGCGAGTCCCGTTGCGCGAAACCAGCCATCCATTGCGGTACGCCTCAGCCCGATGGGACTCGACATGCTCGTGACAGGGCGCGGCGAGACCTAGCCCATTGGCCGCGCGATTTACCCACGGTGCTGTCGTTCCTCCGAGGGATCTGGGGCCGCGATGGTGCCAGTGCTCGATGGGTCCGCAGTCGTCGATCTCACAGCGACCGCCGCCGCGCACGAACATCAACGCCTTCACCGGTTTCGGGAATCCCTCCGGTGCGCGCCGCGATGGCTTGCTCGCGCGCTGGCCGGGTCGGGGCTGCGCCTTCGGCCACATCTGCCGCACGATGTCCTTGGCCAGGTTCTTCGGGGATGGGTAAACAGTCACGACCCGTGCACCCCACTCCCGGACAGGGCTATCTCCGACCGTAACGTGGCGCCGTAAGTGCGGCCGACGTCGATACGGGACTGCAGAGTCCGAGTCGTACGGATCAAGCCTCGCACCAAGGCATCGGCCACCTCGGCAGCCAACCGAACCTCGTGAGTTTCGACGACAGCCTGCGCCTTACGCATGTCCATAGAGCCCTCGGCCGCCAGAAACGCTTTGGCCTCAGCGAGCTTCGCCGACTCCTTCGCATTGACCGCGGCGACGTCGGCTTCGTTCAGCTGCTGGGTGGTTTCATCGAGCTGCCGTGACAGGGCGCCGAGATGCATCACGACGTCGTTCGAGTTCTGCGGTACTGGGCTCATGACTCACCTGCCATCTCGCGGTAGTGATTGGTGAGCGCTTTGATAGCGGCCACGTCTTTCGAGGTGGACAAATCACCGTTGCTGTCAGCTTTGAACCGCTCCACCGCTTCGTCGCGAGAAATGCCGCGCTGGTCGAGGAGTTCACGCAGTTCCCACAGCGCCGCCGTTGCCGCGTCAGGCTCGGAACCGCGGCGCTCGTTGGCCTCATGCAGGTCGCCCTTGTGCCAGAGATCGAGCGCGGCACCGAACCTCATGCCTGCGTTGCGCAGAGCGTCGCCGATAGCTTCCTTCACCGCGTCTCCGCCGCGTTTCCCTTGCGCGTCGCCGTAGCCGAGGCGGGTCACCCCGCACACAGTGAGGCGGATCCACAGGCCTCCGTTGCCGTCGAACTGCGGCAGGCCGCTGCCGTCCAACGCCAGTGGTTCCCATGACCATTCGAGATCCACGTCCAACAGTCGGTCGGTCAGGGCTGCATGGCCTACGTAGTCCAGGTGAACCGCGGGCAGGCCATGCCAGCCGCCGCATTCGTCGCAGCGGCCCTTCGGCGCATCCTTCTGCCGAGGCTTGGGCAGGGTGTTGATCTGGTTGGGTGGGAACGCGTCCCGCATCTTCGCCAAGTCCGTCTCAGTCATGCGAACGCCTCCAGCTTTGGTATGCGCCGCGCCTCACGAACCTGCACCGACAGCTTCGCCAGCTCCCAGCCTCTGGCCAGGTCCAGCGGGTACAGCACCGCCCGCGGCACGCCTGTGCGGATCGGCACATGGATCAGCAGGCCGTGCTCGAGGTCGATGTCGGGGTGCAGGGGTTCCCGCTTGCCGGTTTCCTGGTCGTAGCGCTCGCCGTGGGCGTAGATCGCGACCTGCACAGTCGTCTTCAGCGGGTAGTCGGGTTCGGACTTGCCGGTCTTGACGTCCCCGACGACGACACGGCCTGTGTCGCGGTGCCGCATCAAACGGTCCAACGACCCTGCGGTCTGGAGTTCGTCGCACACCACGAACGGTTCGGTATCCAACACCTCCCACGGCGCCATTACCGCCCGGTACTCCGCCAGCCACGGAATCATCGGCGGCGGAACGAACTCCGGCTCATGCCCTTGGTCGATCAGCTCCGACAGGCCATGGAATGCGGTCCCCATGCCGGAGCCTTCGTCGCTGCCGGCGGCTTGTTGGGCGCGCGCGACAAGGGGTTTCAGCTGCTTCTTCGCTTCGGGTACGTTCCATGGATCGCGGTGCGCGGACGCCAGATGTGCGACCTGTGCGTAGAGGGAGGCGTCGCGGACGATGCCGATAGCGGCGTTCGCGGCCGACCAATCCAGCAGTCCGCCTTTGTCGTCGAGGGCGCCCGCGAGAGTCGACACTCTCGTGTACGGGGTTGCGTTGACGGGTGACTTCCGGCCGGGCTCGTACCGAAGCGGCTCACCGTCGGTGGTGACGTACGGGCGGTCGAAGTAGTCGCGCTTGATGCTGTAGTCGGTCAACGGGTTCCCCTTGTGTAGTCGGCCATTGCCTTGAGGCGGTCGGCTATCTCGTCGATTTCGTCGGGCGTGTACATGGCGCCGTGAGTGGCGGTCCAGTCCTCGCGGGTTTCGCCGTCCCATCCGGTGACGCGCACTCCGCGGTACGGTTCGGGTTCGAACGCCGTCCAGGAGTTGCCGTCCTGCGCGGAGAAGGACCAGCCGTCGGGGTGGGTAACGATGCGGCTCATGACGCCACCGCCCGCGGGACGGGGATGGCGAGGATCCGCTCGGCGCGGTCACGGGCCATCCATGCCGGCGGTTTGCCGCCCTTGCCGTACAACATGTGATGCAGCGATTTCAGCGTGATGCTGGCCATGGGGGCTATCTCAATAAGGAGCAGACCGGCCCTCCGGAGCTGGTCGACGTGATCCAGCACTGGTGCGGCCTCGACGAGGTCTCGGCAGTTGGGGCACTGCCGTAGCCGTTCCCGGGTCTCGAATTGCAACCCGCACCTCTGGCAGGGCTTGGTAATCGGCGCCCCCAGCTCCGCGCGTACAGCGCGCCCCAGCCACTTCCTCAACCGCTGGCGTTCTACGTATCGGGTCAGGTCGAAACCCGCAGCAACACCGTGGTAGACGTCCGCATCGTCGGCGGCTTCACCGCACTGCCGCCGTACTGGGCAGGCGGCGCAGATCTCTTTCGCCAGCCTCACGTAGGCGGGGGTGAACCACACCTCAGGGTCCTGCCTGCGGCACAACGCCTTGTCGCGCCAGAATGTTGAATCGACGACCATCACCGACTCCTCTTCTTGCGTGGCGGGACAGCGGATTTCACAGGTACCCGCCCGGCGAGCGTGACAATCTCGGCCACCATTGGTCCGTCGAATCCCATCCGGAACAGCCCCGTCGCGAGCGCTGTCCGCTCGTCCTCGGTCAGGTACTTGGAGCGCACGGTCGTCACCAGACACCGGCCTCTCGGTCGATCCACCGGTCACGAGCGCGGTCCCAGTCGTCGGGGTCTTCGTCGATGGGATCGTCATCCTCGGTCGCTGGCGCGCCGGAGTACTCCTCGCCTGGCCGCGTCCAGAAGTAGGCGAGGACCGAGAGGAACAGTCCGACAACGACGAGCTCCCACCCGTAGCCGAGCAGGTCTATCCACCACGGGGTCATGGGTGCACCTCTCCGATAGCGGCCAGAGCCGGGAGGATGATGTCGGCAAGCTCGACGCCGGCGGCCCGTGCCGCGGGGTCAGCGCGGGCGGTGAGCCGCTCGGCCAGGCGCGCGGCGGCGTGCAGGGCGGCGCGCATCGTGTCGTCAGCGGCGATGTGCCGCTGCGCGAGGTCGATATGGTCGTCGCTCACGCGCTCACCCCGCCGACGTACTCGATCCGCCACGTCCGCAACGCATCCCGAACCCACCCGCCGACGCTGCCGTGATCGCCGAACCAGGCCCGGGTACACAGCAGGTGGCTTGCTTCGGTGCGGAGCTCGGCTCGATCAGCGATCCCGTCGACGGTCCACCAGACCGTCAACCGGCGGCCCTTGTAGTCGAAGCTGGTCGTCACGCCGTCCTGGTTGATGACCCATCCCAGCTGGACGGCGTCGACGGTGATGGAGATCCGTTCGTTCAGGTCACGCACAGTCGTCATGGTTGACCTCCGGGGCATCGAAAGGTGGGCGGGTGGGGAGCCGCCCACAGGGGCAGGGATCGGTGGAAACGACGGGACAGCCGGGGCTTCCGCCGGCCCGCATGACCGCGACCTGACCTGTGCGGCCGGGGGTTTCAAACGGCATCCACCACTTCGATTCACGCGTGCTCATTGGCCACCACCTCATAGCCGAGGCAGCGCAACACCTGCGCGTCCGACAGACGCCCGTACTGCGAGCCGTTGATCGGCTGCCACACCACCTCCCCCTCCGCGCTGCACGGCAGCACATCGGTCACCTGAACCCCGTGCGGAGGACGAGCCACAACCACATGGGAGGAGACACCGTCGGCGTGCAACAGCACTGGTTCCAGCGCATACACCGCGGCGTCATCGGCGAATGGCTGGGTGTAGGAGGTAGGGCGCACAGAAAGCCGATAGGCAGTGCCGCTCATCGCTGCTTCCTTCCGTCCGGCGACCATCCGCCGTCTTCTGGGTCGTGGTGCCATTCGTTCCAGTCCTCGGCCTCCGGGACCTCGCGCGGCGGAGCCTCTTCGGCGTGGTGCGGCCAGGCGTGGAACGCGCGCTCGAATACCTCGGCCAGCCGGTCGGCAATATGCGGGTGCGGGAGATGCAGGCGCGCGCTCATGCCATCAGCCCCGCTCCGCGCAGCCTGGCGAGGAACCCGCCGCGCTGATCTACCGGCCGCGCGGTAACACCCGGCGACACCGGGCGACCACCGAGCAGCCACCACAGCTCGTACCCCAACTCGGCAGCCCGAGACTGTGGCCCCTCAGCTCGGTCGTTGACATGGATCACGCCCCGAACGGCCTCGATCGCGTCCTCGCGGGAACCGCTACCGAGTGCGGCCCACACCAACTGGCCTACTTCGTTAGCTGGGGAATCGTGCGGGGTGCGCAGCAGGTCGGCGACGAACGCCACCACTTCCTCGGGGATCATGACTGCACCGCCGGGGCGAACAGCAGGGACAGCAGGCGCACGGCTACGGCGAACTCGGCGGTCCCTTTCGGGTCCTGCGTGTACATGGCGAACAGCAGCGTCTGCAACGCATCGTCATCGAGCGCGACGATCTCCGCGGCAAGCTTGTGTTCGATGGAATCGTCAGGGGTGGTGAGCATCTCGGCGACATAACGCTCGTATGCCTCGGGGTGGATGAGCATCAGACGTCGGCCTTCTCGCTCGCACGCGGCGCGAGAACCGGCCCGCACTCCCACGTAACCGTCTCGACCTCACGGGTATGGGTGATCGTCGGGGCGGCGGCGATGTAGTCGGGGTCGGGGATCTCCTCGGTGACGGTCTCGACACCGGTCACCACCCGCGTGCACACCTCGGCACGCAGATCGGTCAGCACAATCGAGATGCCCCGCATTGGTACGGTGGCATCGAAGTAGCCCGCGCCGGACTCGTTGTAGTCCTTCTTGATCGGGCCCGAGGCGACCGCTTTCAATCGGCGGATTGCCTCGGCCATGACCTCGGCGCGCTGCTCCTTGTGTTCGTGGCCTGCGGCATGGCAGGGAAACACGTCATGGTTGAGGAGTCGAGCCAGAAGTGCGGCGACGAATCCGTCGCCATCAGACTCGGCGAGGTCGGCGAGGGCACGCAGGTCGGCGGCCACGTCGGCAGCGGCGAGGCTTCCGCTGATAGGGGTGATCTTCACTGGTAGACTCTTTTCTCGTGTGGTTATGACGGCCGCTCGGAGTTCACGCCCCGGGCGGCCGAGCCCGTTGTCAGGACGGGACGTTGGGGGCATCCCCGGTCGGTCGAGCAACGTCACGTGACGCGACCGGGGATGCGACCTCACCGGAGGGAGCGGAATCAGCCGCCGGTGAGGTAGTCAAGGAATGCTGTTCGACAGCGCGGCGCTCAGTAGTCGTCATGTCGCCTCCGGCAGATGTATCCGTCTTCGGTAGATGCGATGTCGTCGCCGACCTCGATCGGCTTGAAGCACAGACAGCACTTGCCGTCGTAGCGGGCTGGGAACCAGTCCAGTGGAGGCGGTTTCGGCAGATCCTTTGCGAGACAATGCGCACACCACGCCTTGGGCATCTCGTTGATTTCGCAGATGTCGTCGCTCATCGCGGATCACCGCCTTCGGCACACGGGCATCCGCACCGGCTAGTCGTCGGGTCTGGCTGCCCGGTCGCCTTCGCGTGATCGATGTCTTCGTCATCGGCCCAGGCATGCCACTCGGGCGGGTCGTAGTGCTGGCCGAACAGACATGGCCAGCAGCGCGCGTAACAGACAATCGGTTCGCTCATCGCAACTCACCGCCGACCGGCGCATCGCAGTCCAGGCACACCGGCCCGGGCTCCGCTGACCGCAACGCAATCCAGCCGTGATCACAGTCGGGCGCATCCCGTGGCGGGCCATCGCTGGCGCGGGGGGATGCACCAGGGGCCGCCACCACGGGACGCACCACACCCTCAGCTGCGGCGGGTAGGTGCACCGCGCCGAGGGGGCCACGCGCGCCAGCACCGAACGCCGCGCGCAACATCTCATACGT
>NZ_JBFBAB010000054.1:13654-17823 GCF_040681975.1 Nocardia sp. NPDC051463
AACGAACAGAAGGGCTTTCATCGCATCCTCCGCAGGGCGATCACTGCGAGCGGAGTCGTCGCGAGGCCGATGAACGACCAGATGCCGAGGAAGATCAGGACGCCGGTCATGCCGCACCGCCCTCGAAGCTCTTGACCCGCTGCTCCCATGAGTTGCGTGCCGCGTCAGAAAGATTCACGCGGACGTCCCAGTTGGAAGCGCTCTCCTCGGCGATCTCAAGCAGGATCGGCACTACGTGCAGCGCCATCATCTTCAGCGCCGACATCGCGATCAGGAACAGGTGGTCAGTCGACTTGACCGCACTGAAATACCAGTCGACGACCCCATCGATGCTGTCCTCATCACCTGCATACGCGGCGAGGTCGAACGCCAGCCGGGTGCCGAACAGCTCCTTGGCTGCGATGCTCGGAAGCGCCAGCATTCCCGCCAATTCGCCGGTCTCGCTATTGATTCCAGGCAGGGCGGACCACAGGCTGTCCCACGGCTCTTCGCAGGACGAAGCATCGCGCGCGCGTTCGGTTCGATCGCGCATCTCCTGGAGGCGTTCGGGCTGCGAAGCCCGCGCGGCCGATATCGCCGCTATCAGCGCCGTCATCGCATCCGCACGTTTGGACGCAAGGTCGCGGGCGGTTTCGATCAGCTCGTCCTCGGTCATGCCGACTCCCCCGCCGAGTAGTACCTCGTCCAGATGTCTTCCATCAGCGCCCGGTCCGACTCGGTGTAGGCATTCACCGGACGCACCTGACCGTTCGCCGTCTCCAGCGGGTACTGCTTCGGCTCGACACCGTGCTCCAAGATGTAGGCCGCCTTCACGCGCTTACCGAACGGCCCGGACACCGCCTTGATGCGCTGCCTGCTCAACCCCTTCTCCTCCAAGAAGGTCTGCGCATACAGCGGCGTGGTTGCCTCATCGAGCTCGGGAGCTTCACCGAGGCCGCGAGCGAGGACCAGCCGCGCTTTGGTCTCCAGGTGGCCCTCGTCTATCAGGCCGCGCGCCGCCTGGATGAGCTGCAGGCGACGAGTCGACAACTCGATCACATCGACGGCGCGCTCGATCCGCTCGGCCTGATGGGTGCGGATCGCGAAATACGCTTGGGCGCTGGCGATTGCTGGCTTGCGAGGGTCGCCATTCATGACCGTCAGATAGGCGGCGAAGCGGGAGAGCTCGAAGTCTTCCCGCTCCTGCTTACCCAGGTTGCCGACGTCGACAAGCTGGCCGACCTGCACAAACTCGCGGGAGACGTCCGCACCGGAGTTCTTTGCGGCGATCTTGGCGCGGTCGACGGCAGCGGCGAAGTTGCGCCATGTCTCGTACTCGACAAGCTTGCACAGGTCACGGGCGAGCCAATACTCGGAGCCGTCGGCACGTGTGCGGCGGATCGCGTCGAACGAGGACGCGTCGCGGCGGGCGATCTCGGCGCTCATGCTGCACTCCCCTGCCGTTTGCGATCACGTGCGGCCTTCTCACGGTCGGCGCGCTCCCAGCCGCGAATCAATGCGACAGCCGGGTCGAGGTCGGACGGCTTGAACTTCGCCATCTGGCGGTCGATCCATGCCTGCATCGCAGGGTCGACAGGCGCGCTCATGACAGCAGCTCCGCG
The DNA here is from genome assembly GCF_040681975.1 of Nocardia sp. NPDC051463. Lineage (NCBI taxonomy): Bacteria > Bacillati > Actinomycetota > Actinomycetes > Mycobacteriales > Nocardiaceae > Nocardia > Nocardia sp. NPDC051463. The sequence goes on from NZ_JBFBAB010000054.1 coordinate 15,256, forward strand.
GGAATGAGTTCCGACATGGGTCGATCCAGCACTCCCGCAATCAGGTGCAGCTCTGGGACGGTGAACGAATGGACTCCGCGTCCTTGCAGCTTCCTGAGAAGGGTGGTCAAGGGAATGCCCGTCTCGGATGAGATCTGCCGGGCGCTGATTTCGGCGTCCCGTAGAGCCTGCGCTACGGTCGCCCCTAGCAGTTCGCCCGATTGCGTTTGCTCCATGTGGATCACTTTATGCCACAAACGGAGCACATAGCAAGGGCTAATCGTCACCGATTCGGATCACAATTTGCGCCATTAGGTTGCCCCCAGCCACCCCGGCCCCCAATAATTGCCCGCATGGATGCATCGCAGGCCAATGCGCTGATCGGCGCGAACCTTCGCGCCCTGCGCGCGAAGAAGGACTACAGCCGGGCGAAGCTCTCCGAGCTCTCCGGGGTGCCAGTCATCACGATCAGACGAATCGAGGACGGGGAACGAGCGGTATTGACAACTACGCTGATCGTCCTGTGCCGCGTACTAGATGCCGACGCGAGCGAGTTTCTAGATGTCGTGCAGCGTGAGCTCAAGGAGATCGGAGGCGCGGCAGCCAGCGAGTGATGCCGCGACTACCACCTGGCCGGCGCTGAAATGCAGCTGGCCATCTAAGCATCGGCGGAGGTCCCTGGCCTCCAAGCCGAGCGCTCGCTCGACCGCATCCGGATCTAGTTGCCCTAAATGGTGAGCTAGATCCGCCAGTGAAATCTCCGCCATGGTGCACCCCTGAACCCGGCATGGTTAATGCCTCGCGATCGGCCCCGACACCGAAAGTTGTTGATAACTTGACCAATCAAGCCCCGATAGTATCGGCCAGCTAACCCAGTGGCCAGACGTTCGATGGAAAACACGACGAATTATCCGGACCGTTATGTTCGTTTGAGGTGACAGGCCCGCTCACTCCCCGCAAACTCCATATCAAACCTATTGCGTGTCATGCGATCCACGCAGCTTGCCCAGCCTCGAGAGGCTCACCGGAAGCCTCAGCACTCAAACCGCCTGACTTCCATCAGAATCCAAACCGACTCGACGGTTCCGTTATCCCACCAGCGCTCCGATAGGGTCAACCTCCACACCGACCGCGCTGTACCGACCGCGACGCACAACGGGAACGATCATCACCGACATCACCCGTCGGACAACCTCTCGCCGCTGGACCAGATCCCGTTTCGCCCACCGTTTCCGAGCGTCAGGTCCGACAGCGTCCGCCACCACCGGGTCACCGATCATCGCCTTCATTCTCTTGTCGGCCTCTGCGATCTGCACGTTTATCTCATCCTCGTACGCTCCGACAACCAGCGCTGACAGCGGCGGCTTCTTGCGGGCCGCATCCCGCACAAAGTTCTTCAGGTTCGCGCGAAGCTCCGCTATCTCCGTCAGCTCGTCGTCGATAGTCCTCCCGCCAACCTCCTCTTCAACTGCGTTCAGCTGCGCCAACGTTTCCGGGCGCTCCAGTAGTTGCAGCAGCAGCTCCTCCACATGCGCATCCACCCGGGCGATACTCCGGGCTACATGACCTGCCGGGCACGCATAGTTGTCCAGCACGCACCCTTTCCGCCGCCGAGGCTTGGCCACTACCCGCTCTGAACACACACCACATCTTGCTATGTGACTCAGCAGATAGGCGGGCCCGCTCCCCCTGTGCGTGACGCGCGCGGGATTCGTCAGCAGCGCCCTTAGCCGTGTGTGTTGGTCGAGCTTTATCACGCCCTTCCATGTCGCCTTCCCTGTCACCTCGCCTTCATGGGTCCGCAGCCCGGCATAGGTCGGATTGATGAGGATCAGCCGCAGCGTGCGAGCGGTTAGTTCACCTTTCCCGCCGGCCTCCTTCCATGCGGGCGCAAGATCCTTGCTCACCGAGTACAAGGACTCCAGCCGAAGAACTCGTTCGGCCCCGGCCCGGATGATCTTCGCTTGAGCCTTGATCGGCTTGCGTCCGACCGCCTTTCCGGTGTCCTTGTCCCAGACGATCTTGTAGCCCCGAGCGAGGCGCCCGTGTGGCGTCCCTGCATCTACTTTGTCCTCGAAAGACCTATTGACGGCGTCACTGATGTCATCGGATAAGCCTTCCGCGCGAAGCGCATCGGCGGCAGTGGCCTGGCGATCGGCGCTCTTGCTCAGGTCGTAGGTTCGCTGCCCGTAGCGCCACAAGGCTCTGGTGTCGATGCACAAACGGCGAAGAAGCACGTAATCATCGAGATCGCGGTGTGCGCGGTTGTTGGCGAAGGTCCACAGCATCTCCGCGCCACCGTTGCGGATGAAGTCCATCGCAGCAATGAACCCCGGGCGCTCTTGCACCTTGCGGTAGCGCGATGCCGACAGTTTGTCGCTGAACACCGCAACGACCACCCAGCCGTTCTCGGCGCAGTCGCGACGGCCTACCTTCTCTTGCTCTCGGATGGAACGGTCACCGGGCTTCGACACTCGCGCGTAGATCACGACACGGAGCTGAGCTGCGACCCTCAGGCGTGCGCGCTTTCCGGATACTGCCTGGTCAGTCATGGATTCAATGTACACCCTAATGGCTTTTATTCACCGA
>NZ_JBFBAB010000055.1:0-15648 GCF_040681975.1 Nocardia sp. NPDC051463
GAACAAGCAAGTCACAACATTCAACGGCGGCAGCGCCATCGCAACACTCCACGGGGTTCAAGGGGTGGGTGTTGCATCCACCCCTTGAACCCAGGACGCGAGGCAACGACCATTTCTCTACGCTCGCTTGCGCTTTGCTTTCTCGGGATGCCACCACAGCCGGCCTGCGAGGGCTATCGGGCGCCGCCGCGCATCTGACAAGCAGCGGGAAGCCCGGTTCCAGCCGGCAACCACCGGAGTGCGGAGGGTTCACCGATCGAGATTGGGTCCTGGTGAGCCCACTATTCGAGGTCAGGGCCGACTCGATCGACCTTGCGCTATTGCTCGACCAGGGCTGGGGTGGGCGTTCTCCAACATCGCCCAGACATGTTCGCGCTCAACGCGCCTCCCGACGGCAGCACTGTCGCCGTATGCCAGCCACCTCCACGGTGAGCTGCGACTCGGCGGGCGCATTCAGATCGCCGAGCCACCGCACTCCGCGACTATCGCAGCGATATCACTGCGTGGGCGAGGTTCCGAGGTCGAAGCGGATTCCGGCACGCAGCATTGTCGTGGCGGACAATCCGATCAGGTCGCGGAAGGTTTCACTGAAGTGGGACGGGGTGGCGAAGCCTGCGTCGATTGCGGATCGGGTGAGGTCGTGTCCGGCCACCGCCTTACGGACGGTGTGGATCATGCGGTTCCACCGCTGATACCCGCGGAATGTGGTGCCATACTGCTGGGTGAACAGCCGTAGGAAATGGGTGGTGGACAAACCCAGGTTCGCGGCTATTCGGTCGGCGCGGAAGGTTTGGGACGGGTCAGTGCGAATAGTGGCGGCGACCTGCTCGATTCGCGGATCGGCGGGCGGTGCGGTACCGGCGATGGCACAGGCGTATATGTGGTCGGGGTTTATCTTCTCGGCTCGGCACCGCTCGACCAATTCGCGTTCCCGGCGGTGGTTTAGTCCGAAAGATCCTGCAGCAGAGGTCATCTCGTCAACAATTGTGGTGGACGGTGCGCCCGCGGGCTCAACGAACAGCGCCAGGATCCACCCCTCGGTGGCGACTATGCGCTGCGTCGTGCGGGCGGGAGCGAAAGAGCTGCCGGTCCGAATCCGCCCATGCGCGCTGGTATGCAGCACAAGCGGCGCGTCCAACCCGACGCTGAGCATCGCGACCGAGGGAGAATGCGAGTCGACGCCGAGATCTGGCCCGACGTATCCGATGTGACCAGGCCGCATCCACGCGACCGGCGTCCGCGCGGGGCCGCGCACTTCAGAAAGCGCGTCAATTGTCACGCCCACCAGGTTAGTCCGGTCGGTTTGAACTCAGAATCGTCGTCATCGACCTTCGGCGGCGGCAGGGCCACAAAAACGTCATATACCCCTACACGCCAGGCGATCAGGTGAGCGTGGGCGTGCACGTCGAGTTCTCGACTCCCCATGGGGTCCAGGATAATTCGGCCCATCCGTTCGTTGTGAGCTACCCGAGATGACGAACACGACGATTCCGGTACCGGTGGGCGGTCGGCCGATCCGAGGCGGTCTCATGGGCGTTATGGCCAGCGGAGGTCTACTCCACCGGCTGTCTCTCGCGTGTCCGCCTAGCTCCTGACGGGCTGAAGCCCGAATGCCAGGACCCGGACTCCAAGGTGCTGTTCGCCACGATCCAGCTTTTAGAAGGACTCGACCGTGAGTTGATCACGGTCGAGTCCGGTGACGGCAAGGCCAGCTCAGTTCCGGTCGGCTGCCGACGCGCGGCGGCGACCCCAGTCCAGCGAGCCGTGGGAGTACATGTGGCCCCTCGAGTATTGGTGGCCACAGGAACGATGGGACGACACATTGACGCTGACGTGGCCAACCGACAACCTTCACCTCGACCTCCCGGTCGACCTCGGCACGCTGAGGACCGCAAGGGATTCGAATTCTGGCTGAGCTGACCAAGGACAAGCCGGCGGAAATCAACAGTTGAATACGGTTCCCTCTCGGTTGGTGTGCAATGGCAGAACACCGAAAGATGTTGTCCGTGCGGAGAGTATCGACACTATCGCGTATTAACCAGCCGGGTATTCCGCGTGGATATCGCCGCCGAACAATTCCCAGTAGAAGGCGTTCGTCTTCGCGGCGGCAGGTGCGTGCCGGGTCAGGATCGAGGCCACCACTGGCGTCACATCGTCTGGGATGTGACCAGCGGCGCACTGACGTACGTACTCGTTGCGGGCGACGGGGCCACCGGTAGTCGGCTCAGGTACTCCGCAGACATCGGTCACCAACCAATTAACCAGTCGCATGGCGGCGTAGTCGGCGTCATGAGTGGCATGGCGTTCGGCGAAGTCGCGCTCGGCGGTCGACAGGTCGAAAAGCGGCGCGGTAGCCAACCCGAAGTCGCTGAGATAGATCAGCTCCCCGTCACTGCGCATATTGCCGAAATGTCCGTCCATATGCAGCAGGTCCCGATTGCCCAGGAACGTCACAATCTCTGAAAACTGTCGCTCGACTGCAGCTGCCTTGCCCGCCGGGTTCTCGCGCAACCAGTCCGACATCGGTTGCGGGATGTATTCGCAGAACAGCATGAGGCTCGACGGTGCGGCGGCCAGCGCTTCGAGTCGGGCACGCACGGCTGGGCAGCCGCCCTGGGCGGCAACCACCGCGTCGATGTCGGCGTGTTCGGCTGCGACCGGCGACCGGCCGGGCAGAACCCGCCAGTGGTAGAGCATCGGGAACGACTGCGTCTCACCAGCCAGAACGCCATCGGTGACAACGATGTTCGCAGCGAGCTCACGCCATGCGTTGAAGCTCGGGCCGCCAGTACCATACTGGCAGAACACTGGCAGGTCGAACAGGTTCGCGGTGGAGCCCCAATGGGCGAGCTCTCGATCGGTCAGCGGGACGTGCTTGGCGAACACCGGCACGCCGTCGGCGTCGAGGACTGTCGAGCCGCCGCCCACTCCCACACCGTTGGACCGACCTGTGGTCATGAGCTCGCCGAGCTCAATGTCGTTGTGAGAAGCCAGGAAAGCCGAGAGTCTCTGGTGGCGGTCGCTCCTGGCAGCTGTCATCGCACGATTCTGGCACCAACCGGGTGGTTGAACGCTTGTAGCGAGGCAGTCCAAGGAAGCCTGCCGCGACTCGACGAGGTGATCCGGGGAATACAGACCAGTTGAAATACAAGTCCATACCAGTCGCGAGCGCCATCAACTGCGGGAGCACGGCACACACGGAACCCACTTAGCTACGCAACGGCTATTCGTCGCTGTCGCGACACTCGGGAGGTGCTCACTCGCGGGTCGCGGTGTGTCCGGCGGGTTGGCCGATCGGCTCGTCGGCGTCGGTGCCGCCTTCCTCGGCCAGGCGTGCCTGTAGGTCCGCGACGGTCAGGCGTTTGCGCGGCGAGCGGGTCCCCAACAGGACCGTGGTCAGCATGATGAGCAGTCCGAGCACGACGACGACAGCACCGACGATGAGCATGTTCACCGTTGCCGCTCCAGGCAGCCGCTCGGTGACATAGCGCGGTGCGTCCGCATCAGCCGAGCACCTCACGGAGCTGGAAACCGGGCGGGATGGTGTCGGTGTGGAAGTAGGTTGCGAATACCTCCGCGGCGTGTTCGGCGGTGAAGACCTCGTCCGCGTACACCCGCAGGAAGTCGGTCCCATCCGGGATACAGACGGTCGGCTCGCTGTCGTGATTGCCGGGCCTGCCGACGACGAAATGTCGCGGTACTCCATCGACGGCTGTCCAGATCTCGATGACCAGTGCCTTCGCCGAGCCGGTGCACTGGACTGCGCCCGCGCCGCGCGCTGTGCCGACGGCCGTGGTGATGTCGGTAGCCGGAATCGGTGACGGCAGCCTGCTCATGTTCACCGAGTAGCGATGGTAGCCATCCAGCCCGCACAGCGGGCGGAGGAAGTTCTCGACCGTCTCATCGGGCCCGATGAACACCTTCAGCCGGTCGTTGTAGGTGACGCGGTGCGTGGCCACCGTCTGCTGTCTTCGGGTTGCCGCGAGCTCGGTCGGGGCCGCCTCGGCCGGGGATGCGGTATGCGCTGTCATCGAACGTCGAAGAATCATCCGGTCCACCTACCACCGATTGGTTATCTTTCAGCTATTGAAGCATCGGTGTAGCAATTTCCGTAACGGAACACGCCCATGGTGTGTGATACGAGTTTCCGGCAGCGGATGGTCTCGGGGTGCGACCGCTTCCGATGCCGAGTCGACTGTCGCGTCCGTGTCAGCTCGGCGCCGCGGCCAAGACAGGTAGAACGCCGCCGACCGGGCGCCGCACCGGCACACCATGTTGGGTGACCACGAGCTGAATCGCCGTCACGGCCTCGCCGCGGAAGTCCACGATGTACCCATCGAAGCGCGGTTGCGGCGCCCGCTCGACCATCGACGGCCCAAAACCGTAGCAGCGCAACCAATACGCCAGTGCGGGACCGGCCACTCCCACATCCGGAAACGGCCTCGGCTACGACTCAGCGCCTGCCGGGCGATGTCGATCTCGGCTCGTGGTCGTGTCGGTAGACGGGAGTGAGTAATTCGGCTTCCTGCGGCTCGCCGGTGGAGCGGTCGTAGCGCACCGCGACGAGCACCGAAAACAGATGGGCGGCTGAACGTTCGTGCAGCGTGGCCAACCGGGTGGCGAGTAGGCGGATGGCGCCGAGTGAACCGGGCGGATGCAGGCCATCGATGATCAGCACGGTGCCGCGACCGTCCGGGCGGGGCAGGCGTGCCAGGTAAGCGATGTCGTGTGGTTCGGGTCCGCCGGGCCGGTACACCCGTCGGGCCGCGCGATCCTCGATACCGCGCCGGGCGTCGCCTGCCCGAGCAACCGCGCGGCGCAGGCGCGGGTCGGCCGTGATCAATTGGCGCACACTGGGGGACAGCTCTGGACCGCCGAGCACGATCAGCCCGTCTCGATTCAGATCGATAGGGCGGCCAGGGAGAAAGTGCTCGACCACGGCAGCGAAACCGAGCTCGTGCAGCAACTCGACAAGTCGCTGTGCCGCCGCGGGATCCGGTGCGCCGAGCACCCGGCCACCGCGTACCTCGGGGGCCAGCACGGTGATCGAGCCATGCCCGAAGAACAATCCCTCCGGTGCCGGACCCTGGGTGCTGACCTGATGAATGCGGGCGCGGGAAAGTCCTGCGGCCGCACCGATTCTGGCGAATGTCCAGCCATCGGCATGGAGTTCCCTGATTACCGCGCGCCGGATTCGGGTGAGTTCGTTGATGGTCTGCTGGGCCGCCGCCACACCATCGGTGGCCGCTTTCAGTCGCTCGACCTTGTTTTCGATTGCGAAAACGCGCGCCACGTCATCGGCCGACATGTGCGAAGTCTAGACAGCTCGGCAGGACCCTGTGTCTAGTCTGGTTGACAGAACCTTGCCCGTTTCAATAATTCGGGCGTCGCTTTTCAGGTCGCGTCCGTGTCGATCGGCGGACGTTCGTTGCGGTCCAACGGCTTTTCCAGCTTCGGCATCGGGTAATCCGGCATCCCACTCGCCGTGCCCAGTAGGTCGTTCTTGTCCGGCACCGCGCTCGCTAAATTGCGCAGCAGCGAATCGTCGCCGTTGAGAAGATGTTTGGTCACCATCGAGCGCGGCGACATCTGGCGCAACTCGTTCAGGTCGGCGAGCGGCTTGCGCAGCTCCTCGAATTCGGGCCCGAGCTCCTGCTGCAGTTGCTGGGTGGCGCCACTGGCGTAGTCGCGCACCTGGCGCAGGCTACGCGTGGTCCAGCGAACCGCGCCGGGCAGTCGCTCCGGGCCGAGGATCACGAGGGCGGCGACGAGCAGGATGACCATCTCGCTCCAGCCGATGTTGCTGAACACAGATCCAGGCTACCCGGGGACCCCAGCCGCAGCTCAGTCGGATTCCAGCGTGACCGGCACGTCCACCTGCCTGCCGTCCCGGATCAACTGCACGTTCACCGTCTGACCGATCTTGCTCGACTGAACCGCGACGACCAGCTCGTCCGGCCCGGTCACCTCGCGGTCACCGATCTTCACGATCACATCGCCCTCGACGATTCCGGCCTTCGCCGCAGGACCGTTGGCCATGACGTCGGCGACAGCAGCTCCGCTCATCACCTCATTCGCCACCTGTTTGCTGCGGGCGCTGAGGCCGATCATCGGGTGGTGCATCTGGCCGTCGCGGATGAGGGTCTGTGCGACCTCGGTAACCATGTCGACCGGAATGGCGAAGCCCAGACCGACCGAACCGCCGGTCTCGCTGCGGATCGCGGTGTTGATGCCGATGACCCGGCCTTGCAGGTCGACAAGCGCGCCACCGGAGTTGCCCGGGTTGATCGACGCGTCGGTCTGCACAGCGTCGATCACGGCCTTGGTGTCGCTGCCCTCACCGGACAGCGCGACCGGACGGTGCAGCGCGCTGACGATGCCGTAGGTGACGGTCTTGCTGAGGCCGAGCGGCGAACCGATGGCCAGCACGTCGTCACCGACCTGGACGTCCTCGGACTTACCCAATTGCGCCACCGTGAGATTCTTCACATCGACCTTCAGCACCGCCAGGTCGGTCTTCGGATCGCGCCCCACGATGTGTGCGGGGACCCGGGTGCCGTCGGAGAAGGTCACCTGGATGGCCGCCCGATTGGACTTGTCCTGAGCCGCCATCGAGATCACGTGGTTGTTCGTCGCGATATAGCCCGCGCCGTCGATCACCACACCGGAGCCGGTCGCGCCGTTGTCGCCGACGGTGACGCGAATCGACACCACCGACGGCAGCACCGCATTGGCGACCTTCGCGATCTGACCGTGTGGCCGCTCGGTGTTATCGGTCTGCTCCAGCGCGACCTTGCGGGAGGTCAGCGGCGCTGCCGCCTCGGCGGTGAGCCTGCCGACCAGTCCACCGAGCACGCCGACCGCCAGCGCGACCACGGCGAGCAGCGCGAGCGCCTTCGGTGTGACGTGGGAACCGAACAGCACCTCACGGGCCGAGAGCTTCTTCGCCTGCGGCAGTGGTGCGGGTTGCGGTGTCGGCACCGCGGGCGCACCCAGACGGGCGCCGGTCGCCGGATCGCGCCACGGATCGGCAGGACCTGCGACCGGTGCGGTGGCGTCGGCCGCGTCGGGGTCACGCTGGAGGAGCTCGGTGGAGCCTTCCGGGCGTCCGAAGGCCTCGGCCAGCACCGCGTCCGGCGGGCGGTTCTGCATGTCGGGGCCCAGATGCGGTGCGGCAGAAACGGTCTGCGGCGCGGTGTACTCGGCGAATGAGCCGGTCTGGCCCGAAGGGCGGCGGAAGGCACGCGCCGTGTGGGTGTCGACATGGGGGCGGTAGACCGGGCGCGGCCCGAGCACAGGCGCGTCCGACGGCCTCAGGTTCCCCCGGTTGGCCGCCGAATCCGGTGTGTCGGCCGATCCGGAGTTCGTCGATTCGGTGGTCACTCGCCAAACTCTACTTGCGCCACCATGTAGTCCACCGGGTCGCGGTGAACGAATCTGTCAGAAAGCCGAAAACCGCCTCGTTGCGTGGGGTCCCGGTTGTCGGCCGCGGCGATCCGTTGGACGCGCCGCCGGGCAGTTCGGCCAGCGGAATGCGGGTCAAGCTGTCATGCAGGCCGGTGGGAATCGACACCTGGCCTGCCCGGCGCAGCGCGATCCTGGCCTGCTGCTGCGCATCGACCTCCGCCGCGCATTCCGGGCAGAGCGAAAGGTGCTGCGCGGCGCGCAGGTAGGCGTTCATCCGCAGCTCGCCGTCGACGTACGCAGCGATCGCCTCGCTCGCCAGATGCTCGGTGGGCTGAAAACGCTGCGGCCTGGCGTGTGCGCGCCCGGGCTCCTCGTGCGACGGACGACCTGACGTGCTGGAGTCGCCACTCATTCGGTGCTCACCCTTCCAACCGACATCATCCAGGACGTGGGTGACGTCGGCACCCGACCGATCACCCTACGTTCGCGTCAGCGGCGAACCGCTCCTCAGATCCATTATGCGCAAGGTAGTCACGCAATGCCTGACGGCCACGGTGGATTCGGCTGCGCACGGTGCCGAGTTTGACGCCGAGGGTGGCGCCGATCTCCTCGTAGGACAGCCCTTCGATGTCACACAGCACCACAGCGGCACGGAACTCAGGAGCCAGCGAGTCGAGGGCGGTCTGCAGGTCAGGGTCGAGTCGGGCGTCGTGATAGGCCTGCTCCGGGCTGGGGCCATCGGCAGGCACCCGGTCGTAGTCTTCGGGCAGCGCCTCCATCCGGATCCGGTTGCGCCTGCGCACCATGTCCAGGAACAGATTCGTGGTGATGCGATGCAACCAGCCCTCGAAGGTGCCCGGTTGGTAGTTCGACAGTGAGCGGAACACCCGGATGAAGGTCTCCTGGGTGAGATCATCGGCGTCTTGGGCGTCGCCGGACAGGCGGTAGGCCAGCCGATATACCCGATCGGCATGCTCGCGGACCAATTCGTCCCAGGACGGCATCACCGATCGGTCACCGGTGGCATCGAACGCGGCAGTGCCGCTCAGTTCTTCCATCGACTCTGCTGCCTTCTCGAATTCGATCGGCAGTGCTTGCTCTGGCAGGGTGGCGTATTCGCGCGCCGCATCGACCATGTGGATGGGGCTACCTCCTACTCGGGACCGCTGGCTCTGGAACTCGGCGTCGATCCGGACCTGCGGATCGTCGCTGACGGGTACAACAGACAACCGGTATGTCCTTGTTCCCGCGTCCCGCGCCCGGCGGTCAGCTGGTCTTGCGTAGCGCTCACTCTCCTTTGTTCCGATATGCCACGGATATGGAGACCCTGAGGGACACCTGAGAATCTGCCGGGAGCGGTACTCCTTGAATCGGATATCGCGTCGTGCGCCGCCGTTGTTGCCTGGTGTGCGGACATAAACCCGAAACCGCGCAATTGCCCGCTGCGGTGTGGCGGAAAGATTCGCCGCACGCAGTTGTGTGCTGGAAACGCGGACATCCGTACTCGCGAGATAGCCTGCTTAGGTGGCATCGAACCTGGAGCGAAATCTCTCCTACGTGGAGGAATCCGTCGTGGAAGACGAGGTTCTCGTCAGTGCGCGCGAACGGGCCACCGAGCTCGGTGCTTCGCCTGTCGCACCGTCGGTGGGGGCGCTGCTGAGTATGTATGCGCAATTGCTCGGCGCGCGGACCGTCGTCGAGGTCGGCACCGGCGCGGGTATCAGTGGGTTGTGGCTGCTGGACGGTATGCGTGAGGACGGGACGCTGACCACTATCGATTCCGAGCCCGAACACCAGCGCGCTGCCAAGGAGGCGTTCCGGACCGCCGAGATCCTGCCCGCCCGCACCAGGCTCATCAACGGTCGCGCACTCGATGTGCTGCCCCGCCTCGCCGACGGCGCCTACGACCTGGTTTTCATCGACGCGGCCCCGCTGGAGCATCCGCAGTACGTCGCACAGGCCGTGCGCCTGTTGCGTGCGGGCGGCGCCATCCTGCTACACAATGCGCTGCTGGGCGGTCGCGTTCCCGACGCCACCCAGCGCGACCCCGCCACTCAGGCCGTGCGCGCCGCCACGCGGGCTATCGCCGAGGACCCCGAGCTCACCAGCGTGCTCATCCCGGTCGGCGACGGCCTACTCTGTGCCTCACGCGGCTAGTTTCCGCCGGCCTTCAATCGGCGGTCGGCGAGGGTCGAGCGGAACCAGAGCGCCCGAAGGCCGAATGCTAGCCGCGCGTATCTGTCGACGACTGCGGGCAGCCAGTGCAACCTGGGTGTCGCGCCAGTCGCGGAAGATCGCGCGGGCCGGCAACGACGTCGACCTGGCGCCGACGGCGTCGGACAGGAGCAGCGAGGCGAACAATCCCGCCTGGCTTTCGTGGGCGTCGTCGTAGTCGGTGCGCGCGAGCACCCGCAGCACGCTGTCGGCGTCGATGTCGGGGAACAACGTCTGCGCGGTGCGGCGTTTCGGTTGCGGCGAGACGAAGCCCGCGTGGTCGAGCAGCAGGTGGGCGATCGCGCTCGGCCCGCCTGATCATGCCCCCGACCCTCGGGCCTGCTGTGGCGGATGTCCAGCTGCGGCACAGTGAGTTTCGGCCGTCGGCATCGTTCGCGCATCACTGCGCCGAAAGGTCCGGATGTTCGGCTGGACCGTTCGTATCCTGAATAGATCGGCTAGTGGGAACGGCTCCCAATGGGCCCGTCGCCAATGCCTGTGTGCCATTCATGAGGCGGGAGGGGTACGAATGCGCCACAACGGGTCGGCGTCGGATATCGGAGGGGCGACCGCGGCGCGGGTGGCCGAGTCGCTCGGATTCGGGCGCGTGGAGGCCACCGGTCACCGCGCGCGGCAGCGACGAGCAGTACTGGATTATGTCAGCGGTGACGTGCATTCGGCTTCCGTCGAGCAGCTGTGGGGCACACCGCTCGACGACGAGCTGGTCGCCGCGGTCCGCACGGTTTCGGTGCACGCCCTGTGGGTCGGACTACTCAGCGCCGGCCTGGGCGCGTCGGCTGCCGCGGCGGCGCTGGTTCGACTGACCGAGGTGGCCGAGCGCGGCATGATCACCGGCGAGTCGAGGGATGCGGATCGAGTCGACTAGACCCACACGCCCTTGCCGACGGTGACGACGCCGCCGTGGCTGACCGCGAAGCGTTCGCGGTCGCGATCCAGGTCGACGCCGATGATTTCGCCCTCGCCCACCACCACGTTCTTGTCCAGGATCGCCCGGCGCACGACCGCACCGCGACCGACGCGCACACCGGGCATCAGGACACTGCCCTCGATCGTTGCGCCGTCGTCGATCATCACATTGGAGCTGAGCACCGAGTTGCGGACAGTGGCGGCCGAGAGAATGCAGCCGGAGCCGACGATGCATTCCTGCGCGAGACCGCCTTGGGCGAACTTCGCGGGCGGCAGATTTTCGGCGGCGCCGCGGATCGGCCAATGCTTGTTGTAGAGGTTGAATACCGGATGCACCGACACCAGATCCATATGCGCCTCGTAGAAGGCGTCGATGGTGCCGACATCGCGCCAGTAGCCGCGGTCGCGGTCGGTGGCGCCGGGGACATCGTTGTCGGCAAAGTCGTAGACGGCGGCCGCGCTCGCTGCGACCAGCGAGGGAATGATGTCGCCACCCATATCGTGGTCGGAGTCGGAATTATCGGCGTCCGCGCGGATCGAATCCACCAGCACCTTGGTGGTGAACACATAATTGCCCATGGAGGCGAATGTCATGTTCGGGTCGTCCGGTGTGCCGGGCGGATGCGCGGGCTTCTCCAGGAACTGGGTGATCCGCCCGGACTCGTCGGAGTCGATGCAGCCGAATGCGCTTGCCTCGCTGCGCGGCACCCGAATGCCCGCCACGGTGACGCCTGCGCCGGAATCGATATGCGCGGCAAGCATCTGCTCCGGGTCCATCCGGTACACATGGTCGGCGCCGAACACCACGATGTAGTCGGGGTCCTCGTCGTAGATCAGATTCAGCGACTGCATGATCGCGTCGGCGCTGCCGGTGTACCAGCGCGGACCGAGTCTCTGCTGAGCCGGGACCGGGGTGATGTATTCGCCACCGAAGCCCGATAGTCGCCAAGTCTGCGAGATATGCCGGTCCAGCGAGTGCGATTTGTACTGCGTGAGCACACACAGTCGCAGAAAACCCGCATTGACAAGGTTGCTGAGGACGAAGTCGATGAGTCGGTAGGCACCACCGAAAGGAACGGCAGGCTTTGCCCGATCCGCGGTGAGTGGAAACAAGCGCTTGCCCTCGCCACCGGCGAGCACGATCCCGAGTACGTGCGGCTGGCTCCTCACATCTGCCAAACTACCGCGCCGCGCGGGCGAGAGTGGCCCCCTGCGACCCGAGCGTCTAGTTTGAACCGGTGAGTTTCGGCACGGAGGGCGCGCGCTCGACGGCAGGATCCGGGCAGGAGCGAACCGACTACGGCCTCGCGCAGGACCGGCTTCGGGTCGCGATGTTGACGCGCGAGTATCCGCCGGAGGTGTACGGCGGTGCGGGCGTGCACGTCACTCAGTTGGCCGCACAATTGCGGCAGTTGTGCGAAGTGACCGTGCATTGCATGGGCGTGCCGCGTACCGAAGCGGTGGTGCACCAACCGGATCCGATGCTCTACGCCGCCAATGCCGCGTTGCAGATGATGTCGGCCCAGCTGCGGATGGCCGATGCCGCGGGGCAGGTGGACGTGGTGCATTCGCACACCTGGTACACCGGGCTCGCCGGGCATCTCGCCGCCACGCTGTACGGGATACCGCACGTGGTGACCGCTCATTCGCTGGAGCCGCGCAGGCCGTGGAAGGCCGAACAGCTCGGCGGCGGCTATCGGCTCTCGTCGTGGTCGGAGCGCAATGCGGTCGAACATGCCGACGCCATCATCGCGGTGAGTGAGGGCATGCGCCACGACGTGCTCGACGCCTACCCGGCGATCGACCCGGACCGGGTTCATGTGGTGCACAACGGCATCGACGCCGCGGTCTGGCATCCCGGACCGCCCGCGACCGGCTCCCCACCGATCCTGACCGAGCTGGGGGTGCGAACCGACCGGCCGATCGCGGCCTTCGTCGGCCGGATCACCCGGCAGAAGGGCGTCGGGCATCTGCTCGCCGCGGCACGATATTTCGATCCGGAGATCCAGCTGGTGCTCTGTGCGGGCGCGGCCGACACCAGAGAGCTGGAAGCGGAGGTGTCCGCGGCCGTCGCCGAGTTGCAGCACAACCGCGCCACGGTGTTCTGGGTGCGCGAGATGCTGCCCACCGAGCAGATCCGGCAGATACTGGCGGCCGCAACGGTCTTCGTCTGTCCTTCGGTGTACGAGCCGCTCGGCATCGTGAACCTCGAGGCGATGGCGTGCGCGACGGCCGTGGTCGCCTCCGACGTCGGCGGCATCCCCGAGGTCGTCGCCGACGGCGCGACCGGACGATTGGTGCACTACGACCCGAGCGCCACGCCGGATTACGAGCGGGCACTGGCAGCGGCGGTGAACGAGGTTGCGGGCGATCGGGTTCTCGCCGCCGAATTCGGCGCCGCAGGCCGTGCGCGGGCGATCGCCGAATTCGACTGGCTTCAGATCGCTGCCCGCACGGTCGAGGTCTACGAGCAGGTCCGCAAACCCTAAGCCCGCCTAGCCGACCGGTTTGCGATAGCAGGACACCAGAACAGACGCGGTGACCTCGACAGTCTCGGGCATGGCCGCGATGCGTGGGTCGTCGGCGCGGTCGGCATGGTGTCCGGAGGGGCCCATCGCGACCACGTTGGCCACGTCGGCCCGATCGAGTTTCATCGAGTATTCGACGAGAGTGCGGTCGATGGCATCGAAATGACCGGACATGGCCGCACCGAGCCTGCGATCCTTGTCCGGGTCCACCGTCAGCATGCCGAGCGGCGCGATCAGCTCGGCCAGATGGCGTTCGGTGGGGGTGGCGACGACAAAGCTGCCGTCCACGGCGAGTGCGCGGGCGACCTCGCCGGGATTGCGTGGCGCGAATACCGAGAGCACCCGACTCAGCGCACCGTCCCGGATCGGCAGTCCGCGCCAGGCGTCGGCAAGCACCGATGCGGCGCGCGGATGCACGCGAGCGCTGCGCCGAGCCGCGGGCTTCGCCACATCCAGCGCGACCCCGCGGGCGTCCGGCGCGGCGTCGAGCACACCGGCAAGGTAATAGCCGGTGCCTGCGCCGACCTCCAGCACCGTGCCGGACGTCGAACCGATCGCCGCGGCGACCGCAACGGCGATCGGCGCGAAATGTCCCTTACCTTGGAATGCGGCACGCGCGTCGAGCATCGCCGCGGTATCACCGGTCATCTTGGTCGACGCGCCGGTCAACAGACTGACGTAACCCTGCCGGGCTATGTCGAAGCTGTGTCCGGCTCCGCAACGCAGCACCCGATCCTGCGGCTCGAAACCGAGACCACATTCGGGGCAGGCCAAAAGGCCGGCCACATCAGCAAGCGCCGAGCGACTAGCTGGTGACACTCTTCAATTCGTCACCCAGCGCTGCTGCCTCATCCGGCGTGAGCTCAACGACCAAACGCCCGCCACCCTCGAGTGGAACCCGCATGACGATTCCACGCCCTTCCTTGGTTGCCTCGAGGGGACCGTCCCCGGTGCGGGGCTTCATGGCCGCCATCCTCTGCTCCCTCCAGATCTGCGCGGTATGCTGCGCACTTTCTTGGAACTCCAGTTGTCACCAACCAGCGAGCTCGCCGGCATTTGGCGAGCTACACCGGTCCTATTCTTCCCTATCGCCGTTGTGGACGGATACCTGAGTTCGAAATGTGACCGCTCGGCCTGTGTTGGACAGGTCACCATCGACCCAGCAATCGGCCAGGTGATCGTCAACCATTCCGGTCGCCTGCATCAGCGCGTAGGCGGTGGTCGGGCCGACGAAACGGAACCCGCGCCGCTTCAATTCTTTTGCCAGAGCTACGGATTCGGTGGTGATCGCGGGCACATCGGCAAGCTGCCGCGGGCGCGGGCGCGGCGGCGGTGCGAACGACCAGATCAGCTCGTCGAGACCGACATCGAGGTCGAGGGCAACCCGCGCGTTGGAGATGGCGGCGACGATCTTGGACCGGTTGCGCACGATGCCGGGGTCGGCGAGCAATCGCGCCACATCGTCGTCGCCGAACTTCGCCACCTCGGCGATGTCGAACCCGGCGAACGCGGTGCGGAAGGCGGGGCGCTTACGCAGGATGGTGATCCACGACAGCCCCGATTGGAACGCCTCGAGGCAGACGCGTTCGAACATGGCGTCCGCACCGTGTAGTGGCCTGCCCCATTCGTGATCGTGATAGTCACGGTAGAGCTGGGAGGCCTCCGACCACGGACAGCGGATCCGGCCGTCGCCCGCGGTGTCGCCGTCGGCGCTCACTTCGGTTCCCGGGTGACCGGAACCTGGGGCTGGGCGCCGCGCGCCTCGGCCAGCTGCAGCTGCAATTCGTCGATCCTCGCGGCGAGCCGCGTCAGCGCCCAGTCGACCTCGCCTGCTTTGTAGCCGCGCACCACTTGCTGAAAGCGCAGCGCACGCACATCCGCACCGGAGATGCCCTCGACGGGGAGTACGGTCGCCGTCGTGCCCTCCGGTATCGGTCCGAGCTCCTCCGACCGTCCGAACACCGCACTGGCGACCAGAAATAGCACCGCGGCCACCAAGCCGACGATCAGCACATACAACAGCAGCGTGAGCATGGCACCGAGCTTATTGGCACCCCCCGATACCGGGCACATCTCGTCCCGCGGAAATCAGCCGTCGAGATCACGCGCGGCGATCGACTCGTGCGACGGCAGGGTGAGTTCGCCGCCGACCTCAGCACACCGGACCAGTGGCATACACCCGGCAGGGCGTGCGCACGAGCGAGGCACAGCGCACCGACAGCCTGCCTCACGCTACAAACGACATCTCGCGCTGAGTCGAGCCTGGACGACGGCCAGTCTTCATTTGGGAGTGTGGGGTGATGACGCCACGAGGTGAGTCTGTGCAACGCCACCACCGCCAGTCTGCACGCCGGAAGCTGTGTGCCTGTCTACTCGAGTTGCGCAAGAGAGAGCCGAGTACGGCACACGACGTACCAAGCACCGCCCTGGACCACCCCAACGTCACCTCGCGCACCAGACCGGTCCGAGCTGGGCGCGTTCCAGGAACAACCCACCACGATCCCGCCCACAACGGTTCGCTCACCAGTGAACTACCGGGCAGTGCTGGGCGCGTCGGGTGCCGTCCCCGACT
>NZ_JBFBAB010000056.1:0-14706 GCF_040681975.1 Nocardia sp. NPDC051463
GTAGTGCGCCCGCTATCGCGTCGCGGATGTCCAGTGGTGGTGTGCCCTATGTCGGCATCCTGGCCACCGGTGCGATCGCACTGTTCGGTGTCGGCCTCAACGCGGTGGTGCCCGAGAAGGCGTTCGAGATCGTGCTGAACATGTCGGCACTGGGCACGATCGTGGCGTGGACGGCGATCATCGTCTGCCAGCTCAAGCTGTACCGCTGGGCGCGCGAGGGCAAGGTGGAGCGGCCGAAGTTCCAGTTGATGGGTGCGCCGTACACGAGCTACGCGACGCTGGTGTTCCTCGTAACGGTGGTCGTGCTGATGGCCGTCAGTGATGACGAGTTGCAGCGTGGCGCGGTGATCGCCATGGCCGTCATCGTGGTGCCCGCGATGGTCGGCGGGTGGTTCCTCGCCCGCAAGCAGGTGCTGCGCATCGCGGCGATCCGGGAGGGTTACACCGGCAAGTTCCCGGTGCTCGCGGAGCGGCCTGCCGCTCGTTCAGCCAACGACGCCGTGGTAGTTCTCGAAAAGCCAGACGAAGAGTGAGCCAGTATCCGCCCCGGGCGACACGCCCGGGGCGGACTTATTCCCAGTGCTGAGAACAATGCTTGCACGCGTCGACAGGTGGCGGACCAGAATGAAACCCCGTTTACACGGTGGGTTTGAGAGGTTCGCATGCCGGAGCACCCCAACGCCTCCGACCGTCCGATACCGCACCCATGGGCGAATCGGCGTATGCGTGGCACCGAAGTGCCACGACGGATGCCGCACCCATGGGCATCTCGGCGACCCTCCAAAACCGAGGTGCCTGCACGTTTGCCGCACCCGTGGTCGAAACCCGCGAACCGCCCTGCGCCGGGCGCAACCTCGAATGCCACTGCCCCCGGCACCGTTCCGGCAGCCGCCACCTCGCTCCGCACGACCGGTACCGAGCGCACGACCGATTCCGAGCGCGCGTTGCTGGCCGCGCTCGACGAGCCCGCTTCCGGCCGCAGCGCCAGATCACGCCCGAGCGTCCGACGGCTCGGCGACGGGCTGGTCGCGATGCCGCAGGTGAGCCCGCTCGATCCGCGGACCTCGGTGCTCGAGCGTCCGGAAGTCCCTGAACACAAAAGATTCTGTTGGAAGTGTCAACAGCCCGTCGGCCGATCCACCGAGGCCGGACCGGGCGCGGTGGTCGGCGAATGCGATCGCTGCGGCTCGCCGTTCAATTTCCGACCGGCGCTGCAGCCGGGGGAGATGGTGGCGGGCCAGTACGAGGTGCAGGGCAGTCTCGCACACGGTGGACTCGGCTGGATCTACCTCGCCATCGACCGCAATGTGAGCGATCGATGGGTGGTGCTCAAGGGCCTGCAGAACCCGCTGGACTTCGAGGCGCACGTCGTCGCTCTTGCCGAACGCCAATTCCTCTCCGAGGTGGCCTATCCCGGCATCGTCAAGATTCACAACTTCGTCAAGCACCGGTCGACGCGTGATGTCGCAGACGGCTACATCGTCATGGAATACGTCGGTGGCCGATCACTGAAGAAGATGCTCGATCTGCGTGCACCGGAACGTATTTCGGTGCCAGACGCCATCGCTTTCATGATGGAGATCCTGCCCGCGCTCGACTATCTGCACTCGTTCGGTCTGGCCTACAACGACCTCAAACCCGACAACATCATGGTCAGTGAGGACGAGGTCAAGCTGATCGACCTCGGCGCGGTCGCCGCGATGGAGTCCTACGGGAGCATCTATGGGACTCCCGGATACCAGGCGCCCGAGATCACCGACACCGGCCCCACTGTCGCTTCCGATATCTACACCGTTGGGCGAACACTGGCGGCGCTGATACTCGAACTGCCCAAGGACAAGGAAGGTCACTACCTGCCGGGCCTGCCGACTCCGGAAGATCAGCCGCTGCTGCGTCGAAACCTGGCTCTGTATCGGCTATTGCAACGCGCCACCGACCTGGATCCACAGCGTCGTTTCCCTTCTGCGTATTCGATGTACAGCCAGCTCGCCGGCGTGCTCCGGATGGTGCTGGCGGCCGAGACCGGTCTCGAACATCCGCAGGCCTCGATCGAATTCGGCTCCATGCGTGGCGATTTCGGTATCGAAACGCTCATCGGCCAGACCGACGGCATGACCGACGGCAGGCACCGGTTGCCTGCCCTCGATGCGCCCAGTGTCGTTGCCGCGCTGCCTGTTCCGCTGATGGACAACGAGGACCCGAGCGCTGAGCTGCTGTCCACGCTGTTGCACGGCGATCCGAGACAGGCGCTGGACGCGCTGCGCCGGGCGGCCGACCGCATCGTTTCCGGGACGATCCCGGAGCCGGAGTCGTTCGAGCTCGAGGGCACACTGACCGCGATCCGCGCCCACCTCGACCTCGGTGATGTGGGGCTGGCCGGCGATCGACTCGCCGACCTGCGCCCGCGCTACAACGCCGACTGGCGCCTCGACTGGTATTGCGCGGCCGCGGCGCTGCTGGAGGGCCAGCATGCGCGCGCCTTCGAGTACTTCGACCTCGTGCACAGCATGCTGCCCGGTGAGCTCGCACCCGCACTCGCCCTTGCCGCCACCGCGGAACTCGCACTGCAACACCTGGATACGCCCGCCGAGGCCAAGAACTGGCACCGGCTCGCGACGGACTATTACGCCACGGTGTGGAAGACCAACCACGGAATGGTCAGTGCGGCATTCGGCCTGGCTCGCAGGCTTGCGGCCGACGGTGCGCTGCTCGAAGCCGTTGCCGTTCTCGATCAGGTACCGGCTGCCTCGCGCTATCACAGTGTCGCGCGGATGACCGGTTGCCTGCTGTTGGTGTCGCGGCCGGTTGGCGACATCACCCAGGCCGATCTCTCCGAGGCGGCAACTCGCCTGGATGCGGCGCCGGATGAGCCGCGGGCCCTGCAGCTACAGGTGATCGTCGTCGGGGCGGCGCTGGAGTGGCTGCGGGCGGGCGGGCAACCGGCCGGGCCCGATTCGATGATTCTCGGCTTCCCGGTCACCGAGCTGGGACTGCAGGGCGGGCTGGAAACGAGCCTGCGAGCATTGGCACGTATCGCACCGCACCGCCTGCATCGGTACCGGCTCGTCGATCTGGCCAACCACGTCCGGCCGCAGACCCGCTTCTAGGGCCGTAACGCGCCGGTTCGGACGGCAAGCGCCAGCCCCACAGGCGCGCCGAAGGTCACCAGCAGCGGCCACCAGGTGCCGGTGACGAGGGCGAGGGCGAGGGCGAGGACGGCGATCGCTCCGACGGTCACGACGAGCCGGCGCATGGGGTTCGGCTCCGGGGTCGGCACGGCGGACGGCAGGTTGCCGGGGAGGTCGGCGAACAGTTCGGCAAGCTGAGTCTTGGTGGTGGCCGCGGTGACCGCTGCGCTGCGTTCGTCGAACTCGGCAAGGTCCAGCCTGCCCGAGCCGAGGTGGTGTGACAGTTCCAGCAGCGCGCGTTCACGGTCCGCGACACCGACCCTAGAGTCCGCAGAGTCGTCCATTCCGGAAGGATATGCGCAGGTGGAAATGTTGCGCAGGCGTGGTTTTCCATGGACGGGAAGACTGTGACCGAACTAGCGTTTGCTGATTCGTCGCTGGCGGCTATGTAAGCGGCCACAACGGCCCGTGTGGCGGCCGTCGATGCGGACTCGGTGTGGTTTCCTTGAACTATGGCTGCCGCTGTTGAATACACGATCGACGAGCTGGCGCGCGAGGCCGGCACGACCGTGCGGAGTCTGCGGGTCTACCACGAGCGTGGTGTCCTGCCGCCGCCCCAGGTCAAAGGGCGAACCGGGTTCTACGGACCGGAGCATCTCAATCGCGTCCGCACGATCAGTCGGCTGCTGGATCGCGGGATCAAACTCAACGGCATCAGGGAATTGCTCGATGCCTGGGACCGTGGTGACGACCTGGGCGACATCCTCGGTGTCATCGAGCCCGATGCGGCGGCGTCGAAGGTTGCCGAGGAGCTTCCGGAGGCGGGTGAAACCATCGCGGCGACGGAGCTTGCCGAGCGCTACCACGAGGTGCCCAACGGACTCGCCCGCGTGGTCACAGCGGGCCTCTATGAGCCCGTGGACGCCGAAAACTACCGGCTGGCCGACCGCAGGCTGGCTCGGATCGTCGAGAAGCTCGGCGTGGCAGGCGTTCCCGCCGCCGAGGTGCTCGACGAACTCGAGAAGCTGCGGGCCGATACCGACCGCATTGCCCGACGTTTCGTCGATCTGTTCCGTCGCACGACCTTTGCGAAGTTCCAGCAGTCCGAAAAGAATTCGGCCGACCGGGCCGAGTTCGCCGACCGCCTTGCTGCGACCACGAGCATGTCGGGCGAGGCGACTGCAGAGCTCGTGACGCTGTTCGTGGCGCGGCATCTCGACCAGGACGCCGAAATCTCTGAGGTGCTGTCGAAGGCCTGACCGGTCGAAAATGTCCACTTCGATGCCCACTATTCCCACGCCTGAAGATACTGACCCGTAACGTGCCGTTAAACAGCGGTATGTTTGCTGGCAGGCAGCGACGGCATCGGAGCCGTCCGCGGAGCGAGAATCGCTGGGCCGGAATGCTATTCGGCTAGGCGAAACACCCCGAACCCGCATCATCCTCGAGGTTCTGTGCCACGCCCTGATGGGCCGATCGAGCAGGTCGGCGGCCATCCTGCGCAGTAGGTCGTGTAATCACTCACGACCTACTTAGGTATGTCGTGAGTTAATCTACCGATGCGCGCTGCCCTCATTCCCCACCACAATCTGACTTCGGCACGAGGGCAGCAGATGGGTTGGGTATGGGAAGCGTGACACTGTGGATGCAGATGTCGCTCGACGGCTTTGCGGAGGGGCCGGATCAGGAGATCCACTGGCCGATGGTGGACGAGGAGTTGTGCGAATCGTTTCTCGATGAGCTTCGCGCGGCTGATCTGTTCATCTACGGACGCAAGACCTACGAGATCATGGCATCGTTCTGGCCGACGGCCGACGGAGATCCGGCGATATCCGAGTTCTATGTCGACTTCGCACGCTGCTGGAAACAGACACCGAAGCTAGTCATCTCGCGCAGCCTACGCAGCGCGGACTGGAACACGCGAGTCGTGCGCGACGGCATGGTCGACGAGATATGCGCACTGCGAGACCAGCAGGACTGCAACATGGTTCTGTTCGGCGGTGCCGAGACGGCTTCGGCCTTCATGCGGCACGAACTGATCGATGAGTACCGGCTGTTCGTGCACCCGCTCGTCTTGGGTGGCGGTGTGCCGCTGTTCCCGGCGCCCGCTGCGATGGCGGATCTGCAGCTTGTCGACGTGATGACCTTCGACAGTGCCGTCGTGCAGATGCACTACCAGCAGCCTGCTCATACGACGATATGTCGGTCTGCGTAGCACCCCGGTAACCTGAAATTTCCAGCGCGTTCGCGTTGATTCGGCTAACTTTCGTCCTATGTCCCTGGTACAGGCACCCGCCAGTGAATTCGTCGGCCGTCAAGTGGAATTGGACCGACTAGGTGGCTTGCTGGCTGGCGGGGCACGGCTGATCACGCTGGTAGGGCCGGGTGGCATCGGCAAGACGCGCTTGGTGGGAGAGTTCGTGCGCCGCGTGCATCGCGCCAGGAGCCACC
Organism: Nocardia sp. NPDC051463; assembly: GCF_040681975.1. NCBI lineage: Bacteria > Bacillati > Actinomycetota > Actinomycetes > Mycobacteriales > Nocardiaceae > Nocardia > Nocardia sp. NPDC051463. The sequence continues at coordinate 5,580 of NZ_JBFBAB010000056.1, forward strand.
TGGTGTACTGGGCCGGCCTCGCCGAACTGGAAGGCGATTGCCGAGCCACGGCGCAGGACGTCGTGCAGTCGGCGGTATGCACTTTCGGCGGCGGCAGCGAGTATTCCGCGGATCGAGCGATCCTGGTGCTGGACAACTGTGAGCATCTGCTCGGTGCGGTCGGCCCGCTGATCGCTGATCTGCTCGCGGCGGCGCCGGGGCTGACGATTCTGGCCACCAGCAGGGAGCCGATCGGCTGGGTCGACGAGTACATCGTGACAGTGCCGCCGCTGTCACCGGTGCAGTCACTCGAATTGTTCAGGCAACGAGCCGAACTCGTCGGGTGGGTGATTCCGGATGAACCCCAACAGCTCGCCGTCGCCGCGCGGATCTGCCGCCGCGCCGATCACAATCCGCTGTTCATCCGGTTGGCCGCGGCGCGGCTGCGTCATCAGCCGCCCGCGATGGTGCTGCGCGAACTCAGCGGCGGCGCCGACGACAAGCGACTGCGGTGGACCCACGGCGCACGGGCCGGCACCGAAGCACGGCACCGCGGAGTGTACGACGTGCTGGCCTGGTCCTTCGCACTGTGTAGTGTGCGGGAACAATTACTGCTCGAGCGGCTATCGATCTTCGCGGCAGGCCATCAGACCGACGACGGCGAATCGCCGCACCGAGGTATCGAACTCGACGCCGTGATCGCGGTGTGCGCGGACGATATTCTCCCCGCGGGCGAGATCGAACATTTGCTCGAACGTCTGACCGAACGGTCACTGCTGTCGGTGCACCTCACCCCGACCGCGATGAGCTGGTATCTGGTGGAAAGCGTGCAAGTCTTCGCGCGCGACCGGTTACATCACCGCGATCGTGCGGCAGCGGAACTGCTGTCCGCGCGGCACCGCCGCTACTTCTGTGACAAGGTCGCCGCCGGGCATGTCGGGTGGCACAGTCCGGCGGACAAATCATGGATCGACTCGGTCGGTCAGGAGATCCGAAGTGTGGTTGAGGTTTCGCGGCCGCTGCCGGTGCCGCGGCCGGCGCACACACCCTCGTTGTGGAGCGAGTTGTCCCAGGCAGAGCGCGACGTGGCGGTGTTCGCCGCGGCCGGCTGGCCCAACAGCGCGATCGCCGTCCGTCGCCACAGCTCGGTCCGGACTGTCGACGCCCAGGTCGCGACCATCAGACAGAAGCTGATGATCGCCTCGCGCAACGAGATCGCTCGCCATATTCCCGAGGAACTTGCGGAGCGCGTTCGGCACGAATCCGAACGCAGGCCACGCCGCACCAGTAGAGTTGCTCGTTATCGATAGGCTACTGCTACATGTGGCCTCGAAATCGATAGGTGAGCAAGGATGTCTGCAGTGAGACCCGGCGATGAAGTTCCCGCCGCGGCGCATGAGTTCGTCGGCAGGCACACCGAGTTGCAGCGGATCGGCACTCTGCTGGCTTCCGCGACCGCGCGACTCATCACCCTGGCCGGACCGGGTGGAATCGGTAAGACCACGTTGGCGACCGAAGCGTTGCGCCGATTTCGGCCGACGCCCAACCACACGGTCTATTGGACACGGCTGTCCCGGCTAGCGGCGGGCGCCGATGCGGGCGTCGTCGCCGAAGAGGTCGTGCAGTCGGTCGTGACGGCAGATATTGCCGCCAGGTCGGCCTGGGACGGTCTGGTGGAGACATTCACCGGTGGTCATATCGCGGGCAGCCATCGGACGATATTGGTGCTGGACAACTGCGAGCATGTGCTCGCGGGAGTCGGCCCGTTGATCGTCGGTCTGCTGGAAGCCGTGCCGAGTTTGACCATCATCGCGACCAGCCGAGAACCGGTGGGATGGATCGACGAGCACATCGTGACGGTCCCGCCGATGTCGTCCGGTCATGCACTCGAGCTGTTCCGGCGGCGTGCGGAGCTCACAGGCCGGCCGATTTCCGACAATCCGGAGGAACTCGCCGTCGCCAAGCAGATCTGCTGGCACGTGGACAACAATCCGTTGTTCATCCGGCTGGCGGCGGCACGGCTGCTGCATCGGCCGCCCATCATCGTGCTGCGTGAACTCACCGGCGACACCGGTGACCGGCGCATGCAATGGTCCAATGGCGCCCGACTCGGGACCGAGGAACGGCACCGCAGCGTGCGGGATGTGATCGCCTGGTCGTATGGACTGTGCACCGCGGGCGAACAACTCTTGCTCGACCGAATGTCGGTGTTCGTGACCGGGTGCGACAGTGACGGTGCCGAACTGCTCGGCAGCGGAGCGGAGTCCGAGGCCATTATCGCGGTCTGCGCGGACAAGTCCCTACCGGCGCAAGAGATCGAGCCATTGCTCGAACGACTGGCGGAGCGGTCGTTGGTTTCGGTCCGCATCGAGCCGACCATGGTCCGGTACTACCTGCTGGAAAGCGTCGGGGTATTCGTGCGGGACAGACTGTCCCAGCGCCGTGACGGCATGGACGAAGCGCGGCTGCTTGCCCGCCATCGGCGCTACTACCGGGACAAAGTCGCCGCGGGCCAGGCCACGTGGTACGGCCCGCACGAAAAAGACTGGCTCGACTGGGCGCGTACTGCGTGGTGCAACATCCTGCTGAGCATCGAAACTAGCCTCGTCGAACCCACCGAGGCCGTCATCGGACTGGAGACCGCCGCCATTCTCATGGCGCTGCGCATTCCGTTCATCACCGGTGCCAACCGCGCCATCGGAGGCATCACCGAACAAGCCCTCGAAGCCATCAGGCAGGTCGATCCGCCGCCGACGCAGCTGCGGATCACCGCGACCGCGCTGGTCGGATGGGTGGCAATCTGGCAGGGGAGACATGCCTATACCGCGCAGCTGCTGGACGAGTGCGCGGTCGAATGCCTATCCGATCCGGCGCTGCGACAGAACTGGCGCGAGACGGCGCTCGAAGATATCGGCTTGCCTGCCCCCGTGGAATTCACCTGGGGCATCGAGCTGCTGCTCATGCACCGCGACCCGAGAGCCATCGAGGTACTGACCCGGGCGAGTAGGAAGTTCGCCGCGGTCGACGACTCGAGCGGGGTACAGCGCAGCGAACTGTTCGCGGCGCTGTCGTGTGCAAACCTGAGTGATGCCGAGCAAGCGCTCAGCGCCGCCCGGGAGCATCTCGATCGGGCTATCACGAGTGATTCCCAATGGGCCATCTCCTGGGGAGAGGTGGCGTGGTTGATCGCGGTCTCGAGGCACGGCGATCCGCGCGATGCGCTGGAGATCGGTCGCGGGGCACTGGAACGTTTGCTGATCTCGGGTGATCGTTGGACTGCCGGCTGGATCATCCACTTCAGCATGATGGCACTGACCTACATTTTGTCCGCCAGGATCGGCGGGCGGGATGGCAGTCGTGCCGAGCTGCGCGCGGCGGCGACCGAAATCGCCTATCTCCAAGGCGGTATCGCCACTTTGCACCGATCGATGGGCGTTGCCTCCGAGCGGGTGACGCTGGTGGCTCACGGGACCGAACACGCGGTCGCGGTAGCGACCTCGATTCTCGGCACGGCGGATTACACGGCGGCTGCTCGCCGTGGCGCGCGCATGCGGCCGGAACACGATGAGTTGCAACGGTTCATGCTCGGCAGGTTCACCATCGAAGAGCTGCCTACCGATGTCCACGCGGCGCGTGCGCCTGCCTCACGCTGGCAGGAGCTCTCGCCCGCGGAGCGCGACGTCGCGGTTCTCGCGGCTGCGGGCTGGGCCAACAGCGCGATCGCCGCGCGTCGCGGCAGTTCCATTCGAACAGTCGATGCCCAGGTCGTGGCCATCCGTCGCAAACTGATGGCGGCCACCCGCGCGGACATCATGTGGCACGTGCCGGGTGACCTCAGCGAGCGTATTCGGCTCGAATCCGAGCAGCGGCCCGCGAGGTCCCCGGCACGTCCCTGAACACGGTTCCCGAGATCTACTAGGCCAGGTTGCCGTCGTAGCAGAGGCTGGCGGACCGCCACGACCGCTGCGGCCCGGTGCCCCCATCGAAGGTCCACATGTCGATCGACTCTGCGGCCTTCCAGTACGCGAAGCCGTTTCGGTCTACGACGACCTGGTACACGTCCTCGGCGCCTTCGATCAGCTGACTGCCGACGCAATAGTCGTTGTAGGAGGTGCCCGGCTGCCGTGCGCCCGGACTGAACAGACCGGCGGGGTTCGTGTACGCACCGGGGTTGTGGACGGTGCTGTGCCCGTTGACCGCATGTCCGCGAACCCAATTGGGGCCGCCGAAGCCATCCGATCGGCAGGTGAAGCTCCAGCCGCCCGCATTCACGGACATGCCCTGGGGGTAGGTGTCGCCCGCCCACCGGCACGGCACGGCGGGCTCGGCCGCGGCGGCTCCCGCGCCGACACCGATGCCGCCTGCCGTCACCGCGGTGATGGCGAGTACAGCCAGTGTCTTGGCCTTCGAAGGGCCCCGATCTCTACACATCGACGTGGCCTTCTCACGTCCGCTCTTTGTGAACATCGGCTTCTCTCTTTCGTCGTCTGTCCCATCAGCCGACGTCGCTCGGGCTATCCGGGTAGTTCACTCGTCTTGCAATGTGCCGCTGAGTAGCGGCACGTTCGCTGGGGGGTATGGAGAAATCGTCAGTCGACACCGCAGCATTGACCGCCGCCGGAGTTCGACTCCGTGGCGGCGGTCAATGGCATCGGCTTATTTGCAGTACCGCGCCTGGGGCTTGCAGACCTGCCAGCCACCGTTTTCGGAACCCTGGACCTGGTAGGTGCGGGCATTGTTGCCGGTCTGGTTCTGATTGTGGCGCTGGTGGTATTCGGTGCGGGCGTCTTCTTCGGCTTCTGCGCGGAGCGGATTGTTTTCGCTGTGGTGGTAACCCATGGGGTCGATGTGATGCGCGCCGGTCGAATCGCCGGAGCTGTAGGAACCGCCGCGGCCCGACCCGCCACCGGAATGGTCACCGGGCACTGCGGATGCCATACCCGCACCGGCGGTGGTGATCGCGCCGACGATGGCGGCGCAGGTCAGCAGGCGGCGGGTGTTGATATTGGTGGTCATTGGATTTCTCCATTCGATTTCGAGCTGTAATCAAGCTGGTGAGGTCTGGGGCTAACTGGCGTTTCGCTGGTCAGTTAGTGAAAATGCCGCAGAAGAGCGGGCCGGGAATGAATTGCGTTCCGCAGTTCTGGCGACGTTGGTTCTCCTCGTCGCGCCTGCGGTGTCGCTGCGAATTGCTTCCCGATTTGTCACGTCCGTGGTGGCTGGGGGATTCGGTCCGCACCGTCGAAACGGCAGGGCCGGGCTGGGCTAGAACCTGCGCGGGCATCAGCACCGCAGGGGTCGCCACCGTTGCGCTCACGATCAGCAGGCGGAGCAGGGCTTTAGTGGCCCGTCGCTGTGGGTTGGTCCTGGTCATCGTTTGCGTCCTTCACGATCTCTGGATCGCCCGGGAATCCCCGGCTAGCGACTCACTGTCTATCGTGCCGCTATATAACGTCACATTAATCGACGGTCCGATGGATGTCTAGAGGTTTCTGTTGGGAAATCGCAGTTGCGAACAGGTTTCGCCGACGTTTCGCGGAGGGGTCGGCGGCCGACTGGCCCTGGCAATCCGAAACCTGTCGCGAAGAGGGGAACCCGATCGGGTGCGCGCGCGTCGAAGACAACAAAGAGATTCGAGAGGTTTCGATCGTGCGAGGAGGGGTGCACATGGAGCGTTGCCCGGGATGTCATACCGCGTGGCGGCGTGGGATAGGCGCAAAGTCGCGGTTGCGGCCGGTACTGCGGGCCGGAGAGGTGTGTGAGCGCTACTCGGCGCGTCGGCAGCGGCCATGGCAGGGCCCCGAATCGGGCTCGGGCCATGGGTAATTCGGTAAAGCTATTTCTTCGTCGGGTCCTTACTCCCTCCGGAGTTCCGGAGGGAGTAAGGGATTCGCTGCGAACGCATTATTGCGAACGCATTAGATACGCCGTATAGATCAGCGGACGGCGGCCGCGGCGGCGACCATATTGCGCAGCGACGCTTCGACCTCGACCGGTCCCCTGGTCTTCAATCCGCAGTCCGGATTGACCCAGAGTCTTTCGGCGGGAACAGCTTTCAGCGCCGCCCGCAGGGCGGTGGTGATCTCGTCGACGCTCGGTACCCGCGGCGAGTGGATGTCGTAGACGCCGGGGCCGACACCGAGATCGAAGCCCGCGGTGTTGAGATCGTCGAGCACCTCCATATGGGAACGGGCCGCCTCGATCGACGTCACGTCGGCGTCGAGGCCTGCGATCGCATCGATGACCTCACCGAACTCCGAATAGCAGAGATGGGTGTGGATCTGGGTCGCATCCGAAACGCCTGAGGTCGCCAACCGGAAAGCCTGCACCGACCAGTCGAGGTAGGCCTGCTGATCGGCGGCCCGCAGCGGCAACAGCTCCCGCAGCGCGGGTTCGTCGACCTGGACGATGCGGATGCCTGCGGTCTGCAGGTCCACCGTCTCGTCCCGGATTGCCAGCGCCACTTGGCGTGCCGAATCGGCAAGCGGTTGGTCGTCGCGCACGAAAGACCAGGCCAGGATCGTCACCGGGCCGGTGAGCATGCCTTTGACCGGCTTGTCGGTGAGGGCTTGGGCGTAGGTGATCCAGTCGACGGTCATCGGAGCGCGGCGTGCCACATCGCCATACAAGATCGGCGGCCGCACGCAGCGGGTGCCGTAGGACTGCACCCAGCCCGCCTCGGTGGCGGCGAATCCGTCCAACTGTTCGGCGAAATACTGCACCATGTCGTTGCGCTCGGGCTCGCCGTGCACGAGCACGTCCAATCCCAGATTCTCTTGCAGTGCAACGACATCCGCGATCTCGGCCTGCATCCTGCGGATATACTCCGCCTGATCGATCTCGCCGGCGCGCAGCGCCGCGCGGGCCAGCCGGATCGCGGAGGTCTGCGGGTAGGAGCCGATCGTGGTGGTCGGCAGCGACGGCAACTGCAACCGTTCGGCCTGTAGTACCCGACGTTGCTCGGCGGGCGCGCGCCGGACGGCGTCCGGGCCGAGCGCGGTCAGCCTGGCACGCACCTGTGGATTGTCGATCCGGGGATCGGCTCGGCGTGTCTGCAAGGCCGCACGGACCGTGGCCAACTCGGTGGCGATGGCCTGCGGGCCCTCCTTCAGCGCGGTGGCGAGCACCCGCACCTCGGTGACCTTTTCCGCACCGAAGGCCAGCCAGGACCGCAGCTGTTTGTCCAGGCCGGTTTCGGTGTCGAGGGCGTAGGGCACATGCAGCAGCGAGCAGGAGCTCGACACCGCCACCGTCGCCGCGGATCCCAGCAGGGTGCCGAGGGTGGCCAGCGCGCGATCAAGGTCGGTTCGCCAGACATTGCGGCCGTCGACCACACCGGCGACCAGCAGCTTGCCTGCCAACGCCGGTACCGTGACCACCTCCGAGAGATCGGTCGGCGCGGTGACATCGAGTGCGATGCCCTCGATCTCGGTGCCCGCCAGCGCGGCGAGGGCAGCGCCTGGCTTACCGAAGTAGGTGGCCACCAGGATCGCCGGACGGTTCGGTGCCGCCGACAGTTCGGCGTAGGTGGATCGCACCAGCTCGATTTCGTCGGCGGTCAGATCGGTGACCGTGATGGGTTCGTCGATCTGCACCCACTCGGCTCCCGCTGCAGCCAGCAGCCGCAGCAGCTCACGGTAGAGGGGAACGAGCTCGCCGATCCGATCCAGCGCCGCGCCGCCGGTCGTCTTGGCCAGTTTCAGGAAGGTGACCGGGCCGATGACGACCGGTCGTGCCTGCGTCCCCAGATCGAGGGCTTCGTGCAATTGCTCGAGCAGCTGCTCGGGATGCAGTGCAAATGCGGTGTCTGCACCGATTTCCGGTACCAGGTAGTGGTAGTTGGTGTCGAACCACTTGGTCATCTCCAGCGGCTCGACCGTGTCCGTGCCGCGTGCGGCGGCGAAATAGCGGTCCAGCGGATCGGCGATGCCTGCCACCCGCGGCGGCAGGGCACCGAGCAGCGTGGCGGTGTCGAGCACCTGGTCGTAATAGGAGAATGTCCCGACCGGAATCGAGTCGAGCCCTGCGGCCTGTAGTTCGGTGAGCTGGGTGCGCCGCAGATCGCGAGCGACGGCGTGCAGTTGCTCGGCGTCGATGCGCCCGGCCCAATAGGACTCGGTGGCGCGCTTGAGCTCACGGTGCGGCCCCACCCGCGGCAGGCCGAGAACCGTTGCGGTGAACGGTGTGTGATGTGAAACAGTCACGATGTTTCTCCAGTGCTGAGTCGAGAGCCAGACGCCCTACGAGCACACGGAAACCAAGAGACATGCCGAAAAACCGACAGGAGAGCCCGACACGTCGCACTGGTGGTCCGCGCGCCCAATCCACGAGGCGGTGGCCGCCGGATACGGCGTATCCGGCACGGCTGGCAGGTCTTCGGACTTGCGGGCACGGGCCTTCTGGCCGACCCCGGCCTGCGCCGGGGCTCACCTACTGGCCGTCGCTTCCCAAGTCGAGGGGCAGATCGCCCGTTGAACTCAGTGCCTGTGACGGCGGTCGTTCCTGCATACCGCTGCGGGACAGTCCCGGATTCTCACCGGGTTCCCTCTTCACCCGCGCACCCGGCATTCGGGTCCGCGAGCTTCGACTCCAGCACGCGACGTCGGGGCTCCATCTCGTCTGCGCACCAGCGAACCAGCTGCACCAACCAGCATAGGGCAGCGCATCCCGCACCCTCGCGCAGCACAGGCTGCGCAGAAACCCAAGCCCGCTACCGACGCGCCCTTCGGGACGATGACGCCGTCCACAGCAGCCAGACCCAGCACTGGGTTTCGCGACCGCGTCCGACACCAGCCCAGCGCACCCACGGAAGTCGCGAATAACCCCACCAACCGACCAGCTCCACACGATGATGTCTCGACGAGGGCAGTGATAGCGCTGGAGCGAACATCGCGAGACCAGCCCGGGAGTTCGCGGCCCGTCCTGTCTTCGCACCAGCCGAGTCGCACCTACCGAAGTCGCGACCTCGCCATCACGCCCCAACTTGGCTGTTCTGTGTGGGTTGGGTCCGGCAGTGGAGTTGTTTTGTATCGGCCAGTTCAGCTGCCGACGCCCCCACTCGGCACGATGATGTCTTCCGAGCGCAGCGAGACCGAGCACTAGAGTTCGCGGCCCGTCTCGCTTCCGAGCCGTCGAAGCGCACGCGCCG
>NZ_JBFBAB010000057.1:0-10527 GCF_040681975.1 Nocardia sp. NPDC051463
CAGAATCACCGCCACCAACGACTCCGGACCCGCACCATCAGCGATCAGCCTGCGCGCCAACACATTCGCACGCCGATCCAACTCGGCATAGGTCAACGACTCCGCACCGAAGCGGGCCGCCGAGCGATCCGGGTGTGCCGCGACCGCCGCGTCGAACAGGGCCGCCAGCGTGAGATCCGGATCGGCGAACCGACCGACGGCGGTATCCGCACCCGAGGACACCCAGGTGCGCGACACCTCGAGCCGCTCCGCAGGGTCGAGCAGGTCGATGTCGCCGACAAGCACGTCGGGTTGACCGGCGACGGTACGCAGAATACGCAGGTACCGATCGGCGATCGCGGAAGCCGTCTCCGGGTCGAACAGATCGGTCGCGTAGACCAGCTCCGCGGTAAGACCCGGCGTTTCGGTGCCGGACCCATTGGTCGCCGGGTCGGCGATGGTCGGCTTCTCGGTCAGCACGAGTTGCAGATCGAATTTCGCGACGTCGATCGGCAGGTCGACGGCGCTGGCGGTGAGCCCGGGCAGCTCCAGCGAGGTCTGACCGGTGTTCTGGAACGACAGCGCGACCTGGAACAGCGGGTTGCGTGCCTGCGACCGCACGGGGTTGAGAATCTCGACCAGCCGCTCGAACGGCAGGTCCGCGTGGCCGAACGCCGCGATATCGGTGGCGCGGACCGACCGCAGCAGCTCCGCGAAGCTCACCTCGTCCTCGACCGGTGTCCGCAACACCAGTGTGTTGACGAACATGCCGATCAGATCATCGAGAGCTCGCTCGCCGCGGCCCGCGATGGGGGTACCGATGGCGATGTCGTGTTCGCCGCTCAGTCGCGCAAGCAGCACGGCCAGCGCGGTGTGCGCGACCATGAACAACGTCGCGCCGCGGCCGCGAGCGACACCGATGAGCCCGGCATGCGTCTGCGCGTCGATCTCGAAGCGGTGGATCGCGCCACGTCCCGACGCGATCTCCGGACGTGACCGATCGGCAGGCAGATCCAGCTGTTCCGGCAGCCCGCGCAGGGTGTCGGACCAGAAACCGACCTGCTGGGCGATCACCGAATCCGGGTCGTCCTCGGAGCCGAGGACCGCGCGCTGCCACAGCGCGAAGTCCGCGTACTGCACCTCCAGCGGCCGCCACGCGGGTTCGCCGCCGTCGACGCGCGCGGCGTAGGCGGTCATGATGTCTCTGGTCAGTGGGCCCATGGAGAAGCCGTCGGCCGAAATGTGATGCACCACAAGGGCGAGCACGTGTTCGGTCGGGCTGATCTCGAACAGCCTGGCCCGGAACGGCACCTCGGTGGTGACGTCGAAGGCAGTCAGCACGACTTCCGAAAGCCGCAGCGGCAGTTCGGCTTCGGTGACATCGACCGGGAAGAAGTCGGGGATCACCTTGCCGGTCGCGACGGTCTGCTGATACGCGGTGCCGTCGACCTCCGGGTAGAAGGTGCGCAACGATTCGTGCCTGGCGAGCACGTCGGCGACCGCGATCTGCAACGCCTGCCGGTCGAGCAGACCCGAAAGTCGCACGGCGCCAGGGATGTTGTCGACGGCAGATTCCGGATCGAAGCGGTTGAGGAACCACATCCGCTGCTGCGCCAGCGACAGCGGCACCCGATCGGGACGCTGCTGCGGGACCAGCGCCGCCCGGGCACCGGCGCCGGCGCGGGTCTCCGCGCGGGCCGCGAGAGCACCGACGGTGGATGCCTCGAACAGCTCGCGGACGCCGAGATCGGTATCGAGAGCGGCGGACAACCGGGCAGCGACCTGGGTGGCGCTCAGCGAGTTACCGCCGAGGGCGAAGAAGTCGTCGTCCAAGCCGACGCGCTCCAGTCCGAGCACATCGGCGTAGGTGGCCGCGATGATCTCTTCGACCGGTGTGGTCGGCGCACGGAATACCGCTGCCTCGAACACCGGCGCGGGCAATGCCTTCCGGTCCAACTTGCCCGAGGCGTTGAGCGGGAACTCGTCGAGGACGATGACCACCGACGGCACCATGTAGGCAGGCAACTGCTTGCCGAGGTCCTCGCGCAGTGTCTCGATGTCCACCCGGCCATCGGTTGCCGCGACGACATACGCGACCAGCTGATCGCCGGTGTGCTGATCGCTGCGCACCACGACGACTGCCTGCGCGACCTCGTCCAGCGCGGTCAGCGCCGACTCGATCTCGCCCAGCTCGATACGCAGACCACGCAGCTTCACCTGGAAGTCGGTGCGGCCCAGGTACTCCAGCTCACCGCTCGAGGTCCAGGACACCAGGTCGCCGGTGCGGTACATGCGAGCGCCCGCACTGTCGAACGGGTTCGCCACGAAGCGATCGCTCGTCAGATCGGCCCGTGCCACATACCCGGTCGCCAGCTGGGCGCCCGCGAGGTACAGCTCACCCGCGACACCGACAGGAACCGGGCGCAACCGTGAATCCAGCACATACACCTGGGTGTTGAACACCGGGGCACCGATCGGCACCGTGTCCACATCGGCCTCGGTCACCTCGTGGAAGGTGACGTCGACCGCGGCCTCGGTCGGACCGTACAGGTTGTGCAGCGCTGCCCCGGTGAGCTCGCGCAACCGGTGCGCGGGCTTGGGCGGCAGCGCCTCACCGGAGGCGAAGACCAGTCGCAGCGACGCGCAGCGCGCGGCCGCCGCCTCGGCGACGAATACCGCGAGCATGGACGGCACGAAGTGGGTGACAGTGACCCGTTCGGTCGCGATGATCTCGGCCAGGTAGGCGGGATCCCGGTGTCCGTCCGGCTTCGCGACCACCAGGCGCGCGCCGACCTGCAACGGCCAGAAGAACTCCCACACCGAGACGTCGAAGGTCGCGGGGGTCTTCTGCAGCACCGCGTCGGTGTCGGTCAGGCCGTAGGCCGACTGCATCCACACCAGGCGGTTCACGATCGCACCGTGGCTGACCGCGACACCCTTCGGGCGACCGGTCGATCCCGAGGTGAAGATCACGTAGGCGGTGTTCGACGGCAGCAACGGTGCACGCCGCTGCGCGTCGGTCACCGGCTCGTCCGACAGGCCCTCCAGGTCGAGCAGGTCGATGCGGACCTGCGCGGTGTCGATGTCGAGATCGTCGCCGGAGGTGAGCACACACACCGGATCCGCCGTGTCGAGAATGTATTCCGTGCGCTCGGCCGGATGATCCGGATCCAACGGCACATACGCAGCACCGGCCACGGTCACCGCGTACATGCCGACGACCAGGTCGATGGAGCGTCGCATGCCGAGTGCCACATATGATTCCGGGCCGACGCCGCGGTCGATGAGCCAGCGTGCCAGGCGATACACCCGGCCCGCGAACTCGTCGTAGGACAGACTTGTCCCCTCGAACGTCAGCGCGGTCGCCTCAGGTGAGTTCACCAGCTGCGCCTCGAACATCGACACCAGCGTCAAGGCCGTGGCGCTTGCGGAATCGCCCAGCAGCACAGCCGAGTCCAGCGTGTGTGCGGTGTCGTTCCAGCCCGACACCACCAGGTCACGCTCGACGGTGTCGAGCAGCTCGATGTCACCGACCGCCAGATCGGGTTCGGTGATCATGGTGGTGAGCACCCGCACGAGTCGGTCAGCGATCCGCCGCACAGTCTGTTCGTCGAACAGATCGCGCAGGTAGCCCGCGCGAATCCGCAGTCGGGTGTCCAACGACGCGATCAGCGTCAGCGGGTAGTGCGTCGCGTCGGCGGCTTCGAGGCCGACCACGGCCATGCCGTCGATATCCGCGGCCTGCGCCCGGATGCCCTCGGAATCCACCGGGTAGGACTCGAACACCACCAGCGAGTCGAACAATCCGCCGATACCCGCGGCGGACTGGATTTCGGCAAGGCCGACGTAATGATGGTCGAGCAGGTCCGCCTGCTCACCCTGGGTCCTGGTGAGCAACTGCCGAACGGGCTCGGACGGATCGAAACGCACCCGCACCGGGACGGTGTTGATGAACAGGCCGATCATGGATTCGACGCCGGTCAGCTGGGCGGGACGGCCGGAAACCGTGGTACCGAACAGCACGTCGTCACGACCGGTCATGCGGCCGACGAGGATGCCCCACGCGGTCTGCAGAACGGTGTTCGGCGTGACGCCGAGCGAGGCGGCGAGCGTGGTCAGCCGGGTCGTCGCCGACTCGTCGAGGTCGAAGAGGTACTCCCCGGCCAGCGCGGTGATCTCGCGGCCCGCATCCGGCCTGGCCAGCAAGGTCGGTTCGGTGACGCCGCGCAGCGACTCGCGCCACACGCCCACCGAGGCCGAAAGATCCTGCTGCGCGGTCCATTCCAGGAAGTGCCGGTAGGAACGGGGGGCGGGCAGCACGTTGCTGTCGGCGTGTGCGGCATAGAGCACCAGCAGATCCCGCATCAGCAGCGGCATCGACCAGCCGTCGAGCAGGATGTGGTGGTTGGACACCGCGAACTGCCAACGATCCGCCGCGACCTGGATCAGGGTGAACCGGATCAGCGGCGGCGCGGTCAGATCGAAGCGCTGCATCCGATCGGCGACGATGAGGTCATCGAACTCGCCGGACTCGAGGCGATCGTGCTCGGCCCACGCCACCCGGACGCTGTCGAGCACCACCTGCACGGCATTGCCGTCGTTGTCGGTGACGAACGCGGTGCGCAGGTTCTCGTAGCGATCCATCAGCGCCTGTGCGGCCGAACCCAGCCTGGCCGCGTCCAACCGACCGGTGAGGGTCAGCACCGCCTGCGCGGTGTAGACATCCACCGAGCTGGCGGCCAGCCTGGCGTGGAACAGCAGACCGGCCTGCAGCGCCGACAGCGGCCAGACATCGGCGAGGGTCGGGAAGCGCTGCTCCCAGCCGTCGATATCGCGCTGGGTGCTGCGCACCAGACCGAAGTCGGACGGTGTGTGTCCGCCGGCGCCCGCCGAGTTGGCGTGCCGCGCCACCGCTTCCAGTGCCGTGATCCACAGGTCGGCGAATTCGCGGACCTGTGCGGCGTCGAGCAGCGTGGCCGGGTAGCCGATGTTCGCGGTCAGCTTGTCGCCGACCACGATGGCGTTGATATCCAGCGGCGCCATCGCGGGCATGTCCGCGTCGTAGGCGCCGCCGAGCGCGCCGAGCTCGGCCGCGGGGATCCAGCCGAAGCCGCGCAGCGCCTCGGGCACATCGCCGTCGGAGACGCGACCGAGGTAGTTGAAGCTCACCTGGCCGGGCTGCTCGACGGGCAGTTCGGTGGCGGTCCGCTTGTTCAGGTAGCGCAGCAATCCGTAGCCGACGCCCTTGTCCGGGACGGCGAGCAACTGTTCCTTGACCGCCTTGACGGCCTTGCCGAGCGCGGGCCCGCCGGCGAGCGCGGCATCGATGTCGATGCCGGACAGGTCGAATCGGACCGGGAAGATCGCGGTGAACCAGCCGACGGTGCGCGACAGGTCCGCGCCGGGGACGACGTCCTCTTCGCGACCATGCCCTTCCAGGCGGATCAACAGCGAGTCGTCGGCCCTGGTGCCGGCGCGCCGGGCCCGCCATTTCGCGGTCGCCAGCGCGAGTGCGGTGAGCAGGCCATCGTTGACGCCACCGTGGAAGAGGGCGGGCACTGTGGTGAGCAGGGCCTTGGTGACCACCGGGGACACCTCGACCTGGAGCTTCTCGATACCGCCCGCGGTGTCGACTGCCGGATCCATCGGTCGATCGGTCAGCAGCGGGTCCGCCGTACCGACCACCGAACGCCAATAGTCGAGTTCGGCTACCCGCTCGGCACTTTCGGCTTCACGCCGCAGGGCGTCGGCCCACGCACGCATAGACGTGACGGGTGCGACGAGCTCCGGTTCCTGCCCGGCGGTGAGCTGACCCCACGCCGTGACGAAGTCCGGCACCAGAATGCGCCAGGAAACGCCGTCCACCACGAGGTGGTGTCCGAGGACGATCAGTCGCCCACTGTGGTCGCTGTCGTTCGGCTCCAGCCAGACGAACCGAATCACCACGCCCGCAGCCGGATCGAGCAGATCCAGCGAGGCGTCCAGTGCCGCGCCGGCGATCTCGAGGAGTTCGGCATCGTCGATACCGGCCTCGAACTCGGTCCGGTCGATCAGCGCGTCCACCTCGACAGTGCCGGGCGCCGCGGTTTCGACGATCCAATCGCTGCCGTCGTGATGCAGCCGGGCACGCAGCATGTCGTGCCGGTCGATGACCGCACCGACGGTCTTCGCGATACCCGCACGGTCGATTCCGACCGGAAGCTCCAGCGCCAGTGTCTGATTGAACCGGCCGTACGAACCGCGCCGCTCGGCCATGAACCGCACTACCGGCGTCAGCGGCATCGGACCGACGCCACCGCCCGGCAGTTCGGCGAGCACCGGCTGCGTCGCCTCGGCGGCTTCGGCAGTCTCCGCGACCGAGGCCAAGCCCGCCACGGTGCGCTGTTCGAAGACGTGCCGCGGCGAGAAGACAACGCCACGGGCCCGGGCGCGCGATACGAGCTGGATCGACACAATGCTGTCGCCGCCGAGCGCGAAGAAGGAATCGTCGACACCGACCCGCTCCACACCCAGCACCTCGGCGAAGACCTCGGCAATGGTGTGTTCGACGGGGGTACGCGGTGCGCGGAACACGACCTCGGTCGCGAATACCGGCTCCGGCAGCGCCTTCCGATCCAGCTTGCCCGCGCCGGTCAACGGAACCTGGTCGATCACCATCACCGACGAGGGCACCATGTACGCGGGCAGCCGAGCCTCGACGTGCGCGGTCAGCGCGGACACATCGATCGACTGGCCCGGCGTGGCAACCACATACGACACCAGTGTGACGGCACCGACCGAGCTCTTGTGTCCGATGGTGACCGCGAAGTCGACGGTCTCGTGCGACGCGAGCGCGGCATCGATCTCGCCGAGTTCGATACGGAAGCCGCGGATCTTCACCTGGAAGTCGGAGCGGCCGACGTACTCCACCGCACCCGTACGGGTCCAGCGGACCACGTCACCGGTGCGGTACATGCGCTGGCCATCGGCGTACGGGTTGGCCACGAACCGATCGGCGCTCAGCCCGGCTCGGGCATGGTAGCCGCGTGCCAGCTGAATACCCGACAGGTACAGCTCACCCGCGACACCTACTGGTACGGGCCGCAATTGGGCATCGAGAATCAGTGACTGCATGCCGCGGATCGGGCCACCGATGGTCACCGTCTCGCCGACCACCAACGGGTCGCTCATGTTGGTCGCGACAGTGGCCTCGGTCGGGCCGTAGGCGTTGTAGACCTTGCGCGCAGAGCCATCCGCCAACGGCGCGGCCCATTTCGCAACCAGTTCCGGCGGGCAGGCTTCGCCTCCGGAGATCAGCACGCGCAGGGAGTCCAGGCCGCTCGGGTCGAAGGTGGCCAGCGCGGCAGGTGTGATGAATGCGTGCGTGACACGTTCGCCACGGATCAGCTCGGAGAGCTCCTCGCCGCCGTAGACGCCCGGTGGCACCACAACCAGCGCACCACCCGGGCCGACCGCGAGCATCAGCTCGAGAATCGACGCGTCGAAGCTCGGCGAAGCGAAATGCAGTGCGCGGGAGTTGGAGTCGAGCGCATACCGCTCGACCTGCTCGACAGCGAAGTTGGCGAGACCGGCGTGGGTGACCACGACGCCCTTGGGCACACCGGTCGAGCCGGAGGTGTAGATGACGTAGGCCGGATGCTGCGGCAGCAATGGCCGGATCCGGTCGGCATCGGTGATCGGGCCGCCGTCGAACGCCTCCAGATCGAGGGCGTCGAGCACCAGCCAGCGTGCCGATTCCGGCAGACCATCGCCTACCGCGGCGACGGTGAGACCAAGGGAGGAACCGGAATCGGTGACCATGTGCGCGATGCGCTCGGCCGGATAGCTCGGGTCCAGCGGCACGAATGCCGCACCGGTCTTCGCGACCGCCCAGGATACGAACACCGAGTCCGCGGAACGTGGCACACCGACGGCGACCAGATCCTCGGGACCGACGCCCTCGGCAATCAGCATGCGGGCCAAGCGGTTGGACCGCTCATCCAGTTCGGCATAGGACAGACTTGTCCCCTGGAACACCACCGCGGGCGCCTGCGGGTCGTGTGCCGCGGCCGCGGCCAGCAACTCCGGCAGGGTGCGCGCGGGCGCCGCGGGGGCACCGGCACGAGCGACAAGATCGGCATGCTCGGCCGCATCGAGCACATCGATGGCGCCGACCGGTACGGCCGGATCGGCGGCCACGGCTTCGAGCACCCGCTGCCAGCGCTGCGCGATATCGTGAGCCGTCGACTCGTCGAACAGCTCGGTCGCGTAGGTCAGCGCCAAAGTCATGCCGGTTGCGTCGTTCTCCGACAGCGTGAACTGCAGATCGAAGCGCGCCACGTTCTCTTCGAGTTCCAGCGCCGACACCGAAAGCCCGGGCAGCTCGAGCGATCTGCGATCCAGGTTCTGGAACGCGAGCATCACCTGGAACAGCGGGTTGCGGGCCTGCGAGCGTTCCGGCGCGAGCAGGTCCACCAGTCGCTCGAACGGCACGTCAGCGTTGCCGTAGGCGTCCAGGTCGGTGCTGCGCACCCGGTCGAGCAGTTCGGTGAACGATTCGGCCGGTGCGATCCCGGTGCGCAGCACCAGGGTGTTGACGAACATGCCGACCAGGTCGTCGAGCGCCTGCTCGCCGCGGCCCGCGATCGGGGTACCGACCGCGATGTCCTCGGTGCCCGACAGTCGGGCGAGCAGCACCGCGAGCGCACTGTGCATCACCATGAACAACGACGCGCCGCGTTGGCGGGCCAGGTCGTCCAGCGCCGCGACGAGGTCCTTCGGCAGCTCCCGCTGCACGGTCGCACCGCGATGCGAGGCGACCGCGGGGCGCGGCCGATCGGTCGGCAACGGCAGTTCGTCGGCAACGCCGTCCAGGGCATGCTTCCAGTGCGATACCTGGCGCGCCAACAGCGACTCGGGGTCGTTCTCGGCGCCGAGTACTTCCCGCTGCCAGACCGCGAAGTCGGCGTACTGCACAGTGAGCGGCGCCCAGCCGGGCGCACTGCCCTCGGCGCGCGCGGTGTAGGCGAGCATCACGTCACGGGTCAGCGGGCCGACGGAGAAACCGTCCGCCGCGATGTGGTGCACAACGACCACGAACACGTAGTCCTCGTCACCGGCTGTGTACAACCTGGTCCGCAGCGGAACCTGCTCTGCCACATCGAATCCGGCCGTGACGAACTCGGTCACCGCGGTGGTCAGCAGTGCGGGATCGATCACGACCGGGTGCAGGTCGAGCACGATGTCCTCGGCGGGCACGATCACCTGAACCGGCGTGCCGCCGTGCTCCGGGTAGCGGGTGCGCAGCGATTCATGCCTGCGCACCACATCCGCCACCGCCAGACGCAGCGCCTCGACATCGAGGGCGCCGGTCAGTCGGATGGCGACCGGCAGGTTGTAGGCCGCGGACGTGGTGTCGTACTTGTTCAAGAACCACATGCGCTGCTGCGCGAAGGACAGCGGCACCAGTTCGTCCGCCGAGCGCGGGCGGGCAACCAGGCGAGCCCGTGCGGCGCCGTCGGCATGCGATTCCACGCGTGCGGCGAGCGCTTCCACGGTCGAGGCCTCGAACAGCGCGCGCACCGGGACCGTCGTCCCGAGCGCCGCCCCGATCCGCGATACCACCCTGGTCGCGATGAGCGAGTTACCACCCAGATCGAAGAAATCGTCGTCCACGCCGACCCGATCCAGATCGAGCACCTCGGCGAACACCGCGGCGACAGTCTCCTGGACCGGAGTGACCGGTGCGCGGAACCCGCGTGCCTGCACGGCCGGTGCCGGCAGTGCGCGCCGATCGAGCTTGCCGTTGACCGTCAACGGAATCCACTCGAGGCGCACCAGCGCCGTCGGCACCATGTAGGACGGCAACCGCTCGGCCGCGCCGCTGCGGACCACGTCGAGATCCGGGATTACGTCGGGATCCGCGACTACGTAGGCCACGATCCGCTGATCGCCCGGCTGGTCCTCCCGCACGACAACCGCCGCCTGAGCAATGCCCGGCTGCGCCAGCACCGCGGACTCGATCTCGCCCAGTTCGATACGGAAACCGCGAACCTTCACCTGATCATCCGCACGACCAAGGTATTCGAGCTCACCGAACCGATTCCAACGCGCCAGGTCACCGGAACGGTACAAGCGCGAACCCGCAGAGTCGGCATCAGCCAGCGGGTTCGCCACGAACCGCGCCGTCGTCAGATCCGGACGCCCGAGATAACCACGAGCCAATTGCGGTCCCGCGACATACATTTCACCCGCGACACCGACCGGAACCGGCCGCAACCGGTTATCGAGCACATACACCTGCAACCCGGCGATCGCCCGGCCGACGACGCTGCCGGAGGCGGCGGCGATGGTCGCCGCGTCCAGCGCACGGTAGGACACGTGCACGGTCGTCTCGGTAATGCCGTACATATTGACCAGCACAGGCGCGGAACCCGCACCGCGGCCGGTCCGCGCGGCAACACCGTCTCCGTGACGGGCCACCCAATCCGACAAACGCCGCAACTCCAGCGCCTCGCCACCGAACACCACATACCGCAACGCCAACGACACGGCATCCGGCGCAGCATT
>NZ_JBFBAB010000058.1:0-9825 GCF_040681975.1 Nocardia sp. NPDC051463
CCGCTGCGACGTCGCGGAGTCGGCCGGTGATCGGCGCGGTAGCTCGGACCGAGGCCGCGACCGTTCGCGGTCTGGGTTCGGTGTTTCGGATGTTGCCGCCGCAGGTGCGGCTGGCGTTGTTGGTGCTCGGGCTGCTGGCCGCGATGGTCGGGTGTTCGGCGGCGTGGATCGATCAGCAGTCCTATGTCCCGTCGCCGAATATCTGTGCGCCGACGCAGGTGCAGCGCACTGACTGCCAGCACGTGAATCGTGTTCCGGCGCAGTCGGTGCCGACTCCGGCGGGGTGGCAGCGATGAGCGCCCCGGCCGACGAGACCCGTCGCGTCGAGGGCGGGATCCCGGTCTACGACTGGCGTACCGCGCCTTCGCATCTGCGCACACGCCGCCAGCTGGCCGCGCAGGGTTTGCGCCCGAACGGCCAAGACATCGCGGGCAAGGTGCCATTCCAGCGCCGAGGCCGCGAGCAGGTCGCCCACCTGTACGACATCAATCTTGCCGCCGAGAAGCGGCAGGCGACGCCCGCGCAGCTGGTCGCTTTGGAGAAGGCGACTCGCGAGCACCAGCTGCGCGCGGCCGAGCGCCACGGCATCGATCGCACCGAGTTCGAACAGGCCACCGATCCGGGTCCGGGATGGGCCGATTCCACACCGCTGGTGCGTGAGCCGGTCTCAAGGCCTGCATTCGAGGGTCTGATCAACCGCAGTCATGACGCTCTCACCGACTACCGGCCCGGCAACGCCCTGGCCGATGCGATCGCGCGGAGCACCGACCGAGAGGGATACGACCGATGAAGCAACTGTCGCCGCGCGATATGACGGTGTTGACGATTCTGGCCGAAATGTATGGCGCGCCAATCGATGTGGTGGCCGTGATGTTGGGTGTCACCCGCGACCGCACCTACCGGGTCGTTCGTAAATGGACCGAGGCCGGAATGGTGTCGGATCTGCGCGTGACCCCGGTGCCGGGCTCGGCGTGGGTGTTCCCGACTCGGGCAGCCGGTGAGGCGCTGACCGGTCGGACCACGCGGGCGTGGATGCCGACACCGAAGATGGCCGCGCACGTGCGCACCACGCTGGAGCTGCGGTTGGCGCTGGTCGGCCTGGATCTGGACCGGTGGATCTCCGAGCGTGCGCTGCGGGCGGAGGTTCCGCCGACCCGGGCCGGGGTGGCGCGGCCTCATATCCATGACGGCCGCTACATCACCAATACCGGTGAGCTGCGCGCGGTCGAGATCGAGCTGTCCCCGAAGAACCTGGCTGCGGCCAAGTCCGCGATAGCGCAGTCGGTACAGGCGGCCCGAGCCGCGGACTGCGACGGCGTGACCTACTACTGCCGAGGCGCGGCGGTGAAGAACGTGATCCGCGCGGCGGCAGGCGGTTTGGACCTCTCGGACGGTCCCCGAGTGCGGTTGGTCGATGTGGACGAGGCACTGGCTACGTCGGTTCCGCGACCCGGGCTCCGGGTGATCGAGGGCGGAGCCTCTGATCACGAAATCCCCCAGGTCACAGACCCCAACGAAGGAAAGGCGGTCTGATCATGACCTGCAAACCTGTTCTGACACCGGCCGATTGCGCGCCGTACGCGCCGACCCCAGCGGCCACACCGGTCCCGACGCCGACCGAGTCACCGCGGATCGATGTCCATCCGACGATGCCGCCGATCGGGCTCAAGAACGACCCGCTGGGCTGGCTGCCGGATTTCTCGTCGTGGAGCTGGGACAGCGTCGGCGATGGTGCTCTGCTGGGTGCGGCGGTCCTGGTGACGGTCCTGATCGGCACGGTCGCGATCCTGGCGCCTGCCACTTTGTTGGGTTGGAAGCCGCAGCGGCTGCGGAACTGGCTGTTCGGCAGCGTGCTGGTGATGCCGGGTGCGGCGGCGTTGTGGGCGTGGGATGTGTTCGCGCCGGTCCGCCAGTTCAACGCCGCGGCAACCGAGTTCATCGCGGGTGAGTACGTCGGTGGGCTGCTCGGTATGGCCACGCTGACGATTCCGGCGGCGTGGCTGGTCGCGACCATCCTCCACACCCGCAAGCGCGTGCAGCTGGTGACGGTGGGGTTGGCGTCTCAGGCTCGCACCGAGCGGGCGTTGTGGGCGCAGGCCCAACGTGAGCAGCGTGCCGCGACCCGGTTGTCGCAGCGCCGGTTGCCCTTCACCACGGGCGGACTCAATCCGGAGTTGGTGATCGGGCGGTTGTCGACCGAGTGCGACCAGGCCCCGCCGCGCTCGCTGGTCCGGTCGCTGACCGGTCGCACCGAGACCCGGCTGATCCTGCCGTGGATCAACGTCGCCGAGCACATGAGCACCGTCGCATCCAGCGGTTCGGGCAAGACGACGCTGCTGAAGCGGGTACTTGTGTCGTGGTTCGTCACCACGTGGACGCGGCATCGGCAGTGGTGGCGGCTGGACCGTCCCGGCCGGCCGCTGGCGATCGTGGTCGACTGCAACGGCGGACCGGAATCGCGCAAGGTCGCGGCCGGTCTGCGGACGTGGTTCCGTGCGCTCGGTGTTCGTGAGGACCGTATCGGCGTCTTCCCCGACGACGTGTCGCTGAGCATGTGGCCGCGGAAGGACTTCGCGACCAAGAAGCCCGAGGTTCAGAAGGCGATCGTGGATGACCTGCGGTCGATCCTCTCGGCGATGATCTCCGGCGGCAGCACACCGACCACCGACACCGAGAAGTACTTCCACGAGATCCGCGAGACCCTGATCCACCTGATCGTGGACGCCCCGGCGCGGGTCGAGCTGATCGACGGTGTTCCGACGCCGATCGGACACAACCCGCCCCGGTCCTGGATCGAGTTCTTGTCGCGGTTCGACGTGGAGAAGCTGGCGCGGTTGTGGGGCGGCCCAGCCATGGCGAGGCCGTGGCCAGGCGTGCCGGGCATCGAGCTGGAGATCTCCTCCACCATCGACGGCAAACAGCCGGTCATGACCTCCGCCCGCGCCGAATTCGCGAACCTGTACCGGTCGTTGGGTGATGCGTTCGACGGCGACAAGTCGTTGACCGATTTCGACCTCATCTACATCGTGCTGGAAGGCGTGAAAACGCCTGATCGGGCCCGTGCTCAGTTCGGTGCATTGGGAACGATGTTCGAGCAGCTCGCCGACAAGGAGCACGGACGTACCGCGCTGATGGCGGTAGACGAGTTCAGTGCGGTTTCCGATGGCAAGACCCGCGCGGTGAAGTGGGTTGAGCGCCTGCGTAAGGCCGGTATCGGGTCGTGGTGGATCGCGCAGTCCTGGCAGGGCCTGGGCCACGACGACGACAACCGTGACGGTCTGGTCTCCGCCGCGTCGGGCGGTTCGCTGCTGATGCGGTCTCCGGATCCGGAGACGCTGTCGAAAAAGTACGGCACCCGCCCGAAGTTCGAGCTGTCTCGCAAGGTGGTCGCCGGTAATCACGACGGGGACGAGGGCAACGTCAAGCCTGGCGATCAGTTCCTGATTCCGCCGAACCGGTTGCGCGCCATGAAGAAGGGCGACGTGGTGCAGGTCTCCGGTGGCCGCGCCCGTTTCGGTCGGGTCTCACCCCTGGATGACGCCGAACTCAAGCGCCTGCGCCCGCTGCCGGGCCTGGACCGCTTCGCCGGCCCTGATCACGCCCAGGCCGACGCTTTGGCGCCGGTGATCGATCTGTCCAAGCGCCGCCCGGCGTAATCCGAACGACTGCAAGGAGATCCACATCATGGCTATGCCGAACCCGATCGACCCCGAAGACCACGGCGAGGAGCTGGGCGGCCGACCCGCCCCCGAGCAGACCCGCGAGCAGCGGATCCTCGAAGCCCTTACCGCGGATATGGAAGGCAGTGCGGCGGAGAAGCTGGCCGCGCAGCTGCTGGTGCCGGTCGTTCCTGATGGCGGCACCGTGGGCCGCACTGTCGCCCCGCACGTTTCCCGGATCACGAAAACCCGTGACGGGGTGCGGATCTGGGGACCGGCCGTCGTCACGACTGGTGGTGCGGTCGTTGCGGTGTCGGTGTTGCCGCTGCCCGGCCCGCTGGCGCTGTATGTGCTCGCACTGGCCGCGTTCGCGTGGTGGCACTGCGCCGGACGGCCCGGGGCGGGCGAGGCGGTGCGGATGCTCGTCTACGCCATCGCTGATGCCGGTTCCTGGATCCGCCGCCATGTCGAGGCGCTGGCCGCGCGCCGCGCCCGCTACGAGCACCGCCGCACCGCGCCGTCGAAGTCCATCGCCGAATCCGAGTAGTTCCAACCCTGAAGGAGAACTGAATCATGAACTATGCCAACCATTTTCGTACCGCCGCGATCGGTGTGATCGCAGGCGCGGTCACCGTCACCGGGTTCGTCCTTGTCGACGAACACGACCCGATCGGCATCATCCAGGACGCTATTGCGCGCCGTCGTCTCTCTCCGGCCGAGCGAGCCGAGTTCGACCGTCTCACCGCCACGAAAGCCGCCGTGGACAGGTCACGGCAGCGCGCCAAGGACAAGTACACCGCCGACCTGCGCGCGAAGTTCGCTCCCGCTCTTCTCGGCGGCAAGAACCCAGTGCACACGCTTGAAGAGTTGTCGGTACCGCAACTGCTTGCAGGGATCGAGCAGGCCGAGAACTCGGTGCGTGTCTACGGCGACCCATGGGCCGCGCCCGGCCCCGACCGCCGCAATGAGGCGCCTCGGTGGAGCGAGCACCTCGCCGCGCTGCTCAACGAGTTCGACGCCCGCATGGACTACACCGTGCGGTTCCGTCTGCCACGGCTGGATCTGC
Source organism: Nocardia sp. NPDC051463 (assembly GCF_040681975.1). Classification (NCBI taxonomy): domain Bacteria; kingdom Bacillati; phylum Actinomycetota; class Actinomycetes; order Mycobacteriales; family Nocardiaceae; genus Nocardia; species Nocardia sp. NPDC051463. The sequence goes on from NZ_JBFBAB010000058.1 coordinate 4,726, forward strand.
TGCGTCTCGAGGCCGCTGAGCGGCGCATTAAGGACGAGGCATACGGGGTGCTGCACCGCTTCCAATTCCAGTCCAGCCGCCCGGCACCGCCGCCATCGGATGGTCTCTATCCCGACTTCACCGGCCCCGACACCGTCGTCGCCGATTCCATCGACACCAGCAAGAAGGAGATCTGATCATGTCCGATCGCAGCGTCGAGGACGAACTCATCAGCGAGACACGCAAATTCGCGGCCTCGATATCGAGCACCATGCAGCGCTACACCCAAGCCTCCAACTGGCTGGAGCGCCGCAAGGTCCGCAAGGAAATCCAGCAAGCATGGCGCAAGGAGCTCAAGCAGCAGGCTCTGGACCGCACCCACCAGCTGACCTGGACGGCGCAGGGAATCGAGTCCTTCCGCCACCACTCGGCGGCAGTGTCGGCGCGCGCCGACGATCCGAGTGTCGATCACGACCGCCGACACCGTGACACCCAGGCGCTGGCGCGGCGGCGTAACGAGATGGCCGAACAGATCCTGCGCAATCCGCACCTGACCCAGGTCGAACAGGGCATCGCGTTGGACGGGCTGGACGCCGCGTCGGTGTTCCCGGAATTCGCGACCGGCAACCTGTTCGGCCGCGCGCACAAGGTCAAGGGCATCGAGGCGCTGCGGTATCGGGCGCAGGTCGCGCGGGTGCGGGAAGCCGCGGGCCTCGAAAGGCCGGCGGTTGTCGCCCAGCGTGTTCGCGCGGCGCAGGCCAGCACGTTCGGTGATCCAGAACGCAGCGGGCAACCGGGACGGGTCGCCGCCGAGCGGGCGGTGGGTGCGATGAGCTCGCCTGTTGAGCCGGTGACGCCGTCGCGGGCGAAGGCGGTTCAGGGTCTGCGCCGTGCCCAAATGGAATGGAACGCTCAATCGGAGGGAGCGACCGCGCAGGGGCGCGACTATCAGGCCGAAAAGTGGCGCGACGCCGCGCGTACCGCGGAACGGGCCGGTCTGACTCCCGCACAGATCGAGTCCGAGTTCGCCAACGCGGAGGCCAACAGCCGCTATGTCGCGCAGGTCTGGTCGTTGGATCACCCGGACGGGGCGTGGCGGCGCTCGTATTCGCATCATCCGAGCGAGGCCGACGCGGCTGCGTGGATGAATCAGCATGTGCGCGAATCGGCGTGGGCGCAGGGTGCGCAGCTGTTCGCCGATGTCCACGAACGCGGCAATCACGACGCGCCGCTGCGGACCGCGCGCGGAGGCCCCGAGCATGTCGCTGCTCGTGCCGCGATGTGGACCAGCACCGAGTCGCACGCCACGAACACGAGTACACGCGAAGCCGCCCCGACCGTCGATCGGGACCGCGAATTCTCGGCGCTCAAGGACCGGCATCGTCTGTCGATCCAGTACAACAACGCGCTGGTCGAACAGAATTCGAAGCTGGTGAAGCAGGCGGCGGCGGTGAGCATCGAGCGTGACCAGCTGCTCGCTCAGCGTGACGAGGCGGTGCGCAAGCTCGCTGAGCGCACACCGGCCGAGCAGCGGTACGGCAGCCCCGAACGTCAAGCCGCTCAAGCCCAAGCGGGCCAGAGCCAGCAGGCCGCAGACAGGGCCACGATGCCCCCCACGAGCGAGTCCTCACAGCGGCACGAACGGGTGAAGCGGGAGGCGGGGCAGCTGCTGGCCAAGTCGATGTTGTCCGCCGCCGATGACAAAGACTCGACGCTGGTACAGGGCAAGCTCCAAGACCTCGCGCAGCGCCACGGCGCTGACCGGCACGCCTACGCAAGCGAATTCACCAACTGGTGGGTGTATGAGGGCGGCGGTCGTTCGTATCAGCAGGAGAAGGCCGGCCGCGAGAGCGCCGCACGGACCACGACGGACGGGCCGGACTCGGGCCGCTCCGCTTCGAGCCGGTCCGCTCTCTCGGACTACCAGTCGGGCAATGCCCTGGCCGACGCGGTCGCGCGCAGCGCGGAGCGGAACGGGGCGGAGCGGAACGGGGCGGAGCGCTGAGCACCGACCCTGACATGACCATGCCGGGCGTGCGACCGCCCGGCATGGAGTGGCCCAGCCATCACCTCAACTACCAGATAGAGAAGGAGCCGAACCGATGACCGAGAATACCCGCACCGTACGCGCTGAGGACCTGCACGAAACCGAATCCGAGACCGAGCAGCGGATGCGATCGGATTTCATGCACGCATGGGCGAGCATCAACCGCGCGCCGCAGGACTACGACCCAGCCGATGAGGTGGACCACGCCGAGTACGCCAACCCCTGGCTCAGCGGTGACGCCCGGTGGATGAACGAGTGGATCTACCTGGAAGACGCGACGCTGCGCTACAGCGAGGACCGCGAGAGCGCGGTGGTGGTGGCCGCCGAGCTCCATGAGGCCGGTGAGCTGTCCCCGATCGAGCTGCGCAGCGAGCGGCAGGCCCACTACCTCGCCGAACACGGTATCGAGCGCAGTGAATCCGGTCTGCTGACCTCCCACTACGTGACCCGCGTGCTCGACCACGACGAATACCGCGATCCGAGCGTCGCCGTTTCCGATGTGGAGCGAGAGGTGTCCGCGCATTTCGAGTCCCGAACACCCGAACGCCAGGGGCACGGCGAGCGGGACATGCCGTGGGCGAATGCCGCCGAAGTAAGCACCAGCGCACCGGTTCCGGTGTCGTCGGGCTTCGCCGCCGCCCGCACCGCCGCACTCGCCGACTACCAGCCCGGCAACGCCCTGGCAGTAGCAATGGCAAACATCGAGCGGGACGGAGTGGAGCGGTGAACGCCCCGTCCGTCGAGGCGACGATGCCCGCCGTCGCCGCGGACTACGACGAGGTGACCGCGCGGCCGACGGCTCTGCGGTCACCGGTGCGGACGGTCTGCACGGCGGCGCCGGTGTCGCAGTCGGTGAGCGCGGTCCGGCCGCCGGCCGATGGTCTGAGCGTCGCCGAGTTGCAGGAGCGGTTGACCGCCGCGCATCAGCGCACCGCCGAACTGGAGGAGCAGCTGGCCGCCGTCACCGCGGACTGGGCCGCCGCCGAGCACCAGGTCGCGCAGATGGAAGACCGTAACCGGGAGCTTGCCAGCGACGTGGACAACGCCCTGGATCAGCTCGCCGGGCACGCCCTGCACGCCGAGCAGGAACGCCTGATCCGTACTCCGGCGTGGAGCCCCTGGCCCGCGTCTACCGACCGAGAGGGATACGACCGATGACCGAACATCTGTCGCAGTACGGCGACACCATGTCGCCGGAGATGGCCGCCGCGTCGCGTGCTGCCGCCGAAGTGTCGCCGCAGCCGGTGTCGGCGGGTTGGAATGTCGCCGAGGTTGTCGCCTTGCTGTCGCTTGCGGCGGTGATCATCGCGGCGTTCTCCTGGTCGGCGATCGCGCTGCACGGGGTGGCGATGATGTCCGGTATCCCAGACGGGTTGGCGTGGGGTGCCCCGGTCATCGTGGACGGGCCGATCATTCAAGCCGCTTTCTCGCTGGTCGCGTTGAACCGGCGCGCGAAGCTGGGGGTGAAGATCCCCGCCAGTACGCGCCGATTCTTCTGGGCCGAGCTTGCTGCCGCTGAGCTGGTGTCTTTGGTCGGAAACGGTGTTCACGCGTGGACAGCGGACGGGCTGAAGTTGCCTCAGCTGGCCGCGGCGGCGGTCGCGGGAGCGGCACCGGTCGCCGCGGTGGCTGTCACGCACGCTCTGACCGCGCTGCTGGAGGTTCCTCGCACTCCGGAGAGCGAGGCGACAGGTGCCGCCTATGTCGCGACAACCGGCGACGCCTACGCGACACCGCGCGACACCGGCGCGACACCTGTCGAGGTGGAGGCGACATCGGAGCAGCCCGACCCAACCACCGAGCGCGACATCGAAGTGTGGCGCATGCATAAGGCCGGCCTCTCCTACCGCGAGATCGCCCCGCTTGTCGGCCTGCACCACGGATCGGTCGGCCGGATCGTCGCCCGTCTCAAGGTCGAGCAAGAACCGGCCCTCACCCAGAACCTCCGCCTGGTCGCAGGCGGAACCACCACCCAACTCGCATTGCCAAGGAGTAACTGAAATGACAAACGCACTTACCGACCTGGACCAGATCAACGCCGAGCTGATGGGCCAGGGCGCCCGCAACCCCTTCGGCCGCGATGTCGAGATCGGCGCGACGGTCAGCGGCGAAATCGTCGCGGTCGTGCGCCGGCATCGCCACAACAGCCAGGGACAGCCGCTGTACTGGGTCAACCGCAAACCGATGGTCGCCCAGTCCGGAGACCCGGTCATCGACTCCCAGCTGATCCTCGAGGTCGAACCCGGTGACCGCCAGGACGACACCGACGACGGTCTGCGGTCGATCACCTTGGATCGCGACGTGCAGCGCGCTATCGCCGCGGGCGTACGCCGCTCCCGCGCTGGTGGTGTCGCGATCGGCGGGCGCCTGGAGGGTCTGCTGTATGCCGGTCCCGTCGAGGGTGGCGGTTACGGCCGCAACTACGACCTGAGCGCCTACACCCCGCCGACCACATAGATCGACCACCTACGGAAGCCCGGCCGAGAAATCGGCCGGGCTTCTTCGTGTCTTCGGCCTCTCGGCTGGCCTTCTCTCCCCGACTGTTCCCCCGGCCCCTTCCTCCGTAGGCAAAACGAGTCCGGAGCGGTGGTCGCTCAAGGGTGGCCGCCAGGCCATCGCCGAAGGCGACGCGACGCCAGGAGCGCCCTTGAACGACTGCCGATCCGGGCTCAAACTGTCCAGCCGAGGAAGGGCCGACCGCGTGGTGTCGGTAGTCGATCTTGGTGGTGGGTGGTTCGAGTTGGCGACACCGAAACTCCATCAAATGCATAGCCGATAGGTAGCCGACACGTAGCGCACGTGTCGGCTACCTATCGGCACTCTCCACCACCACCCCACCCATCCCCTGAGCTGCGGTTTCAGGCGGGATTTCTGCTCCCTCCCACCCCCACCCCCGTTCGACATCTCATACCCACTGCGTGTGCACGAGATGTCGAACGGGGGTGGGGGTGGGAGAAATCAGAAATCAAAAGATCAAAAGATGGGTGGGGTGGTGGTGGAGAGAAAAAGAAAAAGACTTGGGTTGCGTTGGGTGGGTATCGGTGGGTTTGTTGGTTGGTTGCGTAAGAGACGGG
>NZ_JBFBAB010000059.1:0-9114 GCF_040681975.1 Nocardia sp. NPDC051463
AAAACGCTCGACTGGGATACCCCAGCCGAGCGCCTGCGTGATCTACTCACCGCCTAACACCAGGCAGTGTTGCGACGACCCCTTGAAACCGCCCCCGGCGTCCCGGGCCGCTGGTCAGGTGCTACTTACCCGCGGGTGCGATCAGACCTGTCGGAGGGTTCCTGCGCGGCTACGTCGGGGCGATGCTGCGGTCGAATTGCGCCACATGACTGATCTTGATAGATAGGGTGGCCGTCTGGGCCGCTACGACTTATGGGTATTCGGCCGACCCGGATCGGTATTGCGCCTGACCGCCGACCCCTGGCCGACGACATCGTCGTGCACGTCGCCGGGGACATCGATCTATTCACCGCAGGTCAATTCGACGCCGGACTACTGCAAGCCGAGGGGCTGACCGTCGAGGGCGGGCGGCTGCTGCTGGACCTGCGTGAGGTCGAATTCCTCGGCGTCGCAGGACTTCACGTGCTCGACCTCGCCTACCGGCGCTGCGCCCGCCGTCATGTCGGACTGTTGTTGCTGGCTGCCCGCAAAGCCATCACCCGCCCGATCACCTTGGCAGGGCTGCACCACTGCCTAAACCGCTAACCCCACACCAACCTTTCATCGACCTTGCCCCTCGGCCGGCGAGTTCGGTGACGACCGGACCGCTTAACTCATGCGACCAGTATGTTCTGACGCGCTAGGGTTGGCGACTGCGTGACAGACATAGGGCGACCCACGCCGTGGAAATGTCTGCTCTCGGCCGTCACGAACATCGGTGGATAGGTCGGCAACACTGGGCGCCCCGGCCCAGGTCACGGTCGCGTTCAGCGAGCTCGCTGCCTCCGTGTCGCGCATGGTCTGCGCTTCGCTTGCACGGCTGAGGATCTGGGATAGCAGGCACTTGGTGAAACCTCGGCGGTGTCCCACACCGGCGTCATGTGCGTGAGCTACCAACACTCCGGCCTGACCGCGGCGGTCGCCGACAAGAACTGTCCCTGCGTCACTACCTCGACTAACCTTTCCTGAACCCAGAACCGGTGGAATGATCGCGTCGGCAGCTGTCGGTGTCCTTGGAGTGGGCGTGTCTGTCGCTGTCCCGGGGGTTCGGACTGCGAGCATGTTGCCCATGTCCAGGCCGAACGAGAAGACGACCGCACGTTGGCGCGCCAGACAGTTCCGACGCGACGACGCACACCGGAGCACGCCGAAGCGGGAGGCAGAGTTCGTCACGGCGATGCAAGCCGAGATCTGGCACCGCCGATACCCACCGGCGTCGGTGATGCAGGCTCTGGGCACGGCATGCGGCCACCCGGTGCCCGGGCCGGACATGCGGGTGTTCGCCGGGTTGGACATCATGCTGCGGGTGCGCGGCTGGAAGTTCATCGGGGAATGCTCCGGCCCGGAAGTGCTCACCTTCAGCTACGCGCCTTCCGATGCCGGCCAGGACTATATGGACAGCGGGTTGGAACCCGTCACGACGATCGTTGCCACCCTGGATCGCTCGCTGTCGAACGACACCGTTGAGGACTGCGAGGTCGAGGTCCTTCTCGTTGGCGCCCCGCACGGCGAGGGCCGCCTCACCGGCCTGGCTGCTCTCACACCGCATCTGCGTGTGATCGAGGCACACCGGCCAGGTGACCCGATCCCGGTCCCGTTCCCCATCGGCCGCGCTCGGACAGTGCAGCGCGGGAAGTGGGCTGGGACAGGCAGGCTCGCAGGAAGCGCGGTGTAGGCCCGGTCTCGCCGGCACAAGGCGAACGCTGACCGCCGTCACGTCCTATTCGCCGGCCCTCAACACCAATTCCAGCGGGCGACAGTTAGCTGGAGCGTGTCTGAAATGCTCGGGTCCAGGCGATCATGGCGTTTTGGGGCGACAGCTTGCGTGGTGGGTGATGGTGCAGTGGGCAGACTTGCGACCTCGACGAGGTCTAGCAATACACCCTGGATAGGTCGGTCGGCCGTCAGCTCTTCTTCAGCTCCTCGGCGAGCATCACGATGATGTCGCTGGGACCGTGGACGTAGATTAGCTTGTAGACGTCCTCATAGGTCGCCACGCCACGAAGGGACGGCAGCCGTGCCTCGCGGCTATCTCGAGGGCCTTGTCGATGTCATCTGGCCCTGGCACCGCACGTGCACGGACTCGATCCGCTGCTCTGTCTCGCCGACGGCGACGGCGCCGCCCGACCACGTCGTCGCCGCAGCCGCGCCGACTGCTCATCACCCTGCTATGCCCCTATCTGAACGTCTGGGCGCGTGAGGCTCGATCACCTGGCCCGACCACTCGTAGGATGCGACTTGGTCCGCTCCGCACCAACCCGACGGGCCACCTAGTCGTTCGCGGCTTCAGTGATCTTGGATCGGCCGCGAGGAGATCGCCCGACGCGAGCCCGGCGGCCGCCAGGACGCACGCCGAGTTTGCTCCGATGCCCCAGCCCGAGGGGTGCGATGGAATTCGACGGCGCGAGCTCACTCGCTATCCGCAGCACCCCCAGCCTGTCGGCAATCTATTTTCGCGCTTGCGGCGGCTGCCGACGAAGGAGATGGGGACACCCCCCGCCCACATGCTGAACTCACTGCTTGAGCGAGAACGTACCGGCATTTAGCCATGTTGCCGCTCAATGTGGTCAAGCCCGGGCTGAGCGATGTTGATGCGCGTGTCCCCGACCCGCGGTGCGATAAATGGTGGTCAGGATTGTGGCGGGTGAAGTCCAGGAGGTAGCAGGGTCTGCGCGTCGAGGCGTGCAGTCGCGAGTTGCTCGCTGGATCTCGGTTGCAGCGCACCGCCGATACGTATTGATCTGCGGGCACCTTCTGGCTCGTCAACGAACCACTGGCGAGCTCCTACTACCGGTCACCCATCGGCAAGGCGTGCCCCACTGCCGGACGGGCCGGTCAGCGGACGTTGACGACGCGACTGTGCCAACCGGTGCTGCCGTTTGGGAACGGTGGGGTGCGACTGTCGGTTTGGGTTTGCCCGCCGCGGTCGGTGGCACGTACCCGCAATGTATGCATGCCGGGTTCGGCATCCCACTGCCAGCTCCACTGCCGCCAGGTGTCGGTCGAGTACTCAGCGGCGAGGGTGGCCTGGCGCCACGGCTGGTCATCGACTTGTACCTCGACAGCGTCGATACCGCGCTGTTGGCACCACGCGACACCTGCGACGGTGACAGCGCCAGCGGTGAGGGTTGCGAAGGATGTGGGCACGTCGATCCGGGAGGCGGACTTGATGGGAGCCTGTGCGCCCCAACCACGTTCGGTCCAGTAGGCCTGCGCCGAATCGAACCTGGTCAACTCCAGATCGATAACCCATTTGGTCGCCGAAACGTACCCGTAGAGTCCTGGCACGATCATTCGGGCCGGATAGCCGTGCTCGATCGGCAGCGGCGCACCATTCATACCGACCGCGAGCAGCGCGTCGCGGCCGTCGGTCACCGCGGCGACCGGCGTGCCCGCGGTGAATCCGTCGACACTGCGTGACAGCAGCATATCCGCGCTGGGGTTCACCCCCGCCTCCGCGAGTAGGTCGGCCAGCCGATAGCCGGTCCACAGCGCGGTGCCCGCCAATTCGCCGCCGACTTCGTTCGAGACACAGGTCATGGTGATCAGTCGTGAGACCGCTGGGCGACGGCGCAGGTCGTCGAAGTCGAACTCGACCGGGCGATTGACCATCCCGTGGATACGCAGCCGCCAATCGCCGCTGGTGAGGGTCGGAAGTTGCAGTGCGGTATCGACGCGGTAGAAGCGATCGTTCGCGGTGACGAAATCGGTGACGCCCTGGACTCGGACCCCGGGTGGGGTGGCCGGTGCGACATCGACAGGTCGCGGGACGACGAATCGCGACCGGTCCGCGGTGACATCACGTCGCCGTGCGCCGATCCATTGCCCCGCCACCGCCGCTCCGAGGGCCGCCGCTCCAGCACCTGCCGTGAGTGTGAGAAAACGACGCCGTGACACGGTGCCCTCGGTTTCGCCGTGCGGGGTTTCGCCGATCAACAAGCGCAGCGCTGCTACCCCGGCAACCACGCCGACGATGGTCGGCAACACGAACCACGGTGTGGCCGTCGGCCTTTCCCATGCCGCGAAACCGACTACGCCGCCGAGCAATACGAGAAGCACGACCCCGATCGGGCGGCGATAGCGCTCCACCAGACCGACAACCGCAGCGCCGAGGACCATCACCAGCCCCATCGACACGAATAGGGCGACCTTGTCGTTACTGCCGAATCGCCTGATAGCGGCATCTTTCATCGCGTGCGGGGTGTGGTCGACCACCCAGGCGCCCATGGCATAGAAGGGCGAGGCCGCCGGATCTATGAACGCCGCAACACAATGGCCGACACCGAGCACCGTGGCTGCCGCCACGATGCCCACGACCGCGTATTTCATTGCGCCAGTTCGAGAACGACGATCGGAGTGGTGGTCGGCTGTGCCGAACCGCCTGCCGGTTCCACAGTCATGGCCAAGGCGTCGACCGGATCGAAGCGTGTCACCAGAACTGTGCCCTGTGCGGAGGACCGATCCACCACCGCGGCAGAACGCGGGGGCTGTCCCGCCGGTGGCACCAGCCAGAGCTGATAGTCGCGATCGGACGGCAGTTCGGGCACGCCATCGAAAGACACCGCCGCCGCGGACAACCGGGCCGACGAATGCACCCGCAGTGTGCCGCCGCCCGCGACCGGAGTCGATCGAATCGTCACATCCGGCTGTTGGTCGATCAGCTGAGCGGTGACGGCATCCGGCTCGTTACTCGAGACCCGATTCACCAGCACCACACCACCCACCACCATCGCGATGATCAGCACGACAGCGGCGGCCAGCAGATCAGGCCGCCACATCCTTCCACGACGCAACCGGCGCACACCCGAGTGTTTCGGGGTGTCGGCGACGTCATTCATTATGTCCAGCGCCCGTAGTACCTTGTGCTCGAGCGTTACGGGAGGCTTCAGCACATCGCCCACGGTCATCGATGCGAGCAGTTCGCGAATGCCGCGCACCTCGGCGGCGAACTCGGCTGCGGTGGCTCGATCCACCCGACCCAGTAGCCGTTCGATATCGCTGCGTTCGGTCTCGGTGACGGCGTCCATTGCGTAGGGATAGGCAAGGTCGCGCAGATCCGGATCTGGTTGATCGGTACCGATCATCGAGTGTCACCTCCTGTCAGGCAGTTCTCTAGACGTTTGAGTCCGTTGCGGATCCGGGTTTTGACGGTCGGGAGCGGAACCTCGAGATGTTCGGCGACCTCGCTGTAGGTCCGTCCGCTGTAGTAGGCCAACGCCACCGCCTCACGCTGAATCGATGTCAGCGTGTCCAGGCAGTCCAGGACGGCCACTTCGTCGAGGTGTTGACCGACCTCCTCGGCAACGACATCATGATCGCGCCCCAGCTGGGCGTGGCCGTAGACGACATCGCGATCGGCGGCTGCGGTCTCCCGCCGCACCCGGTCCACCGCCCGTCGATGGGTCAGCGTCATCAGCCAACCGATCGGGCTGGACAGAGTGTGGTCATACCGTTTCGCCGACAACCACACCTGCAGATACACCTCTTGGGTGACCTCCTCGGCCAGGGCATGGCCGCGCAAAATCCGCACGGCCAAGCCGAAAACCCGATGGCTTGTCGCCCGATAGAACTCGACGAAGGCATCCCGATTCCCGTCGGCTACCTCGGCGAGCAGGTCGACGAGTCGACGCGTGTGCTGCCGATCGTCACGGTTGGCGGGCGCCGGGCAGGTCTGCCACGGCGAGTTCTCCACGTATCCCGTACCGCGGCGAAGGCGAATGACGTTGGAATCCGGATCAACGGTCATACTCGACTCCTGATGGTTGGGTGCCATACCGAGCAAGAGGTCACTCGCGTTACGCAGCGGGTGGCATCAGGACGGTGTCGATCATGTATACTGTCGCGTTCGCGGTCTTGACTCCACCGCAGATGACCGATGCGGCGCCGACCTTGATGGTGTCACCGGAGCGAGTGGATGTGACATCCGAACCTTCCACGGTCTTGTGGCTTCCCGCGATCCGATCAGGCGCAATCCGGCCGGGCACCACGTGGTAGGTAAGGATCTTCGTCAGCGTCGCGGAATCGGTCTTCAACGCCTCGATCGCGGCCGGGTCGATCTTCGCGAACGCCGAATCGACCGGTGCGAACACCGTGAACTGTCCGCCGTTCAACGTATCGACCAGATTCACCTGCGGGTTGAGCTGACCGGATACCGCAGCCACCAACGTAGTCAACAGCGGATTGTGTGATGCCGCCGTCGCGACCGGATCCTGGGCCATCCCGCTCACCGAACCCGCGCCGGAAGGTACCTGCTTCGCATACTCCGCGCACCCCGGTCCCACCAGATCGGCTGCCGCACCCATCGCCGAAGTCGAGGCCGCTGCCGAAGTCGAGATCGCCGCGCCGGCAGATTCGGACTTGTCATCCGAACAGGCAGTCGCGCCCACCATCGCGGCGCCCAGCACCAAAGCTGCTGCCAGTGCCCGCTGCTTCACCATCATTGTCGAAAACCGCTTCCGTCGAGGCGACCCCGTATGGGCCGCGCTGGATGAACGCACGGGATTCGCCTTGCCCGCCGGGCCGGATTGCTCGGTTCGCCAACAAATCTTCGGTCGGTCGGCGGCAACTCCCACCTTGCCGGCCGAGGATCGGCCCAGGGAGCGTTCAATCTCCGCGAGCCGCCGATCCGGGTCGACGTGCCTCTGCACCAGTCTCCGGCGGTTGCTTCCGTCGGCGGGGACGGCTCCGGCTATGGATCCGTTCGGGGTGGGTGGGGGTTCCGAGTCGAACGGTCGAGCCCGATGTTCGCTGAGCCGAGGTGGACGTCTGTACCGCCGACAGCGCGCACCGGGCGGCGTATTCGTCCTCGGAGATGCAGATGGCCACGCTGCCATGAATTCCTCGGCGGGGCGACCAAACCGGGGACGGTGGCAGCGCGAATCTCCGGTGATGCCGTTCCAGGACGCCCGGTAACCACCGAGGCATTCTGCAGCGTCATTCCGACAGCGGTCGACAACCAGAGATGAGAGGTCCGAATTGAGAACACTGCGATTGACACGAATGGCGACGCTGCGCTGTGTGCTTGCCGCGGTGCTTGCCGCGGCTGGCCTGGTTGGTGCGGCGAGCAGCGCAACCGCGGCGCCCGGGACGGCTCGCGTTGTTTCAGCGGAGGCGGTGAACGATCGGCAGCAGAATGTCATGGTGTTCTCTCCCGCCATGGATAGGCCGATCTTGGTGCAGGTCATCCGCGCTGCGGACGCGGCGAAGCCACGGCCCACGATGTATTTGCTGAACGGCTCTGGAGGCGGGCCGAATCAGAGCGGGTGGGATGCGCAGACCGATGTTGTGAGTTTCCTGCGCAGCAAAGATGTCAACGTCGTGACCCCGTTCGGTGGCAGCAACTCCTACTACACCGACTGGGTACGCGACGACGCCGTCCTGGGCCACAACAAGTGGCAAACCTTCCTCAACGAGGAGTTGCCGCCGGTCATCGAGGAGTTCTTGGGAGCCAACGGAAACCGTACGCTGGTGGGCGTGTCGATGAGTGGCACTTCGGTACTGAACCTGGCGATCGCGAAGCCCGGTTTCTGGACGAGTGTGGCGTCCTACAGCGGTTGCGCGCAGACATCGGACCCCATTGGGCAGGAGTTCGTCCGGCTCACGGTGGAGAACTGGGGCGGTGGGCAAAGTGTCGAGAACATGTGGGGCCCGCGCAACGGACCGTTGTGGCGCGCCAACGATCCGCTGGTCAACGCGGATCGGCTGCGCGGGACCGCTATCTATTTGAGTTCAGGCAGCGGCATTCCGGCGGCGCCGCATGACACTCCGACCGATCCGCGGGTGCAGGATGGTCGGATTCCGCTGCCAGTACAGATCGTGTTCGGCGGGCCGATCGAAGCAGCTATCCACTTCTGCACACTGAACCTGACCAACCGGCTGCGCGAACTGAATATCCCAGTGACGCTGGACGATCGGCCGGTCGGCACCCATTCGTGGGGTTACTGGGAGGACGACCTGAAACGCTCCTGGCCATTCCTGGCTCAGTCGGTCGGAAGCCAGGTCAACTGAGGGTGGCGGGTTCAGGGACAGCGCTTGGTCCAGAGCGGTTGAGGTCGCGAGCGAGATTGGGCACGGTCGTATTCAGGTGGGCGCTGGCCACTTCGGATCGCCGGTTGTGGCGCTCACGCTGACCGACCAGCGGTAGTGATTCCCACCGGTGCACTGCCTAGTCATGGCAGCGATTCGCGGCGGCGGGCTGTGCGAACGCCTCCACGCAGGTGACCTCCCTGGTCGCCCCACGTAGTCGATATCCACACTTCAGGAGTGTTCAATGCAGGGAACGGTAAAATGGTTCGATACCATCAAGCGCTTCGGCTTCATCAGTGCTGCCGACGGCAGCGCTGATCTGCTCGTCGAAAGCGAGCAGATAGTCGATCGCTTCCGCAATTTCATCAGCGAAGGCTGTCAGGTCGATTTCGAGGTTGTCGTGAGCACGAAGGGCCCGCAGGCGCATAGCGTGCGACCCACCCCGATGCGCTTCCAAGCACCGCAGGCAATCGTGGCGCACAGCTCACGCTCCGCGTAGGGGTTGCGGGTCTGGTGTGGGCATGCGTTGTCCGGGTGGCGTTTGCTGAACCAGCATCACCGACAACCGTCCCCGGTGCGGACCGCACTGTGCACTGCCCGAGTCGCCCCCGGTGAATGCTGCCTTGCCTGCTGGCGATCGCGCGTTGGACACCCATGTTCCTGGTCAAAGGTCGTCGCGTTCGCCGACCTCCTAAACCTTTTGGACATGTGCGTTCATCACACGAGCTCTCTCCGCAACGGGCGTGCAGCGAGACGACAGTCGCGCCGTCCACTGGTGCGAGACATTCGCCAGCACCCCCGCCCGACGACCCGAGCCTGACCACGTCGACCACGACCACGCCACCGGCCTTGTCCGTGGACTGCTCTGCATTTCGTGCAATACCGTGCGCGAGCCGTCCGGCACCACCGCTGGCGACGACGTTGTCCTTGCCTATAAGGCGAATCCCCCGCACTGTGAACCGTCACGGGTTGGGGGCCGCTTCTTCCTAGTGGAAGATGGTTCCCATCATGACGAAGCGTTACCCGCCCGAGGTTCGTGAGAAGGCCGTT
>NZ_JBFBAB010000060.1:0-6743 GCF_040681975.1 Nocardia sp. NPDC051463
CCACCCGCAAGATACAACTCACCCGCGACACCCGCAGGCACCGGACGCAACCGCGAATCCAGCACATACACCTGAGTGTTCCACTGCGGCAAACCAATCGGCACCGTCAACCGGTCCGCTGCCGCTGCCTGCCAATACGTCACCGAGACCGCGGCCTCGGTCGGACCGTAGAGGTTATGGAGTGGGGCATCGGAAACGGTGCGCCATGCGGTCACCGTCTCCGGCGGCAGCGCCTCACCGATCACGAACACATCCCGCAGTGTCGGGAGTGCGTCGGCCGCGGTGTGCGCGGCGAACACGGCCAACATCGACGGCACGAAGTCGGTCACGGTCACCCGATGGGTCGCGATCATCTCCGCCACGTACACCGGATCCCGATGACCATCGTGCGTGGCGACGACCAGCTTCGCGCCGGCACGCAGCGGCATGAAGTAGCCCCACAGCGAGACATCGAACGTCGTCGCGGTCTTCTGCAGGTACACATCATCCGAACCGAGCGGGTACTGCGCGAGCATCCACTCGATCTGGTTGTTGATCGCCGCGTGCGAAACCGCGACACCCTTGGGGCGGCCCGTCGAACCCGACGTGAAGATCACATACGCGGGAGTGTCCTGCGACACCGGGCACAGCAGCTCTGCCGGCCGCACCGGATCACCCGCGAATGCGGAAAGGTCGACCGTGTCCAGGTGCAGCACCGGCGTATCGTCCTGCACCGCAACAGCATCGGCGCTGGTGGTGACCACGCACACCGGACGCGCGGTGTCGAGGATATGGGCGATGCGCTCGGCCGGGTGATCGGGATCCAACGGCACATACGCACCACCCGCGGTCACGATCGCATACATACCGACAACCAGATCGAGCGAACGCCGAACCGCAAGACCGACCAACGACTCCGCGCCGACACCCTGCGAAATCAACAGGCGCGCAAGCTTGTTCACCCGCTCGTCGAATTCCCGGTAGGTCAGCTCGGCACCCTCGTAGGACACCGCCACCGCATCCGGATACGCCGCAGCGGTCCGCCGGTAACCATCGAGCAACAACTCCGGCGCCACCTCGTGCGCGGTGTCGTTCCAGTCGAGGACGATGCGTTCCCGCTCCGCGGGCGCCAGCAGGTCGATCTCACCCACCGGCATCGTGGCGTCGGCGATGATCGCGTCGAGTACCACGACGAAACGGTCAGCGAAACCCTGAACTGTCGCCTCATCGAACAAATCGATGGCGTAACCGAACTCGGTGACGATCGCGGCCGGGGTTCCATCTTCGGCGTACCGGTCGTACAGGGTCACCTGCAGATCGGTCTTGGCCATCTGCAATTCGAAATCGACCGCGCTGGCGGTCAACCCGGGCAGTTCGAGTGTGGTCTCGGCGAGGTTCTGGAACGACAGACCCACCTGGAACAGCGGGTTACGCGCCGTGGAGCGCACCGGGTTGAGCAGCTCGACCAGCCGCTCGAACGGCACATCCGCATGCGCGAACGCCTCCAGATCTCGCTCCCGCACATCCGCGAGCAGCGCACTGAACGGCTTACCGCCATCGACCTTGGTTCGGAACACCAAGGTATTGACGAACATGCCGATCAAATCATCGAGTTCGCGCTCACCACGGCCGGCGATCGGAGTACCGACGGCGATGTCGTCGGTCCCGGACAGCCGGGCCAGCAGCACCGTCAACGCCGCGTGCACAACCATGAACAGCGACGCATTGTTGGCCCGCGCCAGCTCCCGCAGGCGCACATGCCGGTCCGGCGAGATCTCGAAGCGAATCGCCTTACCTTGGAACGACTGTGCGGGCGGACGGGGACGGTCGGTAGGTATCTCCAGCTGATCCGGCAGACCGGCCAGCGTGGCCTGCCAGTAGGCGGCCTGCTTGGCGGCCAGCGATTCCGGGTCTTCTTCGGAACCGAGCACCGCCCGCTGCCACAGCGCGTAATCGGCGTATTGCACCGGCAGCGGAAGCCACTGCGGCACCTCGCCCTGTGCCCTGGCCACGTACGCGGCCATCACGTCGCGGGCCAGCGGGCCCATCGAGTAGCCGTCGGCGGCCACGTGGTGCACGGTGAAAGCCATCACGTGGTCGTCGGCGGCAATCCGGAACAGCCCGACCTTCAACGGCACCTCCACGGTGACATCGAAGGTGGTGAGCGCGAAATCGATGACCGTACCGATCAGATCGGCCACGTCGAGTTCGACCACGGTCAGCGTGGGCGCGGTCTGTGCCACGGGCAGGATCACCTGGTGCGGGCCGTCGACCGAGCTCGGGTAGGTAGTCCGCAGCACCTCGTGACGGGCGAACACATCAGCCATCGCGTGCTCGAGCGCGGCCACGTCCAGCGCGCCCGACAGCCGCACGGCCAGCGGAATGTTGTCCACCGCCGAGGTGGCCGTGTCGAACTGGTTGAGGAACCAGTACCGCTGCTGCGCGGGTGAGAGCGGAACCATCGCGGGCCGCTCACTTGCCACCAGTCGCGGCCGGGTCCGGCCGGATCCGGCATTGTGCTCGGCCCTGGTGGCCAACGCGCCGACGGTCGATGCCTCGAACAGGTCACGGACCGTGAGCTGCGTGTCCAGCGCGGCGCCGATACGTGCGGTCACCTGGGTGGCCAGCAGCGAATTACCGCCGAGTTCGAAGAAATCGTCGTCCAGACCGACCCGTGCCACACCGAGTACATCGGTGAACACACCGGCCACGATCTCCTCGATCGGGGTGGACGGTGCACGGAACACCTTCGCCTCGAAGACCGGGGCGGGCAGCGCCTTGCGGTCGAGCTTGCCCGAGGCGTTGAGCGGGAACTCATCGAGCACCACGAACGCCGAGGGCACCATGTAGGCGGGCAGCTTGCCGCCGAGTTCTGCGCGAACGTCGTCGATATGCACCGAATGTCCCACGGTGGCGATCACATACGCCACCAACTGATCACCGAGGCGGTCATCGGAGCGAACCGTCACGACCGACTGCGCGATCGACTCCAGCACCGTCAGCGCGGATTCGATCTCGCCGAGCTCGATGCGCAGACCGCGCAGTTTGACCTGGAAGTCGGTGCGGCCCAGGTAATCCAGCTCGCCGTTCGCGGTCCAGGCAACCAGGTCACCGGTGCGGTACATGCGGGCGCCATCGGCGTCGAACGGGTTGGCCACAAAACGGTCCGCGGTCAGGCCGGCACGCCCCACATAGCCTCGGGCCAACTGCTCGCCCGCGAGATACAGCTCACCCGCGACACCCACCGGAACCGGGTGCAGACGCGAATCGAGCACATACACCTGGGTGTTGAACACCGGAGCGCCGATCGGCACCGACACGGTGTCGGCATCGGTGACCTCGTGGAAGGTCACGTCGACGGCGGCCTCGGTCGGGCCGTACAGGTTGTGCAACCAGACACCGGTCAGCTCACGCAGACGCTGCGCGGTCACCGCGGGCAGCGCCTCACCGGAGGTGAAGACATTGCGCAGGTCCACGCAATCGACCGCGCGGTCGTCCTCCACGAACACCGACAGCATCGACGGCACGAAGTGCACGGTGCTGACATGTTCTGCGGCGATCACTCGGGCCAGATACACCGGATCGCGGTGACCGTCGGGCTTGGCGACGACAAGTCGCGCACCGACCTGCAACGGCCAGAAGAATTCCCAGACCGATACGTCGAAGGTCGCGGGCGTCTTCTGCAGCACCACATCGCCGCGATCGAGGCCGTACTCGGCCTGCATCCACACCAACCGGTTGACAATCGCGGCATGCGATACGGCCACGCCCTTCGGGCGACCGGTCGAACCGGAGGTGAAGATGACGTACGCGATGTTGGACGGGCGCAACGGTGCTCGCCGTTCGGCATCGGTCACCGTGGCATCCGAGTAGGTCGACAGATCCAGTCCATCGATCTCGATCGACACCCTGGTCCCGGCGTCGACGCGGTCATCGGCGGTTGTCAGCACGCAGACCGGATCGGCGGTCTCGAGCACGTAGCCGGTGCGGTCGGCCGGATGATCCGGGTCGAGCGGCAGATAGGCGCCGCCCGCGACGCTCACCGCGTACATGCCGACCACCAGTTCGAGGGAACGGCGCATACCGAGCGCGACGATCGTGTCCGGTCCGACGCCCTGCGAGATCAAATGTCGGGCAAGACGATTCACCCGAGCCGAGAACTCGGCATAGGACAGACTTGTCCCCTCGAAGGTCAGCGCGGTCGCCTTCGGGGTCCTGGCGGCCTGCGCCTGGAACATCGACACCAGCGTCGCCGCCGCGTCGCCTGAGGCACTCGCGCCCAACGTCGTGACGACGTCGTAGTTCGTGTCGTTCCACCGCTCGATCACCTGGGTGTGCTCGGGCACGTCCAAGAGGTCGATATCACCGACCGGGACGGTCGGATCGGCTACCACCGCGTTCAGCAGGCGAACCAGTCGTCGCGCCGCGCTTTCGATGGTGCTCGCGTCGAACATGTCCGTCGCATAGGCGAACTCCGCGGTCATGCCGTCGGCGGAGCCGTCCGAGTCGAATCGATCGGTCAGGTTCAGGTGCAGATCCCACTTGGCGGTCACCACCTCGAGCGGGACACCCGCGACATCGAGACCCGGCAGCTCGAAGGACGCCTGCCCGGTGTTCTGGAACGACAGCATGACCTGGAACAACGGGTGGCGTGCCTGCGAACGAACCGGTCGAAGGATCTCGACCAGCCGCTCGAACGGCAGGTCCGCATGGCTGAAGGCGGCCAGATCGGTTTCCCTGGTGCGCGCCGTCAGATCGGCGAACGACTCGGCACCGTCGACCAACGTACGCAGCACCAGCGTGTTGACGAACATGCCGATCGCGTCATCGAGCGCGGCCTCGCCACGGCCCGCGATTGCGGTGCCGACGGCGATGTCGTCGGTGCCGGACAGGCGTGCGAGCAAGGCCGCGAAGGCCGCGTGCACCACCATGAACAAGCTCGCACCCTGTGCCCGGGCCAGCGCGTTCAGCCCGGTCAACAACTGCGCGTCGAGCGTGAACTCGTACAAGCCACCGCGGTTCGACGCGATGGCCGGACGGGAACGGTCCGACGGCAGATCCAGCTGATCGGGCAGGCCTGCCAGACTCTTGGACCAGAACTCGACCTGCTGCGAGATCAACGACGCCGCATCGTCTTCGGAGCCGAGCGTTTTCCGCTGCCACAGCGTGAAATCGGCGTACTGCACGGGCAGCGGCGCCCAGCCGGGCACCTCGCCGCGCGAGCGTGCCGTGTAGGCGATCATCACGTCGCGGGCCAGCGGACCCACCGACCAGCCGTCGCCCGAGATGTGGTGCACAACGAAGACGAGCACATGGGTGTCGGGTTGCGAGCCGTCCATCGAGCCTGCGATGCGGAACAGCCTGGCACGGACCGGAACTTCGGTCGTGACATCGAATCCGGTCGACACCAGCTCACGAATGCGACCAGCGATCTCGGCCTCGGTCACCTCGACCGCCGTCAGGTCGGACAGGTGCGCTCCGGGCGACAGCACGACCTGGACGCCCTGGCCGTCCGCGGTCTCCGGATATACGGTGCGCAGCACCTCGTGCCGGTCCACCACGTCGGTGACCGCGCGGCGCAGCGCATCGACGTCGAGGGCGCCGGTCAAGCGGACCGCGAGCGGGATGTTGTTGATCGCGGTCTGGTTGTCGAACCGATTGAGGAACCACATCCGTTGCTGGGCCAGCGACAGCGGAATCTGCTCCGGTCGCGGACCAGCGACGAGCTCCGCGCGGCGAACCGGGTCGACCCGAGTTCCCACGCGTGCGGCGAGTGCTTCCACCGACGGCGCCTCGAACAGTGCGCGCACCGGGACCGTCGTCCCGAGCGCCGCCCCGATCCGCGACACCACCCTGGTCGCGATGAGCGAGTTACCACCCAGATCGAAGAAATCGTCGTCCACGCCGACCCGATCCAGATCGAGCACCTCGGCGAACACCGCGGCCACGATTTCCTCGACCGGGGTGACCGGCGCGCGGAACGCCTTGGCCCGCACCTCGGGAGCGGGCAGTGCGCGCCGGTCCAGCTTGCCGTTGACCGTCAACGGAATCCGTTCCAGCACCACGAACGACGCGGGCACCATATACGACGGCAGCAGCTGGGTCGCCGCGTCACGGATCGTCTCGACGTTCGGTGTGGAGTCCGGATCAGCCACGACGTAGGCCACGATCCGCTGATCGCCCGGCTGGTCCTCCCGCACGACAACCGCCGCCTGAGCAATGCCCGGCTGCGCCAGCACCGCGGACTCGATCTCGCCCAGTTCGATACGGAAACCGCGAACCTTCACCTGATCATCGGCACGACCAAGATACTCCAACTCGCCATTGCGGTTCCAGCGCGCCAAGTCACCGGAACGGTACAAGCGCGAACCCGCAGAGTCGGCATCAGCGAGCGGGTTCGCCACGAACCGCGCCGTCGTCAGATCCGGACGCCCGAGGTAACCACGAGCCAATTGCGGTCCCGCGACATACATTTCACCCGCGACACCGACCGGAACCGGCCGCAACCGATTGTCGAGCACATAGACGCTCAAGCCCGCAATAGCGCGACCGACGAGACTGCCGGAGGCGGCAGCGATGGTCGCCACGTCCAGCGCACGGTAGGACACGTGCACGGTGGTCTCGGTGATGCCATACATGTTGACCAGCACAGGCGACGAATCACCGTGGCGGGCCACCCAATCCGACAAACGCCGCAACTCCAGCGCCTCGCCACCGAACACCACATACCGCAACGCCAACGACACGGCATCCGGCGCAGCATT
>NZ_JBFBAB010000061.1:0-3884 GCF_040681975.1 Nocardia sp. NPDC051463
GAAGGCCGCGCGCGGGGGCTCTGCCCCACGGACCCCCGCCCTCGCCGGGAGCAGGCCTGCACAGAGAGGGGGCGGGTACGAACGCGACGGTCAGCAGGTCTACCGCGACCTTCAGGACCGGTTTCACGGTTGCTGCCGGTCTGGCATATCACCGGCTAATCAGGTTGCACACCTCTGGCTATCGGGTGGTCAGATCAGCTGAGGGTGATCGGCACGTGTACCCAGCTAGCGTGCTCGCCCGCGATCATGTCCAGGGCCGCCCCTGGTGTCGCGGCCGAGCTGCGCGCCGTGGGCAAGGCATAGACCGATTGGCGGGTCTACCGCAGCTCTACAGCAGGCGGCCCGAGTCGGCGCCGGGTGAGGTTTCCGAGTCCGGCAGCAGCTCGTCAGCGGGGGATTCCGCAGGCCCGGTTGGCGGGTCTACCGCGGCTCTACCGATCGGCGCAGAGTGGACGGTGTGGGTTCGCGTCGGCGGACCGGCCGCCGTTGTGCTTCCTGTGGTGCTGCACTTCCCCGTGAGTCCGGTCCGCGCCGCCGCTACTGCGGCAACCGGTGTGCAGCTCGCGCCTACCGACACCGTGCTGCCGAGCGCCGACGCGAGCAGAACCGCCGCGAGCTCATGAGCGTGATGACCACGACCTACCGACTCCAGTCCGCCGGCGAACTCTCGGAGGGTTGGGTACCTGAGTCGATCACCTGCCCGGTGTGCGGGGTGTTCCTGTGGCCCGGCGTCGACCGGCGCGCCGATGCCCGCTACTGCTCGCAGGCCTGCCGATCCAAGGCCTACCGCCGCCGCCACCATGACGACCAGGCGTAGCGTTCGGCCGGATCTGCTACGGCTGTGCGTCACCTCGAGGTGCGGGACCTCGCCCCCGTATCTGCCCGCGCTGATCGCCCTCCAGATTCGGGACACACCCTCTGCACCATCGCGATTCCCTGGTGAGCAGCTGGTCAACGGTTGCTGTCGCAAGCGCCCGGCGGCTATCGGACTACGCGAAGACGGCGGCCATCTTCGGCCAGGCCGTCGAGCCATTCGAGTGCACTGGGCCAGCCTCGAGCCTGGATGTGTTCGAGCAGGGTGCGAATGCTGGAGAGGCGCAGTTGTCCACCTCCGCCGAGGGCCTGGAGGGCAGTCGCGCGGCGCTCCCAGATCTCGTCCGCCCGTTCTGGGTAGGAGATTTCGAAGCTCGGCAGATCGAGGCCGGCGGTCTCGTGGTAGTCAGCGTGTTTGGGGTCGGCGTCGAGCCACAGCAGCAGCATCACGGCCTCGCTGTGGTCGGTGTTGTCACGCCAGTACCGGATCTCGTCAGGGTCGATGTCAGCGGCACGTGCGGCCAGCTCGGCAACCAACGGCTTCGCTGCGGCCACGGTAGGCCCGTTGGTCCATCGCAGATGCCAACCGCCGTCGACCTTTTTCGGTGACCGTGATGACGGCCGCGGTCGTGATGGCCCGTCGTAGATCGCCTCCACTTTGACGTCGAGCTGCTCGCTGAGTGCAGTGGCCAGCTTGTGCATTTGTCGGGACTTCGAGACAGCCATCAGTCGACCACCTTCGACCAGCGTTGGTGTGCGGACTGGCGGGTCATACCAGCGGCGTCGCCGATATCGGTCCAGGAGGCTCCGTCCGCGCGGGCCTGACGCACAACGTCGTTGAGCCGGTCCTGGGCATCGTAGAACTCTCGTGCGGCCTGCACCACGGGCCACGCGGCTTTGCTCGGTGCGATGTGTCGTTCCCACTCGCGCATGGCGGCGTCCTCGAGCTCTTGGCTGGGGTCGCCGAATTCGCTGCTGTGGCCGCGTTGGCGGGAGATGTCTTCCTCGGCCGGTGTGCCGACGCGGGTCCAGAACGAGCCGCGCCAGCCGCACTCGCACATCGGGCGCCATCCGATCACCTCGGCCGGCGGGCGTGGGAACCACTCGTGGACGGGCAGCATGGACCCATCCGCGCGGCGGGTGATCAAAAAAGCGCCGTTTTCCCAGCCCCCACTCCATCGGTCGTCGGCGAACCACGCCGTGACATAGCCCTCGTGTTTGCCGTCGTCGGTCTGCCGACTCATATCGTCCCCTTCGATCACTGTCAGGATATCCTGACAGTCTATCAGGTGTCAGGACATCCTGACAGTCGATTCAGGGGGCTTTTTCTGGGTTCTGACCTCGGAAAACTTGGTGTGTCAGTCGGTGAGACCCGCTGCTGTGCGGATCTGCGGCGGCAGCAGGCCGACATCGATCCCGTTGCGAGTGCACGCTTCGCGGATGTATTCGGCGATGGTCTCCGGCGGGGTACCCCGCTGCATGGCGGCGTCCATTTCCGCGCTGAAATCTTGGAGCCGCAGCAGTGCTTTGTGTTCGGCGGCAGCCCAGGCGTAGGCGGCATCACGGGTGCGCTTGCGCCCGCGGGCTTCTTCGGGATCGCGACGCCGGCCACGAGCTGTCTCGTGTTCAGAGACGCGCACCTCTGCTTGTTCTTTGGTCGTCGGTGCCGCTGGCGCCACTGCGCCTGGTGCTGGAATCGAGGGGGCCGACCACACGGTTGCTCCTGCCAGCGCCGACTTCTTGCGTGGCGGCACCGGTGTCGTCATGCTGCTGCCTTCCCGTCGAGCAGGAGCGCGGCGAAGGGCTTCAGTACGTCTTCGCTGAGAACACGCAGTTTCGCGTCCTTGCCTTGATCGAGTCCGAGTCCAGCATCGAGGGTTTCGGTGATGCCGGTCCACAGCGGCACTCTGCGATCGAGCCATACCGGGACGCCAGGGAAATGGAGTGCGAACCCTTCGACCATCTCGTCGGCCCGCCTCTTTTCCGACGCGGTACCACGCCACTTGTTGACGATGCAGCCGGTGATCTCGAGGCTCGGATTGTGGTAACCGCGAACCCCGGCCAGAGTTGCCCCGAGCATCGCCAGACCATCGGAGGACCATCGATGCGGCTCGGCAATCAACACCGCGGCGTCGGCCGCGACCAACGAGTTCACGAGCAGCATCCCGAGTGCGGGGGCATTGTCGATCAGGACCAGGTCGTAGTCGCCGCGCACATGTGTCACGGCCTCACGCAGGCGCTGCTCGCGCCCGAACTGCGATGCGAGGATGTGCTGCTCGGCGACCGCGAGAGTCTGTCCTCCCGGTGCCAGATCCACGCCATCCCAAATCGTCGGCACGATGACCTCGCGCAGTTCGATTTTGGTTCCTGGGGTGATCGCGTCGGCGATGGTGATGTCGTCACCTGCCAACTCTGTTTTAGCCAGGGTGCTTGTGGCGTTGCCCTGCATATCCATGTCCAGGACGAGCACACGCGCACCGTAGTAGTGGCTCGCGGCGCGGGCCAGGCACAGCGTTGTCGTGGTCTTGCCGACGCCGCCCTTCTGATTCGCAAGCGCGATGATGCGGGCTTTGGACGGTGCAGCCATCTTTCAGGTCCTTGTCGCCGGGCAGCGCCCAGAGGTGGCCTGCCGCTTACCGTGCACGATCGCACACAGTCTGCCGATAGGGCGAGCGGACACGCGGACGCGTGGTCGGGTGGTCGCGTGTCCGCGTGGACGCGCGCCCCTGTGCGCGTGTATACGCGCGCGTACGCGCGTACGCGCGCCCACGAGTACGCGCGGCAGCCCGTACGCGCGAGCCCGTGGACGCGCGTCTGCGGGGGCGCGTGGACGCGCTAGATGCCCCGCATAGAGCACTGATTTGGATTGACTGCCAATCGAATTCGTCGGCGCGGCGAGTACATGAAAACGTGATCTTCATGGAAGGATCAACCACCAGCACACCCCGGGAGCAATTGGCCCGGACAAATGAAAAGCGCCCCTGAATCTTGGCCGATGCCGGGGCGCCTTTCGAAGTCACGAAAACTTCAGGGATCAGGATAACCCAGGAAACCTGGCGCCCCAAGCACCG
>NZ_JBFBAB010000061.1:3978-5454 GCF_040681975.1 Nocardia sp. NPDC051463
GAACGGCGCCCCTGAATCTTGGCCGATGCCGGGGCGCCTTTCGAAGTCACGAAAACTTCAGGGATCAGGATAACCCAGGAAACCTGGCGCCCCAAGCACCGGTCCGGTGTGGGAAGGGCGTGGCGGACCGTCGAGGATGGCGAACACCTCCGGTCGATACGCCTACTCGCTCCCCGGCTCGGCGCTCCGGTAGGAAACTAACTGCGTCCTCGAGCTCCTGGCGCGCGGGATGAAGGTGGACCCGACCCGCCGGGCCGACAGAACGGACGGAGGACCGCAGTGGCAGGTGTGCAACGCGGCCTCGACAGCCAGGAGCACAAGACCGGTCCCAGCGCAGGCGAGTAATACCCGCAGCGCTCCCAAGCAGGCTCCATACGTCCCGGCTCCGTTACGGACCAACGTACTAACCGCGAGGGTTCCCCTAGAGGCGATGCGCGGGCACAGGTGTGCCCGGACCACGTGTTGCCTCTAGGGGGGTCCCGCCGCCCACCACCACCCTCACCACCCGGAGCCAGGAGCTAGGTGCGAAAGTCAAGGGTGATGGGGGGCGGCTTCGAACAGAGCACGCGCGCAGCGCGTTCCTTTACGCGGTTCGCAGCCGCCTAGCGGCTGCGGTCGTTGCCCAAAATTTCGAACTACAAGAGCTACCGATCTACCGCGAGACCAGCCACCGCAGCGGCCTTCTCATCCGCCGAGGGCAAGGTATAGCGCCGTGTCTCCTCGAGCCGAGCATGACCCAGCAGCTCGGCCACCAGAACGATGTCGACACCCTGCTCGCGCAGCAGCTCGGTCGCGAACCCGTGCCGATCAACATGGGTGGTGTACTCCTCCCCGACACCGGCCGCCGTCGCGATCCCCGACAGGACCTTGTCCGCACCGCGAGAACCGAGGCGCTTACCGCGGGCATTGAGCAACAGCGCATCGGAATCGGCGGCCCCGGTCCAGGCCGGCCTTTCCTCGTAGATCCAGATCGTCAGCTGCTCGCGCAGGATCGGATGCGCCGGAACCTCCCGGAACTTGCCACCCTTGCCCGAGCGCACCGTGATCACACACCGCCGCGCCGACAGCGCGATATCGGCAATATCGAGGGCGACACGTTCCCCGATCCGCAGACCCGCGTACCGGCCCAGATACGCCAGCACCCGATCACGGGTCTGGCGCCGCTCCACTTCCCGCAACCACCGCAGGTTGTCCGCCGGGTCAAGAGATTTGGGGGCCGCCTGCGGCAGCACCAGGCGCGCGACGTTCGGCAGGCCCAGACCACGCCGCAGATAGAAATCGCCGATGGCGGCCAGGCCCAGGTTGATCGTCGCCGGTTTGCGCCGCAACACCGTCTGCAGGTGCGCCCGATAGTCGCGCACCGCGCCATCACGGGCATGCGGATCCGCCAGCGCCGCATCGGCAATGCCGGTCTCCTCCAGCCACGCGAGGAAGCCGCGGACCTGGCTGGCGTACACGCGCGGCGTCTCGCCGGTG
>NZ_JBFBAB010000062.1:0-5446 GCF_040681975.1 Nocardia sp. NPDC051463
TCGCGAATGATGTTCCGGCGGTGTCCTACTCTCCCACACCCTGTCGAGTGCAGTACCATCGGCGCTGGCAGGCTTAGCTTCCGGGTTCGGAATGGGACCGGGCGTTTCCCTGCCGCTATCGCCGCCGTAACTCTATGAAACTATCCACAAACAGCGCGACAACCCACGAACCCCTTCTAAAAGGATTCACACATTGTCTGCTGCAGTGTCTGTGTATTGCTTCAGATACCGCACAGTGGACGCGTAGCTTCTTTGTTGGTAAGTCCTCGGCCGATTAGTACCAGTCACCTACACCCGTTACCGAGCTTCCAGTTCTGGCCTATCAACCCCATGGTCTGTGGGGGGCCTTAACCACTCAAAGGTGGTGAGAAACCTCATCTTGGAACAGGCTTCCCGCTTAGATGCTTTCAGCGGTTATCCCTTCCGAACGTAGCTAACCAGCAGTGCTCCTGGCGGAACAACTGGCACACCAGAGGTTCGTCCGTCCCGGTCCTCTCGTACTAGGGACAGCCTTCCTCAAGTTTCTGACGCGCGCGGCGGATAGAGACCGAACTGTCTCACGACGTTCTAAACCCAGCTCGCGTGCCGCTTTAATGGGCGAACAGCCCAACCCTTGGGACCTACTCCAGCCCCAGGATGCGACGAGCCGACATCGAGGTGCCAAACCATCCCGTCGATATGGACTCTTGGGGAAGATCAGCCTGTTATCCCCGGGGTACCTTTTATCCGTTGAGCGACACCGCTTCCACTTGCCGGTGCCGGATCACTAGTCCCGACTTTCGTCCCTGCTCGAGCTGTCGCTCTCACAGTCAAGCTCCCTTGTGCACTTGCACTCGACACCTGATTGCCAACCAGGCTGAGGGAACCTTTGGGCGCCTCCGTTACATTTTAGGAGGCAACCGCCCCAGTTAAACTACCCACCAGGCACTGTCCCTGAACCAGATCATGGTCCGAGGTTAGAGGTCCAATACGATCAGAGTGGTATTTCAACGATGACTCCACAAACACTGGCGTGCCCGCTTCACAGTCTCCCACCTATCCTACACAAACCGTACCGAACACCAATACCAAGCTATAGTGAAGGTCCCGGGGTCTTTTCGTCCTGCCGCGCGTAACGAGCATCTTTACTCGTAATGCAATTTCGCCGAGTCTGTGGTTGAGACAGCAGAGAAGTCGTTACGCCATTCGTGCAGGTCGGAACTTACCCGACAAGGAATTTCGCTACCTTAGGATGGTTATAGTTACCACCGCCGTTTACCGGGGCTTAAATTCTCAGCTTCGCACCCAAAGGGCGCTAACCGGTCCTCTTAACCTTCCGGCACCGGGCAGGCGTCAGTCCGTATACATCGTCTTACGACTTCGCACGGACCTGTGTTTTTAGTAAACAGTCGCTTCTCTCTGGTCTCTGCGACCCAACCCAGCTCCGAGAGTAAATCTCATCACCAGACCGGGTCCCCCTTCTCCCGAAGTTACGGGGGCATTTTGCCGAGTTCCTTAACCACAGTTCTCTCGATCGCCTTAGTATTCTCTACCTGACCACCTGTGTCGGTTTGGGGTACGGGCCGTGTACCAACTCACTAGAGGCTTTTCTCGGCAGCATAGGATCACTGAATTCGCCTCAATCGGCTACGCATCACCTCTCAGGCTATATGCTGTGCGGATTTGCCTACACAACGCCCTACAGGCTTACACCAGTACAACCACTGACTGGCCCAGCTACCTTCCTGCGTCACCCCATCGCTTGACTACTACCAGCCAGGGTCATGTGCATCCCTCCACTCGAGACCCGAAGGTCTTCTCGGAAGTTCAGGACACTTAGCACAACTGATTCATCATGGGCGCGGATACACGGGTACGGGAATATCAACCCGTTGTCCATCGACTACGCCTGTCGGCCTCGCCTTAGGTCCCGACTCACCCTGGGCGGATTAACCTGGCCCAGGAACCCTTGGTCATTCGGCGGACGAGTTTCTCACTCGTCTTTCGCTACTCATGCCTGCATTCTCACTCCCGTAGCCTCCACGGCTGGATCACTCCGCCGCTTCCCTGGCTACAGGACGCTCCCCTACCCATCCACACCACTGCACCACCCCCCGCAGGGAATGGCGGATGTATTGTGTGAATGCCGCGGCTTCGGCGGTGTACTTGAGCCCCGCTACATTGTCGGCGCAGGATCACTTGACCAGTGAGCTATTACGCACTCTTTCAAGGGTGGCTGCTTCTAAGCCAACCTCCTGGTTGTCTTCGCGACCCCACATCCTTTTCCACTTAGTACACGCTTAGGGGCCTTAGCCGGCGATCTGGGCTGTTTCCCTCTCGACTACGAAGCTTATCCCCCGCAGTCTCACTGCCGCGCTCTCACACACCGGCATTCGGAGTTTGGCTGATTTCGGTAAGCTTGTAGGCCCCCTAGACCATCCAGTAGCTCTACCTCCGGTGTGAAACACGCGACGCTGCACCTAAATGCATTTCGGGGAGAACCAGCTATCACGGAGTTTGATTGGCCTTTCACCCCTACCCACAGCTCATCCCCTCAGTTTTCAACCTAAGTGGGTTCGGGCCTCCACGACGTCTTACCGTCGCTTCACCCTGGCCATGGGTAGATCACTCCGCTTCGGGTCTAGAACATGCGACTCAAAACGCCCTATTCGGACTCGCTTTCGCTACGGCTACCCCACACGGGTTAACCTCGCCACATGCCACTAACTCGCAGGCTCATTCTTCAAAAGGCACGCCATCACCCACCCAACCGAAGTTGGCGCAGGCCCTGACGGATTGTAAGCGCACGGTTTCAGGTACTATTTCACTCCCCTCCCGGGGTACTTTTCACCTTTCCCTCACGGTACTAGTCCGCTATCGGTCACCAGGGAGTATTCAGGCTTACCGGGTGGTCCCGGCAGATTCACAGCAGATTTCACGGGCCCGCTGCTACTCGGGCACTCACTACGAGAGCCGCCAGGTTTTCGTCTACGGGATTCTCACCCTCTACGACAGGCCGTTCCAGACCACTTCGACTAACCCAACGGTTTCTAACTCTCGCTCATCACGGCAGTGATAAGAAAATGAGCCCCACTACCCCACATGGACAACGCCTGCCGGCTATCACATCCACATGGTTTAGCCTCATCCGCTTTCGCTCGCCACTACTCACGGAATCACTGTTGTTTTCTCTTCCTGTGGGTACTGAGATGTTTCACTTCCCCACGTTCCCTCCACACACCCTATATATTCAGATGCGGGTAACACGACATCACTCGTGCTGGGTTTCCCCATTCGGAAATCCTCGGATCTCAGCTCGGTTGACAGCTCCCCGAGGCTTATCGCAGCCTCCTACGTCCTTCATCGGCTCCTGGTGCCAAGGCATCCACCGTACGCTCTTAAACACTTACTAACAAAGATGCTCGCGTCCACTGTGCAGTTCTCAAACAACACACAAGACCAAACCTTGACTCAGCACCAGCCGAGAATCCGAAAACCCTCGCGGTATGACTGAAGATCCAGCCTTGTCGTTATCTTGCCTAAGAGTAAACACTCGCGTGTTCTCTCAGGACCCAACAGTGTGTCGATATATTCACCGCGACCAACCACAGAGGATCAATCGAATGCGATAAAACTTGTCAGCGTTCCACCCATGAGCGTCCGCAGCTCTACATATGAGAACTAAACGGTCTCTGGCATCAACGTTTACCATCCCCGACTCTTCGGGGTGCGATGCAGAAGTGCTCCTTAGAAAGGAGGTGATCCAGCCGCACCTTCCGGTACGGCTACCTTGTTACGACTTCGTCCCAATCGCCAATCCCACCTTCGACGGCTCCCTCCACAAGGGTTAGGCCACCGGCTTCGGGTGTTACCGACTTTCATGACGTGACGGGCGGTGTGTACAAGGCCCGGGAACGTATTCACCGCAGCGTTGCTGATCTGCGATTACTAGCGACTCCAACTTCACGGGGTCGAGTTGCAGACCCCGATCCGAACTGAGACCGGCTTTAAGGGATTCGCTCCACCTCACGGTATCGCAGCCCTCTGTACCGGCCATTGTAGCATGTGTGAAGCCCTGGACATAAGGGGCATGATGACTTGACGTCGTCCCCACCTTCCTCCGAGTTGACCCCGGCAGTCTCTCACGAGTCCCCGCCATTACGCGCTGGCAACATAAGATAAGGGTTGCGCTCGTTGCGGGACTTAACCCAACATCTCACGACACGAGCTGACGACAGCCATGCACCACCTGTACACCGACCACAAGGGGGCCTACATCTCTGCAGGTTTCCGGTGTATGTCAAACCCAGGTAAGGTTCTTCGCGTTGCATCGAATTAATCCACATGCTCCGCCGCTTGTGCGGGCCCCCGTCAATTCCTTTGAGTTTTAGCCTTGCGGCCGTACTCCCCAGGCGGGGTACTTAATGCGTTAGCTACGGCACGGATCCCGTGGAAGGAAACCCACACCTAGTACCCACCGTTTACGGCGTGGACTACCAGGGTATCTAATCCTGTTCGCTACCCACGCTTTCGCTTCTCAGCGTCAGTTACTTCCCAGAGACCCGCCTTCGCCACCGGTGTTCCTCCTGATATCTGCGCATTTCACCGCTACACCAGGAATTCCAGTCTCCCCTGAAGTACTCAAGTCTGCCCGTATCGCCTGCAAGCTCACAGTTGAGCTGTGAGTTTTCACAGACGACGCGACAAACCGCCTACAAGCTCTTTACGCCCAGTAATTCCGGACAACGCTCGCACCCTACGTATTACCGCGGCTGCTGGCACGTAGTTGGCCGGTGCTTCTTCTACAGGTACCGTCACTTGCGCTTCGTCCCTGTCGAAAGAGGTTTACAACCCGAAGGCCGTCATCCCTCACGCGGCGTCGCTGCATCAGGCTTTCGCCCATTGTGCAATATTCCCCACTGCTGCCTCCCGTAGGAGTCTGGGCCGTGTCTCAGTCCCAGTGTGGCCGGTCACCCTCTCAGGTCGGCTACCCGTCGTCGCCTTGGTAGGCCGTTACCCCACCAACAAGCTGATAGGCCGCGGGCCCATCTCGCACCGATAAATCTTTCCACCAAAAACCATGCAGCTCTTGGTCATATCCGGTATTAGACCCAGTTTCCCAGGCTTATCCCGAAGTGCGAGGCAGATCACCCACGTGTTACTCACCCGTTCGCCGCTCGTGTACCCCGAAGGGCCTTACCGCTCGACTTGCATGTGTTAAGCACGCCGCCAGCGTTCGTCCTGAGCCAGGATCAAACTCTCCGTTGAAGACTCTTGAAGCACCCGAAGGTGAATCAGAAGAATAACTAGAGTCCGAAAACCTAGCAAAACAAAACGCCAGCAAAAAGATTTGCTGACTAAATGTCCAACCCTACAACCGGGGGGTATGTAAGGCCGGAACCAATTAAATAATTGGCACTGACATTCATCGACACACTATTGAGTTCTCAAAGAACACACGCACACA
>NZ_JBFBAB010000063.1:0-4907 GCF_040681975.1 Nocardia sp. NPDC051463
ACGGCCAACATCGACGGCACGAAGTCGGTCACGGTCACCCGATGGGTCGCGATCATCTCCGCCACGTACACCGGATCCCGATGACCATCGTGCGTCGCGACAACCAGGGTCGCACCCGCGCTCAACGGCATGAAGTAGCCCCACAGCGACACATCGAACGTCGTAGCGGTCTTCTGCAGGTACACATCGTCGGCGCCGAGCGGGTATTCCGCCAGCATCCACTCGATCTGGTTGACGATCGCCGCGTGCGGAACCGCCACACCCTTCGGGCGGCCCGTCGAGCCCGACGTGAAGATCACGTAGGCGGAGTTCTCCGCCCGCAGGGGCGCACGGCGGTCGGCGTCGGTGACCGGCGCGTCGGAGTAGTCCGACAGATCGAGGGCATCGATCTCGAGTGTGCTGGTGGTGCCCGCGTCGAAGTTGTCGCGCGTGGTCGTCAGCACACACACCGGGGCGGCGGTGTCGAGCACATAGTGGCTGCGCTCGGCCGGGTGATCAGGATCCAACGGCACGTACGCGCCGCCTGCCACATCCACCGCGTACATGCCGACCACCAGATCCAGCGAGCGGCGCATGCCGAGCGCCACCATCGAATCCGGGCCGACACCGAGGGAAATCAGGTGTCGCGCAAGACGGTTCACCCGTGCCGAGAGCTCGGCATAGGTCAGAGTCGTCCCCTCGAACACCACAGCTGTCGCATCCGGGGTTCGCAATGCCTGCGCCTCGAACTTCGACACCAGCGTGGCCGGTGCGAGCTCGTGCGCGGTGTCGTTCCAGTCGACGACAGCGCGATCCCGCTCGGCGAGCGCGAGCAGTTCCAGGTCACCGACGGCGGTGGCCGGTGCGGCGACGATGTTGTCGAGCAGGCGCAGGAAGCGAGCCGCGAAGCCCTCGACCGTGGCGCGATCGAACAGTTCGGTCGCGTAGGTGAAGAGGCCATCCACACCGGTGGGCGTGCCGGACTCGTCGTAGGTGTCGGTGAGGATCAGGTGCAGATCGAACTGCGAAATTCCGCGGTCATAGTCGACACCCGACACGGTCAGGCCGGGCAGCTCCAGGGTTGTGGTGGTGAGGTTCTGGAACGACAGGCCCACCTGGAACAGCGGATGCCGTGCAGTCGAACGAGCCGGGTTCAGCACCTCCACCAAACGCTCGAACGGCACATCGGCATTCGCGAACGCCTGAATATCCGTCGCACGCTGACGCGACAGCAAGCCGGTGAACGACTCGCCCGCTTGCACAGTGGAGCGGAAGACCAGGGTGTTGATGAACGAACCGATCAAATCGTTCAGCGCCGCTTCACCACGACCCGCCATCGGCGTACCGATGGCAATGTCCTCGGTACCCGACAAACGGGCCAGCAATACCGCGAGTGCGGTGTGCATGACCATGAACAGCGTCGCGCCCTCGGATTGCGCCACCTCGACCAGACCACGATGCAGATCAGCGTCGATACCGAGGTGCACTGTGCTACCGGCGAACGACTGCGTCGCGGGACGCGGCCGATCCATCGGCAGATCCAACTGCTCGGGCAGATCGGCGAGTGCGGTGCGCCAGTAGGCGACCTGACTCGACATCAACGATGCCGGATCGTCCTCACTACCCAGCAACTCCCGCTGCCAGATACTGAAGTCCGCATACTGCACCTCGAGCGGCGACCAATTAGGCGCCTCACCCATCGACCGCGCGACATACGCCGTCATCAGGTCACGCACCAACGGACCGACCGAGGAACCATCACCCGCGATGTGATGCACCACCATGGCGATCACGTATTCCGGTGTCTCGCTCTCGATCTCGAACAACGCGACACGCACCGGCACCTGCTCGGTGACATCGAACGGCATCGAAATCAATTCGATCACAGCGGATTCGATCCGGTCCGCGCCAATGGTGTGCTCGGCCAACGGCAGCACCGCCTGCGACGGCGGCAGGATCACCTGGACAGCGGAACCATCGATTGCCGGGTAGACCGTGCGCAGCACTTCGTGCCTGCCCACCAAATCCGCGATCGCCTGCCGCAAAGCCTCGATGTTCAGCTCGCCGGACAAACGCACCGCGATCGGCACATTGTAAGCAGCCGACTCGGTATCGAACCGGTTCAGGAACCACATCCGCTGCTGCGCAAGCGACAACGGAATACGCTCCGGCCGAGGACCCGCCACCAATTCACGGCGGCCGCCGGCACCGGCCTGCTGTTCGACCCGAACAGCCAACGCCGCCACCGTCGGCGCCTCGAACAACAGCCGCACCGGCACCCGAGTATCCAGCGCCTGCCCCAGCCGCGCCGCGACCTGAGTAGCCAGCAGCGAGTTACCACCCCTGGCGAAGAAATCATCATCCAGACCCACACGCTGCTCACCCCCACGGTGAGCGAGGCCGAGCACATCGGCGAACGCACCGGCCACGATCTGCTCGATCGCGGTAGTCGGCGCGCGGAACACCGCCTTCTCGAAGGTCGGCGCCGGCAACGCCTTCCGATCCAGCTTCCCGTTCACATTCAACGGCAACGCATCCAGCGCCATCAGCACCGACGGCACCATGTAGGACGGCAATTCCGCGGACAGAGCCGTCTTCACCTGCTGCTTGTCGAACTCGGCGGGCTCGGCGGGCACGACATAAGCGACCAGACGGTCACCCAGATCGGGGTCGACATGCGCGAGCACAGCCACCGACGCCACCTCGGGCAGGCGCAAGAAAGCAGCCTCGATGTCACCCAACTCGATACGGAAGCCACGAATCTTCACCTGGAAGTCCGTACGACCCCGATACTCCAACTCGCCGTCGGCGTTCCACGCCACCAAGTCGCCCGTGCGATACATCCGGGCATTCGGCGCGAACGGATTGGCGACGAACCGCTCGGCGGTCAGATCCGCCCGCTCGAAGTAGCCGCGCGCCAACTGCACGCCCGCGAGATACAACTCGCCGGACACTCCGACCGGAACCGGTCGCAGCCGAGCATCCAACACGTATACCTGGCTGTTCCACTCCGGCGCGCCGATGGACACCGACGCTTGGTCGGCGTCGGTGACACCGTGACTGGTGATCGAGACCGCGGCCTCGGTCGGGCCGTAGAGGTTCCACAGCTGCGCCGAGTTGTTGCGCCGCAATCGCTGCGCGGTCGCCGGGGGCAGCGCTTCGCCGATCGCCAGCACCCTGCGCAGCGAATCGGCCAGCGTGTCACCGGAGTCGATCAACAGGGCATCCAGCATCGAGGGCACCACGTGCAGCGTCGTCACCGACTCGCGTGCCATCAGCGCGTTGAGGTATGCCGGATCCTGATGCCCGCCCGGCACGGCGATCACGAGTCGCCCACCGCTCACCGCGGCCGACCAGAACTCCCACACCGACAAGTC
The DNA here is from genome assembly GCF_040681975.1 of Nocardia sp. NPDC051463. Taxonomy (NCBI): domain Bacteria; kingdom Bacillati; phylum Actinomycetota; class Actinomycetes; order Mycobacteriales; family Nocardiaceae; genus Nocardia; species Nocardia sp. NPDC051463. The sequence goes on from NZ_JBFBAB010000063.1 coordinate 3,357, forward strand.
GAAGGTGGCGGCCGTCTTGAGCAAGATCACGTCATCCGCGGACAGCGCGAATTCCGCTGCCTTCCAAGACAACTGGTTGACAATCGCACCGTGCGGGACGGCAACACCCTTGGGACGGCCGGTGGAACCCGAGGTGAAGATCACGTACGCCGTGTTCTCCGGACGCAGCGGCGAGACGCGCTCGGCGGCGCCGATGGGATCGGTGGCGTACTCCGTCAGATCGACAGCATCGATCTGGACGGACTCGACGGCACCTGCGGTGAACCCATCGAAGCCGGTGGTCAGTACACACACCGGTGCGGCGGTATCCAGGATGTACCCGGTGCGCTCAGCAGGCTGATCGGGGTCGATCGGCACATACGCCGCACCCGACTTGGCCACCGCGTACATCGCGACGACGAGATCCACCGAACGCCGGATCGCCAGCGCGACCCGATCCTCCGGACCCACGCCACGACCGATCAGGTACCGCGCCAAACGATTGACCCGAGCGTCGAGCTCGGCGTAGGTCAGTACCGTCGGCTCGGCCGCCGATTCGTCACCGACCAGCGCCACCGCATCCGGGGTGGCCGCCACGGTGGCGTCCAGCAACGACACCAAGGTGGCCGCCGCATCGACCTCGTGCTCGGTGGCGTTCCATGCGGTGACCACCCTCGCGCGCTCGGCGCTGTCGAGTACTTCGATGTCACCCACCGAAACCCGTGGCGCGGTAGTGATTTCGCGCAGCACGCGCAGGAATCGGTCGGCGAAGCCCTGCACGGTCGCCTGATCGAACAGATCGGCGGCGTAGGTGAAGTAGCCGCCGATGCCGCTGGGGTTGCCTGCCTCATCGTAACCGTCGGTCACGATCAAGTGCAGGTCGAACTGCGAGAGTTGAGTGTCGATGTCGAGGCCCGCGACTGTCAGGCCCGGCAGTTCCAGCGCGGCCCCGGCGAGGTGATTCTGGAACGACAAGCCGACTTGGAAGAGCGGATGCCGCGCGGTCGAACGCTCCGGGTTGAGCACGTCGACCAGGCGCTCGAACGGCACCTCGGCGTTGGCGAAGGCCTGAATATCCGTCTCACGTTGCCGGGCAAGCAGATTCGTGAATGGCTCGTCCGCGTCCACCGTGGTGCGGAACACCAGAGTATTGACGAACATGCCGATCATGTCATTGAGCACGGCCTCGCCGCGCCCGGCGATCGGGGTACCGATGGCGATGTCGTCGGTACCCGACAACCGGGCCAGCAGCACCGCGAGAGCGGTGTGCACGACCATGAACAGCGTCGCGCCTTCGGCACGCGCCAGCTCGGCCAGCGACCGATGCAGCTCCGCGTCGACGCGGACCTCCACCTTGCCGCCCGCGAAGGACTGCACCGCGGGACGCGGCCGGTCCCACGGCAGATCCAATTGGTCGGGAAGCCCGTCAAGTGTCCGCTGCCAGTGCGCAATCTGCTTGGCGGCCAGCGATTCCAGGTCGTCTTCGCTGCCGAGGACCTCACGCTGCCAAATGCTGTAATCGGCGTACTGCACCGCGAGCGGAGCCCAGCTCGGAGCCTCACCCGCCGAACG
>NZ_JBFBAB010000064.1:0-2731 GCF_040681975.1 Nocardia sp. NPDC051463
CCGCCGAATACGAAGCCGCGTACTACTCTCAACAATCACCACGCCGACCGGCGCTGGTCTGAAACCGAAGCCGGTCCCTTACCCGTGACGGTTCAATCTGCCATTCTCTTCCCCCTGACGTGACGGAGATACGCCCGGTGACAACCGCTGAAGATCGGATGTGGAATGTCCGCGATGCGATCCTGCTTTGGCTCTATCAAGAAAAAATCTCTGGCAACCCAGCGCCTCGCCCGGACTTGGGCCGTCTTGCCACAGATGTGGGATGGGCAGCCGAACCCATCGCGGACGGGGACTGGGGTCAAGCTACCTCATACCTCAAGAGCGAGGGCTACATCACGGGAAGTGAAAGCTGGGGAGGCGGGGTAATCCGCCCCATGATTACTTCCAAGGGTGAGAACACAGCAGCGGCGAAGAAGTCCGTACGACCTGGCTCCACACAACCGGCCAACACAACTGGTGTGACCAACAACTACCACATCACCAACAACGGGCCAGCGCAGGTGGCCATCGGGAGCAGTGATTTCAACCAAACGCTGACGGTGGGCAGTTCTGATGACAAGCTGACCACTCTTGCCGAGTTGCTGGACCGGTTCGCCGAGGACAACCCTGAGAACGCCGATGAAGCCCGGTCAGTTGCCGAAGACATCAGGGAAGCGAGCGCCGACTCCAACCGCCCCATGGCTGCTCTCAGGGCATTGATGGCCAGCGCTATCTCCACGGTCGCCGTCGCGGCTGGAACTGAAATCGGCCAACAAGTCACAGACCTCGCGGTGTCCGTGATTCAGTCATAAGGCGGTGAGGTTGTCGAGCGTGACCCCGACGCGCACGGGCACTCCGTAGTAGTCGGCCAACGGTCCCGCATGATCTGCGACTTCATCACGGACACAGAGGCTTTCGATAACGACTTTGTGCGCACGTAGCTCACGGGCACAGCTTGGCCACACCTGCATGTCCAGGGGAACGGTCATCACTTCACCCTCTACCTGCATCTTCCCGCAGATCAAGGCTCCCTCGAAGTGGGGATAGTTGTCACGGAACCGCAGCAGATGGTCGGGCCGCGCGATCACAACAGCGCCACGCCCCCCGCAGGGACCTGGAGCCTGGACACAACCGACAGGGCAGATAGCGGAGTATTCCGATGACACCCATAAATACCCATGCGGGAGCGAGGATCTGACGAACGGTGAGCGCAATCGCGGCCCGTCGTCGGTTATCGCGAGATTCCACAGCCGATACGCCCGGAAAGAGTCTGGGTCGTAGGGGAACCGGTCAAGGAATGCCGCGGGGACGGATGCTGAGGGGAGAGACAGGCCCTTGAGCGCTGCGTTCATCTGCGTAAACAGCACTTCGAAGGCGGCATCAGGTATATCGTTGGTTTCCATTCGGAATCCTTTCTAGAAGTCGTATTTTTCGAGTGACCAGACACGCGAGCCGAGCTGTGCGGCGGTCATTTGCGATACGTGCAACCCGGATGCCATATCGCTATGCCGGGCGCGTGTACGACGGGGCCGACATCATCGACATCCCGTCAATGCGCATCTTGAGCGCCTTGGCCCGACGTTTGCGTCGTCAGCTGGGTCAGAAGTGCCCGAAGCTCAAGCGCCCCAACGGATCGTGGGCGAATCATGGCACCTGGGCGTTCTCAATCGGCGTTACCGTGGCGAACAAGCGGAAGAACGTCACGCGATCGGGCTTCACCATCAAGGACGAAGCACAGGCCGCCCTCGATGAAATCCGCGCCAAGGCGAATCGCGGCATAGTCGTCACCGAGCGTCAGACGGTCGCCGAGTACATGGAGACCTGGCTGAAGGGCAAGGCGCACGAACTGAAGAGCAACACCCACGGGCATTACACCCGGTACTTCGTGCGCTGGGGTCAGTACATCGGGCGCGTCAAACTGGATGACCTTCGCGTCCACCATCTCACCGCAGCTTTCGAGCACGTCGAAGAACGCAACGAAGAGATCCGGCGCGGCAAGATCAAGGCTCGCATCACCGGCCCGTCTGCCATGCAGCGAATGCGCGCGATGCTACGTAGCTGCCTTGGCGATGCCCTGCGTGAGGGCCTGGTCACGGTGAACGTTGCGAAGCTGGTCAAGCTGCCATCGGGCAAGCCACCAAAGGCGCTCGTCTGGACCAAAGCACGCGAAAAGGCTTGGCGTGACGCCATAGCCAAGCTCATCGAGGAAGGCCGCACTCCGAAGCAGGCGCGACGTGAAGCACCCACACCCTCCAGTGTCATGGTCTGGCGTGCCGATCACCTCGGCGCATTCCTGGACGCTGTCGAAGGCGATCGCCTCTATGCCCTCTGGCATATCTTGGGTACGCGCGGTCTGCGTCGTGGTGAAGCGCTCGGCTTGGACTGGTCGGATATCGACTGGGACAACAAGGCCGCGACGATCGGAAGTCAGTTGGTGCACAGCCCTTCCGGCGTCATCGAGGACACGCCCAAGTCAGATGCTGGCGACCGCACCGTCGCCCTTGGCACAGAGAATGATTCGCTGCTCAAGACGTACCGCGCTGCACAGAAACGCGAACGGCTGGAATGGGGCGAGGCGTACACCAAGACCGACCGCATCTTCACCCGCGAGGACGGCCGCGACCTTGACCCCAACCAATTCACCAAGCTGTTCAAGCGCCTGGGACTGCCCCGAGTTCGGTTGACTCGCGGGTGTGGTCTTTCAGGCCGCGAGCGCGGGCCGGTTTATTGTCTCGTACTCGATCGGGGTGAG
>NZ_JBFBAB010000065.1:0-2654 GCF_040681975.1 Nocardia sp. NPDC051463
CGTGCCGAAGGCGCGACGCTGTTCATGGTCGTGCACACCGCTCTCGCGGTGCTGCTGGCCCGGTTGTCGGGTACCGACGACATCGCCATCGGTACGCCGATAGCAGGCCGTGGTGAGGCCGCGCTGGACGACCTGATCGGCATGTTCGTCAATACGCTGGTGTTCCGTAGCCGCGTCGAGGCGGGCGAACTGTTCACCGAACTGCTCGCGCGGCAACGTGAGACGGATATCCAGGCCTTCGCCAACGCCGACGTGCCGTTCGAGCGCCTGGTCGAGGTGCTCAACCCGGTGCGTTCGACGGCACGGCACCCGTTGTTCCAGGTGGGTCTGTCCTTCCAGAACCTGGGCCGGGCCGGGCTGGAACTGCCCGAACTCACCGTCGCCGGACTCGAGATCGATACCGCACTGTCGCAGTTCGACCTGCACCTGATCGCGAGCGACGGCTACAACGACGCGGGCGAACCCGAGGGCATCGCCGGCGTCTTCACCTACGCCTCCGATCTGTTCGATCGGGAGACGGTGCAGGGCTTCGCCGATCGGTTCGTGCGACTGCTCGATGCGGTGATCGCTTCGCCGCGCACGGCTGTCGGCGACATCGAGTTCCTCGATCGCGCCGAGCGGGCCGAGCTGACCGTCGGCCGGAATGCGACCGAGCACGAGGTGGATTCCGCCGCGACTCTGGCCGGCCTGCTGGATGCCACCGTCGCCGTAGCGCCGCAGCGTGTCGCGCTGGTGCGTGAGGACGGTTCGACGATCACCTACGGTGAGCTCGACGCAAGGGTGAATTCTCTTGCCCGGCATCTGATTTCGCTGGGTGTCGGCCCAGAGTCGCGGGTCGCCCTCGCGTTGCGCCGCTCGGTGGATCTTGTCGTCGCGATGTATGCGGTCACGAAGGCCGGTGGCGCGTATGTGCCGGTGGATCCGGATCAGCCCGCCGAGCGCACCGACTACATCCTCGCGACTGCGGGACCGGTGTGTGTGCTGACCAACGCGGAAGCGCAGTTCAGCACCGATGTCGCGCCGTTGGTATCGATGGACGCGCCGGGCGATCTGGACGACGCGCCGATCACCGACACGGATCGAGTGGCGCCGTTGCGTCCTGAGCACACCGCGTACGTCATCTTCACCTCTGGTTCGACCGGCCGTCCGAAGGGTGTCGCGGTGCCGCATGCGGCGATCGTGAACCAGCTGTTGTGGAAGACCACCGAATTCGGGCTCGACGCGGCGGACGCGGTGCTGTTGAAGACGGCCGCCACCTTCGACCTCTCGGTGTGGGAGTTCTGGTCGGCCGCGGTCTGCGGCGGACGTCTGGTCATCGCGGCACCGGATGGGCATCGTGACCCGGCATATCTGAACGAGTTGATCGCCCGCGAATCGGTGACCACGTTGCATGTGGTGCCGTCCATGCTGGATGCGCTACTCGCCATGGGTCTGTCCGATTCCCTGCGGCGGGTGCTGGCGATCGGCGAGGCGCTGCCGAGTGCGTTGGCACAGCGGTTCCTCCGTGATCAGCCGGGTACCGAGTTGTTCAACCTGTACGGTCCGACCGAGGCAGCGGTGTCGATCACCAGTCATCGGGTGACCGGTCAGGACATGGCGTCCGTATCGATCGGTGTGCCGGAGTGGAACAGCCGCGTCTATGTTCTGGACGCGCGCCTGAATCCGGTGCCCACGGGCGTGTCGGGTGAGTTGTATCTGGCCGGTGCGCAGTTGGCGCGGGGGTACTTCGGCCGGACGGATCTGACCGCGGATCGGTTCGTGGCCAACCCCTTCGAGTCGGGCACTCGGATGTATCGCACCGGTGACCTCGTCGCGTGGAACGGCAACGGCGAGTTGGAGTACCGGGGCCGTACGGACTTCCAGGTGAAGATTCGTGGCTTCCGGATCGAGCTCGGCGAGATCGAGGCGGCCCTGTTGGCGCTGCCGGAGATCGCGCAGACCGCGGTGCTCGCGAAGTCCGATCCCAAGACCGGTGATCGGCTCGTCGCGTACTTGGTGTCGTCGAGCGGCGATATCGATGTGGCGCAGGTGAAGTCGGCGCTCGTGGCCGGTCTGCCGTCCTACATGGTGCCGTCGGCGTTCGTGGTGCTCGACGCGCTGCCGCTCAATGTGAACGGCAAGCTGGATCGAAAGGCGTTGCCGGAACCGGAATTCGAGGCACAGGTCTTCCGCGCGCCGTCGACCCCGATCGAGGAGATCGTGGCGTCGGTGTTCGCGGAGGTCCTCGGCATCGAGCGCGTCGGTGTCGACGACGACTTCTTCGCACTCGGCGGCAACTCGCTGCTGGCCACGCACACCGTGGCACGCATCGGTGCCGCGCTGGATGCCCAGGTGCCGGTGCGCAGGCTGTTCGAGGCCTCGACGGTCGCGGGCCTGGCCGTCAAGGTCGAGCAGGATGCCGGTGCCGGTGGCCGCAAGGCCCTGGTCGCGGGTCCGCGACCGGAGCAGATTCCGTTGTCGTTGGCTCAGCAGCGGATGTGGTTCCTCAACCGGTTCGATACCGAGTCGGCGGCCTACAACGTGCCGGTCGCGGTGCGGTTGACCGGAGAGCTGGATGTTGTGGCGCTGCAACAGGCCATCGCGGACGTCGTGGCCCGCCACGAGATTCTGCGGACGGTGTATCCGGAGATCGATGGTGCGCCGGTTCAGGTGAT
>NZ_JBFBAB010000066.1:0-2524 GCF_040681975.1 Nocardia sp. NPDC051463
GTGATTGGCGAGTTTTTGGTCACAAAGCGGTGCGATCTGGATGTTCTCGTCTACCCACACAGTTTGTGTGGGTATCAACTGATAGGTTTCACTGGCCAGGAAGAGCGGAGGAGGGTATATGGAAGCCACAGGGGAAGCGCGGCACCGTCAAATCGCTCGAGAACTTCGCAACGAGATAGAGGCTGGCCGACTTCGGCCGGGACAGAAGCTGCCGAGCACGCGCGCACTGGCCGCACAGTTCGGCGTGAGCGTCGCGCCGATCAACGATGCGATGGCGATTCTTGAGAAAGACGGCTTGGTAGTCACTCGGCCACGGTCGGGTCGCGTTGTGAGCGAGGCCGCGGCACCTGGTGCACCGCGTCGGCGGACCGGGCGACCACAAGTCATCTACGTTGGCGGCTACGCAGGAAGTGGCAAGACAGAGTTCGGCCGAACGCTGGCGCGGCTGAGTGGCTGGGCCATGCTGGACAAGGACACTCTGACCCGCAGCGTCGTTGATATGGCGTTGACGCAACTCGGCAGCACCGCGAGCGACCGAGAATCAGCCCTGTATCTGAAGCAAGTTCGGCCGGTCGAATACGAATGCCTCGCAGCAGCGATTCGCGAGAACGTTGGGTGCGGTGTATCGGTCATCGCGACTGCACCGTTCATCAAGGAGTTCAGTTCTGAAGCTTGGTTCCGACGAACCGCAGTTGAGTTGGACACGCTGGGCGCGGACATGACCGTGGCCTGGATTCGATGCACACCAGAGTCGATGCACTCGTACATCACGCGGCGCGGCGCGGCGCGTGATAGTTGGAAGTTGGCGCACTGGGACGAGTACATCACCGGCGCAGATCTTGAATTCACCCCAGCGTGGGAGCACACGATCGTCACCAACGATGCCGATTCGCCACCCCTCCGCGAGCAGGCACAGGCCCTGATCAAGTCGCTGATGGATTGAGCATGAGCACTGCGATCGTGATGTACGGCCCGCCTGCGGCGGGCAAGGACACCGTGACGAGCGCACTCGCTGAAGCAGACCCAAAATTCCGCCACTATCAGCGGCTTAAGGTCGGGCCGGGACGAGCGGCCGGATACCGGATCGGCTCAGCTGATGATCTCGCGCAGCTCGTTGCGGCTGGCGACGTCATCTACGCCAATCAGAGGTACGGCGCCACCTACGTCATTGACCGATCCGAGCTGGCTGCGCTGCTCGATGCTGGCGACACCCCCGTGCTGCACGTCGGCCAGCCAGAGGCGATAGACGCGCTACTCACTGCCGTGCCCACAGTCCGGTGGGTCATAGTCGAACTGTGGTGCCCACGAGACGTGGCTGCGGCACGGAGTGCTGCTCGAGGAACAAACGACACCGCAGCCCGCCTCGCGGCTTGGGACGCGACACCACGCCTTGCCACCGCCGACATTCGCGTCGATACGTCCACAGTTGATCCCGTTAGTGCGGCACGCCGAATCACCGAAACCGTGCAAGCCGCGCACTGCACCATCGTCGTGCCCGCGATGCACCTCGTACGCGAGGCCGGCACTCTCGACCTGGCGGCCACGCGCCGCTACGCCGCAGCCGCCGGGCGCGGCTGGACCGACTTCTACCTGCTCAACGGTTCCACAACCTCAGGTCACAACCTGAGCGGCGATGAGCGGGCCGCGGTGCTTGATGTGTGGCTTTCAGCTGTAGACCCTGCCCGCCTGCTCGCGTGTTCATGGTCGCCCAACGACATTCGGGCTGCGGCCGATCGTCAAGTGACGCCGATGGCCGTATTGAACGCTGCGGACCGTAGCTCCGCTGAGCAATTCCTACGAAACCTGCCTGCAGGAAGCACCATCTATAGCCACCCCATGTTCGGTGGGCAGGTCTTCACACCGGACCTGGCGGCATGGGCGCAAGCCGCCGGATTGCTTCCCCTCGGCGGCAAGCTCGCGAAAGTCTCGCTCGGCGAGATCACCGAAATGCATGACATCGCACCAGACTTCGCGGTGTGGGACGGCTCCTCACGGCACATACGGCAGTCGATAGATGCAGGCGCGGCTGGCGTGGTTGCTACTCCACTCGCCGCAACGCTCCTGAACCTGCCACCTCGGAATATCGCGGGGATCCAATCCACGGTAGATGCCATACAGATCGAACTCGATCAGCTCCCAGACCGAGCGGCTAAACGAGCGTGGATCCTGGATCAGATTCACAAGGAGCACGCGTGACCCGACCTGTCGGCGTCCGGTGCGACACTCTGGGGCATGTCGGCTCACGATAACCCCGCTTTCAGGAACCTATCTCCCGCAATCGGTTCCGAAAACGCGCTCTTCGACCTCGACTCCGTGACCGATTCCGGTTCCGATAACACGCAGCGGCGCAGCGAGCGTCTGCGCCGGTTGCCCGACCACCTCGAGGTGATCCACGCCGAGTACGTCATGGCGCTCGTCGGCGCACCGATCACCGGCGAGACGCCGCGCGTGTACGCCAGCCAGGTCCGCGGCTTCCTCGCGTGGCTGGAGGAGACCGGCATTGCCGATGCGGCGCTGGCGGATC
>NZ_JBFBAB010000067.1:0-1916 GCF_040681975.1 Nocardia sp. NPDC051463
CTACATGGTCCCGTCCTCGATCATGGTGCTCGACCACATCCCGCTGACACCGGTGGGCAAGCTGGACCGCACAGCATTACCGGACCCCGTATTCACCGACCACAAACCATTCCGAGCACCCGAGACACCCCTCGAACGAACGATCGCCAGATCCTTCGCCGACGTATTGAAAATCGACACGATCGGCCTCGATGATTCGTTCTTCGCCCTCGGCGGCGACAGCGTGGTCGCGACGCGGGTTGCCGCGCGAATCGGGGCGGTGCTGAATACCGAGATTCCGGTGCGGCTGCTGTTCGAGGCGACCACGGTAGCGGCGCTCGCGACCCGCATAGAGCAATATTCCGGCACGACGCGCCAGCGCCCACCATTGATCGCCGGGCCGCGCCCCGATCTTGTGCCATTGGCACCAGCCCAACAACGGATGTGGTTCTTCAACCAATACGACACCGGTTCGGGGGCCTACAACGTGCCGATCGCCATTCGGTTGCGTGGCGAGTTGAGCGTGGATGCCCTGCGCTCGGCCGTGGTTGACGTACTGCGCAGACACGAGTCGTTGCGGACGCGGTACCCCGACCACGACGGAATGCTGATCCAGCTGATCGAACCCGCCGACGAGGTAGACCCCGAGCTGGCCCTGGTGTCGGTTCCGCCGAGCGAACTGGACGCAACGGTCAACGAATTCGTCACCGAAGGCTTCGATGTGAGCATCCGGGCGCCGGTGCGCGCCCGATTGTTCCGCCCGGCCGGCAGCGAGGAGCCCGAATACGTGCTGGCGGTCGTGGTGCACCACATCGCCGCGGACGGTTTCTCCATGACACCGCTGGCCCGCGATGTCACGACTGCATACACCGCGCGGATCCGCGGAGAAATCCCTTCGTGGACACCGCTGCCTGTCCAGTACGCGGACTACGCACTGTGGCAACGAGCTACCCTCGGCTCACCCGACGATCCGGAATCGCTGTGCGCCCAGCAGATTCGATACTGGACCGAGGCTCTGGACGGAGTTGCCGAGGAACTTTCTTTGCCGACTGACCGGCCGCGGCCGGTGGTGGCGTCCAATCGGGGTGCCACTATCGACTACCCGTTGGATGCCGAGCTGAAGCAGGCATTGGAAAGAGTCGCGCGGCAAAATAGTTCGTCACTATTTATGGTGATCCACAGTGCGCTCGCGGTTCTGCTTGCCCGGTTGAGCGGAACGACCGATATTCCGATCGGAACACCGATCGCCGGGCGCGGCGCAGCCGAACTCGACGACGTGATCGGCATGTTCGTCAACACGCTGGTGCTACGAACCGAAATCGATCTCCATGAACCATTCACCGACCTACTCGGCCGGATCAAACAGATCGATCTGGATGCCTTCGAGCACGCCGACGCCCCATTCGAACAACTGGTGGATCACCTCGCTCTCCAGCGATCCCAGTCCCGACATCCACTGTTCCAGGTGATGTTGGCATTCCAGAACCTGGAACAGGTGAAGCTCGAACTACCCGGCCTCCATGTATCGGTGGTCGACCTCCCGAACGAGGTATCCCGTTTCGACCTGCAGGTAGTGCTGTCGGACAACCACGACAGTGGCGGTATGACGGCAGCGATCACGTATGCCACGGATTTGTTCGATGCCACGACGATCGACTCTCTCGCACACCGCTGGATTCGGGTACTCGAGTCGGTGGCCACCGATCCGACGATTCCGGTCGGGGCCATCGAGGTGCTGGAGTCCGCCGAACGAGCCGATCTGCTGTCGCGCTCCGGCGCACCCCCAACAGCGCCCATGACGCTGGCCGATCTGTTGACCGCGGCAGCCGCAAGAAACCCCGCCGCCACGGCGATTGTTTTCGATGGGCAACCACTGAGCTACCGGGAGCTGGACAAGCGCTCCAACCGATTGGCCCGACTACTGATCCAGCGGGGTA
>NZ_JBFBAB010000068.1:0-1622 GCF_040681975.1 Nocardia sp. NPDC051463
CTTGGGTTCATGCGGTCGTCGCAACACTCTCGATTGAGAGGTTGCGGCGACCGTGTCGTTTTCCGGGGATGTTGCGGAGTTCGGTGACCAGCTGGTCGGGCTGGTCGGTGCCGGGGTATCGGTGGCCGAAGCTGCTGCGGTGTTGGGGATTTCCCGGGGTCGCGGTTATGCGATCCTGCGGGCGAAGGGGGTGGCGCTGGGTAAGCCCCGGGGCCCGTCACGCCCGGCCGATCCGGTGTTGATCCGGCGGGTGTTCGACAAGACGGGGTCGGTGAATCGTGCCGCGAAGGCTGCCGATGTCTCGTTCTCGGTGGCTCGCCGGATCCTGGTGGCGGGCGGTCTGATCGGTGCCGCACCGTTGAGCAGAGGAAAACCCGAGGCCAAACGTCGGTTTCTGGAGTTGATGGCGGCGGGATCGTCGATGAAAGAAGCCGCCGCCGCGGTCGGGGTGAACTATCGGACCGCCAAGGATTGGCGGGCAGGAATCCGCCGGTCGGGCCAGTCGCGGATTCGTCCCGACGGCACCGTGGTGAACTATCGAACCGGCACCCGCTACAACTGCTCGGTGCTCGAACCCCTCGATGCCGCCGCAGCGGTGATCAGTGATCGATATTTGTCGTTGCAGAACCGGCTCGACATCGCCGACGGGCTGCTGAGCGGGCAGAGCGTGACCGCGATCGCGGCCCGCATCGGCAAGCACAAGTCCACGGTGTCTCGGGAGATCCGGACTCACCGCGTCGGAGACCACTATCTGCCCTATCGGGCCGACAAGCGGGCCGAGGCCGCGCGGGCGCGGCCGAAGGAGTCGAAACTGGTGATCAACCAGGCGTTGCGGCAGGCTGTCGCCGGGGGCTTGCAACGGCGGCGGTCCCCGGAGCAGATCGCGGCCCGGCTGCGCACTGATTTTCCCGACGACGAGAGCATGCGGGTGAGCCACGAAACGATCTACCAGGCGCTCTACTTCCAGGCCCGTGGCGGGCTCAAACGCGAACTCGTCGCGGCCCTGCGCTCGGGGCGGACCCGACGCAAGCCGCACCGTTCACCCGATCAACGCACGAAACGGTTCGTCGATCCGATGATCATGATCAGCGACCGGCCCTCCGAGGTGCAAGACCGGGCAGTGCCCGGCCACTGGGAAGGCGACCTGACCATGGGCGCCGGCGGGCGCTCGGCGATCGGCACCCTTGTCGAACGGGCCACCCGCTACACGATGCTGCTGCACCTGCCCCACGGCCACAACGCCGAAGCCGTCCGTGACCAGCTCATCAGCACTGTCTCCACGCTGCCGCAGCACCTGCGCGGCTCGCTGACCTGGGACCAGGGCTGCGAGATGGCGCGGCACAAACAGTTCTCCATGGCCACCGACATGGCTGTCTATTTCTGCGACCCTGGCAGTCCTTGGCAACGCGGATCGAACGAAAACACCAATGGTCTTCTGCGCCAATACTTCCCGAAAGGCACCGACCTGAGCGTGTTCGGTCCGGAAGACCTCGAACATGTCGCTCAGGAACTCAATGACCGCCCACGAAAAACGCTCGGCTGGGATACCCCAGCCGAGCGTCTTCGTGATCTACTCACCAGCTAAGAAGCAGGCGGTGTTGCGACGACCCCTGAAATCCAAG
>NZ_JBFBAB010000069.1:0-1427 GCF_040681975.1 Nocardia sp. NPDC051463
TGAATACGGGGTCCGGTAATGCTGTGCGGTCCAGCTTGCCCACCGGTGTCAGCGGGATGTGGTCGAGCACCATGATCGAGGACGGGACCATGTAGGACGGCAACCGATGGGTGAGATGTTCGGTGAGGGTTGTGGTGTCGATCGAGTTGCCGGGTGTGGCAACGACATAGGACACCAGTGATTCGGTTCCGGATTCGTTGTGGTGGCCGATGGTGACGGCGAATCCGACGGTTTCGTGGGTGGCGAGTGTTGCGTCGATTTCGCCGAGTTCGATGCGGAGCCCGCGGATCTTGACTTGGAAGTCGGATCGGCCGAGGTGTTGGATTGTTCTGTCGGCTGTCCACCGGACGACGTCCCCGGTGCGGTACATGCGTTCGCCGGGTATCCAGGGGCAGGCGATGAAACGTTCGGCTGTGAGGGCCGGCCGGCGATGGTATCCGCGGGCCAGCAGAGGACCCGCGACATATAGCTCACCCGCCACACCGACTGGTACGGGTTGTAGTCGTTGATCCAGCACCCATTGCGAGACACCGCGAATCGGGCCGCCGATCGTGACCAGCTCACCCGCCACCAACGGGGAGGACAGCGTCGCGGCGATGGTGGTCTCGGTGGGCCCGTACTCGTTGAACACGCTGCGGCTTCCGGTCCAGCGTTCGACCAGTTCGTTGCTGTAGCTCTCACCGCCGACTACGAGGTGTCTCAAATCTGGTAGTGGCCATCGGGTGTGGTCGATGGTGGATAGTGCGGTGGGTGTGATGAGGATGTGGCTGAGGTGTTGGTGGTCGAGGAGTTCGGCGAGTTCGTCGCCGCCGTAGGTGTGGGTGGGTGCGATGATCATGGTCGCGCCCGCGGATGTTGCCAGCAGTATTTCCAGTATTGATACGTCGAAGCTGGGTGAGGCCAGATGTAGGGTGCGCGAATCGGATTCGATGCTCAGGGCGTGTTGGTGTTCGGTGGCGCAGTTGGAGAGTCCGCGGTGGGTGACTGCGACGCCTTTGGGTAGTCCGGTGGATCCGGAGGTGTAGATGACGTAGGCGATGTCGTCGATGTGTAGTGGGCGTATTCGGTCGCGGTCGGTGACGGGGCGGTTCTCGGTCTCGTCGAGATCGTCTGGTGTCAACCAATCGATGTTGTCGGGCAACTGTGTTCGCGCTGGTGTCACTGTCAGACCGATTGCGGCTTTCGAATCGGTCAGCATGTGGGTGATGCGTTCGATGGGGTAGGTCGGATCGATGGGTAGGAACGCGGCTCCCGATTTGGCGACCGCCCATACCGCGAGCACGGATTCGGGGGAGCGCGGTATGCCTATCGCGACGACATCTTCCGGACCGATACCCCGCTGGATCAGTAGTCGGGCCAATCGGTTGGAGCGCTTGTCCAGCTCCCGGTAGCTCAGTGGTTGCCCATCGAAAACAATCGCCGTGGCG
>NZ_JBFBAB010000070.1:0-1330 GCF_040681975.1 Nocardia sp. NPDC051463
TGAACCGTCACGGGTTGGGGGCCGCTTCTTCCTAGTGGAAGATGGTTCCCATCATGACGAAGCGTTACCCGCCCGAGGTTCGTGAGAAGGCCGTTCGTCTGGTCCTCGAACGCCTCGATGAGTTCGAGTCCCCGTATGCCGCCGCCAGGGCGATCGGACCGCTGGTCGACGTGCATTACGAGACGCTGCGAGTGTGGGTGAAAAAGGCGCTCGCGCAGGGCTCCAGGTCGACCGCGAAGGGTTCGGCGGATTTGTCGACCGTCGAGCGTGAGGAATTGGCGCGGCTGCGGAAAGAGAACCGAGATCTCAAGCAGGCCAATGAGATACTGAAGTTGGCGTCGGCTTTTTTCGCGCGGGAACTCGACCCGCGACAGCGTTGATCGTCGGGTTCATCGACGAATACCGCCAGGTCTATGGCGTCGAGTCGGTCTGCCGAGCGCTGTCCGCGCACGGAATCCAGATCGCGCCGCGGACCTACCGCAAAGCCCGCCGTCGGCCACCCTCGGCCCGCGACATCGCAGACGCCCACGTGGAGAACGCCTTACGCGATCTGGCCGGGCAACCCGAGGAAATGTACGGACGTCGGAAAATGACCCGCTATCTGCGCCGGAAGGGCCACGTGGTGGCCTTCTGCACCGTGGACCGGATCATGCGTGAGCTCGGCATGAACGGGATCGTGCGAGGCCGCAAGGTGCGCACCACCATTCCGGGCAAGGACGCGGTGCGCGCCGGTGACAGGCTCAACCGCGACTTCACCTCGGACGCACCGAATCTGGTATGGGTCGCCGATTTCACCTACGTTTCGACCTGGACCGGATGGGCCTATGTGGCGTTCGTGTTCGACGCCTACTCCCGCGCCATTGTCGGCTGGACCACCGCCGCCACGAAAACGACCGCGCTGGTGTCCAAGGCGCTCAACATGGCCGTGTGGCGGCGTGGTCACTACGGGCACCCGATCGAGCCCGGTCTGATCCATCACTCCGATGCCGGGTCGCAATACACGTCGGTGAAATTCACTGAATCCCTCTCTCTGCAAGGACTCTCGGCATCGATAGGTTCGGTTGGGGATGCCTATGACAACGCGCTGGCGGAATCGATCATCGGGTTGTTCAAGACCGAGGTCATCAACCGGCACGGCCCGTTCAAGACCCTCACCGAGGTCGAATTCGCTCTCATGGAATGGGCAGACTGGTACAACAACGCCCGCCTACACTCCCGGCTGGACTACCTGACCCCCGCCGAATACGAAGCCGCGTACTACTCTCAACAATCACCACGCCGACCGGCGCTGGTCTGAAACCGAAGCCGGTCCCTTACCCGTGACGGTTCA
>NZ_JBFBAB010000071.1:0-1252 GCF_040681975.1 Nocardia sp. NPDC051463
GGGACTGCCCCGAGTTCGGTTGACTCGCGGGTGTGGTCTTTCAGGCCGCGAGCGCGGGCCGGTTTATTGTCTCGTACTCGATCGGGGTGAGTTTGCCGAGGCGGCGTTGCCGGCGGGTGCGGTGGTAGGTTTTCTCGATCCAGACCACGATCGCCAACCGCAGTTCCGCTCGGGTCGTCCAGCGTTGCCGGTCCAGGACGTTCTTTTGCAGCAACGCGAAGAACGACTCCATCGCGGCGTTGTCACCACACGCCCCGACCCGGCCCATCGAACCTTGTAAACCGTTGACCGACAATGCGTTCAGGAACTTCCGTGAGCGAAATTGACTGCCCCTGTCCGAGTGAACGACCGTTGCGATCGGTGACCGGAATGCGACGGCGTGGTTCAACGCCGACACCGCCAGCGACGCCTTCATCCGTGAATCGATCGAGTACCCGACGATCCGGTTGGAGTACACGTCCTTGATCGCGCACAGATACAACTTGCCTTCACCGGTGGCGTGCTCGGTGAGATCGGTCAACCACACGGTGTTCGGGCTGGTAGCGGTGAACCTGCGCCTGACGAGGTCGTCGTGGACCGGCGGACCGGCCTTGCGGTTCAATCCACGTTTCTTGGCGAACACACTCCAGATCCGCTGCTGGGAACATAATCTGGCGACCCGGTTCTCACCCGCACGGATGCCGCGGGCG
The DNA here is from genome assembly GCF_040681975.1 of Nocardia sp. NPDC051463. Classification (NCBI taxonomy): domain Bacteria; kingdom Bacillati; phylum Actinomycetota; class Actinomycetes; order Mycobacteriales; family Nocardiaceae; genus Nocardia; species Nocardia sp. NPDC051463. The sequence continues at coordinate 690 of NZ_JBFBAB010000071.1, forward strand.
GGTAGCTCGTCGGCGATGAAACGGTAGCCGAACGCCGGGTCCTCTGCATGGATGTCATATGCGATGTTGATCAGATGCGCGTCATCCCAATCACGCTGTGAGACAGGGTGTTTCTTCCATTTATAGAACGCTTGGGTGGAGAAGCCGAGTACCCGGCAGGTCACCGCGACAGGGATCCTGTCGGCGGCCAGGTCGAGGACCAGCGGGTAGATCATTTTGGGTTGACGTCACGCGAGAAATAGGCGACCGCGCGGCGCATGACCTCGGCTTCTTGTTCGAGCTGCCGGATCCGTTTACGCGCTTCGCGCAGTTCGGCCGATTCGTCGCGGGTGGCGCCGGGGCGATGACCGTCTTCGATATCAGCTTGTTTGACCCAGTTCTTCACGCAGCTCTGTGAGATCCCGAAGTCTTTGGCGATCTGCGTCAACGGGGTCTCGCCCTTGCGGGCGACCGCCACGACATCGCGGCGGAACTCCTCGGGATAGGCCTTGGGCATATCGATGATCCTTCCACTGCAAGGAAATCCTCACAGGTCAGGAGTCAACCGAACCGGGGGCAGTCCC
>NZ_JBFBAB010000072.1:0-1196 GCF_040681975.1 Nocardia sp. NPDC051463
TGGGCAGGGTCGAGATCGTCGTGATCAGGCCGTCGCGCACCGACTCGGCGTCGTGCCCGCCGGGCAGGTGGACCAGCATGGTGTAGCGGGTGCTGCGTTCGACCAGGGTCGCGATCGCAGACTTGTTGTGTTCGCCGGTGATCAGATCACCTTCCCAGTGGCCCGGGACAGCGCGGTCGTCGACCTCGGCGGGCCGATCGCTGATCATGATCATCTCGTCGACGAACCGGTGGGTGCGCTGCCCGGGCGCACGATGTGGTTTGCGGCGTGTCCGCCCGGTCCGAAGGGCTTGGGCCACTTCGCGTTTCAGTCCACCGCGGGCTTGGAAATACAGGGCCTGATAGATCGTTTCGTGGCTCACCCACATGCTCTCGTCGTCGGGGAAGTCCTTGCGCAGGCGATAGCTGATCTGTTCGGGCGAATACCGCTGCGCCAGACCCTGAGCCACCGCGTCCCGCAGGGCGTGGTCGACCACCAGTTTGGCTCGTTTCGGCCGAGCCCGGCGCGCAGCGGCGGTCTTATCGGCCTGATAGGGCAGGTAGAGGCCGTCGACACGATGCGCGGCGACCTCCCGCGACACCGTCGATTTGTGCTTGCCGATGCGGGCGGCGATCTGCGTGAAAGACTGCCTGGTGAGCAGTCCGTCCGCGATCGCCAGCCGGTCGGCCAGCGACAGGTAGCGGTCGCTGATCGCGGCGTTGTCGATCTTGGTCACCGCAGATGTGTAGCGGGTCCCGCTCGTGTAGTCCACGACCGTCCCGTCCGGATGCACCCGGTTGCCGTTGGAGGTTTTGCGGACTCCATCGCGCCAGTCCCGCGCAGTGCGCTCGTTCACCCCGACCTCGCGAGCCGCTCGCGCCACCGACCAGCCGGCCGCGAGCAGCACGAGCAACCGCGTCTTGGCCTCCGCCTTACCGCGCGGCGTCCGGTCCGCGCCAACCAACCCTGCCTCGACCAGGATCCGCCGGGCAACCGAATGCGACACCCCAGCCGCTTTGGCTGCCCGGTCCACCGACCCGGTCGAGCCGAATACCGACCCGACCACGCCCGAATCCGCTGTTCGCCGCGCCCGCCGAGGCTTACCCACAGGGCGGCCCATCGCCCGCAGAATCGCATAGCACCGCTGCCGCGCAATCCCCAACGCCGACGCGGCATCCTTCACCGGCACACCGGAATCCACCAGCCGCGCCAGCTGA
>NZ_JBFBAB010000073.1:0-1047 GCF_040681975.1 Nocardia sp. NPDC051463
GGCGAAGACCTCCGAGTGAGATGCGAGCTGTCTAGGAACGCAGTCACCTTCCGGAGGTCTTCGTGTCTCACCGTAATGCCCCGCTGTCGGAGTTGGGTCGGTTACGTCTTGCTCGTTGTGTCGTCGATGACCGTTGGCCGCTGCGGCGGGCCGCCGAACGGTTTCAGGTCTCAGCGACAACCGCCGGTCGCTGGGCAGGCCGCTACCGGCTGCTCGGAGCGGCCGGAATGGCCGACCGATCCTCACGACCACACCGCAGTCCACGCCGGACACCGACCCGGACCGAGCGTCGCATCATCAAAGTCCGTGTCCTGCGCCGATGGGGGCCCGCTCGTATCGCCTATCTGCTCGGCTTGCACCCCTCCACGGTGCACCGGGTCCTGACCCGCTATCGGTTGGCACGGCTGCGCTGGCTCGACCGCGCCACCAGCGCGCCAGTGCGACGCTATGAACATCCCCGGCCCGGTGATCTGATCCACATCGATATCAAGAAACTCGGCAAGATCCCCGACGGTGGCGGCTGGCGCAAACTGGGCCGCACCGTCGGCAACCGAAACTCCCAGGCACACAAGCCGACCAGGGTCAACAACGCCCACGGCAACCCGATGCACGGCTACCACTACCTACACACCGCCCTCGACGATCACTCCCGACTCGCCTACACCGAACTCCTCGACGACGAACGCAAAGACACCGCCGCCGCGTTCTGGGCCCGCGCCAATGCCTGGTTCGCCGCCAACGGCATCGTCACCCGAAAAGTGCTGACCGACAACGGTTCCTGCTACCGATCCCGCACCTTCGCCCAGGCCCTCGGGCCCGTGGTCCACAAACGCACCCGCCCCTACCGGCCACAAACCAACGGCAAGGTAGAACGCTTCCACCGCACCCTGGCCGACGAGTGGGCCTACGCACGGCTCTATCGCAGCGACACCGAACGATGCGCAGCTTTCACTACCTGGCTACACACCTACAATCATCACCGCGGCCACACCGCACTCGGCGGACATCCACCAGCCAGCCGCGTTCCCAACCTCTCAGGTCAGTACA